>DATELZ010000204.1:0-20514 GCA_035276045.1 Pyrinomonadaceae bacterium | reverse complement strand
CGAAATCGAGCTTCGCACCGGCAAAAGCACTGCAGTGCTGTTGCCGGCACGAACCCTGAACAAAGAGGGCGACTCCCAGTAAGCATGTGTAAAGGATGTGTTGATAGCAAAACGTAAATGATGTCTTGATAATCAACACGCTTCGCGCTCACCCCTGGCTACCCTCGGGCCGCGCCTCCGGCGCTTCAGTCGCGCGCCTCCGGCGCTTCGGTCGCGCGCGTAACGGCGTTCCGGATCACCCGGTGCTCATGGTTTGGCATTTCACTTGCCATTCTGTTCCCTGACGAAATAAGTGATTTGGAACAAAACAGGAGAGTGAAAATGCTCGACCAGGAAGTCGACGATAAAGGTACAGATCAGGCGCAGGCTCGGGAGATAATCAAAAACCTGCGCGATCGCGCGTTTAAGGGGAGCGATGAGAAAGCGGCGGTGGCGTTGGGACGATCGGTTGACCACGTGCAAGGGGTGGTTGACGGGTCAGAACCAGCCGATGACGATCTAGTTATGAAAGCTCGGGGGATTGCGTTGAATCGTGGAGTTGAAATCGAGTAAGTCGAGTAAAACAGCAGGCAGATCACGTGCAATGCGTGTAAAACAAAGCGGGCCTGCTCCGTGGTGGTTTGAAGGCGGCACCGAGGTTTGCTCGGCCTGCGGCCATTCGTACGCATATCAAACGGGCGGTTACTGTCTCGATTGCGATGGTACCGTCTGTTCAGTATGCGTACAGCACACCGTATCGATGGAACTGGTCTGTCCCGGCTGTCACACTGCACGCGTCGAGACACCAACCGAGACATCCGAAGAGGAGGCGACCTGAAATGGCCGCGCGAGCCATTTGGAAAGGCCAACTGAAAATCGGGACCACGAAGATCCCGGTGAAACTTTACTCCGCCGTCCAGGATCGCGCAGTACGTTTCCACGTTCTCGACGACCGCAACAAGCAACGCGTCAAACAACACATGATCGATCCCGACTCGGGTGACGAAGTCGCGTCTGAAGAGATTCAGAAAGGCTACGAGATCGAGCCGGGCAGGTTTGTAATTCTTACCGCCGAAGATCTCGAGACGTTACAACCACCGCCCTCGCGCGACATCGAGATCATCGAGTTTGTGGATCAGGACAAGATCAGCCAGCAATGGTTTGAGCGGCCTTATTACCTCGGCCCTGACGACGCCGGGGGCGCCAACGAATACTTCGCCTTGGTCGAGGCGCTCAAGAACAAAGAGAAAGAAGGCGTCGCGCATTGGGTGATGCGCAATAAGTATTACGCCGGCGCGCTGCGCCCGGTAGAAGACTATCTTTACTTGTTCACGTTGCGAGACGCGAACGAAGTGATCTTAGCGGACGATCTCGCAAAGCCTGCGGGTGCTGCGCCGACGCAAAAAGAGTTGGCGATGGCGACACAGCTCGTCGACATGCTGCGCGGCGAGTTTAATCCGTCTGATTACAAAGACGAGTATCGCAAACGCGTGATGGAGTTCATCGAACAGAAAGCCAAAGGCCGTAAGCCGCGATTGGCGGCGGTGAAGAGCAAACGCCAGCCGGCGACTCTCGGCACTGCACTCGAAAAGAGCATCGCGGCGTTGAAGAAGGGAAAACGCGCTGCCTAGCACGAGACGCAAAACACAGGAACCCGGCCCGGAGAACAATGGCGAGAATGCCGGTGGTCGACCATTCTGGTCCGGCACGTTGACGTTCGGTCTCGTCAGTGTCCCGGTCAACCTGTTCCCGGCGGCGCGCGCGAATCGTGCTTCGCTGCGAATGTTAGGACCAGACGGACAACCGCTCGCGCGAAAATACTACGCCGAGAAGACTGGAAAAGATCTCGACGCGGATGAAGTCGTGCGTGGTTACGAAGTCGACAAGAACAAGTACGTCGTCATCACCGACGAAGAACTCGAACGGCTGCAACCGGAAAAGACGCGCGACATCGATCTCAAACAATTCGTGCCGGCCGGCTCGATTCCGCCGTTGTATTTCGAGCGTGGCTATTTCCTGACGCCAGCCGCCGGCTCGCAAAAAGCATACAAGCTACTAGCAGGGACGATGGACAAGAGCGGACTCGCCGGCCTGGCGACGTTCGTAATGCGTGGCAAGGAATATCTCGTCGCGATCTTCTCCGACAACGGCATACTCCGCGCGGAGACGATGCGTTTTCCTGACGAGATACGCACGCCATCCGATATCGGTCTGCCAAAGAAAAAAGCGCCAACCAAGGCCACGGTCAGTAAGTTTGAAAAAATGATCGGCGCGAAGTCGAAGAAACAGTTCTCGCCCGCGAAGCTTGCCGACAAGCAAACGGACGAACTGCTGAAACTGGTCAAGAAGAAACAGAAGAAACGCGGCAGTGTCGTCGAAGTTGACGAGGAAGTCGATACCGATCACAAGGTGATCGATCTGGTCCAGGTGCTGAAGAAGAGTTTGGCTGGCAAGTCGAAATAGGAAGAAGTTTCCCGCAAAGACGTAAAGGGAAGACATAGGACTGATGCAACTGCGCCTTCTTCTTTGCGTCTTTGCGGGAAACTTCACTTCTTCATATCGATGTCGACCGAAATATTGCGCCACTTCCCCTGTTTAAAACGAACCACACTGAGAACACAACGCGTCGCATGTCCGGCGAGTATCGCCGCCCAGATGTCAATCGGATCGAGTGTGCTCGTCTGTTGAATAACGAAACACAGTCCGAGCGGAACGGCGATCTGTGAAATGATCGAGATGTAGAGTGGACTCTTCGTGTCGCCTGTTCCCTGCAACCCACCGGTAAACGTCAACGCCACTGAGATCAACAGTCCCGAGAAGCTCAACACGCGCAGCAACTCGACTCCGATCTGGACCACCACCGGATCGTGCATGCCGAATATCGCCAACAACTGACGCGGCAGAAACAGAAAGAGCAGCCCGACAAACGCCGCAACCACAAACCCAAAACGCGCCGCAACATGAACTGCGGCATCGGCACGATCAGCATTACGCGCGCCGAGATTTTGTCCCGCAACGACGGCCGCAGCGCCCATCAATCCGACCGACGTCCACGTAATCAGCGAGAAGAGTTGAGTGTACGAGATGGCAAACGCGGCCTGCGCGGCGGCACTCTGCGCCAGCGATCCGATAAACGCCAGCATAAACACACCGCCAACATTCATCGCGATTCCCTGAATACCGGTCGGCAACCCAAACTTGAAGATCGACTTGATGATGGTCCAATCCGGACCAAAACCATAACCCTCGCCACGCGGAATCGACACCACCCACGCGCCACGCCACAGCTTCGTGAGCGCAAACACAGCCACGATCCCTGAAGCGATGCACGTGCCCATCGCCGATCCTTTCGTGCCAAACGCCGGAATCGGACCAAGCCCGCGAATCAGCACAACGTTCAGCACGAGGTTCAGCACAGTCATGCCGATGCCGAGCATCATCGGCGTGCGCGCGTCACCCGCCGAACGCAACGCGCCGCTGAGCATGAAAAAGATCATCATGCCGATGCTGAACACAAACATGATCCGCAGAAACGGCAACGCCTCGGCTCTAACGTCAGGCGCGGCATTGACGAAATTGAGCAGGGCAGGTGAGACGAAGTAACCGATCGGCGCCATCACGCCGAGCGAGATGAAGATCGCGGTGAGGAAAGCCTGGTAAACCGTGCGGTTGACCTTCTCCTCGTCGCCTGCGCCAGCAAAGCGAGCCACGAGCACGCTCATGCCCGTGAACAGCGAAGAGATAAAGACGATGACGATGATAAAGATCTGCCAGCTCACGCCGATCGCCGCGTTTGCCTTGAAGCCGACCAGGTTGCCGACGAGGGCATGGTCCACCATTCCCTGCAAGCCGCCGATCACATTCGTGAGCATCGTGGGCCAGGCGATCTTCCAGACAGCCGGACGCAGTGGTCCTTCTATGATCGATCGGTCGTAACGTGATTTAGGCGGTGTCGCCGGTGCTTCCTGAGTTGCCTCTGGAGCCGGCGCCGGCGCAGGAGTGGTTTGTGCCATCCGGTTATTCTGTGGTCCCGACGCGCTTCGCTAACTTACGGACGCGCTGCAACAGTCGTTGATTCTCAATCTTCCCGGCGACTTCCGCAAATCCCGGGTCTGGTCCACGCCAGCGCAGTTCCTCGACGTCGTCGAAGAGCGGCGCATTGGTGCGCAGCGTCGCCAGGTCCTTGAAGAGCAATGCAAACGCGCGGTTTTCTTCGTTGAAAGTGTCGGGTGGGAAATCTTCGATCGCTCCGTAACGATTGATCAACTGCGCCGCCGTCTTTGGTCCACATCCGGCGATACCCGGATAACCGTCGGCGGAGTCGCCAACGAGAGCGAGATAATCGGCTATGAATTTCGGATCGACGCCAAACTTCGCGCGCACGCCCGCAGCATCGCGAATCACATTCGAGCGCCGGTCGATCTGCACCACCCGATCGCCGTCGACGCATTGCGCAAGATCTTTGTCGGGCGTCCAGATGCAAACCTTCTCAACTCGTTCATCCTGCGCGGCGAGATAAGCAGCGGACGCGAGCGCGTCGTCGGCTTCGAGCTCGATCATCGGCCAAACGACAACGCCCATCGACAAGAGTGCTTCTTCGAGCGGAATGAACTGGGCCACCAGCGCGCGTTCGATCCCCGCGCCGGTCTTGTAACCGGGCCATAAACCATTGCGAAACGACTCGATCACGTGATCGGTGGCGACGCCGACGTGCGTGCCGCCATCTTCGATCAACTGCGCGACTGTCGAGAGCACGCCGGAGACCGCTCCGAAAGGTGGATCAGTTTTCTTGAAGCGGCGAATACCGTAAAAATGGCGGAACAGTTCATACGTTCCGTCGACCAGGTGGACGATCATGTAAGGATGTTAGCATTAGACAAAAAATTTTTCCGTCCAAGCAAACAAAGATACTTCTCTGCGTCCCTCTGCGTCCCTCTACGTCCCTCTACGTCCCTCTGCGTCCTTCTGCGTCCTTCTGTGTGCTCTGCGTCAATATCTTTTTTACCGCAGAGACACGCAGAGATACGCAGAGGGCCGCAGAGATACGCAGAGAGCCGCAGAGATACGCAGAGGCAGGTTCGTGTTAGAAGCCGAGGCGCACTTGTAACTGGATGCGGCGGTTACCGGCCGCTGCGCTTCCACTTGGACCAAAACCAAAACTTCCCGAAGTGGAAAACGATTCGCCGAAACGCGGCGAACTCAAGTTGCCGATCGGGTTTGACAAGTTCGTGTTGTTGAGCAGGTTTTGAATGTTGACCGAGAACGTCAACGTGTAACGCTTCTCGGGCGACGGGCTATTCGCCGGCGCGTTAGCAGGCGCAGCATTCGCTGCTCCGGTCGGCGCCGGCATGTTGCCAAACTGAAACGCCCTGCTGATGCCGATATTCACCGCGAAGAACCCTGGTCCTATGCCGTAGTTTCTAGGAATGAGTTCCTGGCCCGGACCAGGAGCCAGATCGAAATCGCCAAACTTCGTCTGTCGCAGATTTTCAGGATCTGTTTGCGCGGTGGCGAATGCCGGACGTTCGGTAAACAACCCGTCGCCGTTGGTATCGCGGCCGGTGACGATGTTGAAAGGCCGGCCCATCGAATAGACGATGAACGGATTCAGGTTGATCTTCATTTTCGGCACGATAAAAGTGCCGCCAAAGAAAAAGTTGCCGCTCGGAATAAACGACACGCGCGAGTATTCGTCGCTCACGTCGTAACTGTCGACCGGAAAACAATTCCCAATCGATCCGAAGATACAATCGGTGTCGGTCTTGCCTCTGCCGCCGCCAAAGTTTGCGAACAGCGAGAAGCCTTTGCTCATCTGCCGTCGCAATCCGCCAAAGACGCGATAATCGTTAAAATTGGCGCTCGACTCGTAGTAATAAATGTCGCCGACGTTGCCGAACGGACGAATGCTGTTGTTCGGGTTCTCCGGATCGTAAGTGCCCGGCAGCGGCGCGTTGATGTTGCGCACGCGCAGCAAATGTTTGCCGCGATAGTTGAAGGCGACGGCGAAGAAGGTGAACTTCGACGGCAGTTGCCGTTCAAAGTTGACGGCGGTCATGACAAACGCCGGCGCCTGAAAATCGGGAGCGATGTGCCTCACGATCTGCGGCGCGGCGAATGTCTCGAGCGTCTCGGCCGTGGGCACATTCGAGACGCCACCCAACGAGAACGTCGACGCGTCGAGCACCGCGGGATCGAACACGCGAAAGTCGAGTTGATTCGAGCCATTGAAACGATTCGCCAGCAACGTGGCTCGTTCGCTAAAGCGATCGTAGAAGACGCCGATACCGCCGCGAATCACCATCTTCGGCGAAGAGTTCGAGGGCGCGCCTGGACCAGTGACCACGCTCGTGCCGCCCGGCGCCCACGCGAAGAACAGTCGCGGCGCGAAGTTGTAGTTGCTGCTGATGTTCGTCTGGCGCTCGTAACGCAAACCCATCGTCAACGTCAGGTTCGGACGAAGACGCCATTCATCCTGAATAAACGCGCCGAGATCGATCTGTTTAACTGATGCTTCCGGGTTGCCACCGGCGATCGAAAACTGCGTCACGCCGCCGCCGAGCAGACGCATGTTCGGGTTACCCTGAAACAACAACGTGCGTCGATATCGTTCGAGGCTGGTGATCGGAATCATGACCGGCTCGTCCTCGTCGTCGAGAACAATCTGGTTATTGGCGTCGAGTTCCGGTGCTTCGCCGCCGGAAAACGTGAACGTGCCGCCGAAATTCTGCGGTGAAAAGTCGTTGATGCGTATGCCGCGCACGCGCAGACCGAAACGCAGGATGTGCGGCCCCTTGGTCCAGGTCGAATAGTTCTGCAACTCCCAACGATCTTCGTTGGCGTGAGCCAGTCCAACCTGCGAGCCGCCGGCGATGAACGCGTCCTGGACCACCACGGTCGGAATCGTGTTATTGCCGTCCTGTGCCGAACGATTGCGAATGTACTGAAAACGCGTCTCGTTCATGAGCGTCGGACCGAGGATCGCGGTTTCCGTGATCTGCACGGTTTGCGTCGTGTTCTGACGGCTGAAGGCGCGTTCAGGCAAAGAGAAATCAGACGCGCCGATGTTGTCGGCTTTGCTGTTTGAATAGGAGTAGCGCACGACGAGCGTGTTCGCCTGGTTCAGTTGATAATCGAAACGCGGGCTGAACGAGAAGAAACGATTCGGCACGAGCACCGCGACGTTGAATGGCGTCGGGATCAGGTTCGAGTTGAGAATCTGCGCGTTGATGATCGCGTTGTCGTCGGTGACACGCCGCTGGACGTCGAGGAAAAACGACGACTTGCCTTGCGTGATTGGTCCACTGATGCTGCCGCCGTAATAGCGTATCTGAAACGGCGCGCGCGTGGGCGCGAACGGGTTGCGCGAATTCAAACTCTCGTCGTTGAAATTGAAGAAGCTGCTGGCGCGCAGTTTGTCGGCGCCGGGCTTCGTGAAGATCTCGATGTTGCCGAAGCCGACGCCGTTGTTCTCGGCGTTGAATGGATTCTGGTTGATGCGCACTTCGCGGATCGATTCCTTCGGCGGCATGCGTCCACCCGTGAAACCGTCGATAAAGATCTGTCCGCCACTTGGACCATTTGATGGACCGGCCATCGCCTGCACCGCGGACGCGAGCGCTTCGGGATCGTCGGGCAGCACGTCAAGATCCTGGCCCTTGAGCACGACCGAGTCGGCGTTGGTTGCCGGATCGGTCGTCAGGGCCTGCTCTTCGGTGACGGTGATTACCTGTTTTTCGATTCCCACCACAAGACGCGCGTCGTGAGTCGTTCGGGAACCCGCGGCGATGTTCAGCTCGGTCTTTTCATAAGGACTAAAGCCGGATGCGGCGATGCGCAAAGTGTATGGACCAGGCGCTACGGAGTTGATCGTGTAGCTGCCGTCCGCGTTGGTTGCCGCGTTCTTTTGTGAGCCATCGGCGGCGACAAGCGTGACGCTTGCGCCGACGACGAGCGCGCCGAGTTCATCCATCACTTGTCCGCGCAACGAACCGGTTCGCTGTTGGGCCGTTACGTTGAAACACAGGTAAAAAAGACAGGATAGAACGAGAATTGTTTTATTTAATGGAGACATGATTTTATGGACCACCGACACTCATTGCGCCGAGCGATACGGCGGCGCGATTTCCCTGGGCGTTTTGCAGCAGCGGGCCAACGCCACTCACGATCGCGATTGCAGTCACGCGCGTGGGATCGGCGCTCTTGGTGCTGGAGATAAGAATAGAATCGCCTGGCTTTAGTTCTTGCAGCGTGAATGCCGGGAGTTGATCGAACATCTCCTGAAAGTCGCCACTGCCTTTCGCCGGAGTGTTGCTCGCGGGAGTAATTGCCGCCAACAATTCCGGCGTGAGCTTGCGCATCGACGAGTCTTTCGTCACGACAACCGTCACAGCCTGTTTGCTCTGAATGTCGTTGATCTTGATCTCCTGCTTCTCGACGTTGATCTCTGCGATCGCGCCGCCGATTGTTTGGAACGATCCGGCGACGATCTCTTCCGGTGTGAAACGAGTTCCGTCGGCGCTTTTGGTGCCGAGCGCGCGAAGTTGATCGCCGGCTTTCAGTTCTGCGAAAGAGCTCGGCTTCGCGTCGCCGAAACGAACTGAATCGGGCGCGTAACGACGAAACTGCGTCTGTGCAGTGGCGGCGATCACGATCGGTTTTGGTCCTTCGGCGGTGCGTGCGTCGAGCGTGATCTCGTTGGCGGCCGCGTTCAGGTTGCTGATCGTTCCGGCGAGGCCGCGTGTGGTCCACTCGTCGCGTTCGCGGTTACGCTTCTCGGCGATCGCAGTTTTACTCATCACGTAAAACTCGAGCGCCGGCATGCTCTTCCGATCCTCGGTCATGCGTCCGCGCGCAAAGACGCTGTCGCCGACTGAGAAATCGGTGGACGTGATCGGGATGAACTTGTCTTTAGTCTTTTCGCCGGGTGGAATCCGCATGAACCTCGTGCGGTCGCCGAGCGTGACCGTCACCACGTTTCCGGCGGCAGTTTTGACGATTACCTGGCGTGTATCTGGTTTTACTTCAGTGACGATTCCCTGGACGCTGAGTGAGGTGATCGCGGGATCGGTTGTTTGTGCTGTTAGAACAGACCTGCATGCGAGCAGAACAAGCAGGCACAGCACACCTATGCTGCCAAACTTTCTCATCGTTACCCTTTAGTTGTAGGCGAATTATGCGCAAACTGATTCCGCTCAAATCAGTGTGTTTTTCGGCGCTCAAAGGGGTAAACACCGCCCGACTCGATTTTTGTGGCAGGAAAGTTTCTGAGATCTCAGATCTGAGATCTCAGATCCCAAAGGCATAGAGCGCGCTGCGTGTTCGGATGTAAATCCGCCCATCCGCAATCGCCGGCGTCGCGTAGCATTCATCATCCAGCTCATTCACGGTAAGCACTTCCCATTCGCCGGCAGCTTTAATGACCGACACCTGTCCGCCTTGTCCGATCAGAAAGACTTTATTGTCAGCCGCAACGGGTGAAGAGAAGTACTTGTCAATCGCGCCGTGCAACCGGCCTTGCTTGAGCACCTTGCCCGTTGCGGGATCGAACGAGATGAGAATGCCGCTGTCATTGATCATGTAAAGCACGCCTTTGTAGAGCAGCGTGGATGGAACTTGCGGCACGGGTTTCTGATAACGCCAACGGATCGCGTTCGCAGTTTGATCGCCCTGGCCGCCCATCTTGATCGCGAGCAGACCATTCTCCGAAGCCATCATCGCGCGAAATACTTCCCAATCTTTGGTATCCAACTTCTCGTCGCGGTTCATGTCGAAAGCTTCGAACGCGGCTTTCAACATACGGTCCATCGGGTCTGCGCCGCCCACGGCTTCCGCTTTCGCGATCTGCTTGTCGTTATCTTTGTCGAAGCGCGCGAGACCTTCTTCGAACGTGATCGTCTTTACCTGCGCGCCGGGTTGGTTTTGCGGAAAGCCCCAACCATTGATGTAGAGATACTCGTCGTCGTGACTCGCGATCGACTTCATCTCGCAAGCGAGACCACGAACCCACCACACGCGTTTGCCGTCGGCCACCGAGTAAGCCGAAAGTTGAAACGATTCGGGGACGATGATCTGTTTTGGACCACTCTTCGGTTGATAAACGATCGGCGTCGAGTAACCCGAAATCACCACCGGCCGTTCGACCTTCCAACGCACCTTGCCCGTGTTCTTGTCGACCGCGATGAGATACGACGCCGGATTGTCCTGGTCGACGGGCAGGATCACTTTGTCGTCGACGAGAATCGGCGACGCGCCAAAACCATAGAACATGTTGAATGGACCAAGCGGCAGCTTCCAGCGTTCTTTGCCGGCCGGGTCGTACGAAAGCATTCCGTAATCCTGGAAGAAAACGTAAACGTTCGTGCCGTCGCTGACAGGGCTTGGCGATGCTGGTCCATTCACGTTCTGCAAACGGCCGGCCTGCGAACGCGGCACTTCGCGTTGCCACAAAATCTTCCCGCTCTGCCGGTCAAGACCGATGACAAACAGTTTCTCCTTGTCGTGCGCCGTGACAAAGATGCGATCGCGCGTCAACACGGGTGACGAATGACCGGCGGGCAGCGCAGTTTTCCAAACGACGTTCTTGGAAGGTCCGAACGTTTCCGGGACGCCGCTGGACGTCGAGATGCCGGTGCCGTTTGGTCCGCGAAACTGCGTCCAGTCTTCGGCCAGAACCTTTGTGATCGAGAACGACGCGATTAGCAAAAGAGCAAGCAGGATTGCGGATAGATTTCGGTGTTTCATGCGCTACAGATTACTCGCGATTCACGCGATTACTCAAACAGATTGTTGCCGCTAAGTCTCCGGGTGTAATCTTTCGGACATGAAAACCATTTTTCTGTTGCTCGCGATCATTGTTTGTTGCAGCGTGAGTGTTATTGCTCAACGGCAGCGCCAGCCGGTGACGCGTGAAGTGCTCGTCGACTTCCGGCGAGATAGCACGGAACGAAAGTATAAAATCTCCAACGTCACACAGCGTCAGGTGTTGTCGAAACTCTTTCGCCGCTACCTGACTGACGAGGCTCGATGCGATCGTGACTTTTCTCGTAACGACAACGATTATCTCGCCGCCGCTCGCCGTGCGGGACAGGTGGTCCCATCAGTTGCAGAGTTGGTGACGGGCAGTTTCACTGCGCCGGGCCGGAGTGAAACTGCATACGTGATCTACGTCAACGAATGTAACGCGTCGCACGCCGACAACTTCGGCAGCAAGCGCGTCGCGATCTTCTCCGGGCAGGAACTCGTCGCCGACGTCGACGCCGATTTCAAAGGCAGCTTCGTGCGCAAGACTGATCTCGACGGCGATGGTGTTGACGAGTTGTTGATGACTGGCGGCGACATGAGTCAGGGTGTGCTGATGGAGATCGCCTCGCTGGTCGAATTTCGCAACGGCCGCAGACGTGTAATCGAAGATTTCGGCACGGTTGTCGAGGACTCATGCGCCTCGGGCTTTCCAGGCAGTTCGTCAAAGGCGTCGGCAATTTCGTACTCCGTTACCGAACCGGGCAAGATGCCCAAAATGCATATCGACAACTACGAATCGCCCTGCCGGAACGTGAAACGTTGGAAGTTAGTGGGAACTGGAAAGATGCAGTAAGTGAGTAGTGTCTTATTTTGCTCTGCGTTCTCTGCGTCCCTCGGTGAACTCTGCGTTAAAGATTTGGAAGTCAGTGTTTACGCAGAGATCCCAGAGCTACGCAGAGAACGCCGAGTTGAAATTAAGACACTACCAGTAAGTGTATCTGTCACATGTTTTCATGACAGAATGTCCGCAGTTTAGCAACTTGGGGAGCAGGAAAATGGGGAAGCTTTTGCAGGAGTATACGACGAATGTGATTGGTCCTGACGGCACGGAATACATCGTGCGCACTTATGGTGACGAGCGGCCGGATGGAACGTGGATCGGGTGGCTCGAGTTTTATCCATCCGACGAAACGAAGCCGGTGCTGCAAACGGATCAAGAAACGTCGCAACCGAACCAAGTAACCGTGGAGTATTGGGCAACAGGATTGGAACCGGTCTATTTCGAAGGGGCGTTTCAGCGCGCGCATCCGAAAGCTTAATTTACGATCGAGGTGTGATTTGCGAGACGCCTTGCGTTGAGCCGCTGCGATTGCGAATAATGCCGTCCGTAAGTTGAATCAACGACAAAGGAACAACCCTGTGACGGCTCGTGCAATGTTCACGAGAAGCTTAATTTCATTGCTGCTGCTTCTCCCGACGCTTTCTCTTCTCACCGCAAACATACAAGCTCAAACGGCCAGCGCGCCGTTGTTGACCTATAACGAGCTGGTCCAACTCTACGAAGAGCCACAGCCGGCGCCAGAGCTTGCGAACAAGTTGAATCGATTGCTCACGACGCCATTCGTAAGCAACACCGTGGGACTGCGAGCGGTGAACGCAAAACCGGAAGGGACTGTCAGAGTAGCGACCTGGAACATCGAGCGAGGTTTGGAGTTCGACGCCGTGAAGGCCGCGCTGACAAACGATCAGCGATTCTTTCGCCGTCTGCCTGCCACGGAACGTTCGTCGAAATTCAACCTGGCCCAGATCCTCGAACAGGCAAGAGAACTGAGCCGCGCCGACATCATCATATTGAACGAAGTCGACTGGGGCTTGAAGCGCACGGACTATCGCAACGTCGCAAGAGATCTCGCCACGGCGATGCGCATGAATTACGCATTCGGCGTTGAGTTTGTCGAAGTCGATCCGCTGAATCTCGGCATTGAGACGCTTGAAGGCGAGACGAGCGATAACAAACAGGAGATGTTGCGCAACATGACGGTGGACAAGTCGCGCGCGCTTAATCTCCACGGCACTGCGATACTCAGCCGCTTTCCCTTGCGCAACGTTCGCATCGTTCGCTTCGTGAACCAGGGACACGATTGGTACGCCGGCGAGAAGAACGGCATCTCGAAACTCGAAAAAGGCAAGCGCAAAGGCGCCGGTATCGTGTTCGGTGAAAAGGTCGCGCGCGAAGTGCGCCGTGGCGGCCGCATGATGCTCATGGCGGATGTTTCCGACGCGAGTATTCCGGGCGGCGAGATGACCGTGGTGGCGACGCACCTCGAAGCAAAGTCGAAACCGAGCGAACGGTTGAAGCAACTCGAAGAGGTGCTGGCGCAGATACAACCGATCGACCATCCGGTGGTCCTGGCCGGCGACATGAACACGTCCGGCAGCGATTCAACGCCGACTTCGTTTGAACGTGAAGTGAAGAAGCGCCTGGGCAGCACGAAGTTTTGGGCCACGCAGGGAATCAAGTATGCGACCGGATTCGGTCTGCTTTACGACATCTCGGTCGGGCTCGTGAACATGCAGCGGGTGAAGAGCGATCCGACAGTTAAAAGCGTCAAGTTTGTTTTGGAGAACCCGGAAGAGAAGTTTTTCGACACGCTCAAAGACTTCCGCTTCGCCGATGGCGGCGCGTTTGACTTTCGTGGTTCGAAAGCGCATTCGACCGGAGCGAGCGGCGAGACGCTTTCCGATTCAAACGAGCGCGCCAGTATAGGGTTTGCGAGCACATTGGAGCTGAGGGTGAGGGGCCGACGCCAGCTCAGAGTGGCGCTGAAACTCGATTGGATCTTTGTGAAGCCGATGGGACTGACTGATCCGAACGATAAGGACCAGCCGTTTCGCTTCGCGCCACAGTTTGGACGTACTTTGCAGAGTCTGAACTACAGTTTGAAAGAGCGCATTTCCGATCACAATCCGCTGATCGTGGATCTTGCGTCGGGCCAACCGGTGGATTCAGTCGCGAAGACGAAATCTAATGCCGGCGCGCAGCAATAGTGGTGGACCAATCGTCGTGAGCGGCGTGCGTCCGATCAGGTAGCGCTGATTGAAAAGATTTTCCGCGGCGACGAAGACGTCGAAGTTACGCGTGAGACGCCGTGACGCAAGCGCGTCGAGCGTGAAATAACGTCCCAGCGGGAAGCGGTTCTGATCGTCGTCAAATTGCTGTCCACCAGCGCGAGCTTGCAAGCCGAGCGTGATCGCGGAAGGATTGGAGTAACGCACCTGGAACGTTGCCTGATGTTTCGGGACCTGGGGAATACGCAGTCCTTCTAGCGACGTGTTGGCGGGAAACTCGAGCACAGTCGCGTCGGCAAGCAGGTAGCCGCCGCTGATGGTCCAATGCCGCGTTAAGCGCGCGTCAGTTTCGATTTCGACGCCACGCGAACGAGTGCGGCCAAGATTCTGGCGCTGGCGCGTGATTAGCGCGGGCGTGACGTTGAGCGTCACGTTTGCGATCGGCCGCGCGATCTCCGTCCAGAAAACAGTGACCCGCGAATCGAGGCGCTGGTTGAAGAGATAGAACCGCGCGCCTGCTTCACCACCCGTTTGCCGTTCCGCGCGCAGGTTTTCATTCGCCAGCGTTACCACGTCTCCAACACGAAACGATCGATACAATTCGTTGAGCGTCGCGGGTCGAAATGCGCGTGTGAACAGCGCGGTGAACGAAACGCGCTCGGACGGTGCGTACACGATCGAGACTTGCGGACTGAAGGCGCTTTCCGTTCGATCGGGGAAGGATTGCGTGGTTGTTGGTTGAGTGTTGTTGATGGGCCGTGTTGTCGAGAGGGCCGCGAATTCACGCCAGCGATCGAAGCGCGCGCCGGCTGTTACAAACAGTCGCGAAGTCAGACGGAAGAAGTCCTGCGCAAACACGCCAAAGGTTCGTTCGCGTCCACCAGCGCCGATAAAGAACGACGGCCGGTTTTGCACAAAGGCGAGTTCGTCGCTTGCGCCGCGCACTTCACGCCCGTCGAAGCCGGCCACAAGCGTGTGTTTCGATCCGAGAGTGCGTGACCATTGAAAAGTCACTCCGGTGTTCTGCGAGGGCACGCGTTGAACGCGCGTGAGCGTTTCGCTGCTTCGATCGGCGGAGACTGCGGTGAAGTTCTGATCGAACACCTGGGTGCCGCCGTACAGGCGAAAGTTGAAACTGCCGAGTTGTTGATTGGCGAAGTTAGCGCCGGCGCTCAACTGGCGCAGGTGCGTGCGATTGGTTTGCAGTGGCGTGCCGTTAGCGCGTGATTCGCCGAAGACTTCGCCACGCAGAAAGATGCTGCCAGTTTTTCCGATCGCTCGTTCCAGTTTCAGGTTAGCTACTGAATAACGCGACGCGGCGGGCGTGTCGATTGGTCCACGTTCGTCTTCGTCGACGATGATGTAGCCGTCAGTGCGCGAGATCTCGGCGCCGAGGCTCATGGTCCATTTGCCGTAAGTGAGATTGCCAAAGAGCGAGCCGCTTGGCGTCTGTTGATTGCCGTACGACAGCTCCGCGGAAAGTGAAGACGACTCCGGCGCGCGACTGATGACGTTGACGACGCCGCCGAGGGCCGTGCCGCCATAAAGATACGACGCGCCGCCACGCAACACTTCAACCTGCGCGACGGATTCGCGCGGCACGCGTCCCCAATAGATCCAGCCGCCAAACGGATCGTTCAAAGGAACGCCGTCGAAGAGCATCAGGGCCCGGCTGGCGCCGCTCGCGCCTGTGCCGCGCAAGGAGATTCCCTGTGTCGTTGGGTTAGCAGTCCGGCTTCCGGAGCGGCGGAAGACTTGAAAACCCACGACCTGGCGCAGTGCATCGTCCAGCCGCAGTGCGGCTGTTTGTTCGAGTGTTTCGGAAGAGACTACGGCGACGCTGGCGGATGTTTCGCCGAGTTGTATGCCGGTGCGCGTGGGCGTGACGACGACCAGTTCTCGCAACGGCAGCGGCGCGAGCGTGATGCGCAAGGGAATGTTGGCGGCGGTCCATTGCTGTTCGACTTCGGTAAAGCCCGCAGCACGTATCTTCAAAACACCGTGATTGATTTTTAAGTCTGGGAAAGTGAACTCACCGGTTGGGCCGGTTGTGGTTTGCGCCAGCAGCGTGGGACTCGCGTAAAGAAAGACCTGCGCGGCGGAGATCGGCGCGCCATTCTGATCGACGACAGTCCCACTAAGCGTGAAGGTGTCGGTTTGCGCGAAACCGATGCCAGACACGACAATTACCCAAACAAGACTGCTGATTAATTTACGCACGCTTTTAGAGTTCAACAAATTATCGAGCATATTGTAAGAGATGACACGAACCTGAGCGGTAGATATTTCATCGTATGACCACGATTCGTAAACAAAAGGGGAGGTTTCTAAATGAGTAAACTTCAGTTGGCCGGTGTCGCGGTGCTGATTGCTGTCGTAATCATGTATGCGGGACGCGGAGTTGCCGGAAATGAAGCAACGGCGACGCAGGATCCGGCGGGATTGGATCGAAGAATCAGTCTGCTCGAACAGCGATTCTATACACTCGAATCGAGCATGAGCCGCTTGCAGCAGGTTGTCGCGTCGCAACGCTCGACGGGTTCAACTCCGGATACGAACGATCGAGAGATCACGGTGTTGAGCCAGGAAATACAACGATTGCAGTTGCGTATGACGGAACTCGAGTGTGGTTTGGTGAAACTTGACGAACGCACGCTGCCGGCGAGCGCGAGACGCCCCGGAGATCAGCGGTCGACCGATCCGTGCCGGGCGACTCCCAACACGCAGTTGCGTCTGTCGGCGCGTCCGTGATGTATTGAAACGTGAGAGGAGATTTGGATGCTTAGAAAAACAGGTGTGCAGGTGGTTGCATTGCTGATGATGCTGGTTATGTCGAGCGCCGATTCGCTGGCGCAGAAACGGATCAGCTTTCGACGTGGGACCAGTTCGGCGACAGTGCGCGGGCGGATCGGCGTGAAAGGTTACACGGAGTACGTGATCAAGGGTAGCGCCGGACAGTTGATGTCGATCGATATCAAATCGGGCAACGGCGCGGTCGTCGTCAATGCCGGGACCGCCAGCGGGAAGAACTTCAGTCTCGAAATGTCAGGCGGCGATCATCTGCTTTCGATCGTGAACACCGCGAGCAGTGCGACAAACTACACGTTGACGGTGTCAATCCAATAAGAGTTGGGTAAAGGAGGTTCAATGCGTCGCCTCTTAATACTTCTATTGTTGATTGCCCTACCGGTCGTTGCGCACGCGCAGACCTCCGAGCCCTTCATGATCGATGCCTATGACCTGGCGCATCCTTTGACGATCAAAGTGCTGAGTCATACTGAACCTCACGACGTCAGCGTCGAGCGCAAGTTTGCTAATGACAAGGAAGAAAAGCTCCTGCAAATCGCAGAGGCTGTTTATCCGTTGGAACGCAACGTCAAGCAAAACGCCAGGGCCGGTCTGAAGGACGGCGGGAAACGGAGTTGGTGGTGTTCGTCGTTTGACGGCGTGCTCATCCCCTACGCTATTACAAAGCGCGCGGTCGCTTATTACCTCGAACTCTCCGACGGATTTCGGACCGGAAAGCCGAAAGTTGTCTATCCGAAGATGCTCTTCACCACGTTCGGGTATGTAGCGAAAATTGCACGTCACGAGAAGTACACAGCGGGCGCTTCAACCTTCCGGAATGTCTACGTCGTTTCGCTGGGAATGGTCTGGTCGCAGTATTGTAATGCTCTTTGCGGGATGTCCTTTGCGGCATCGCGAACCGTAGTCCTCACCGAAGAAGGTAAAGTGCTGCTCGTCCAGAACGACGAGTGCGCGCCTCATTCTGTAAGCTAGCTGCGTATGTCCGCGGGGTCATCATTTCGGGTTGCAACCTACAACATTCACAAGTGCCGAGGGCTCGACCGGCGCGTGCGTCCTAAACGCATCGCCGAGGTTTTGAAAGAGATCGATGCGGACGTCGTCGCGTTGCAGGAAGTCGTGGGCATGGACGAAGCCGCCCGCGAACACAACCAGGTTCACTCGATCGCCGACGAACTGGGGATGGATTTCCGCATCGGCGAGAATCGCAGGTTGCGAGGCGGCGCTTACGGGAATGCCGTGCTTAGCCGGTTGCCGATCGTCGGGGACAAGAATCACGATCTGACGTGCCGCCGATATGAACCGCGTGGCTGTTTAGAGGTTGCGGTGCAGGTCAAACCGGCGGCAGAAGCACTGCGTCTCTTCAACGTGCATTTAGGCACGAGCTTTTTCGAACGTCGTTACCAGGCGCACCGGCTCTTCGAAGTGATCGGCGATCAGCAGAATCCTTCTACTCCGCGAATCGTGCTCGGCGACTTCAACGAATGGACTCGTGGTCTAACAACGCGACTGCTGAGTTATCACCTGAACAGCGCCGAACCGGAACAACGTCTCGGCCGTGCCCGCACGTATCCGGGAGTGTTTCCGATCCTCCACCTCGATCACGTCTATTACAACTCTTCTCTGAAGTTGGACCAGGTGTCAGTCCATCGCAGCCGGCTTGCGTTGGCGGCCTCGGATCACCTGCCGATCGTTGCCGGCTTCACGCTCGATCGTTGAATCAACCTGCTGCTTCGCTTCGACGTGATGATCGACGAGTGTTTGATCGTCGCCTTGAAACTTCAGTTTGTAAGCGCGGTAGAAAAGGGCGAGCGCGATCCAGAGCAGTATGAAAATAAATGGGTAGGCAAAGCCGCGCGGAAAGATCCACCAGAGCGCGGCGAGTCCGAATAGTAATAAACCAGCCATCAGCATCAGGCGCGCTTCCACGGGCTCCAACACGCGACGATTCGTGAATGCCGCGCCGACTGCGTTTCCGAGTCGAATAGCGCCTGCGGCTGCGCGTCCGCCACTGCCGCCGCCGCTCGTCATCGCGGGACGTTGACCAGGCGGTGCATCCGGCACACGCAGTTTGTGTTTTGCGTCAAGGACGATCTCGGTGGCGTTTTCGAGATCGCGAAGATATGTTTCCTCCATCTCCACCGCGAACGGCACGTCTTCGACGACGACGTCGAGTTCGAGATTACCGAACCAACTCGCGATGTTGAGGTTTGTCGATCCGACGCGCGCCCAGGTGCAGTCTGCAACCGCTGTCTTGGCGTGCAGCATCGTTCCGTTCCACTCGAAAACGCGCACGCCCGCTTCGAGCAACGGGCGATAGCCGGAGCGTGACAGTGGTTTCAGGATCGGGATGTCTGATGCATTCGGCACGAGCAGGCGAACGTCGACGCCGTCTTTCGCCGCCGATCGCAGTGCTTGCACGTACGACGTGGTGCCGGCGTAGTAAGCGTCAGTCAGCCATAGACGATCGCGCGCAAGCGTGGCGACGAGTTGATCGACGCGCAGCATGCCTGCGCTCGCCGGTTCGGTGGCGACGACGCGAAGCATCACGTCCCCCGCTGGTGGGATCTCGTTGGCGTCTGCTATTTCATCGGCAGGAAGATCGTCGCCCGTGATGTTCCAGACTTGCGCGAAGGCCTGTTCGATGTTTGCCACCGATGGACCACGCACTTCGATCCCGGTGTCGCGCCACGGATCGATCTTCTTCTCGGGCACGCCGACCCACATGCGGCCCACGCATAAACCGGTGACAAACCCGACGCGTCCGTCGACCGTGAGCGTCTTGCGATGATCGCGGCTCACCCAGCCGAATGGTGAATCGAGTTGCGGCGGATTGTAACAACGCACTTCGACGCCGCCTTCGCGCATACGTTTCCAGAAGGAGCGGGAAGTTTTGCCGAATCCGCCCAGCCAGTCGTAGATCACGCGCACGGGGACGCCTTCGCGAGCTTTCTCGATCAGCGCGTCGGCAAACATCCGACCGGCGTTGTCTTCGTGAATGATGTAGCTCTCGAAGTGGACGTAGCGCTGCGCGGCTTTGATTGCGTCGAGCCACGCGGGATAATTCTCCTTCGCGTCCCGGAGCAGTCGAACGCTGTTGCCGCCGATGAGTGGCGCGCCTGCTGCGCGTGAGAACGCCTGGTTGGCGAGACTGCGCACCGCCAGCAAAGACATCTTCTCGCGCTGATCCTGTTTGGGCTTGCTCATCGTTGTGCTTGTAGTTTGCAGAACGAGGACGGCAGATACAAGTTCAAATACCTCGATTGAGGGATTACCAACGAGAGGGACTGCTGACAATATGAATTGAGGAGGAAACAACCGATGAAAGTGCATTGGAGAACAGACGCTGACGCCGCGCTGGCGGAGGCGAAAGAGAATAAGAAGCCATTGTTGATCGACTTCAGCGCCGCGCCCGCCTGAGGAGCTTGTGCTCGGCTGGAGGCCGAGTCGTACGACGACGATGAAGTCGCTTCATTCATCGACGAGAATTTTGTCCCGCTGGAAGCGCATATCAAAGAACATCCCGCTTATTTCCATCGCTTTGACTCCGTTTGGACGCCGTCCGTAGTGATACTCGATGCAAAGGGAGTTGAGCGGTTTCGGCTTGAGGGTTATTTGCCGAAAGATGAGTTTCGGGCGCAGTTGGAGTTGGGCCTGGCGCGGGTTGCGTTCATGAGCAAGCGCTGGGCGGATGCCGAGCGTCGCTACGCCGAGGTGCTCGATCGTTATCCCAACTCGAAAGCCGCGCCGGAAGCGCTTTATTGGAAAGGTGTGAGTCACTACAAAGCCACGAACGATCACGCTGTGCTCGGCGAGCTACCCGCCGAGTTCCAACAAAAATACCCGGAGAGCATCTGGGCGCAGAAGACGATCGCCTGGGCCGAGTGACCAGCGTTGGACCGATTGACTGACGCCTGGCCC
>DATELZ010000203.1:0-11097 GCA_035276045.1 Pyrinomonadaceae bacterium | reverse complement strand
GAGCCGCAACTGGTGAACATGTACGGGATCACGGAGACGACGGTGCATGTGACGTATCGGGCGTTGACGGCGACGGAAGAGCAGAGCGTGATCGGGCGCGGGTTGCCGGACCTGCAGGTATACGTGTTGGACGAACAGATGCGGCTGTTGCCGGTGGGAGTAACCGGGGAATTGTATGTCGGTGGCGCAGGACTGGGCCGAGGATATCTGAACCGGCCGGGATTGACGGCGGAGCGGTTCATTCCGGACCCGTATGCGAGTCGCGGCGGAGCACGACTGTACAAGACGGGGGACCTGGCGCGTTATCTGCCGGACGGCGATCTGGTGTACGTGGGCCGAGCCGACGATCAGGTGAAGATTCGCGGCTTTCGTGTCGAACTGGGCGAGATCGAAGCAGCTTTGCGTAAACATTCTGCCGTGCGTGACGTTGTGGTCCATACCCCGAAGGACAAGTCGGGCGAGATGCGCCTGGTGGCTTATGTCGTTACCGACATCGAGGCCGCAGTTGCCGCAGCCGAGTTGCGACGGCATTTGAAAGAAAGATTACCGGCGCACATGGTTCCGCAAGGATTCGTGGTGCTGGACCAACTGCCCGTCGGAGTTACCGGCAAGATCGATCGCCGGGCGTTGCCCGCCTGGAAAGACGTCGTCTTTGAACACGACGAATCACCTGACGCGGCACGGCTGCCGGTAGAAGACATGCTGGCCGGAATCTGGGCGGAAGTGTTGGGTGTGGACCACGTTGCCGTCGGCGATAACTTCTTCGATCTTGGCGGACACTCCTTGCTTGCTACGCAAGTCATCTCGCGTGTGCGAGAGACATTCAAAGCAGAGATCCCGCTGCTGACTTTATTCGAGGTCCCAAGGCTCGCCGATTTCGCCGCAATCGTCGAAGCTGCTTTGCGGCAGGAGCAGGGACTTGCCGCGCCGCCGATTACGCGGGTAAGCCGCGATACGGCGCCACTCTCTTTTGCGCAGCAAAGACTCTGGATCGTGGAACAACTGACAAAGGGCGCAGCGGTTTATCACCTGCCGGTGGCGGTTCGTCTCAAGGGTGAACTTAACATCGCAGCGCTTGAGCGAGCACTGAACGAAGTTGTTCGTCGCCACGAAAGCTTGCGCACCAGCTTTGCGATAGTGGAGGGCAACACCGTGCAGGTTATTGCTCCATCGCTGGAGTTGACCTTGCCGGTGCTTGATTTGGGTGAGCTATCGCAGGAGGAGCGAGAAGCCGAAGCCCGGCGGATGACGGATGAATTCATGGCGGCCCAGTTCGATCTGGCAACTGGTCCACTGGTCCGCGCCCGGCTGCTACGCCTGGATACGGATGAACACATTGCATTATTCGCAATGCATCACATCGTCAGCGACGGCTGGTCCATGGGAGTGCTGGTGCGAGAGATCGCGACACTTTACGACGCGTTCACGCGCGAGCGGCCTTCGCCTTTACCCGAGTTGCCCGTGCAGTACGCCGACTTTTCTTCGTGGCAGCGTGAGTGGTTACAGGGAGAGGTGCTGGCGTCACAGCTCGACTACTGGAAAAAACATCTTGGACCACAGCCGCCAGAGTTGGTGCTGCCTCTCGATCGCCCGCGTCCAGTCGTGCAAACGCACAATGGCGCCCGTTCGTATTTTGCGATCGATGCCGGGATACAGCGTCAACTGAATGCGCTGAGCCGGCGTGAAGGCGTGACGATGTTCATGACGTTGCTGGCGGCGTTCCAGACGCTCTTGTACCGGTACAGTTCACAGGAAGACATCGTCGTCGGCACCGACATGGCAAACCGGAATCGGGCAGAGACGGAAAACGTCATCGGCTTTTTCGTCAACATGCTGGTGTTGCGCACGGACCTGTCCGGAAATCCGACCTTCCGTGAGTTGCTGGGACGTGTTCGGGAAGTGAGCCTGGGCGCTTATGCGCATCAGGACCTTCCCTTCGATCTGCTGGTGGATGAACTCGAACCGGAACGCAATCCGAGCCGCAATCCACTGTTCCAGGCGGTGTTCGTCCTGCAAAACACTCCGGCGTCTGAATTGAATCTTCCTGGGATTACGTTGAGCGCGTTTGCTTTTGAGAGTAACAGCGTGCAGTTCGATCTGATTCTGACGCTGGTCGAAAGCCGCAATGGCGTTGCCGGCATAATGGCTTACAACACCGATCTCTTTGATGAAGCGACCATCGTCGAGATGGTGAATCGTTACCAGGCCCTGTTGCAGGCAGTCGTCGAAGATCCTGGTCAACGGATAGCCGACGTGCGTCTCACCAGCAGTGAGTTGACGCGTGAAGATTTTCCGCGCGCCGACATCAGCCAAAAGGATTTCGAGAACCTTCTCGCTCAGCTTGCCGCTAATCAGCAGTAAGCCACAAGAAGCACACAAACGATGAAAGACGTAGAGGACATTTATCAGTTGTCGCCGGGGCAGGAAGCAGTCCTTGCCTCCGGACAATTGGGCCAGGTGAGCTGTGCTCTCGCTGGAGTTCTCGACGTCCCGGCTCTCGAGTGGGCCTGGCAGCAGGTCTTGAAACGTCACTCGATACTGCGCACTTCGTTTGTGTGGAAGCGGCTTGATAAACCACTTCAGGTCGTCAAACGAGAGTTGACGATTGCGCTTCAGATCCACGAGTCAGTTTCCGAAGCGGATCTCAACCAACTTCAGCGCGAGGAGTTGGCTAAAGAGATCGATCCTTCCGTAGCGCCGCTCGCACGCGTCGTCCTGTGCCGCATCGGCAAGGATCTGAGTCACCTGATTCTCACTTATCACGCTTTGATACTCGACGAGCGAAGCGTTTCACTGCTCCTGCACGAAGTTCTCGCGTACTACGCGAGTGCCGGCAACGGCCGCAGCCCACAGCTCGCTTCCGGCAGTCCCTTCTGGTCCTACGTGAGTTGGGTAAAACAGCAGGACCTCGCGGGTGCGGAAAGTTTTTGGCGTGAATCGCTCCGCGACTTCAACGGCCAAACTTCCCTGGCTGAAATCTATGCGCGCGGCGATCAAGCAAGCGCTGAGATTGGTTACGACCAGGTAGTGACGGAGCTTTCAACGGACACATTCGCGGCGCTCGAAGCACTTGCCGATCGCTTGCAAATAGATCTTGAAACTCTGATGCATGGCGCCTGGGCACTGCTGTTGCAGCGTGAAAGCGGTGACGAAGATCTCGTCTACGGTTACGTGCAGTCGCCGGCAAATTTAACCAACAACGTGCTCGGACCGGTGAGTTTGACCATGCCCGTGCGCGTCAGGATCGATCCGTACATGCCGGCTGGCTCGTGGATCAGATCGCTGGAAAACCAACTCGACGAGATACGCCGGCACGCCTTTTGGTATCCAACTGAACTGCCACGGCTCCAAAGTGTCGTAACCGATCATCTCAACGACTGCATCGAGACGCCCGGCTCGAATCTAAAGGCCCTGAACGTCCAGACACTTGGATCGGTCGACGTTCCACTCGTCGTCAACTTACCAAAGCCGGCCGCACCGCGACTGCGTCTGCGTTACGAACGAACGTTATTTGCACGCGAAACCGTGCAAAAGATCGGCGCGCATTTCGAAACACTGCTCGCCGGACTGATCGCGAATCCGGAGCAGCCGGTCTTGAATCTTCCGTTCCTCACCACGGCAGAAGTGGACCAGTTATCCATTTGGAATCAAACCGCGACTGCTTATCCCCGCGAGCGATGCATTCACCAACTCTTCGAAGAACAAGCAGAAGCCAGGGCCGCGGAGATCGCCGTCGTCTTCGACGACCAGCAGTTGAGCTATGCCGAGCTTAACGAACGCGCAAACCAGTTGGCCCATTATCTTCGCCGGCTTGGAGTTCAACCTGAAACTCGAATTGCGCTGTGCGTCGAACGCTCACTCGAAATGCTGGTTGGCATGCTCGGCATTCTCAAGGCCGGCGGCGCGTTTGCTCCTTTAGATTCGTCTCATCCATTAGAGCGAATATCTTTCATGCTCGAAGACTTGCAAGCGCCGGTCGTGCTCACGCAAGAACACTTGCTCGACAAACTGCCTGCTTACTGGGGACAGGTGATTTCCCTGGATGCGGACTGGGATGACCTGATCTCTCTTGAGAGCACGCAGAATCCGATCAACG
Source organism: Pyrinomonadaceae bacterium (assembly GCA_035276045.1). Taxonomy (GTDB): domain Bacteria; phylum Acidobacteriota; class Blastocatellia; order Pyrinomonadales; family Pyrinomonadaceae; genus PSRF01. The sequence goes on along the minus strand of DATELZ010000203.1, from coordinate 7,001 downwards.
AAGCGACGGCGGAGAACCTTGCGTATGTGATGTACACGTCGGGATCGACCGGCATTCCGAAAGGCGTCAGCGTGGCGCACCGCGCTGTAGTGCGGCTGGTCAAAAATACCGATTACGTGCGCTTAGGTCCTGACGAAGTCTTCCTGCAGTTTGCGCCGATCTCGTTTGATGCTTCGACCCTGGAGATCTGGGGTTGCTTACTCAATGGCGGCCGCCTGGCTGTGATGCCGCCGGCGCTGCCTTCGCTCGACACCCTCGGCGAAACTCTGCGGAAACACGGCGTCACCGCTCTTTGGTTGACCGCGGGATTGTTTCACCTGATGGTTGACGAACGTCTCGACGACCTGCAACCAGTTCGGCAACTGCTTGCCGGTGGTGATGCGTTGTCGCCGTCACATGTGAAGAAGGCTTTTCAAGGTCTGCCTTCGTGCCGGTTGATCAATGGTTATGGTCCAACCGAAGGGACGACCTTCACGTGTTGTTACCCGGTACATGACTTGGACCAGCTTCGCACGTCAGTGCCAATCGGCCGGCCCATCGCCAACACTCAGGCGTTTATTTTGGATCGACATCTGCGGCCGGTGCCTGCCGGTGTGACTGGTGAGCTGTATATCGGTGGCGACGGGTTGGCGCGAGACTATCTCAATCGCCCGGATCTCACGGCCGAGCGGTTTGTTCCCAGCACACAAGGTGACGTGCCGGGAGCGCGGCTTTACCAGACCGGCGATCTGGTTCGTTATCTGCCTGACGGAAACATCGAGTTTCTGGGCCGGCGTGACTTGCAGGTCAAGATTCGTGGCTTCCGTATCGAACTGGGCGAAGTGGAAACAGCGCTCAGCGCGCATCCGGCGTTGCTGGATGCAGTGGTAGTAGCGCGGGCAGACATTGGCGGTGAAAAGCAGTTGGTGGCTTATCTCATCAGCCGCGAAGGAAACACCGTTTCGATTGACGAGCTAAAGGATTTTCTCCGGCGGAAATTACCCGAACACATGGTGCCCGCGTCTTTTGTCTGGCTCGATGCGTTTCCGCTGACGGCGAACGGCAAAGTCGATCGGCGAGCGCTGCCTGCTCCTGATGGCGATCGGCACGGACTGGCGCAGGACTTTGTCGCGCCGAGAACCGAAATCGAGCAGTTGTTGGCAGTCATCTGGTCGCAGGCACTGGGCGTGGACCAGGTGGGTATCGACGATAATTTCTTCTCGCTCGGCGGCGATTCGATTCGCAGCGTGCAGGTGTTGGCAAAGGCGCAGGAACGTGGTCTCGCATTCTCGCTGCAGGATCTGTTTCAGTATCAAACGATTCGCGAATTAGCAGCAGTTGCCCGGAACTCCTCGCAGATCGATCTGCTTGAACCGACGCTGCCGTTTGAACTGATCACCGACGAGGACCGGCAAAAGCTGCCGGCTGACGTGGAAGATGCGTATCCGTTGACGATGCTCCAGGCGGGCATGATTTATCACAGCGAACTGGCGCCTGAGACGGCGGTCTATCACGATCTCTTCAGTCATCACGTTCGCGCGCCTTACAATCCGGATGCAATCCGCACCGCGCTCGAACATCTCGCCCGACAACACGCCGCTTTGCGCACGTGCTTTGTGCTGCAGGATTTTAGCGAGCCTTTGCAACTCGTCAGGCGAACGGCTGAAATTCCCGTCCACATAGCTGATCTGCGCGATCTTTCGCATGCCGAGCAGGAAGAGTTCTTGCGGGATCATCTCGGACGTAAATGGACCAGGACCTTCGACTGGACCAAAGCCCCGCTGCTTAGTATCGAGCTTCATCGCCGCACGAGCGACAGTTTCCAATTCACGCTCAGTTTTCATCACGCGATCCTCGATGGCTGGAGCATGGCGTCGATGCTGGCCGAGTTGTTCCAAACGTACTTCTCGATTATCGAGCAGCAGAGATCGCCTGCCAGTGCCGGCCAGTTGAGTGGTTCTTATCGAGACTATGTGGCGATGGAACGCCATGCACTGCGCTCCGGAGAGTGCCGGCAGTATTGGAAGCAGAAACTTGCCGGCGGCAATGGCAGTTTGAAGTATTGGCAGCCGCGTCAACGGGAAGAAGAGAACAGCGGGCAAGTCCACAAGGTTTTGCTCGAGATCCCGGTGGAGTTGGTTACGGGTTTGAAGCGGTTGGCTAGCTCGGTCTCGGTTCCGATTAAAAGCGTTCTGCTTGCTGCGCACCTGAAAGTCCTGAGTGTGTTGAGTGGTCAGACAGACGTGACCACCGGCCTGGTTGCAAACGGCCGGCCCGAAGAAGGAGACGGTGAACGGCTGCTCGGACTGTTTCTCAACACGATTCCGATTCGGCAACAAATACGGCCGGGGTCCTGGAATGAACTCGTTCAGGAAACGTTTCAGAACGAGTGGGACGCTTTGCCTTATCGCTGGTATCCGCTGGGACAGATGCAACTCGATCAGGGTGGAGTCGAGTTGTTTGAAACCGCATTCAACTTCACTCACTTCCACGTGGCTCGCGCGCTTCAGGATCGCAGCCGGGTAGAGTTGTTGGGCAGCATCAGCTTCGAACGAACCAACTTGCCCTTCTTTGCAAACTTCAGCTTGGGTTTGAACTCCTCGGAAATTCTCTTTTCGGTCGACGCCAACGCGATACGCTTCAGCAGGAAACAGACTGAGGCTATCGCCGGCTTCTATCTCCGCGCGCTGGAAGCGATGGTTGCCGACCCGGAAAGCAATCACGCTTGGACTTCGTTGCTGCCTCACGAACAACGCGAAGAGGTGCTGGTCACTTGGAACGAAACTGGGCGTGACTACGCGATCGATCGCTGTGTTCACGAATTGTTTGAGGCACAAGCGGCGCGCACTCCGCAGTCAGTGGCAGTTGTGTTCGAGAACGAACGGTTGACGTATGCAGAGTTGAACAGCAAGGCGAATCAGGTAGCGGCGTGGTTGCAGGAAAAAGGCGTGCGGCCCGAAACACGCATCGCTCTGTGCCTCGATCGCTCGTTGGAAATGATCGTGGCGCTGTTCGGTATTCTGAAAGCAGGCGCTGCTTATGTGCCACTCGATCGAGGTTATCCGAGAGAGCGGCTCGCGTTCATGCTGCGAGATGCGCAGGTTGAATTCGTGTTGGCGCAACAACGCTGGGCGGAAAGCTTGCCCCACGACGGCTTGCCAGTCATTTGGCTTGATCGTGAATGGGACGAGATTAACAAACATAGCGCAGACAAAGTGTCAGCCAGCCCGGCATCACAGAACCTTGCCTACATTCTCTACACGTCCGGCTCCACCGGGCAGCCGAAAGGAGTGATGATCAGTCACTCCGCCCTGGTTAATTATGTCCAGTGGGTAATCGAGGAATTCCAGCTCACGCCTTCGGATCGCGTGCTCCAGTTTGCGTCGCTCACTTTCGACGTCGCTGCCGAGGAGATCTTTTCCAGTCTCACGAGTGGCGCAACGCTCGTGTTGCGAACGGAAGCGATGACGAGTTCCGTTTCGACGTTCCTGCAAAGTTGCGCCGGATTTGGGATTACGGTCCTCGACGTGCCGACGGCGTTCTGGCACTTCATGATTGGCGAGATGATCGCAGACGATCTGGAGATTCCGGACACTGTGCGCCTTGCCGTAGTCGGCGGCGAAAAAGCCTTGCCGGAGCGGCTCTCACAATGGCAGGCGAGGGTCGGCAATCTCGTAGGTTTGAAAAACTGTTACGGTCCAACAGAAGCGACGATTGCCTCGACGATGAGCGATTTGAATGGTCCTATCATCGCTCATGGCGTTAGTGAACTATCAATTGGGCGTCCCGTTGCAAACACCCGCATTTACATCCTGGATCGCAATCTTCACCCGGTTCCGCCAGGGACGGCCGGGGAGCTTTGCATCGGCGGCAGTGGATTGGCGCGTGGCTACTGGAACCAGCCGGCGTTGACTGCCGAGCGGTTCATACCAGACCACTTGAGTGATGAACAAGGTCAACGTTTGTATCGCACCGGCGATCGCGCCCGGCACCGGCCTGACGGTGAGATCGAGTTTGTCGATCGGATGGACCAGCAGGTTAAGGTGCGAGGCTTCCGGATTGAGTTGGGAGAGATTGAGACGCGCCTGCTCGAACATCCATATGTGCGTGAGGCTGTGGTAACGACGCAGCAGCAGGAGATCGACGACGCGCGGCTGATCGCCTATGTCGTCGCCGATGAAGATCCTGCTGTGCGTCCCGAAAGCTTGCGCCAGTATTTGCAGGAAAAGCTGCCGGAGCACATGGTGCCTGCCGCGTTCGTTTTGCTGCCGGCGTTGCCTTTGAGTCCAAGCGGAAAAGTGGATCGGCGCGCGCTGCCTGCTGCTGAAACATTGTCGCTCGCGGTCAGTGAGCCGGTAACACCACGCAACGAGATCGAGCATTTGCTCCACTCGATCTGGTCGGAAGTGTTGAAGACAGATCGTTTTGGCATTCACGACAACTTCTTTGCTCTCGGCGGTCATTCGTTGCTGGCTACGCAGGTGATTACGCGTCTCCGCAAAGTTTTCGATCTGCAGGCGCCGCTGCGCCAGTTGTTTGCGCATGCCACTATCGCCGAGTTGGCGCATTGGGTAGAGCAGGCTTTACGTGATGAAAGCGTTCAATCGCCGCCGTTGCAAAAAGCATCGCGAGCGCGGCCTTTGCCATTGTCGTTTGCGCAGCAGCGGTTGTGGTTTATCGATCAACTCCAACCTGGCAGCACGGTCTACAACATGCCGTTGGCTTTACGGCTGCACGGTGCTTTGGACGTGGCCGTTCTCGAGCGAGTGTTGACCGAGATAGTGCGGCGGCATGAAGTGTTGCGCACCAGGTTTGAATCAATTGACGGCGAGCCCGTGCAGGTGATCGCGGCCGCAGAGCCACAGCAACTCGACGTGAGGGACGTTTCCGCACTCTCCGCTGCAGAGCAGATGCAGATCGCCAGGGAAGTTGTGACGGCGGAAACCCAAACGCCGTTTGATCTCGCGCATGGACCATTGCTGCGAGTGCGACTGCTGAGATTGGCCGCGCAAGAACACGTGGCCGTGTTAGTGATGCATCACGTGATCTCCGACGGGTGGAGTATGGATGTGTTGTTGCGCGAGGTGAGCACCCTCTACGGCGCTTTCAGTCGAGGAGAGGCTTCTCCGTTGCCTGAGTTGGAAATCCAGTACGCCGATTACGCGGTGTGGCAGCGTGACTGGCTTCAGGATGATGAGTTGGAACGCCAGATGAGTTACTGGCGCAGGCAATTGCAAAGCGCGCCGGCAGTGCTGGAGTTGCCACAGGACTATGCGCGGCCGCCAGTCCAGACACACAACGGGGCGACGCACACGTTTGTTTTGGAAGCGGAACTAAGCAGTCGCGTGCGGGAGTTGGGCCACGCAGCGGGAACGACGATCTTCATGGTCTTGCTGGCGTCCTGGCAGGTGTTGTTAAAACGGCTCAGCGGCGTCGACGACATTTGCATCGGCACCGTGGTTGCCGGACGGACTCATCCGCAGGTGGAACCGTTAATCGGGTTCTTTGTGAACACGTTGGTGCTGCGCGTGGACATGAGCGGAGATCCGGCGTTCGCAGAACTGTTGCAGCGAGTGCGTGAGGTTTGTCTCGACGCATACAGTCATCAGGACGTGCCGTTTGAAAAGCTCGTCGAGGAATTGGCGCCCGAACGAAGCATGGCCCACGCGCCGTTGTTTCAGGTGATGATGGTGACGCAGCAACAACAAGCACAGGACGAAGCTGCGCCAGTTGATGCTTTTACGATCGGCGAGATGGAGGCTGAAAGCACTAGCGCGAAGTTTGACTTGACGATGTACTTGCGCGAATCGCGGGACGTCATCATGGGTGCGTTGGAATACAACACCGACATCTTCGCGAGTGAGCGCGTGGCCGCCATGGTCCAACAGTGGGAACGGCTGCTGGCGGCGGCAGTGGCACAGCCGGAGCGCCGCATCTCCGAGTTGCCGTTGCTGAGTGACGAGGAGCAGCAGCGACTCATTGCACGATTGAATGACGGTGTTGTGGAGTATTCAGTACGCGGAACATTGTGTGGCTTGTTTGAAGAGCAAGCGGCGCGGACGCCGGCAGCGATTGCGGCGGTGTGCGATGGAGAGAAACTGACGTATGCGGAACTGAACCAGCGGGCGAACCAGTTGGGCCATCACCTGCAAGAGCTAGGCGTCGGACCGGAAGCGTTGGTGGGTGTGTGCGTGGAACGGTCGCTGGAAATGGTGGTGGCGCTGTTGGGGGTGCTGAAAGCCGGCGGCGCATATGTGCCGCTGGACCCGGCGTATCCGCAGGAACGGCTGGCGTTCATGGTGACGGATGCGCAACTGCGCGTGATAGTGGCGCAAGAGAAAGTGGTGGCGAGCTTACCGGCGCATGAGGCAGCAGTGGTGTGCGTGGATGCAGACTGGGAACGGATCGCGCAGGCGGCGAGCCACAACGTGAAGAACGAGACGACGGCAGAGAACACTGCGTATGTGATCTACACGTCAGGGTCGACGGGCCAGCCGAAAGGAGTGGCGATCACGCAGCGGAACGTGCTGCGGTTGTTCCAGGGGACGGAGAGCTACTACCACTTTGGTGCGGCGGACGTGTGGACGATGTTCCATTCATATGCATTCGACTTCTCGGTGTGGGAGCTGTGGGGCGCGTTGTTGTATGGCGGGAAGCTGGTGGTGGTGCCGTACTGGGTGAGCCGGAACCCGGAAGCGTTCTATGAGTTGCTGGCTGCGGAAGGTGTGACGGTGTTGAATCAAACGCCGTCGGCGTTTCGGCAGTTGATTGAAGTGGATGGAGCAGCCGGAGCGGCGCTGCAGTTGCGGCTGGTGATCTTCGGCGGAGAAGCGCTGGAGGTGAATGCGTTGCGGCCGTGGTTTGAGCGGCATGGAGAGACGGAGCCGCAACTGGTGAACATGTACGGGATCACGGAGACGACGGTGCATGTGACGTATCGGGCGTTGACGGCGACGGAAGAGCAGAGCGTGATCGGGCGCGGGTTGCCGGACCTGCAGGTATACGTGTTGGACGAACAGATG
>DATELZ010000202.1:0-6215 GCA_035276045.1 Pyrinomonadaceae bacterium | reverse complement strand
TCTATCTTTCTCCATATGACTCCTCGCTATCGATCGGAATCAATGTGCAAACGGGCACCCACTGCTGCCGTGTTTGACGTCGAGATAGGTGCGCGCTTCCCAGATGTCTGGATAGAACTTCTTGTCGAGTGTGGTTTTCAGATAGCCGATGCCTTCGGAACCGCCGGTGCCGCGTTTTGCGCCGACCATGCGTTCGACCATCCTGATGTGATGCGAACGCCAGAGCGAGAAGTATTCGTCGTGCTCCAGCAGCGCTTCGGCAAGTTGAAACTCTTCGTAACGATCTTCGAAGTGAGTCAGGATTTCGAGCACTGCTTTTGCGCGATGTTTCACGTCAAATCCGCGTCGTTCGAGCACTTGATAAAAAACGTCGGCGAGTGTCGGTTGGGCCAGCCGGGCCTTGAGCCGTTCGGAAGCAAAAGGATCGTTCGCAAATTCACGCGCGATACTTTCGTCTTTCAATCCTGACGAAAACTCGATCTCGCGAAACTGCATCGACTGAAATCCGCTCGCCGGATTGAGTTGATCGCGAAACGCGAGAAAGTTGATCGGCGTCATGCTTTCCAGAATATGGATCTGGTTCAGGAGCAGTTTTTCAATATCCACCACGCGCCTTAGCGCGCGCGTCGCAGCCGGGACGCGATCCTCGCCGAGCAATGTGATGGCCGCGTCGATCTCGTGCAGGATTTGTTTGAACCAGAGTTCGTAAGCCTGGTGCACGGTGATGAACAGGAGTTCGTCGTGATGCGCCGGATCGGAAAGACATTCCTGTAACTGGATCAGGTCTTGAACGCGAAGGTATTTGTTGTAGGAGAGCAATGAATTGGCGCCGTAGTTGCTGGACATGTTTTGAGCTTTGTGTTTAGTACTTTGTTCTTTGGTTTTTGGTCTTAGGTCTTAGGTTAAGACTTCAACGACCTAACACCCAAGGCCAAAGACCCAAGACCCAAGACCAAAGATCCCTCCTCAAAATGCCGCCCCCGCCACTTCCCAATGCGCGCCAGACGCCGCGATCTTCTTCATTTCCTCAATCACCAGTTCCAACTCCTCGTCTTTGGTGTAGAAGTGAGGTGAGATGCGAACGCCCGCGCCGGGACGGTAGTCGATAATGAAGTTACGCCGGATCAGTTCCTTTGTGATGGCTGCGGCCTGTTCGTGGGCCACCGTGACGGTGCCGCCGCGCCGCGCTGAATCTTTCGGACTCGTCACTTCGAAACCTGCTTCTTCCGCGAGATTGATCAGGCGCTCAGTTTGGCGCACGCTCTTGGCGCGAATGTTGTCGACGCCGATCTCGTTGATGATTCGATAGCCTGAGCGCGCGGCATACAACGCGGGAATCGCCGGCGAACCGTGCAGGAAGCGCGAGATGTTCGAGGCGTAACGCAGGTTGGTATCGAACGCGAAGGGCGACTCGTGGGCCATCCAGCCGGTTGTTTTGGGTTCGAGTTTGGTTTGCAGATCGGGACGGACGTACAGGTATCCCGCGCCTGGTCCACCGCAGAGCCATTTGACCGAACCGCCGGTCGCGAAGTCGGCGTTCAGTTCCTTGACGCTGAAGGGAACCGTTCCGGCTGACTGGTAAGTATCGAGCACGACCATCGCGCCGACTTCATGCGCGCGATCGATGATGGCTTTGGCGTCTTGTAGAAACGCGCTCTTGAAGAGAACGTGTGAAAAGGGAACGAGCAGCGTTGTTTCGTCGATCGCGGCTAGCATTCGTTCGAGCGGAACGGTGATGCCGTCGTCGGATTTGACGATGTCGATCTTGATTTTTCCGTCACGCGCGTGGGCTTCGTAGACGTACATGACGGAAGGAAAGTTCAACTCCGAATAGACGATCTTGTTTCGTTGCGGAGTCGGTTCGAGACACGACAGGATCAGCGATTGGCAGACGGAGACGTTCTGGTGCATCACGACCGTGCCCGGATCGGCGCCGATGATGCGCGCCAGTTCGTCGCCGAGTTTGACGGGCATGTCCCACCAACCTTCAGCCCAGGCGCGTACGCCGCGCGTCGCCCACATTTCCGCGTACTCGTGAAGTTGATCGTAAGTCGCCTTCGGCATCGCGCCAAGGCTGTGGGAGATCAGGTAAACAGTGTTGTCGAGAATCGGAAACTCGCTGCGCCACTTCAATAAATCGTCAGACAAGAAAAGGGTTCCTCCTGCGGTTAATGTACCAGAATCCGTTTAATCTGTGGATCGTGCTACAGTTGGTGGCGCGTACATGTGGAAGTTTGCGAACCCAATCCGGCATCGGATAGAAGAAACTGACTGGCCTACGGCGGAAGAAGCCGCTCGATCACTCCTTTTCAGTCCCGTAAAAATCGGAAGGCTTGAGGCGCGCAGCCGCACCTGGGTGCCGGCGATGGTGCCTTGGCGCGCGACCGCGGACGGGTTTGTCACGCAGCAGAATCTTGACTGGTACTCGCGGTTTGCCGAAGGGCGGCCGGCGGTGTTGGTGGTTGAGGCGACGGGTGTACGGGATGTTCCGAGTGGTCCATTGTTGCGCATTGGCGACGATCGGTTTGTTCCCGGGTTGAGGAAGCTCGTTGAGGCGGTGCGTGAGGCGAGTGACGGCGAGACGTTGTTGTTCATTCAGATCATCGATTTTTTGTCGGTGAAACGCCGGCCGGAACGCGCTAAGTATTTCCAAAGATTTCTTCAGATCCGTGAACAACATCGACGCGCGGTAGCTGACATTACCGGTCAAGAGGACTGGCCCGACGAACAACTAAGGACCTTTCTCCTAAACGCAAGTGACGAGATCATTTCGGTGGTTCTCGATTCACGCGAACGTGAAGCGCTTGATTTTGGTTATCGAGAGCGCGTTACGGATGTGCATTTGGAGCATGTGCGTGAACTGCCGCGTGAACTGCCGGCGATATTTGCGGCAGCCGCCGAGCGTGCGCGTGAGGCGGGATTTGATGGAGTCGAGCTTCATTATGCGCACGCGTACACGATGGCCGGGTTTTTGAGCGCGCAGAACGATCGCGCCGATGGATATGGCGGATCGCGCGAGAATCGCATCCGTTTGCCGCTTGAAGTTTATCGCGCGGTTCGCGATCGTGTTGGAGATGATTACGTTGTCGGCGTGAGGTTTTTGGCGGATGAGGTTATTGCCGGCGGCAGTCGTATAGAAGATGCGACGTATTACGCGGTGGAGTTTGCCCGTGCTGGATTCGATTTTCTTTCGCTTTCAAAGGGCGGGAAGTTTGAAGACGCGTCGCAGCCGAAGGTGGGCCACGCGGTTTATCCGTATACGGGTCAGAGCGGTTACGAGTGCATGCCGACAGTGCTCTCCGATGAAGCTGGGCCATTCGGGCGAAACGTTCCGCTCGTCGCTCGCATTAAACGCGCAGTGAATGAAGCAGGGTTCACGACGCCGGTGATTGCGGCTGGCGGGATCTCCACGTTCACGCAAGCCGAAGAGATCCTGCGATTGGGCCAGGCTGACATGGTTGGTATGGCGCGGCAGGCGCTGGCTGATCCTGACTGGTTTCGAAAAGTTCGGCTGGGTCGTGGTGCTGAAGTGCGGCGTTGCAATTATACGAACTACTGCGAAGCGCTCGACCAGGCGCACCGGCCGGTGACGTGCAAATTGTGGGATCGAGTTGATCTTGACGAGCCGGGAATCGCGACGGTTGACGATGGTCGCAGACGATTAGAGCCGCCCGCCTGGCGTTAATCTATTAATAAATTCAGGGTCACGCCGTTTTAAGTCTTCGTACGACACACGCCCGCTCCGTGTCATAGCACTGTAGGTCAACTCCATCGGCGTTAAGTGCGTATACCGCGCGGCGTTCTCAAACCATTTCATACTTTCAAACGCCGCCGCTTGATAGTCTTCAATCACCGGACGTCTCGTATCGGTGAAATGGTTGAGGGCCGTTTGCACGTCGCTCGTTTCTTTAAAAGATTGGGCCAACGCGATCGCGTCTTCCATCGCGAGCTTCGTGCCTGAACCGATTGAGAAATGCGCGGTGTGCAGTGCGTCGCCGAGCAAGACGACATTGTCGAAAAACCAATCGGTGTTCTTTACGAGTAGAAAGTTGAGCCACTTTGAGTTGTTTGAAAGAAGAGGGTTTCCGTTCAGATCGGCGGAAAAAACTTTACCGACATATTCACGCGTATCTTCGTCCGGCATCGTCGCGAAGCCTGCCCGTTCCCACGTCTGGGGATCGCACTCGACGATAAACGTGCTGGTCGTTTGGTTGAACTTGTACGAATGAGCAGCGAAGACGCCCGCTTCGTTCTCGCGAAACGTCAACGTCAGTCCGTGAAATAGCTGGTTTGTGCCGTACCAGATGTAACGATGCTCGCGCAGATCGAGATCGGGTTTGAACCGGTCCGCGTAGCGCAATCGGACCGTGCTGTTTACACCATCAGCCCCGACGAATAGATCGCAATCCTGCCGCAGCGTCTCCAGGTCCTGGATCTCGGTACGATAGTGAATCTCAACGCCGAGCTCTTCCGCGCGCCGTTGCAGGATCTTGAGCAGTCGCAGTCGCGCGATTCCGGAGAAACTGTTTCCATGCACGGAAACCTTCGTCTCTCCATGGACCACGTCGACATTGTCCCACGCCTCAAACTCCCTCGTGATCTCGGCATGCGATTCCTCATCCGCCGCGCGCAGATTAGCGAGCGTCTTGCCTGAGAAGACCACCCCCCAACCAAAAGTGTCGTCCGGCCCATTCCGCTCAAAAATCTCAATCTTATGGCCCTTATCCGCCTTCTTCATCAGAATGGCGAAATACAACCCGGCCGGCCCCCCACCGATGATCGTGATTTTCATATCGTCGGATCTTCTTCCACTTCGGCAAGAGCTTTTTGCAAGAGGGCAGTCACGCCAAGCTTCTCCGCCCAGTCTTGCAGGTACTGCATGTCCAAACTCTCCCGAGCTGTTCCCAGTATCCCTATCACATCGTTCCACTGATTAACAGATACTTCATCGCCGGCATGGTACCACCGCAGTTTAGCTAGGATGGTGTCTTCGGCAGTCGCTACGAACACGGTATCTTCTCGATCTGGTGAGATCTTTCTTAATTGACGACGTTCGAGCTGCGCACGAGCAAAGTCGTCCGTTTTGGGAATGAAAATATCGACCTTGAAGACAGAATCAAAGTGAATCGCATTGAAAGATCGACGTTGGACCACTGCATCGCGCATCGCATGCTCGTCTACATAGAATGAATTCTGTAAGGCGGTAAGCAACGGTCGAACGTGATCGGCTTTGACGTCGGCGAGGATGTCGATGTCCGCTGTGGCTCGATACATTCCATGCATCGAACTGGCGAACGAACCTACCAATACATACGGTATTCCTAGTTCCTCAAAGATGGCGGCGACCTGGGATAAGACTGAAAGCGGAACGTCCATTGAGTCAGAAACCTTCCGCCCGTGGATCGAAGCCGTAAATGCGGATCACATCTGTCCGTGGCAGAACTCGAGCAATGAATCGCCGCCTGATCTCAACTTCATTTGCTTGAGGAAAGCGGTGTTTGAGATCGGCAAGTATCAACTTACGGCCTGCGTCGGTTAGTTCGAAGGCCATTGCGAGTCGTTGCGAAGGCGTCAATCGTCGCATCAATTCGTAGTGCTTGCGTTGAGCTTCAACCGTTGTGTCCGGCGACAGTGGTTTCATCCGCACTTACTCCGGCGATTGTTCCTTGAGCAGTTGGCTGGCGATGACCAGTTTTTGGATTTCGGAGGTGCCTTCGTAGATGCGCAGGGCGCGGACGTCGCGATAGAGTTGCTCGACGATGTTGCCGCGTACGAGGCCGAGGCCGCCGTGGATTTGGACGGCGCTGTCGACGATACGGCCGGCGGCTTCGGTGGCGAATAACTTTGCTTCGCTTGCCTCGCGAGTCACGCGGCGGGCGCCGCTGTCTTTGACGTAGGCAGCACGGTAGACGAGCAGACGCGCGGCATCGAGCTCGGTGATCATGTCGGCGAGTTTGTTTTGGATCAATTGCTGCTCCGCCAGCAGGCGGCCGAACTGTTTCCGTTGCGACGCGTAACGGACGGCTGAGTCGAGAGCGCGCCGGGCCATGCCGCAGGCAGCAGCGCCGACACTCGCGCGAAACGTGTCGAGCGTTTCCATCGCGAGCAGAAAACCGTCGCCTTCTTTTCCAACCATGTCTTCCGCGGGAACGCGGCAGCCTTCGAAGACGATCTCGCCGATCGGATGCGGCGCGATCAACGGCGTTCGTTCGACG
>DATELZ010000201.1:0-34223 GCA_035276045.1 Pyrinomonadaceae bacterium | reverse complement strand
GGATGGACCAGCAAACAAGGCTGGCCGGTGGCTCTGAGTTTTGCGTCGAGGTTCCTGCCGAGTTTGTTGTCGTCGCAAAAAATCACCCACGCGCGTGGTTGAATGTCGCCGCCGCCATGCTTCTCGCCGTTCGACACCTGCCAGCGAATCTCGTAGAGCCAGTCTGACAAATGCTTTTGCGTGTTTCTCACGAGCGAATTGCGAGTGGCGCGCTTGGCGTAAATTCCCTTCACCTGGGCCAGCGGCCTTTCACTCTCGCCGTACAACATCAGGTCACCGGCGTAAAGATCCGAATGTTGTTTGTCCGCATCGCGCAGCACGGCGTGGGCCCAAATTCGTTTTGGCAGTTCGCCGTAAACCGTGACTTCTTCCGCGCCACGCAGCAGGTAGATCGTGTCTTCAATCCCGGCTGCGACGTCGATCGTCGCTTCGAAGACCTGGAAACAAGCGTCGAGTAACGCCGGATGAATGCGATAGTTTCTCGTCTCTGCTGATAGAGATTCCGGCAGTTGGACCTGGCCCAGCGCTTCGCGATCGCGGCGCCACACATGTTTGACGCCCTGAAAACTCGGACCGTATTCGAGGCTGTTGCGCCGGAGCAACTCGTAGAAAGCGTCGCCGGTTATTTCTTCCGTGCAGCGGGATCGAATCACTTCCAATGAGGTCTCAACCGGTGCGTTTGACTGCTGCCGGATAGTTCCGGTCGCGTGCAGTAACCACTGTCCGGAATCGCCTTCGCTCAGGATGCGGAAACTCGCGCCGCCATCTTCGCGCTTCAGCGTCAACTGCACGGTCGTTTCAGTGTTGGGTTCGGGAAACGCCATCACCTGTTGAATCGCGAGATCGACAAGTGAATGCGAACCTGGACCAAGTGCGTGGTCGGCTGCGGCAAGACCCATCTCGATATAGGCCGTTCCCGGCATCATCACGATTCCGCCGGCAACGTGATCGCCGAGGAAAGACAGCGAGTCGATCGACTGGTACGACTGGAAGACTTCTTCGTTCAGCGCGAGATGCAGTTTCTCGCCGAGCAACGGATGCAACGAGCGGGTGGACCGGCGGGTGGGGTGTTGGGCCGGCGCGGCGTCTGTCTTCAATTTTAAGGAAAGTTCGTTGACGTCTTCTTCGCCCGCTCCGTCACCGGCGAGCGTCATCAATACCTCCGCCAGCCCCGCACGTTCACCGTTTTTCGGAAGACACAAATAAAGCTGCGACGTCTCAGGCCGGAACTTGCTCTTGAACTGAAAATTGCCGTCGCCGTTGAGTATCTGCTCGTCGTGAAGCGTGGCAAACAACTGCTCGACTTCGCGATCCGCATTCGGATGCGGGTTGAGTTGCGTGCCGAAACTGCCGCCTAAACTGAGATAGGCGCGGCCTTCGTCAGCAAGTATTCGGATGATCTCGACGATCGTAAACTCGAGACATCCCTGGGCGCCGTTCTCCCGGTAGAACTCGAGATCGAGCAGATAGCCGTTGGCGGCGACTGCCGGCGAGATCAACACGACGCTGTCCAAACGTGCGCTGCTATAAGTCAGAAAGATGCGCAGGCGAGGATCTATTCGTCCGCGACGAATGTCCTCTTTTAGCCTCGCGGAAAATGGGACTCGTTTCTTCCTCGTTTCGATCCAGTCGTCGATGAGATTGCAAATATCGTCGTCGATATTTGCCTCACTGCCGGCTCTGTACTCTTTGACGCTGCTGCCGGGTTGATAACGTTGGACCAGGTAACGCAGGCGGCGCATTCGATTGCCGTCGAGCGTGAAGTTTTTCAAGTCGGCGATCGATTGCAGTGCCCCGCAAGGTGTGGTTGAGAAGCCGAAGTCCGTCAGCGTTGTCGTGCCGCTTTCTGTCGCGATCAGGTTGAGTTGATAACGCCTGGATTGACAGTATTCGCTTAGTTCTTTAACAAGCGCGCCGTATTGATCGTCTGGTCCAACATACATCAGACCGACCAGCGAATGGTTCTTCAAGTTGAAATAGAACAGACTCTGTTGCGTCCTGCTCAGGAAGATGAATGGCGCGAGATAGCGGCGATTGACCGCCAGCACGCCTTCTCTGCCCCACTTTTGAATCAAACTGTCGACGAGCTGATTTCGTTGCGGATCGACTTCGAGATCCGCTTCCGTAATGATCTGGCTTTGGTTGCGTGGCGTGCGTGGTTCGATCCAGAAGCGACGGCGTTGCCAGGGATAACTCGGTAAGTTGACGTAACGCGCCGCGCGGCCGCGCCACACTGCTTCCCAATTGATCGAAACACCCGCCGCGTACAACTCCGCCAATCCCGTCAACGTTACTTCCACTTCACTGCGCTCACGCCGCAACGCCGCCACCACCACCGCCGGCTTGCCATCCTCTTCTTCCACCGCTTCGCGCACCCACAACCCGAGCACCGGATGCGCATTCATCTCCACGTACACCGCCTCGCCCAAGCGCGCCAACTCCTCCATCGCCGCCCGAAACCTCACCGGCTCCCGCACGTTCCGGCCCCAGTAACTCGCATCCACTTCCGCTCCAGCTACCGCTCGTCCCGTTACCGTGGAAACCAATCTCACCTCACTATTTCGCCCGCGCATCGGACCCAGCACACGCACCAACTCTTCACTGATGTCCTCCACCTGCGCGCTGTGCCCGGCCACGCCACTGCTGCGCAACTCCCGCGTCATCACTCCGCGCGCTTCCAACCCCTTCACTAACCGCTGCACCGCCTCACGCTCGCCACTAACAACACTCGCCCGCTTCCCATTCACCGCCGCCACACTCACCCGCGCTTCGCATCCTGTCACTGCCGCAGCTTCTGCTTCGCTCAACTCCACTGCCGCCATCACCCCGCGTCCGCTCGCCTCCCGCAGCAACCGGCTCCGCTCATAGATCACTTCCACGCCTTCAGCCAGGCTCAACACTCCCGCCGCCACCGCCGCCGCCACCTCACCCATGCTATGGCCCACCACGGCACTAGCCTTCACTCCATAACTGCTCCACAACCGCGCCAAACTCACCTGCAACGCAAACAACGCACACTGCGTCAGCTCAATCTCTTCACCCTCCAACCGCGTCTCTTCCGCTCCACGTTCCAACTCCTCCAGCAACCGCCACTCCTGCGTCCGTTGCCACAACAACTCGTCACACTCCGCCAGGCTCGCGCGAAACTCCGGAACCCGCGCCGCCAGTTCACGTCCCATTCCCCACCACTGCGCTCCCTGCCCGGAGAACACATAGACCACACCCGCACCACTAGCTGCTCTTCCACTAAACACACCCGCCGTTGCTTCACCACTCAGAAACGCTTCCAACTGCGCCCTCAACTCGCCCGCAGTCCGCCCGACCACCGCCACGCGCTCCCGATGATGCGCCCGCCGCACACTCGCCGAATAACACAGATCGCGCAATCCCTCATCACCCGCTAAACGCTCAACATACCGCGCCGCCAACTCCCGCAACGCGCCCGCATCTCGCGCCGCCAACGGCAACACAAACATCTCCCCATCCCCCCGTCCCCCCGTCTCCCCGTCCCGTCCCTCTTCACCCCGTCCCTCTTCCCGCCACTCCTCCAGCACCACGTGCGCATTCGTCCCACCAATCCCAAACGAACTGACACCCGCTCGCCGCTTCCCTTCCTCAGCCACCACCCATGCACGCCGATCGGTATTAACGTAAAACGGCGTATGTTCAAACTCTATCTGCGGATTCGGCGTCGAGTAGTTGAGCGAGGGAAACAGTTCCGCGTGTTGCAGCGACAACGCCGTCTTGATGAAACCCGCAACACCCGCCGCCGAATCAAGATGGCCCAGGTTAGACTTCACCGATCCAATGGCGCATGACGATGGCCGCAGTTCTTCCGACGCGAATGATCGAGACAACGCTTCGATCTCGATCGGATCGCCCAACAACGTCGCCGTTCCATGCGTCTCGACATACCCGATCGTGTCAGGCATCACATCCGCTCGCTGCAACGCCTTCGCAATCACCTCAGTCTGCCCGTCAACACTCGGCGCGGTGAAACCAACCTTTCCAGCGCCATCGTTATTGATCGCCGATCCCTTGATCACCGCCACGATGCGATCGTTGTCGCGCACGGCGTCATCCAATCGTTTCAAAACAACGATGCCCGCGCCATTTCCCAACACAGTGCCCTGTGCCTGCGCATCGAATGGCCGGCAGTGACCATCAGGCGAAACTGGACCACCTGCCTGATACTGATAGCCCGTCTTGTGCGGCACGTTGATCGTGATGCCGCCGGCAAGAGCCAGATCGCAATCCCCCGTCAACAAGTTCTGACATGCAACATGTATGGCCACGAGCGAAGTCGAACAAGCCGTTTGCACAGTCAAACTTGGCCCACGCAGATTCAGTTTGTAAGAGACGCGGGTTGCGAGATAGTCCTTGTCGTTCGCGAGCGTGAGCGGCAACCCGGGAATCGTGTTGGCAAAGCGCGTGTTGAAGTTGCAGAGCAGGTAAGTGCTCAGGTTTGCGCCCGCGAACACTCCGATCGAGCCGCGATATTGCTGCGGATCGTATCCCGCATCCTCGAGCGCTTCCCACGCGGTTTCGAGAAAGATGCGCTGTTGCGGGTCAGTCATCTCCGCCTCGCGCGGACTTATGCCGAAGAAGGCCGCATCAAACTCGTCGATCCCTTCAAGCACCGAGCCCGCTTTGACGTAGTCCGGACGGCGCAACAACTGCGGTGAGATCCCCGATTCCAGCAGTTCTTCCTCGGAGAACTGGCTCATAGATTCCACGCCGTTGCGCAGGTTCCGCAAAAATTCATTCACGTTCCGCGCACCCGGGAACCGGCACGACATTCCGATCACCGCAATGTCACTCGAAGTCGCCAAGCTTCTCGCCAGCGAACCTTCAACGGCCGCCACACGACCGACTTCCTGCGGGGGGCGTCGAGCTGTGTTCAGGTTCGCGGCGAGAGACTTGATTGTCGGGTACTTGAAAAACTGAATGATCGGAATTGGACCAGCGAGCATCGTTCGCAGCCGGTTATGAGCGCGGACGATGTGTAACGAAGTCACACCCAGGTCGAAGAAGTTCACCTGGGTATCGACGTTTTCAATCCCGAGCAACTCGGCGAACACCGCAGCGAGCACCTTCTCCGTATCAGTCAACGCAAGCGCGGGCGCGACTTCGCCTTTGACACTCGACGCACTCGACGCCTGCCGTGCGAATAACGCCTTGCGATCGACCTTGCCGTTGGCCGTGATCGGAATCTCGTCAACCACGTTGAACTCAGCCGGAACCATGTGCGTCGCGAGTCGGGCACGGAGAAACTCTCTGATCTCCGTTATCGGATCGGTCAATCCATCTTCGACGACAATGAACGCAACCAGTCTCTTTTCGAAACTTGTATCGCCCACGACAGCCACGACCGCCGAACGAACGATCTCGTATTGCAACAGCGTCGCTTCGATCTCGCCCAACTCGATGCGAAATCCCTGCACCTTGACCTGCAAATCTCTTCGTCCCAGGAACTCGATCTCGCCATTTGGAAGATAGCGACCGATGTCGCCGGTTCGGTACAGACGTTCGCCGTTCGGATGGGTAATAAAACTCACTCGCGTCTTTTCGTCGTCGTGCCAGTAACCCTGCGCCACACCTGCGCCGCCGATGAAAAGGTCGCCCGCCACCCACGCCGGACAACGCTGCAACGCTTCGTTCAGCACTTGCACACTCTGGTTGGTCATCGAGCGTCCATAAGGAATACTCGGCAGCGACGAATCTTCGTCTTCAATGCGATGCAGGATGGACCAGATCGAGGCCTCAGTCGCGCCGCCGAGACTGAACAACTCGGCGTCGTCGAAGAAACGCTTGATGCGTCGCGGCAGACTGACCGGAATCCAGTCTCCGCTGAGCATCACGAGGCGAAGTTTGTTGGTGAGTGTCTCGCTGTGCTCGAGATACTCGACGAGCATCTCCATAAGCGCGGGAACCGTGTCCCAGATCGTCACGCCATACTTTTGGAGCAAGTCAACCCACGACGACGGATCGCGCGTCTGATCAGGCGCGGGTAAGACGATCGCGCCACCCACCGCCAGCGTGCCAAAGATGTCGTAGACCGAAAGATCGAAGCTGAGAGACGACAAGCCGAGCACGCGATCCGACGCGGTCACGTTGAAGCGGCGGTTGATGTCAAGGATCGTGTTCACGGCGCCGCGATGATCGATCATGACGCCTTTCGGAAAGCCTGTAGACCCGGACGTATAGATGACGTAAGCAAGTTCCGTGGCTGACTGCTTCACCCTGTCCCCGTCGCCGCTCAGATCATCTTCGTCGACGTTCAACACTGAAACCTGCCCGGGCCAATTCAACGATTGGACCAGCCAGGACTGCGTCAGGACCACCTCAACTGCCGCATCTTTCAGTAAACCAAGCCGTCGCGACTCCGGAAGTTGTGGATCGATCGGAACGTACGCCAGGCCAGCTCGCAGAATGCCGAGCGCGGCGGCGATCTGTTCCCAGCCTTTGTCCATCACGATGGCGACAAGCTTGCTGTTCCCAGTGTGCTCACGACACAGTTTGCCAGCGATCGCGCTGGAGAATCGATCGAGATCCGCGTAACTCACTTCGCGTTCTTTAGTTATAACTGCCGGGCGTTGCGGAGTCCGGCGAGCCTGATCGAGGAAGAGTTCGTGAAGCAACGACTGGCTGATTGGAGCGACGGAAGGATCTGCAGGAACAGCAGGCGCAATTTCGAGATCCAGTCTGGACCACGTCTCGTCGCGCTCGGCGAGTTCACCCAATAACCTGCGATACGCGTCGAACATGCCGTCAAACATGCCGGCGGGAAATAGACCATCGACGGCGTCCCAGTTGAAGTTCAACGCGCCGCCGTGTTCGCCAACCTGGTTATCCAACCAAACCTGCGGCGTTTGCAGCGACGCATAAACGACCTGCTCCGCTCCGCCAGTCAGCCATCCCGACGATTCGAGGTTCAAAGCGCTGGTGAAAACGATGGGCATTACCGCGGACGACGTTCCCGAGTAGCGGCGAGACCATTCGCGCATCACGCGCGTGCCGCTGTAGTGGCGGTGACTGAGATCTTCCCAGAGCTGCTTCTGGACCACCTGCGCGCGCGCCGCAAAACTCGCCGGCTCAGAGTTATCGATCGCCAGGAGACTCAGCGAGCTAAACTCACCGGCGATCTCTTTTATCTGTGGATGCAGCGGCAGCCGGTTCTGAATCGGCAGGTTGATCGTGAAACGCGAGTTCGTGCTCCACGCGTTGACGATCTCGGCATACGCGGTGAGCAACACGACCGTCGGCGTGACGTTATTCTGGCGCGCGCGGGCCTGTAGTTTTTGCCACGCATCAGGTTCGAGACGTCCGGCGCGTCGCACAAAACGCTGGTCCACAATCGTGCTCGGGTGACACGCCAACGGCAATTCGGGCGGCGGCGGCATAGTTTCCAGCCGTTCCTGCCAATACGCTTTCGCGGCCACGAATTCGGGCAGATCCTGAAGCGCTGCTTCGGCGAGCACGTAATCCCGGAACGACACTTTCAATTCCGGCAGCACCGCTTCGGGATTCTGAAGCAGCACCGTCAACTCGCCGATGAAGAGCTGCATGCTGCCGAGATCGCCGATCAGCAGATCGTAACCGACGTGAAACAACACGCGACTGTCGTCGAGACGCGATGCACGCACTTCAAACCACGGCCATTCATTCGCAGGCAGCACCTGGTGCGACATCTCCTGTCGCACTCCATCGAGCTGTCGCCGCGACTCGGCTTCGTCCAACCCTTGCAGATCGAGAACCCGAACCCGGTACGGCGCCGGACTCGCCAGAACCTGTTGTTGTCCATCAGGTAGAATTACCGCGCGCAACATCGGATGGCGTTGGACCAGCTTGTCGACAACTATTTCAACCCGTTCCACCGAAACAGTTGCCGACTCGATTTCCAGGTACAGGTGTGTCGCGACCTGCCCCAGGTCAAACGCTCCGCTGCGGCCAATCCAGTACGCCTGCTGCATGTCAGCCAACGGAAACGGCTCGTTCCAGTTGAGCGGATCGGGCGTCAATTCCGGCAAGTGATCGTCGCCGGGGACGAACGTATCTTTCGCCGAGATCGCCTGGGCCAACTCGGCGACAGTCGGCGACTCGAAAAGCCGCCGCATAGTCAGCGCCGAACCAGTGGCTTCGCGCAAACGCGTGAGTAAAGTGGCCGCGAGCAGAGAATGCCCGCCAAGCTCGAAGAAGTTGTCGTTGATTCCGATCTCGTCGAGACCGAGAACGTCAGTCCATATTTCCGCGAGTTGCTGCTCCAACTCATTGCGCGGCGCAACAAACTCCGTGTCCAAAGAGCGACTGAGTTGTGCCGGTAACGGAAGAGCGCGGCGATCGAGCTTCCCGTTCGGCGAAAGCGGCAAAACTTCGAGCGGAATAAATACCGCGGGAACCATGTATTCCGGCAGCTTGCTTTCGAGATACCGGCGCAGGGTTGGAGTCGAAACTGAAGATCCTGCTTCAGTCACGAAGTAAGCGGCCAGCCGTTGCTCACCATTTCCGTTGGACCAACCGGCGACAACGGCGTTTCGAATCGCCGCATGACGATTCAATTCTGCTTCGACTTCTTCGGGCTCGACGCGAAAGCCGCGAATCTTCAGTTGGTTATCGATTCGTCCGGTAAACTCCAGCACGCCGTCTGGCAGGTAACGCGCACTGTCTCCGGTGCGGTACATCCTCGCGCCAGCTTCGCCGCTGAACGGGTCCGGCAGAAATCGTTCGGCAGTCAGATCGGGCCGGCGCAGATAACCGCGCGCCAGACCGTGGCCGCCGATGTAGATCTCGCCGTCGACGCCGGATGAGATCGGATCTAAATTTTCATCCAACAGATAGATTTCGCTGTGAACGATCGCTCGGCCAATCGGAGGACGCTTGGGCCAACTGTCAGGCGGTCCTTCGAGCCTGAACTCCATCGCAGCATGGCTTTCAGTTGGACCATACAAGTTGTCCAACGCCGTCGTGTCGAGTATTTCAAACAACCGCACAACTGCGGGAGTGATGTGGAGCTGCTCTCCAGAACTGGCGATTTCTCGTAGCTGTGACGGCCGCGTCTCTGTAGTCAGCGCCACCTGGGCCAGTTGTTGTAAACCGACAAAGGGGACAAACAGGATCTCGATCTGCTCTTCGACGAGACAATTCCATAGACTCACCGGATCCTGTCGCACTGCTTCCGAGAGCAACACGACAGTCCCGCCGAAGCACAACATCGAGAACATCTCGAGAAACGAAACATCAAAACTCAACGAAGCAAACTGCGCCGTCCGCGTTCCACTGCCGCACTGCAATCGCCGCCATTGCCATTCGACCACTTTGACCAGCGAACGATGGCTCATGGCGGCGCCCTTTGGCCTGCCTGTCGAGCCTGACGTGTAAAGCACGTTCGCGAGTTGATCGCTGGAGACTGGCGCAAAACGCAGTCCAGTTTCCACATTCAACGGCTCGTCGAGCAAAAGAACCTGCGCCCGATGCTGCGGCAAGCCCGGCAACAGGCTCTTTTCCGTTAACAAAACCGGAGCAGCCGTGTCTTCGATCATCCATGCGAGCCGCTCAGCCGGATACGCTGGATCCAGCGGCACGTAACAACCACCGGCCTTGAGAATAGCCAGCACGCCGACGACCATTTCCAACGAACGATTGACGCAGATCGTTACCGGCGTCTCGGCGGCAACTCCCAGCCGGCGCAGCTCATCGGCGAGTCGCGTCGCTCTCTCGTCAAGCTCGCGATACGTAAGCTGCAGCTCTTCGAAGACTACGGCAATCGCGTTTGGTGTCGCGTCTGCCTGAGCCTCGAACAGCTCGTGGATACACTTAGCGTGCTCAACCATTTTGCAAAGGGTAATGGACCATCAGGACTGATGGTCTAAGGAATGTCTTGAAAACCTGCCGGAAACCCTGAGTCTAAGATGCTTCTTTGGGCTTGTTTGCGGCACTACTTACGGCGCACAAAGTTGTAGACGGCCTTATCGTCAAACGTCTTGCCTTTGTCGTTCGTCATGCGCCACGTCCACGACTGAGTAAAGCGATCGCGATCCTGAAACGTGATCACGAGGTCTTTCATCACTTCCTTGTTCGATACAGACAGGTTGCTGGCATCGACAAACGCGAAGCGCAGTTCCTTCGCGCCTTCGACCGGCGGCTCGGCACGCAGACGAACCTGATTGTTCACGGCGCAGAAATGAGTGAGCACTAACTTGTCGCCGTCAAGATGATAGACGGTCACCATCTCGACGATGTCGACGCCGACCTGCTTGTAAGTTTCCATCACGCTGGTTCCCTGCGATACGAGCTGGTAAGAGATGCGAATGGGTTTGCCGCCGTACGAGACGCCATCACGCGCTTCCCACTCACCGACGAGCGATTTGAGTTTCTCGAAAGCCGCGAGCGTGGCGCTCGAAGGCGTCGCCGCCTTCTCAGCGACCGTTGCGGATGCTGCGACATGACGATGATGACCGTCGTTCTGCGTTTGGGCCACACCGGCTGTCGCGCCGATCTGACAAAACACGAGTGTGATTGCAAAAGTAATAAGTGTTCTCATTGTGTCACCTCTATCGGCATCAGTAGATCGCCGAGTATGCTTCGTTCACCCTGGCGATCAGGTCTTCGGGAATCGTGTAGGAGACTTCTTCCTGCGTGATCTTTCGTTCGTACAAGAATGCGCGCTGGTCGATCGTCGAGATGATTAAGATTAGCAGGATCGGAAATTCGATTAACAGATGGGTGCAGATCCCGGGCATGCTCTCGGCCTCCGGATGCCCCATGATCACGACGTCGGCATCAGTTTCGTTTACCGTCACCAGGAGATCGATGGGATCGAACGCTTCTCCGACCACCAGCATGTTGTCCTGACGCTCAATTACTCCCTGAAGCAAGTTGCGAAGACTGCTCGGCACGTCAACCATTAAAATCTTAACAAGCTCGCTCACGACGCTACCTTCACCTGGTCTGAATCAACTTGCGGCCACCGCCCGTCATTGCCGACAGTGCGATCAGTGAGACATAAGCCAGACCCGCCATCAGCAGGATCTGGTTGGACCGGAAAAGTCCTTGCAGCAGGACGGCTACGCCAATCGCCATCAGGATCGCGATGCTCTCGACGTGCCGCGCCAGACTAAAAACGCGGCCGAGAAAACGTTCGTCCACTACCTCCTGCATGATCGAGTAATAAGGAACCAGGATTGCCGCCACGACGATCCCCCAGAAGAGACAGATAACGATCGACACCTCGGCGTTCGGGATCACCGAATACAACGACATCGTCAATCCTTCGAGCAGCAGCGCCCCAAACAAAACTTGCCCTTTGCCGATTCGCTTTACCAGGTCCGGCACGAGGAGCGATCCGATGACGCCGCCCAGTCCGAACATTCCGAACTGAAAACCGAGCACACGATCGGAACCATGCAGGAAGTCTGTTACGAAAAACGGCGCCAACGGCAGCCACAGACCAACACACAAAAGACTCACAAAGAAAACGATGATGACGTGTCGCACTAATTGCCGGCGCGCGATGTATCTCCAGCCCTCGACGATATTCGTGAGCGTCGAAGTGGCGGAGACTTCAGCCTGTCCTGCGGCGCTGCGAATGCGCACCTGCGAGATCAGAAGCATGCTGCCGACGAATGTAGCCATGTCGATGACGAGCGCGATCTTCAATCCAAAGAAGGTAAATAACTCCGCGCCGATGATTGGACCGAGTATCAACACCGTATTGTTACTGCTTTGCTCGATGCCGTTGGCCCGCGGAAGTTCGTCGCTGTTTACCAGCAACGGCAGCGCGGCGGATTTTGCGGGTTCGTAGAAAACCGAGCCGATCGCATGAAGCGCGATCATCAGGTAGATCATCCAGTAAGACGGATAAACGATGATCGCAAGAAGACAAACCGCGCGGCCGGCGTCTGCCAGCATCATCACCAGCTTCTTGTTGGTGCGATCGACGACTACTCCGGCAAAAGGAACGCAAACGATCCCGGGGAGAGTCTCGAGCGCTATCAGGAAGGCGACGTCCGCTAATCTGTCCGTAGTGTGAAATATATAAAGGACAAGCCCGATCCTGCTGATCCGCGAACCGGTCATCGACAGCAGGTTGGCAAGCCACAGATTACGGAAGTGCGAATTTGAAAGTAGAAGGGACATGCCTTCAACACTTTCCGGCGCCTGACCTGCTCAGACCCTGTTTCTCAAAATATACTGACGGTGTGCACCGACGCCGCTAAGACGCTAGCCGGGTTTTCTTCCAGGCGGCGCAAAGCGTTTTCCCAGAGCCGCGCAAAGCGCCGGCGTTCGCCAACCTGTTCAGACTCAGGGAACTTCACCCAACCTTCATGCGACACCGAGGCCCAAACACCGCCGGGCAGATGCCGCACACGGAGCGTTGCCGTCGTCGTCAGGTCGCCCCACGCGCTCCAGGCATCGTCACGCACGATGAAGCGTTTCGCGTTCGACGTATTGGGTTGGACCGGATCGGGCGTGATGTGAATGCCGGGAAAGTTAGCGCGCCACCATGAGTCATCAAAATCGCTGACCGTAATCGGCGTGTCGTTTCCGAGGAATGCCGCTCCGCCGAATGTTTCAGTCCAACGATAACGACATGGCTGTCCAGTCTCGATCCGGCGACTAAGCCGCATCAGGAAATCGTCCCACCCCTCGTCCAACCCCACAGCCTCCTCGGGCGTGAGGGCTCCGTGATCGCGCAGGACCAGGAACGTCGACTCGCCTTCCGGCTGCAATGAGTAATCGATGCGAGACATTTGGCCGACTCCCAGGAACTTCCACGTAAAACCCAACGAGGTCGGCGCCTGCCAGTGGACCACCTGGCCGGAGAAGAAATCACCATCGCCGAAGTCGAAGACAAACCCGCCGTCGGGCGTCAAGCCATCGGTCGTGGCAAACCACTGCGTTAAGAGTATCCCGTCAGTCAGGCATTTCCAGACTTCGTCGATGCCTGCCGGGATAAACTTTTCCTTGACTACCGTGATCGGCTCTGACTCCGGTGACATATTCGTAGTTTAGCTTAAGGTGAATATCCTGCTGAACCGGTTAGCGATTCAGCAGGATATTCGGAGTGGAGGGATGCTTAGCTCTGGAACGGTCGCGGGCAAACCATCATTCCGGGAATGTCTGGCTGACCGTCGAGGTTCGAGTCGATTTCACCCTTGGCGGTTGCGTGGCTAGGCAGGTAGTTGAGATCGAGGACACCGTCGTTGTCCCAATCGACCACTTTGCCCTTGAAGCCGCCAAACAGGAAGGTGTTGGTCATGTGACCGACTTCCGGATGGTGCAACGTGGACAGGACCGAGTTTCCTGGGAACATGAAGTCGCCGCTGTCGCCGATGATGCGGTTGAGGTTCACGTAGGCCCAACCCTGGAACAGACCGCGCACGTATTCGATGGCGTTCTTGCCGTCGATCTGGATGTTCGGGTTCAGGAACCACTGTCCTTCGCGCGCGAACGGAACGTTCACATTCTCGACGACGCCTTCCGACAGGTCGTCGGCTTTACCGGACTTGAAGAACGGCCGGTTGGTGTGCGTCTCGAAGTAGAAGTTGCCGGAGTTCTGCTGCGTTCTTTCGGTGAAGCCCCTGAAGAGGAATGCTTCGTAGTGCTCGGAGCCGTCGTCGTGGAGACCCTGGAGCGTCTTCGAGATGACGATCTCTTTTTCACGGGTCTTCATGATCGGGCAGGCCAGCGCCTGGCCATACACGCGGGCCAACATCTGCGGGCTCATGATGACATGACCCCAGAGGTCGTTGCTTTCCGCCAGTCTGATGAAGAGATCGCATTTGATGTGCAGGAAAATCGTCTCATCAAACGTGCGTCCTTCGTAGTAGCGCGCTTCTTTCGCTCGACGGAAGTCTTCCGGACTCCAGCCCATCTCCCAGCAAAACACACGGGCCCACTCCTGGACGCGCGCATCCTTGTCGTTCACCAACGGCAAGGCGATAGTGGCGCATCGCTCGTCATCTAAACCTTCGAGCGCCCAGAGGGTGTTGATGCGCACCTGGGAATCGGTATCTTCGTTGAGCACTGCTTCGATCAGGGGCAATGCTTTTATGCCCTGTCGAGCAACGTATTGATAGATTGCGTGCTCCCGAAGAACCGGATCAGCGTTGTTGCGAGCGTCATTTTGGAGTTGATCGTCCGTTCGCGTTTCCAGACTGATGGCAGCACCTCTGATACTGTTGCAGAAACGAATCGTCGGATCACCCTTACGCAACTGCTGAAAGGGATTGACGTGAGCGTTTTTCGCGAGAAGAGCCAATCGTTCATCCAACATTTTGAACTTCTCCTTTAGTGTCTAAACTTTCAATTTGGTTACCAGCTCAAGAGGTCAGGTCCATTAACTCCGCACTGCATCGCGGCTCGACGAAAATGACCTTCATAACCATAACGAAACCGGCGAGATCTTGAGGCTGAAATTTAGTCCAGTGTATGTGTCCTGTCTTCTTCCAGATTGCTCGTCTACCCAGAGTTCTCTCAGGTGTCGGTTTCCCATAGTTCGAGGGGATTACCTTCCGGGTCGCGGAGATACAGGAACTTCTCATCGTGCGCTTCTAGCTCGCGTTCGATGCCGACGCCCTGCTTGACCAGTTGGTCCCTGATCTTGTCCAAGCTGGTAACTTTGTAGTTGACCATTATCGGAAGATCGGTTTCCGCCCTGAGCCTGCCCGGATAGATGCCAAACCGGAACGATCCCTTTTCGTTCTCGATCGTGCCGTAATAATTTCCGTCGCTTTCGTCCAACCGGGTGACGATGCCGAGGTGCTTGGCGTACCACTGCGCCAGCTTTGCCGGCTCGCGCGCGAAAATCATGACGGCACCGATGCCGTGAACGCGTTCCATTTGTGGACTCTTTTATCGACGCGCGGTGATTCGCGAATACGAGAACTGTTCGTTGCGGAAACAGTCGAGATAAAACCGGGTGAGTTTTTCCCAGTTGCCGATCTCTGTTTCGTCGATTATTTCGAGGAGTTTTTCTTTTTGCGTTTGCACGACGCCGGCCATTTGCCGGAAGCAATCCTCGGCGAGGAAAGTCACGTCGGCGATTTCAATGTCGGAGAACCCGGCGGCGGTGAGCATCTTCTGGTACTCCAGCGGCGGAGGAACGGTGATCATTCCATCGATCCGCCAGATGATTTTCAACAGTTCATCGGTGACGTTCGGACCGGAAGTCATTTCCGTCAACACGACGACTCCGCCTGGTTTCAACGCCGAGTGAACGTTGAGGAGAATCTCGTCGACCGAGTTGACGAGCATCAACGAATCGAGTGTGAAAGCGACGTCGAACAACTGTGCGGGCTTCCAGTGACGAACGTCGCCTTCGACGAACTCAACTTTTTCCGCCAGCTTCGGATCGCGCTCAATTCTCTGTAATGCGTGGCCGAGCTGATGCCGGTTCAACTCGATACCGGTTACCTGACAATCGAACTTCTCCGCGAGGTAGCAACAGGTTGCGCCCAATCCCGAACACAATTCCAACACGCTATTCCCCGCACTCGCTTCCGCAAGCTCGCCGACATAGTCGAGGATCGCGCGGCCACCCATGTTGGTGAACTCCCAGCCGTCGTGTACGGGTTCATAAACGACAGTGCGCCACAAAGCACCGGCCGCTTCATCGTAGATTCGATTTTTTTCCAGCAGCTCCGCGTCGGAGACTTCGGAGTAAAGAATTTCCACGATCAGGCTCCTATCAAGCCTTGTGCGCAGCGTTGAGCAACAATGGCAACGCAATCAGAATTGGCGGATCGGTCAGGCGTTCGCCACGCAGGATCAGATCGACACGACGTGCGGGACTACCGGCCGTAATTGTGAGCGGAGTGCGTCCCGAACTCGCGCGCAAAATGTTTTCGGATAACAGGTACGACACCGCCGGTTCGGACCACGGCAGGCCGGCCGCAAACACGAAATATTCACCTTCGTCCACTGCCGGCAAACAAAAGTTGCCGCAGCCGTCCGCGATCGCGCAGGAGATCGGCGCGCCCTGCGGCATGGCTTCTTTGAAGAGACCGATGAACACTGGACCATCGAAGGGTTGAGACGAAGTGACAGTCCCAAAGATGCTGGCGGGCGAGTCGTTCACCTGGCTGATTGACTGCTTGTCCACCAGTTGCCCGACCTCTTTGCACTTCCCACCGAGTTTGCGAAGTCTGTTTGGCGGCACGCCGACGAGTTGAGTAAATCTCGTCGTAAAGCTGCCGAGGCTGTTGTAGCCCGCTTCAAAACAGACGTCGATCACGCTGAGGCTGGTGGTGAGCAATAACTTTTTCGCGGCTTGCAGGCGCAGCGCGCTCAGAAAATGCGTTGGCGTTACACCCAGCATCTGGCGAAACACGCGATTGAAATGAAACGGACTGCACATTGCCGATTTGGCGATACGTTCGAGCGGAAAATTGCGATCGATATTCTGGCGCATCGCCAGAATGGCCCGCTCGATGACGTGCTGGTGCAACTCCCGGGTGCTCGGGCGAGATGCGTCGCGATTAACAGCGCGTTCCGTCTGCATCAAATTACTCCTTGATTGGCAGGGCTGGAAAATCGATGGTTCCGGCTAGGCGTATGCCTGAAGGGCCTGGCGTAAAGTCTTCGGAATGGGAGTTGGTTTGATTTGATCCTTCTCGCGCTGCATGCACACGATTCGCTGATCGCCGCGCGCGACTAGTTCAAGTGTCTCGCCGTTGTGGCGCAGGTATTCAAACGCGAGACTGATTGCGTTCTGCGTGATTTCGTTGAGTCTCATGCGAATGGTCACCTGGTCGAAAGCCAGCAGCTCGGTTAAGTATTCGCACGAGCAACTCGTCGTAACGAGACGCAGATCGCGTGTCAGCTTTTCCGCAACGTCCGGAGCATGTTCGCGGAGAAACATCTCGCGACAGCGTCCCTGCCACAACACGTGGTTGGTGTAATAGACGTTCCCCACCAGGTTTGTCTCTTCAAAACAGACTATGTGGTGATACTCGTAAGCGCGCATACTTAACGTCACGGGACCAGCGCTGCGATCTGTGTCCGCATCAGGTTGCCGATCGGGGTGACCGCCGCTCTATGGCAGAACGTCAGCGCCAGTACTTTCCCGGCGTCGCCCAGCGTGGCAACAAAACTCGCGATACGAAAATCGCCTGACTGAAGCAGTACCCAGCCGTCGCCGGCTATCGAGTCGAGCATTGTCGTCGCGGTCACGTTGGCGCCCGCTTTCCTGATACTCTCGATTACGGTCCAAACTCGCGTGGCGGCGATCGATTCAGACTCGCCACTCTGAGCGGCAATCAGTCGCGCCAGGTCGTAGGCTTGTGGACCAAGCAGATCGCGCCACAGAGCAGGCTCGCGTTCGACGACCGGCTCGATGTCGCAACCCAGATGCCCGTGCCCGGCGACCGCCACAGTCATATCGTCGTCATGTGAAGCAGAGACAGTCAGATCGCCGGCAACGTGCGGCCGGCCATCCGGACGTCTGTAAACGTTGCGCGTCCCGGAGCACTTGCGTATCGCTCGATTGCTGCGGGTGCGGCCTCGCCCTTCTGGACCATTGTCGCAAGCGACGCGAATGCCGGCGCCGGGCAACAGTTCATCCAGGCGTCGTTCTACGTATGCTTCGAGCAACGACTCGACCCAGTTGTGTTCTGACAGTTGAATGGCCTCAACCGGGTGTAGCGACAGTCCTTCCCAGGTTTCGAAGACTTCTCCACTCTCGGCGGCGATCTCGATGTCGTAAATGAAGCGCTTACCTTCACGCGCCCGCTCGCGCGCTCGCAACAACACGACGGACGCGTTGCGTTCGGCGGCAGAGATCGTTATGCGCTCAACCTCGACCGGCAGAATTGTTTGATGTGGAATACACGCCTGGATGCCGTGCAGTGACGCGTCGCGCGCTCCGGGATCGCCGAGCAACAGGTCCGCAGGCAAGTAAGACGAGAACCAATCACCGCCGCTTTGCGAACGAATCTCAGCCACACACTCGCGGGCTCGCAGTTGGCGATAACTCTCCAGCCGTTCGAAACGCCCGGATTGAAAGAGAATGTTGCGATAGAGATGTTCTGCCGGCAGCAGGTTCGAACAGGTTTTGTCTTTGCTGATCGCGTTCTTTGTGAGCGACCGGGCTTCAGTCTTGTCTTGTTTGGCGAACGTGCAGGTCGCGCTGAAGTGCTCGACGTTGAATCCGGTAGTTTCGCAACGAACGACCACGTCGATCTCATCGGACGAGCGCTTGAGCGCGGCGATCCTGATCCTCGTGGACGAATTTTCAGAAACAAAGATCGGACGATTGAACTTAACGTCCGCAAAAACCGGCAACTGATCCGTCTCCCCCAGCGCCATTGAAACCTGGGCCATCGCTTCCAATCCCATGACCGAGGGAAACAGGCACTGGCCCTGGTAAACGTGGTCTTTCAAGTACGGATCCGAATCGATCGTCAACTCCGCTTCGACGATCAACTCCACCCCCGCAACATAGACCAGTTTCTTTTCCAGGAACCGCTGGAACGGCAACTCAGGCTCCACTGTTTTCAAAGTCGGCAGACTGCCGAAACGCCCGCCAACCACGACCGAAGTCACAGGCAGATCCTGGACCAGCAGGTCACTCAGCACCTGGAGACCTTCGTCAGGCGTGATCGGCGTGATCCCCTGGCGCAGCAAGGCATCGACCCGGCCCAGCCGTTCGCCCATACCGACGCCCGACCAGATGGACCATTCGACAGTGAGACATTTACAGTGCGGATGTTGCGCCTGCCACGTTTCGGTGACTCGTCTCAACGTTTCGTTAGCCAAAGCGTAATCCGCTTCACCCTGCATACCGCTACGGCCGATCACGGAACCAAAGCCGACGAACAATCGGAGTTTCGCAGGATCGATTTCCGCCAGGATGTTTCTTGCTCCATCGACTTTGGGCGCAAAGGTTTGGCGTATTGCCTTCTCGTCGAGGGCCGAGATGAGTTGGGGAACATTAGCGCCGGCGCCGTGTAGAAATGCTGTTACTGGTCCAAACTCATCCACGATGCCGCGCAGCGTCCAACTCACCTGTTTTTGATTGGTAACGTCAACCTGTTCGTAGCGGAACTTGATATTCAGCGCCTTCATTCTCGCCAGGTTACGAGCGAGTTCGTCGTCTTTGGCCGGATCAGATCGGCCCAGCAACACCAACCGCACCCCCGTGGTTGACGCGAGCGAGATGGCGCATTCGGCGGCGATTCCCTTGCCGCCGCCGCTGACTACCATCAAGTCGTCAGAATTTAGCGGCAACGCGCCTGGCTTCTCCGGCGCGGAAAGAAGTTTGAGAATCGGTTCGCGCCGTGTTCCTGCGTCGTCGTAGTGGGCTTCGCTGTAACCGCTGGCGGCGCCGGCTTCCGCGACGATCCGCTCAACTGCGCGCGCGTCATTTGCTGGAACGTTGACGACGCAAACGGTCGCGTTGGGTGTTTCGAGCGCAAGCGTGCGAACGAACGCCGCGCCAATGCCACCGTGTTGCACGAGCACGAACCTCGCAGCGGGCGTTTCCTGAAATGCTCGCACTGCGGCGAGCAGGAGATCAGGCCGCGGGGTTTCGTCATACTCCGGCAGTATCAAACAGATGCCTGCGCCGATTTGACTGGCGTCGAAGGCTTGTTGAAGCTGATCTTTGAGCGAGCAATCTGCCGCGCCGAAAACCTGCCACCGTCCTGTTTGCGGTTTTGAGTTGGAACGTTGCAGCGGAGTTTCAACTAATTCGACATTGAAGGCGCGGACCCACGTATCGACGCCCGCAAGTTGAAGTCTGGTGTCAGCCGGACCGACGTCGGTGCTGCGCAATTCTTCGATTGCCTGGCCCACAGCCGCGATCGTGAACGTCGAATAATCAGTCGGCGCAGCAGGCGCGGCCATTCCCAAACGCTTCGAGAGGTCGGTGATCAACTGAGTGACGGCAAGTGAATTCAGGTGCAGATCGCCAAGCAGGCGATCTTGATCGTTGACGTCCTCGGGCGAGAGTTCGAGCCGCTCCGCGACTAATTGGCGAAACACCTCCAGCGGAAACTGCGTTCCGTTGCCGTTAGTCGTGAACGAAGGTTCAACTTTCAGAGTTGTTTCCAGCGGCAGTTCTTGAACGATCTGCGGTTCCGCGTGATCGCCGCCGAGCACCGGAACGTTCTCGCATGGATTCACCAGGAACCGGGGCTGCCAGTCGAGATTGAATTCATGTATGAACCGGTTTTCGAAAAGCGCGTCGTGTTTGATGTTGACTCCGAGCGCGAAAGCAGCGCCCGCGGCGTTCAGCAGTCCGGTGAAAGATTGACCACCAGCATCAAGCGAAACGACCGGCTTGTCGATAAAGGTCTTCACCAGGCCGCCGAGAATCCGGCCCGCGCCAATCTCAATTAACAGGTCCACGTCTCGCGCTGCCCGCTCGGCCGCATCCATGAAAAGCACTGGCGCGGTGATCTGGCGCGTGAGCAGTTGTCGCAAGTCTTCATTGCTCGTCAACACGTTTCCCGTAACCGTGGAGACTACCGGCCGGAGTAATTCTCCAAACGACTCTCGCTTGAGAAAACTCACCACCTTTTTCACGCACGGCGCCATCAGGTGCGAGTGGAACGCATGAGAAACGGGCACCATGATCGCCGTCAGCCCTTCTCCCTGGGCACGAGCGACAAAAGAAGCAACACTCGGCGCGTCTCCCGAAAGAACAGTGTGCTGCGGGCTATTGATACTCGCGATAACGATGTCGTCACCATTCAAAAGCGTCTGCACCTTTTGTTGCGTCGCGTTGATGCTGACCATCGTTCCCGTTGGACCAGGAATTTCCATCATCGCAGCGCCGCGTGCTTCGCCGATGCGCAGCAGCGTGTATTCACTGATTGCGCCGGCCCAACCCAACGCCGCAATTTCACCCAGGCTGTGCCCAACTGCGATGTCGCCCTCGATGCCAAGCGCTTTCAGAATCCGCATTCCTGCCAGTGCGGTTCTTAGAATCGCGGGTTGGGCCACACCCGTATTCGCGACTTCCACGCCGTTGGTTTGTCCGTCGAACAAATCGCGCAGAAACTCAAACCGGCGTTTGAACAGGCCGCCATTCAAATGAAGTGGCGCGCCTTGTCCGGGAAACAGAAAGCCGATGCGCGGAGGCTGTGTAGCTTCCGTGCCGAGATGAATTCCTTTTTCGACATCAAGGTGAATGACTTGATCTGTTTCTAATAAGCTTTCCAACTGCTTCAGCCGATCTGCGAGTTGCGCAGGCGTGTTTGCAACAATCGCCGCGCGAATCGTCGAGACCTGAAGTTGTTCTGCGAGAGTCGCGGCAAGATCGGTGAGTTCGGCGCGCGAGATCCTGGCCGCGAACGTCGTCAAGTGGCGAATAGTTTCGCGTAAGGCTTTTTTATCAGGCGCGCTGAGGAAGAACACTTCTGCGTCCTGGGCTGACGCGAACAGCGTCTTTTCTTTGCTGGTCAGTTCGGTGCGACGCAAACTGCCATAACCTTCGAGCACGAGGTGCGCGTTGATGCCGCCAAAGCCGAGACCGCTGACACCCGCTCGTAAGTAGCTGTTCGCAGGCCAGAGTTCCGCTTCACTCAACACTCTGAGCACAGACGATTCCGACTTCAGCAACGGATGCGGATTCTCACAAGCGCTCGCCGGCGGAAGTATCTGACGGTGGACCGCCATCACGGCTTTTATCAATCCCGCTACGCCTGCGGCTGCCTTGGTATGTCCGATGTTGGCTTTGACAGATCCGAGGCTCGCGCGCGCTCCGTTCGCGAGCAGACCGTTCTTCCGTTTGCTGATCACGCGCGAAAGCGCGGTGATCTCAGTTTGATCGCCAACGGCCGTGCCCGTGCCGTGTCCTTCGAAATAGGCGATGGTCTTCGGCGAGAAACCCGCGCGGCGATAGGCGCGTTCAATCGCCAACGACAAACCGTCAACCTCGGGACGCGTCATGCCGCCCTGACCGTCGGACGACATTCCCCAACCTCTGATCATCGCGTAGATGCGCCGGCCTTTTGCGACTGCATCGCGGTGGCGCATCAAAACTACAAAACCGCAGCCCTCACCCGGCAGAAAACCTTCGGGCCGCTCGTCATACACACGCATCTTTTCGGTCGCCAGCGCGCCGACTTTCGCGAATCCGACGAGTTCAAAAGGATCGAGACTCAAATCGACTCCACCCGCGACTGCCGTGTCGAGATCACCCGCAGCGAGTAACGAACACGCAGTGTTCACGGCGATGAGCGACGAAGCGCAAGCGCCGTCGACGGTATAACCACCGCCGCGCAGATCGTAGTAGTTGCAGATGCGTCCGGCGATCGTGTTCGAAAGCATGCCGGCCAACGTCTCTTCGCCCACCGGCGCAAACGGCGCTTTGTAGGAATCTCCTAATCGATTCAGAAATTCATGACGACGTTCGGACGTCCACTCGTCGTCGTTCGCAAGTTCGTTTTCGACTACGCGTCGCACAAACGGCCACCGCAGACGCATCACTGTCGAGCGCGAGAAGTCTCCCGTAAGCGTGTTGCCAACCACGACTCCGGTCGTCTCACGTTTCAACCGCTCGCCGTTTTCATAACCGGCATCCGCCAACGCTTCACTCGCAACCTGGAGCGCCAGCCAGTGTGACGGATCGACGGTTCGATAAAGCGCTCCCGCAACGCGATAACGCTGCCGATCGAATTCAAATCCCTCGAGCAAAGCTGCTTGCGCGGAATAAGTGGTATCCGGCTTGTTGCGGTTCTTCTCGAAATAGTCTTCGAGACGCAGACGTTCCGGAGGTATTCTCCTGAACGCCTGCCTTTGCGCGAGCACGTTCTCCCAGAGCTGTTCCGGAGAATCAGCATCGGGATAACGACAAGCCATGCCTACAATGGCGATCGAATCCGTCACGGCTCACACTTCTTTCATTTGCGATCTAATTGCTATTCGTTCTTCTGCCATGTTGGTCTCCCACGATTGCGCGTACAGGAAGATTCCGCGAATGGTGCAGACGATCGACAACGAGAAGAAAAGTCCGAAGACGACGTGGACCGTCAACAGAAATCCGTAAACAGCGGCCACTGAAAAACCAAACACGATCTGTTGCAGCACGCCTTTGGGCGTGGTCGCGGGATCGGTGACCATGTAGAAGGTGTAAAGAATGAACGCGACGCCGGTCATCGGCAGCAGGTTCGCGACGAGCGGAACGTCGAACACCAGGCTCCTGAAGCCGGCCTGAAGCACAAAACCGATCAGCCACGCGCCGATCAACGGCAACCGTTTCGTGAACCGGTAGTTTAGAAACGTTCCCGTGCAGATGATCAATGAAGGCAACAACCAATCGCCGACGCGATCGAGGTTTTCCGTGAATTGATATGGCGGCGCGATTCCCACCCAGCTAAACAGCAGCAACGTGACGGTGATGCCGAAGTTGGATGGATTGTAGAAGTGGCGGCCCGCGCCCGATCGTGCCGGTTGGCGAAAGAGCACTTTGGAACCAATCGCCACGGCGGTTGCGAAGGCCACCACCCAGAGCCGGTCATTCGCGTAAAGGAGCATGGCCACGGCCAGGGCCGAGATATGCGCCGACAGAAGGAAATCTATCAGCGCGCGCACGCCGCCGCTGAACGCCGGTTTTCTGCCATTGGACCAGCATTGGACCACTTCCAGCAGGATCGCCAGTGGATAGGCGGTGCCTAATGCCACGAGTGGCTGAGCCCAGGACTGTTCAAAGCCAAAAAATGTATGGCCCAGGATGTTCAGTATCGTGATCGCAATGCCGAAGCGTCGCAGACCACCTAAACGTGCGGACCGTTCCCAATTCTCAGTCGCAGCCATCGCGCCTCCGTTTTGTGTCTCCCAACGTTACCGTGTACAAGCCTGGCTGGATGTCCAGCGCCTGTTGATTTACCGTCCCGTTTCGGTCGCGCCAGCGCACGTTCACTTGCAGCGTTGCGCCTTCTTTCAACTGGCCCAACCCGAAATGAAGATCGGGACTGCGTTTTCCAGAGTGACCATTCCCGCCGTCGACCTGTGAAACAAACTGTCTGCCGTCAGGAGTGCGCACCGACACAAACGCGCCGATTGCCGGCAGCGTTGGACCAGCGGTTCGTTTGTAACCGGAGCAGACAGTGGTTTCAGGGGTTGCGGTGTTCAGCGCCGGAAGACGCAGATTCAGACCAAGCACCGCTCCCGAGTTGACACTCTCGTTGCGGTACATGCGGGAAGGTTCCCATTGATTCGCTAACGCAAAGTCGAGCCGACCATCGCCATCGACGTCGGCGGTCGCGATCCCGCGGCTGATCTCGCTTCTGCCAAGACCGAGATCCTGCGCGATGTCGTAGTAACGACCGTCGCGAGCGCGAACAAAGAACGGGTTATGAGTCTTGTCGCTCAAACCGCAGCGGCCGTTTATCTGAAACCACGAGCCGGGATGTTCGATCAACTGATCGTTTCCCATCGCGAGTTCGTGAAGCTCGGGCCAGCAGTTGACTTCACCGCGAACAAAACCGGCCGCCTGTAAGACTTCGAGCACGCCATCGTTATTGAAGTCGCCGAGTTTTACTTCCCAGGACCAGTCGCTGCGCGAGAGACCGAGGCTCTCGCTGTGATCGGTGAAAGGAGCAACGCCTTGTTGCATGAGCTGCGGCTGGCCGTTGTTGATGAAAGCGAAGTTGCTTTCTTCGAGCGCGTACTCGGCGGCGATGTTGCTGACAAAGATGTCGGTGTGACCGTCGCCGTTGATGTCGGCAAAATCGACGCCCATTCCTTTGAAGCCGTCGCGGCCGAGCACCTTCGAATTGGGAGACGTCAGCGTCTTCTTCCCGGAAAGCAGACTGAAACGAATCTTGCCCGGCGTGGAACGATTGAGCAGCAGCCGGTCGGGACCGAAATCGTTGGCGAAATAGAGTTCCGGAAGTAAGTCGTCGTTGAGATCGGAAGCGCCGAGTGCGAGTGTCCAGCCGTGCGTCAACTCGTGCTTCTCGCGCGCAGTTCCATCGACGTAATCCTGGACCTCTTCGAAACGGACCGAAGGCTCGGTTCCGTTACTGGCTTCGACCCAGCGAAGCACACGACTGCGGCCGCCATTGAAGGCGCGAGTCATCGAGTGTTGCATCTTGTCGGCTGTGTTTGCTTTGGCGTCGAGAATGCGAGCGCCGTCGGCGTAGTAGTTGCCGATTGTGATGTCGAGGTGGCCGTCGCCGTCGAGGTCTGCAATCGTGGCCGCGCCGGTGAACCAACGTTCCGAGTTGCCGGCGATTTCAACCGGCCGGTAAGTTGCCGCGCTGAGCGCTTGAGTGTCACCGGTCTTCGCCAGAAAAACGATTGGCGTGCGGCCCCAGTAATAAACCAGCAGGTCGGATGCGCCGTCCTCGTTGAGATCGGCAGGGTTGCAACCCATCGGCGCCATCGTCGCGCTGTCGAAGAGAGCAGGCGCATCGAGGACAAACGGCCGGTAACGAGCGCCGGTGTCAGGCACTGGCGCGACGATCACGCGATCGCTGCGCGGATCGACGATGCACAGATCGTTTGGCAGGCCGTCGCCATCGAGATCGTTGAGAGCGACTCCGGCGCCAGTCGCCGATACCCAGCCGGCGATGCGATTCAAGCTCGGATTGACGGTCCTGATCGACTTCTGCGGCAGTCCCGGGACTTCCGGCAGAGGCCGTTGACTAAACTGAAAGCCGCTTGACAGTTCGATCCGCTCGGCTTTGGTGATCACCGGCAGACGGGACATCATGTAAAGCGAGCCGATGACGACGAGTGCCACTAACTGCGCGGCATTCGCACGAAGATAGCTATTCATGGTTTTTCGACTCCGTGAAAAACTCGTTCTGTACTGACTTTGCAGAAAAACAACCCATGACAGTGGATGGAGCTTTTAGTTTCAACCTGACTCTCGTATACGCAAGTCTTCTGAATCTCCTTGAACGTGGTTGATGAATCAGCTTTGGTGCTGCGGAATCGGCTTTGCCGGCGGATGTGCGGCGAGGCTGCGCCTCGCCGGTGCTTCGTGTTAGAGATGTGGGCTCTGCCCTTGGTTCGGGCTTGCCCTATTCAGTAGGCCAAAGGCCAGACAGCGTTGGTGGCTCATTCATTCCATGCTGAAAGAGGTCGTAACTTGAAAGATCCACCCACTGCCGTGCGTGGAATTCGGACTTCTTGCGCAAAAGCGTTCTGTATTCTCTGCCGCCAAACTTCGTAAGCCGGCAGCGATTCCGTGTCGCTGAGTCCGGCGAGCATGGCGTCAGTGATGGAAGCCGCGCCGGCAGCGGAAAGCCCACAAAGAACCTTGCTGACTGTTTCGGTATTGCTGGTGAGATTTCCGGCGCGGAGACGAGTCTTGGCAGCAAAGGCGACGCCTTGAGCGAGTTGTTGTTTGTAACAACATGCGAGTCGCTGCAACTCCTCAACACCTGCTCGACTCGCGCCGCCAGCGTATGCACAAGCCAAACCAACGCCACTCCATAAATCAGCACGCCTGGTTGCGGGAAACCTTTCGATCGTCGCGGCTATGCGTTCAACGTCAGCGCCTTCGACGAACCACAAACTTCTTCCTAATCCCTGATCGAAAACTCTGGCCGCATAGCCTTTCAATTTTCGCGGCGGACAAAGATCGCGAATGTACTTGCGCCAATAAAAGAAGCCTTCGTGAAAACCAAAGCCGTCGAACTCCAGCCATCGCAGCAACGGATGCGGCTTCACGAGCAGTGACTTTCGTCGCAGCGGTATTCGCGCCAGGCTCCAGCCCGCGCCGACGTACGCCATGTAGATATGCGACGACGCTGGTCCATCGATGAACAGTTGCAAGCGCGTGCGTTTCCAGGGTGTCAGTCGATCGAGCAACGCTAGAGCCATCGCCGCGCCTTCGTACGCAAAACCGCGAAACTCCTGCTCGATCTGTTCCAGGCCGTTAGTCAACACTTCGTCGTTGCGATCTTCGAGGGCGAGGTTGTATCCGCGCAGGAATGAGCCACCGATGAACTCAAGATGGGTTCGCGCTGCGGCGTCTGTCCAATGAAAGCCACGGCGCGGAAAACTCGCTTCCGACAGCGGCATAGCAAGCGCAAACTTGAAAAACGAGGCGCGCATCTTTTCCCAGTGATTACGATGAAGCGAAGAGTTGGACCAGGGAAAACCGGATTGATTGAGGCGGCTAAAAATTAAGCAATTCTGAGTTTGGTGTAGCGCTCCGCCATTTCAGGCTGTTTTCAAGTGCCCTCAAAGAGTGCGGCTGCATGGCGATTCGCGCGTCAGCCGTTAGATTTTTCTGATGATGGAGCTGTCGAACTCCGTGACGATCTTGCGGTGGACCAGGTCCAGCAAAACTCTGACGCGAGCTTCGCCGGACGTGTAGTACTGGAATATTCCGTTTAAGCCCTGGAAAGATCCGGAACTCACGGTCACCATGTCGCCGGTTTTCAATTCGGACTGGCCGAATGCTTTCTGCTCCAGCGCTACCGCGATGCCGTCAATGATTTCGTCTTCAATCTGGATCGGCCCGCGCCGGTTGCTGAGAATTTGTTTCACACCGGGCGTCCAGCGGGCCTTGTTGTGCTCACACAACAAATCGAACTTCGCGAAAATGTAACTCGGAAACAGCGGCACGATCCGTTGCACGTTCTTATAGTTGCGCACGATGTGTTCTTCGATCTTCGGACTGTAGACGGTGATTCCCTTCTTCTCCAGATTGTAAGTCGCATAGTCTTCGTACTTGCGTTTCGTCTGGATGCAGAACCATTGCGGCTGACGTCCGTCAGCGTTTTTTGATTCTGGCAATATGGAAGAAGACAGCGGCGCGATCAGCATTGTTATTGTTAGGTGCGAAAAATTATTCGTGCTGCTTGGTTGTTGTCGAGTAAGCGAACCTTATTGTTTGCTCGTTTCGAAAGCAATAGATCCTCAGATTCAATAAAGTACTATTCGTCAGGTTCATCGCTCCGTAGATACATGGTCCAACCAGCTTTCCATAAAGCACGTCAGCCGAGGAGCATGTCCCAGGCACACCGATACTTGAAGTTGCAGATCAACATTTCCGCTACAACCTGATTTTCTTATCGCGACAGTGAACCGGCCGCTCGTTCCCTTCGCGGCGCGTAACGAATGGCGTCCTGCCGCCGGCGTACTTGTAGTTTTGTGAGGATGTTGTGCACGTGGTTCTTCACCGTGTAAGGAGTAATGCCGAGTTGCTGGGAGATGTCTTTATTGCTCAACCCCGCAGCAATCGACTCCAAAATCTCCATTTCCCGGGGAGACAGTTTCCCATTATTTTCGTCTCTCATTCGCGACAACACTGCGACCCGGTTAAAGACCGATTCCGCAATCTGTGAAGAACACCGGAATTGATTTCGTTGCACGGATTCAATTGTCTTAATTACTTCTGTAAAAGCCTGGTCTTTGAAAACATAACCTTGCGCGCCCGCTTCAATAACTTCCAGCAGATCTGTCTGATTAACATTGAGTGCAATGAGTTTCGCTTCAGCAAAGAGCGACCTGACGTCGCGAGTCAGATCCACGAGTGGAATACCGCCGGTCTGTTCACAGATCAGGACTATGTCGAATGCCTGGGGAGAGCACGTCTTTAACAATTCTTCGGGTGTTGCAGTGACTATTGTTCTTATGCCCGTGTGCAGGGCGATAGTCTCGCGCAGGGCATCGTTAATTAAACAACTATCGCCGAGAATGAGTAGATGTGTTTGGTTATCCATGCGTTCCCCTTCACAAGCAAACGTTTTCCAGGTGTTTGGGCAACCGAGCTGAGATGCCTGGGAGGGATCAAGGAGTGAGGAACACTTCGGAAGTTCTGGATCCTGAAGCGCATCTTACCAGTGCCAGTGATATTCGACGTCTCTCCGGTTCGTTTATCGCTCTGGGCCAGGAAAGAGTCTTGACTAGCACTATCTTCAATCGTTGCATTTGATAATTAACATAGAGTTACCCTCTTTGGATTTAGATATAGACACTCAAAAATGACTCATCCGTGGTCTAGACCTCATGAATCTCCGGCTTGGTCCAGATACAGATTCGGCCCAGTTCAGCGCCGTTACGTTTCACTCTTTTTTCTGAATCGCCGCCAGCAGAATCGGGACAGCCTCTC
Source organism: Pyrinomonadaceae bacterium (assembly GCA_035276045.1). GTDB lineage: Bacteria > Acidobacteriota > Blastocatellia > Pyrinomonadales > Pyrinomonadaceae > PSRF01. Next base: position 5,203 of record DATELZ010000201.1, on the reverse strand, counting down.
GTTGAAAATCCAGATCAGCGCAACGATGCCTGATTACGCCTTCGTAGACCGTCAGTGAAAAGATCGCCATGGTAAAACTCGGCGATCCGTAGATGTTGTGTTTGCGCTGAATCTTGAAAAGCGAACTGACAAACGACGAAACCAAAAACTCCGAAGCACGCTGTCCTGCCGAGGCTTTAATAAGTTGGACGATCTCTCGCTCGAAAGAAGCGCTGTCCAGGTTGTCAGGACTGCGGAACGCCGTCTCTCGCACGATCTTCGCTGCGGTCGCGCCGTCGCCGAGCGCAATGCTCAGAAAGAGTCTGGCAAATGCTGCTCGCTCCGTTGGCCGCATCCTGGCGGAGAAGCCAAAGTCGACGACGACGACCATTCCGTCGCGACCGACAAGAATGTTTCCCGGATGAAGATCGCAGTGCACTAATCCTTCGAGAAACAACATTCGATACAGTCCCTGCAAACCCGCGATTACGGCATTGCGATGAGTCTCTTCGTCGAGCGCGGGATCACTGATCCTGACGAGATCGGGCATATACTCCATCACCAGTATTTCGTCGGTGCAGTACTCATCGAACAGTTGCGGCACACGAACGGGACTGCCGCTCTTGAACAGTTCGCAAAACTGGCGATGCCGATCGGCCTCCAGCCAGAAACTGGCCTGGCCCTCCACTGTTGTAACTACTTCTCGAGTCGCCTCCTGAACCGGAATTCCTCGAAACGGAGGGAGCCACGAGACGAAGCGCGCAAGACTTGTAAACACGCGAGCATCGATCCTAATCGTGTCGTCGATGCCCGGACGCCGGACCTTTATCGCCACTTCAGCGCCGCTTTTGCGCAGCGTGGCGCGATGGACCTGCGCGATGCTTGCGCTTCCAAGCGGAATCGGATCGATCGAACTGAAGACGTTTTCCGGCGAGAGTTTCAGCGAGTGTTCGATCACGGATCGAACAGATTCAATTGAAAAAGGCGCCAGCGAATCCTGGAGTCGCCGCAAAGGCAGCGTCAGTTCGTCCGGCAATTCCGGCCGTGTTGACAAGAGCTGACCGATCTTCACGAAACCGCCGCCAAGCGTTTCGAACGCAGTTGCAAGTGCCTCGCCGAATTGCGTTGCGCCGCGTTGCCGGCGTGAAAGCCTTGCGGCGGCTGACGTCAACCCAAACAACAACAACGTCCGCGAGAGGATGACGGCAATCGTGCCCGTCCGGGCCAGCACTCGATGAGTTTGGATCCTTCTCTTGCGTTCGTTGACCTGAGAAATGGTTGCCAGGTCGAGATTGTGGGTCGACGCATTCATGAGACTCTTATCCGATTCATGTTTTACACATGACTTAATTCCCAACTTCGCGAGGATTGATTACTAGTTGCCGGGAGCTGCTTTTGAGAACTTCGACTGTAGCGACATTCTCTTACAGCAAGTGCGTCCCTTGAATAGATCCAGGCGTTCAAAAACGATTCATGGGTGGTCTATATATGCATGAATCTCTGCCCGTTGGCGTGTGAGGAAGTTTTAGTGAACGGCGCTGAACACAGGGGCCAGTATCATGTCATTCACCTCCAGGTTCTCAGCCATTGTTTCTCGTGCGCGTACTTCACAGCGTCCGACCGGCGTGAGACCTGGAGCTTTCGCAGGATCTTGTGAACGTGATTTTTGATAGTGTGCAGCGATAAAAAGAGTCGTTCCCCAATCTCGCGATTATTTAAACCTTTCGCAATGAGTTCAAGGATTTCGACTTCGCGCGGCGTCAACTTCATGTTGGTCGCGCGATTTACCCACCACTTTTCTGAAGCAAGTTGATTGAGCCGCGTAAACATCACGTAGGTAACTTCCGGTGGACAGGCGATTTCACCGGCCACTACCTGGCGGATGGTCCGTTGTAATTCCTCGAGCGATGAGGTTTTCTCGAAGATGTAGCCGCGCAAACCTGCTTCAACTTGCGCGACGTAGCCGTCCTGCGATTCCTGCATGCCGTACATAACACTCTTGACGTGCGGAAATCGGAACCAGAGTTCCCTTGCCAGATCGAGAGCTGAATCGTCGCTCAGGGAACTATTGATGAGAACTACTTCCGGATTGTTCAGTTTGATCCTCGACAGCGCCTCATACCGAGTAGCGGCGGGCTCAAGGATCGTTACGTCTTCAGATTTGAGTGCCTGCATCAGGCAATCGCGAAACAACCGGTGACTATCGACAACTAAAACATTGATTTGCCGTGATAACTTTCTTGAATGTTCCTTTTCCATAAATGTCAATCAACACTCCCGCCCTTGAATTTGAAATAAACCGATACTTTTTCGGCGCCTTCGCCTGCGCCGCCGATAACATTCCTGACTAATTAAAGAGTCTTCAAAAAGGCAATCAAAGCCTTCCGATCGGCATCGTTGAGGTCCAGCCCGAAGGGATGCCCCAGCACCTTTCGGGACTGGACGCCAAATCCGCGAAATCCCGTAGGCACATGGTCTTCTTGTAAACGTCGAGGATTAAACCAGTCTTCCAGCGTCAGTATCGATCCGCCATGTTCAAACGGTCCTCGATACCACACACCAAGCAGCGATGGCACTTTGTAATAACCGGTTCCGCGACGGGTAAACAGCGTGAGTCCGGGATCAGTGCCGACTCCGAGTGGCTCGATATCAAACTTCGTCAGATGCGCTGCGGGTACAGTAAATCCCGGAGCGGGCACGAGTTTGTTGTTTGTAAAAAGCGGCGGCGTGTGACATGAATCGCATTGCTCTTGCCGAAAAATTGTGCGGCCACGCGACGCTAAGCCGTCAAACTTGTTTGGATTGGCGGGGGGCTTGAGAGAGTAAAGGTAGAGGGCGAGGGCATAAAGTTGTTCGTCGCTATAGCGGTCGAGTTCGGTCGGCTCGGGGTATTTTCCGGCGCCGGCCTGAGGTCTCCAGCCTCCGAAACTCGCTAGATCATCGGCCCCTTGATTGAGTGCCGCATACCGCATCATGTCGCCGATATTGCGGTGCAGATTGATCCCGGTGCGATCCAGGTAGCGCCGCTCGCGTACGCCGATCAGATCCGGGACCTGGACCGGATAGAGCAAACTGCTGCGGTTGCGCGCAATTACTCCCGGCGGAATTGCTTCATGGGCCGAAGCAATTTCGTCCAATGACATTTGCGCCAGTCGTGCGTTTGGGTTTGGGTTCAGCCAGGGTGTGTCGAACGAGGCGCGCGCGGTCTCCTTAACCTGCTCCTCGGACCCGGCGAGACCCGCGCGAATACTGAAACCGACCGCCCGATCGAACGGGAAATTACCTTGTGCTCCCTTTATCGTCGTGCCGTCCGGCATCACGCGGGTGTGGCACATGGCGCAGGAGAGTGTTCCGAGTTCGACCTGCCCTTTTCTTCGGACGACGTAACGGACGAAGGGCAGCACTCCGTCTTGAGCGATTGGAGGACCGGTTTTTTGGTACCACGGTTCGTCTTTGACCTGCGAGATGGTAACGATAAAGTCGTAAGCGATTGGCGCTTCAAAGACTAGTTCGCCGGCTTTTATCCAATCAGACTGGCTCTTGAGACGAGCGGGATCGAAAGCAACCTCGGGCTCCTGTTGTTTGAGCCATTCCCAGTAACCATCTGGCTCGTGTCCGGGAGCGTACACTGGATAGCTCTTGTAGAGCCTGCGCGCGGGGATTCGGTAGTAGTAATCCCTGGAAATGTGAATGGGAGAATGCTTTGCGTCAGGCAGTGGGATCTCGATGGAATTGATTGCTTCGGGGTCCCATGTTTCCGGTACTTGTATGGGATTCTTTTTTTGCAGTTGCGCCCAGCCTGCGGGCGTCAACGCCGCGCCGGCGATGAGCGCAGAGACTACGATAAGCAGGAAGATAGCTCGTTTTGAGTATAGATAACCCATAACCGGTCCGCACAACCAGTACGTTGTGTTTACTAGTTCCAGTGGGAGGGGAGCTGCTGAAATTACCGACGCTGGGTCCTCAAATAGCCGGGGCAGACGTCTTTCAGATCGTTCGATCGGTGGTTCGATCTTTCGGACCGCTGACTCACTTGCAAGGAGCTCTGAAAAAATGGTGAGCCACAATAAACCGTCGAATGTAAGAAGTCAAAAAGAATTTTTATGTTTGTAAAGTCAAAGTTGAAATGTCACCTAAATGCAATGTCACCTGCTTGCGAAAATGATTTTGTATCGGTTTGTTCTACTGGATGGTCCATGTTCGGGACGGGGAAATAGGAGTCGCGCTTATCGCCGGAACAGCGTGAAGAACTACTGAGTGCAGGAGGCGTGAGGAAGTTTTTTTAGCCCCGGTGACTACTGACAAGACCGCCAAAGTAAGAGGCTGCCAACTTGGTAATGAGTGAAATTACTGCAAGAAGAATCAACCGAGCCGGCATTCCGCTCGACATCCCTACTCCAACCACCACCAGACCATCAATCACGGCGTAAACCAGCCAGACGAGAAGCGCGGCTTTGACCGCAAAATCGGTTTCCCACCAACTGCCGACCCACCAACAGATAAGAAACATCAGTGGCATTCCCGCGATAATGCTGGAATAGGGCGCAGCCACCTTCGCATATTCCTGATAATACTGCTCATCACGTCCGGGGTTAATCAGGTATGAGTAAACAGCTACGTATACAAAGCTGACCCCGACGTTAAGCACCAAAACAAGTATGGCGGCGCCGATAATCCAAGCCAAGCGACCGATTGTCATTCTCTCGCCTCCTTATGACTTTACGATTGAGCAACTGCCACAGCGATAGCCGCCCAACGTCAGAGTTCCGGTGGCCATGCGCCCAACACAAGAATGTCTATTCAAAAGTGCACCATAATACTCGGAAACGCAGCATTGCGCATCACTTGTCTGAAGAAGCCTCCACCGATGGTCCACCTTTTAGAAGAGTCAAGAGTTTGATTGAATATGGGTACATTTTCGATTTTCTACCTCTGTTTGACGGAGGGGTACAAATAGGGGTACATTTGGCTCCGCCTCTTCCGAAGAGGCGTTTTTCTTAGGAAGCGGGAGTAGCTCAGTGGTAGAGCATCGCCTTGCCAAGGCGAGGGTCGCGAGTTCAAATCTCGTCTCCCGCTCCACGAATTGCGGATGAAGGCGGACGGATGAAGGTCGAAAGCCGAGAGCTTTCAAGGCAAAAGCTGCTTCATCTTTCCGCCTTCGTCGTATTCTCCACACATCAAGAGGGCGGCGTAGCCAAGTGGTAAGGCAGAGGTCTGCAAAACC
>DATELZ010000200.1:0-11049 GCA_035276045.1 Pyrinomonadaceae bacterium | reverse complement strand
CGGATTCGGACGCGCTGAACGCCGGATCGTTGGATCTCGGAAGAAAGATCTTCGTCGATCTCGTGATTGGCCTCCACGATCGGATTGCCCTCGATAGGATCGACGACCTCCTCGAGCGCGGTGCGGCCGACAATGCGGTCGCGCAACGACTCGATTTCCTCACCGCCTTCAATGATGGCGCTGGCAGGAATGCCGCGAAGAGTGCCGCAATCGTCCTCACTGATGATTACGTCCTGAGCCACGTCAACCAGGCGACGAGTCAGGTAACCCGAGTCAGCAGTCTTCAACGCGGTGTCAGCCAGACCCTTGCGAGCACCGTGTGTCGAGATGAAGTACTGCAACACGTTCAAGCCTTCGCGGAAGTTGGCCTGAATTGGAGTCTCGATGATTTCACCCGAGGGGCGAGCCATCAAGCCGCGCATACCGGCCAACTGGCGAATCTGCTGAGCGCTGCCTCTCGCGCCGGAATCGCTCATCACCAGGATTGGATTCAATTCACCTGATGACTTCTCGCGATCGTCCATCGCCCTGAACATTTCCTTGGCCACTTTGTCCGTGACTTCAGACCAGATGGCGATGACTTTGTTGTAACGTTCACCGTTTGTGATCACGCCGTCGAGGTACTGCTGTTCGACAGCGATAACGTCCTTGTCAGCTTTATCGACCAGCCCCTTCTTCGAAGGCGGAGTCACGAGATCGTCGATGCCGATCGAGATGCCGGCCTTGGTCGCGTACAGGAAGCCGAGGGTCTTGAGATCGTCAAGCATTTTGACGGTCATCTCATGGCCCAGGCGGATGTGCGAATAGTTGACGAGCGATTGCAGGCCCTTCTTCTTCAACGTGCCGTTGATGAATGGCAGGCCGGCGGGAATCGAGTCGTTGAAGATCACACGTCCGACGGTCGTGTTGATAACGCGACGCACGTCGTCCTGGACGGTTGCGCGCAGAATGTCTTGCGAATCGTGTTCCTGGACCAGGTCGATCAAGTCGCCCATGATGCGCAGCTTGATCGGGGTCTGGGTCGTCACTTCACCCGCGTCGAGCGCGAGCAGCACTTCTTCGAGCGAAGCAAACACGCGGCCTTCACCCTTCGCGCCCGGACGGTCGCGTGTCAGGTAGTAAATACCGAGCACGATGTCCTGCGAAGGAACGGCGATTGGCTGGCCACTCGCCGGGCTCAGAATGTTGTTGCTCGAAAGCATCAACACTGCCGCTTCGATCTGCGCTTCCGGACTGAGCGGAATGTGTACCGCCATCTGGTCGCCGTCGAAGTCGGCGTTGAACGCCGTACAGACGAGCGGATGGATCTTGATGGCCTTGCCTTCGACGAGCACAGGCTCAAACGCCTGGATGCCGAGACGGTGCAGCGTCGGGGCGCGATTCAGGAGCACCGGGTGTTCGCGAATCACCTCTTCCAGAATGTCCCAAACGACCGGTTCCTGTCGTTCCACCATCTCGCGCGCCTGCTTGATGGTTGCCGCATGCGCTTGTTTTTCGAGTTGGTTGTAGATGAACGGCTTGAACAGTTCGAGGGCCATCTTCTTCGGCAACCCGCACTGGTGCAGTTTCAATTCGGGACCGACGACGATCACCGAACGGCCGGAGTAGTCGACGCGTTTGCCGAGCAGGTTCTGACGGAAACGTCCCTGCTTGCCTTTGAGCGTTCCGCTCAGCGACTTGAGCGGACGATTGTTCACGCCCCGCAGCACGCGTCCGCGGCGGCCGTTGTCAAACAGAGCGTCAACCGCTTCCTGAAGCATGCGCTTTTCGTTGCGCACGATGACTTCCGGCGCACGCAACTCCATCAGTTTCTTGAGACGGTTGTTGCGATTGATGACACGCCGGTAGAGATCGTTCAGGTCAGACGTTGCGAAACGTCCGCCGTCGAGCGGCACGAGTGGACGCAACTCGGGTGGAATCACCGGAATCACGTCGAGGATCATCCAGTCAGGCCGGTTTCCGGATTTCAGGAAACTGGTCGCGACTTTCAACCGCTTCGAATATTTCAGTTTCTTCTGTTGCGACGTCTCTTCGCGCATCCGCTTGCGCAGATCGACGGAGAGTTCTTCGACGTCGACGAGGGCCAGCAATTCCTTGATCGCTTCCGCGCCCATCTTCGCGACGAACTGCGCCGGGTAATCACGAACGAGTTCGCGATAGCGCTCGTCGCTCACGAGTTCGCGCTCTTTCAATCCGGGAACATCGCCAGGATCGATCACGATGTAGGATTCGAAGTAGAGCACTTTCTCCAGCTCGCGCAGCGGAATGTCGAGCAGGTGTCCGATACGGCTGGGAAGCCCTTTGAAGAACCAGACGTGCGAACACGGGCTGGCCAGATCGATATGGCCCAACCGCTCGCGGCGCACTTTCGCCTGGGTGACTTCAACCCCGCACTTGTCGCAGATCACTCCGCGATGTTTCATGCGTTTGTATTTGCCGCAGAGACATTCCCAATCGGCCACCGGACCAAAGATGCGCGCGCAGAATAGGCCGTCGCGCTCGGGTTTGAAGGTCCGGTAATTGATGGTTTCTGGCTTGGTCACCTCACCATGCGACCATTGCCGGATCTTTTCCGGTGACGCAAGTGAGATACGAATAGCTTCAAAGTCAGGAGCCAGTTGCGTCTTTTCTTGTTGGAATCGAAACACTTGATTTTCTCCGTTGCTAATAACCCCTCAACAACTGCTATTGAGCTTTGTACTTAGAACTTTGTTCTTTGACAAAGAACAAAGCACAAAGCTCTAAGCTCGCCTCCTACGCTTCAACAGCACTGGTGACGATCGCTTCACCAACACCGTCTTCAGCGCCGTCGCCGGCGGCCTTCTTGTTGATCAATTCGACGTCGAGACAAAGCGACTGCAGTTCACGCACCAGCACGTTGAACGATTCGGGTAGACCCGGATCGAAGTCGGCTTCGCCCTTCACGATTGCTTCGTAGATCTTGGAACGTCCGGCCACGTCGTCAGACTTAGCCGTCAGCAGCTCCTGGAGAATGTGCGCCGCGCCATAAGCTTCGAGCGCCCAAACCTCCATTTCTCCAAAACGCTGTCCGCCGAACTGCGCCTTGCCGCCGAGCGGCTGCTGCGTGATCAAGCTGTACGGTCCAATCGAACGAGCGTGGATCTTGTCGTCGACGAGGTGCGACAGCTTCAACATGTAGATGTAGCCGACAGTCACCTTCTGCTCGAACGCGTCACCGCTCAAGCCGTCGTACAACACAGCCTTGCCGGATTCGCTGACGATCTCGGGAAGTCCCAGGTCGGTCGCGCGGTCGCCGGCGGCTCGCAGCTTCTTCTTGATCTCACCTTCGCTCGCGCCGTCGAACACGGGCGTGGCGAAGTGCAAACCAAGCACGCGCGCGGCCCACCCGAGGTGCGTCTCGAGGATCTGGCCCACGTTCATGCGCGACGGCACGCCCAACGGGTTCAGCACGATCTCGACTGGGGTTCCGTCAGGCAGGTACGGCATGTCTTCTTCGGGCAGAATGCGGGCAATGACGCCTTTGTTACCGTGACGTCCGGCCATCTTGTCGCCGACTGAAAGCTTGCGCTTCATGGCGATGAAGACTTTCACCATCTTGATCACGCCCGGTGAAAGCTCGTCACCCTGTCGCAGCTTCGCGATCTTCTCTTCGTAGATGTCGGAGAGGATCTTGATCTGGCGTTCAGTGCGATCTTCGTACTCCTTGATCTCGGCGCCGACGTCGATGCGCGCCGAGGCAAGCTGCACTTTGCGGAGCGCCTTGGGCTCGACGGCCTTCAGCATCTCTCGCGTGATCTGCACGTTTTTCTCGATCAGAATTTCGCGATTCGCGGTCAGATCCGCCGAAAGCTTGCGGCCTTCGAGCAGTTCGTAGATTCGCTCGTCGCGCTGTTCGCGCAGGATACGAATTTCGTCTTCGAGGTCGCGTCGCAGCCGATCTTCTTCATCCTGTTCGATGGCGAGAGAACGGGAGTCTTTCTCCTGGCCCTTGCGCGTGAAGACCTGGACGTCGACGACAGTGCCGTCGATTCCCGGCGGGCTCACGAGCGAAGCGTCCTTAACGTCGCCGGCTTTCTCGCCGAAGATCGCGCGCAGCAGTTTCTCTTCCGCGGTCAGTTGCGTCTCGCCCTTCGGCGTGACTTTACCGACGAGGATCGATCCCGGTTTCACCTGGGCGCCGATGCGAATGATGCCGCTTTCGTCGAGATCGCGGAGCATGTTTTCGCCGACGTTCGGGATGTCGCGGGTGATCTCTTCCGGACCGAGCTTGGTGTCGCGCGCTTCGATTTCGAGCTCTTCGATGTGAATCGAGGTGTAGTAGTCCTCTTTCACAAGCCGCTCGGAAACGAGGATCGCGTCTTCGAAGTTGTAACCGCGCCACGGCATGAACGCCACGAGCACGTTGCGTCCGAGCGCGAGTTCGCCACGGTCCGTGCAGGGACCATCGGCGATTACCTGGCCTTTGCTCACGCGCTCGCCGACGTGGACGATCGGACGTTGATTGATACAGGTGTTCTGGTTGGAACGCTTGAACTTAATCAACGTGTAGATGTCCGCCGTCACTTCGCGCGAGATCGTGCCGTCGACGTTGTGATCGGCCTTGACGATGATGCGTTCCGAATCGACGTAGTCCACGACGCCGTCGCGCTTGGCGACGACGACCGCGCCGGAGTCACGCGCCGTGACTTTCTCCATGCCGGTGCCGATGTACGGCGCTTCCGCGCGCAGCAGCGGCACTGACTGGCGTTGCATGTTCGAACCCATCAACGCGCGGTTCGCGTCGTCGTTCTCGAGGAACGGAATCAACGAGGCGGCGACGGACACGAGCTGTTTCGGCGAAACGTCGACATACTCGATGTCTTTGCGCAGAGCGAGAATGAACTCGCCCGCTTTTCGCGCCGCGTTGCGTTCGTTGACGATGTTGCCTTCTGCGTCGAGTTCGATATTGGCCTGGCCGACGACGTGTTTGTCTTCCTCCCACGCGGTCAGGTAGAACGGCCACGGCTCGAAATCAGCCTTGCGAGCGTCCTCGGCGAGTTTACCGTTGGCCTTGGCGACTTCCTCCTGCGGCACGTGATCGCCGGGCTTGAGCTTGGTGTCGCCGCCGTTGATTACGCGAACGTATTCGACGACGCGGCCGTCACTCACCTTGCGATACGGCGCTTCGATAAAGCCAAACTCGTTGATGCGCGCGAAGCACGAGAGGCTCGAAATCAGACCGATGTTCGGACCTTCAGGCGTCTCAATCGGACAGATGCGGCCATAGTGTGTCGGGTGCACGTCGCGGACTTCGAAACCCGCGCGCTCGCGTGACAGACCACCCGGTCCAAGTGCCGACAGGCGGCGCTTGTGCGTGATCTCGGAGAGCGGATTCGTCTGGTCCATGAACTGCGACAACTGGCTCGAGCCGAAGAATTCGCGCACCGCCGCGGTTACCGGCTTGGCGTTGATCAAGTCGCGCGGCATCGTCGTCTGCATTTCCTGGTGGATCGACATCTTCTCCTTGATCGCGCGCTCCATTCGTTCCAGACCGATGCGGAACTGGTTTTCGAGGAGTTCGCCCACCGCGCGGACGCGGCGATTTCCGAGGTGGTCGATGTCGTCCGCCTGGTACTCAGACGGGTTCTTGCGCATCTTCAACACGTAGGAAACTACTTCGTAGAAGTCGTGCGCCGAGAGAAGCGGATCGTCGATGCGCTCGCGTTCCGGCTTGCCCATCTTGATATTGAACTTCAAACGGCCGACGCGCGAGAAATCAAACTTCCGCGGATCGAAGAACATCGCTTCGAGCAGGCGATAAGCAGTTTGCACGGTCGGCGGATCGCCCGGACGCATCTTGCGATAGATTTCGAGAAGAGCGTCCACCGGCTTGGTGATCACGTCTTTCTTGAGCGTCAACGACAGGACTGGTCCAACGTCGTCGCGCTCGGGGAAGAACACGGCGAAGTTCGTAATGCCGGCTTCGACGATCTCCTGCAATTTCGCGGGCGTGATCTCGTTGTTGGCTTCGAGGACGATCTCGCCGCTCTCGGTGTTCACGATGTCGGCGACCGCAAACGCGCCCTCGAGTTGCGAGGAGTCGATTTCCACTTCCGGGATGCCGTTCTTGCGAATGGCTTCCAGTGACGACGACGCCACCTTCTTGCCGCCACGAACGAGCGGATCCGGTCCTTTGCCCTTGATGTCCTGGTCGACCTTCATGCCTACAAGATTCGTCGGCCCCTGTTCACGCACCTGGACCTTCAGGTGACCGCTTTCGAGGCGAATCTCATCGGTGATGTAGAGCGCGCGGATCATGTCTTCGTCGGTAAATGACGCGTTCTTCACGACGTCTTCCAACTGCGAATCGGTGCGCGCACCTTTAAAAGCGGCGATCTTTTCTTCGCCCTGCTTGAACCACAGGCCGAGCGCGCGCAGGAAGATCGAAGCGAGAAACTTGCGCTTGCCGACGCGCACGTAAAGCAGGTTCTTCTGGTCGTATTCAAACTCGACCCACGAACCGCGATACGGAATGATCTTGGCGACGTAGAGCGCGCCGCGTTTGAAGAAGACGCCCGGCGAGCGGTGGAGCTGCGAAACGATGACGCGCTCCGTGCCGTTGATGATGAAAGTGCCGTTGTCAGTCATCAACGGAATTTCGCCGAAGAACACTTCCTCTTCCTTGATGTCGCGAATCGAAAGGACCTCTGTATCGGGATCCTTGTCGAAGACAGTGAGCCGGATCTTGACCTTCAGCGGCACGCTGTAGCTCATGCCACGTTCCTGGCACTCCTGCTGATCGTGCTTGTGCTTGAGACCGACGGGCTCGCCGCAGTTTTCGCACAGTTGCGGACGGACGAAATTGAACGTGCCGCAACGATGACAAAGCGTGTCGCCGGCGGCGAGCGGGTTGACCTTGATGGTGGCGCCGCAGTTCTTACAGTTGGAGCGCAGATAGTTCAGGCCTTCGAGGCGTCCGCATTTGCACTGCCAGTTACCAATCTGGTACTCGACGAAGTCGAGCGTGGCAGTGCCGCGAAAGTCTGAAATCGGAAAAACTGATTGAAAGACCGCTTGCAGGCCTGTGCCTTCACGCTCTTCAGGCAGCAGATCCATCTGCAGAAAGCGGTTATACGACTCGCGTTGAATCTCGATTAGGTTGGGGATTCGGACCGCCGTCGCGATCTTCGAAAAGTCGACTCGCTCGGGAGCCTGACTGGTTCGCCGTCCCAAACCTGTGGTGATTGTATGAAGCAGATTAGCTGACATGTGAGATTCCTTAATAAATTACCGAATGCCCATATCCGAAAGACGCCGAAAGGCGGTCAGAGCGCACAATGCCCTGACCGCTTCTTCGCAAAAGCGGCGGATTTAACCGTCAAATTTTGTGGGAGTAACGCCAGCGCCTCCAATACTCCCTTAACTTAGCCAACCAACAATTTGACTGTCAAGCCGGAAACGCGGATGAAATGCCATCCGTGTTACTTAACCTCTACTGTCGCACCTGCGTCCGAAAGCTTCTGTTTGATGGTTTCGGCCTCTTCCTTCGAAACGCCTTCCTTCACTGCTTTGGGGGCCGCTTCAACCAGATCTTTGGCTTCCTTCAAACCAAGCGCAGTAACCTCGCGGACGACCTTGATCACGTTGATCTTATTGCCGCCAATAGCCTGCAGGATAACGTCAAACTCAGTCTTCTCTTCCGCTGCGGCTGCTGCTTCACCGCCACCAGCTCCCGCTGCCGGCGCTGCCGCCACTGCTGCGGCCGCTGCCGAAACGCCGAAGGTCTCTTCCAGATCCTTTACGAGCTGGGAAGCTTCCAGAAGCGTCATGTTTTTCAAAAATTCGATTACGTCTTCGCGTGTTGCTGCCATGATTACCTTTCTATCCTCCTCAAAAAATCCTACGCCGTCTTCTGTTCACCGATCTGCTTGATAACTATTGCCAGATTGCGTGGCACCGCCGAAATAACCGTGACCAATCGCTGCGCCTGGCAGTTGATGAGAAACATCACCTTCGAAATCAACTCTTCCTTCGACGGCAGACTCGCGATGGCTTCCACTTCGTTCAGAGCCACCACTTTGCCTTCGACGATACCAGCCTTGAAGGTAAAGATGTCCGGGTTTGCCTTGGCAAACTTCGAAATCGCTTTCGAAAGTCCCACCGGATCGCCATTGCTCAAGGCCACTGCCGTGACGCCCTTGAAATGCTCGTTCGCCCCTTCGAGCGCTGTTCCTTCGGAAGCGCGCCGGGCGAGCGTGTTTTTTACGACTTCGTATGAAACACCGGCTTCGCGCAATTGATTGCGAAGCTCCTGGTCCTTGGCGACGGTCATCTTCTGAAAACCGACCACCATCGCAGCCTGGGCACTCTTGAATCGCTCGATGAGTTCCTCAAGGTCTTTTTGCTTTTGTGCTTTCGATTTCATTTGTCTTCGCCCTCAACTCACTTCCTTATTTGGAGAACGCCACTTCGTCGAGCAGAACTCCCGGGCTCATCGTCGAAGCCAGATTGACCTTCTTCACGTACTTGCCCTTTGCCGTTGCCGGTTTTGCTTTAACAACCGCGTCGAGCAACGCCTTCGCGTTGTCGAGCAGCTTGTCGCTTTCAAATGACACTTTGCCGACGCCGACGTGAATCACGCCCGTCTTGTCGACGCGATATTCGACTTTACCAGCCTTGGTTTCCTTGACCGCGGTGGCGACGTCGAAAGTGACCGTGCCGGTCTTCGGATTCGGCATCAAGCCGCGCGGGCCGAGTATCTTACCGAGCGCGCCGACGAGCCGCATCATGTCGGGCGTCGCGATAACTGCGTCGAAGTCAGTCCAGCCGCCTTTGATGCGGGTGACGATGTCTTCACCGCCGACGATGTCCGCTCCGGCTTCTTCAGCTTCGCGGAGTTTGTCGCCCTGGGCGATCACAAGCACCGTTTTCGTCTTGCCGAGTCCGTGCGGCAGCACGATCGTGCCGCGGACCAATTGATCCGCTTTGCGCGGATCGACGCCCAGCCAAACTGTCAATTCAACTGTTTCGTCAAACTTCGCGAAGGAGATCTCTTTGACCTTGGCTATGCCCCCTGCGAGATCATACTTACGCCCCGCCTCGATCTTTTCGAGCGCAGAGCGATACTTCTTTCCGTGTTTTTTCATGGAATGTCTCCGAGGTCCAAACGAGGCTTCCAAACACGGATTGCACGAATCCGCGCCCTGCCTCTCCCTCTGTTTATACGATTGTCAGCCCCATCTGGCGGGCAGTGCCTTCGATAGTGCGGATAGCTGACTCCAAACTCGTCGTGTTCAAATCCTGCAACTTCGTTTTCGCGATCTCTTCAACCTTTGCGCGGGCAATTGTTCCGACCTTTTCACGGTTCGGTTTGCCCGATCCCTTGGGAATGCCGGCGGCCTTCTTGAGCAAATCGGCGGCAGGTGGCGTCTTGGTTTCAAAAGTGAACGAGCGATCTGCAAAGACCGTGATCACGACAGGAATCTTGAGGTCGGGATCCATCTGGGCAGTCTTGGCGTTGAACGCCTTGCAGAACTCCATAATGTTCACGCCGTGCTGACCTAACGCCGGTCCGATTGGCGGCGCCGGATTGGCCTTGCCCGCGGGAACCTGGAGTTTTATATAACCGGTGATTTTCTTCGCCATAAATTACTCTTCTTCCGCAAAGGTGACTTTCTCGACGTCCAGGAAATTCAATTCAACCGGAGTCGAGCGTCCAAAGATCGTAACCGTCACCTTCAGTGTCGACTTGTCTTCATTAACCTCTTCAACTTTACCCGTAAAACTCTGGAACGGTCCCGACTTGATGCGCACTGTCTCGCCGGCCGCATACGAGAACTTCGGCTTCGGCTTCTCGGCAGCCTCCGTCACGTTGTGAACGATCTGATCGACTTCCTGCGGCGTCAGCGGCGTCGGGTTATGACCGCCGACGAACCCGGTGACTTTGGGCGTCGACTTGATCATGTGAAACACGTTGTCCGGGATATGACCGCGCTCGTCGCACTCGATCTGCACCAGCACGTACCCGGGATAAAACATGCGCGAGGACTCGATTCGCTTGTTGCCGCGCATCTCGACGACCGTCTCGGTCGGCACCAGCACCTCGATGATCTCGTTCTGAAGGTCGGTATCGCGAATGCGCGCTTTCAGGCTATCGCGTACCTTTTTCTCGTGTCCCGAGTATGTATGAAGGATATACCACTGCTGCATCGGAAACTCTTTTCCCTCAGGCGAGGCCCAACCCCCTGGCTATCTTCTCCACCAACCATTCAATACCGAGGATCAGGCGCGACAGCCCCTGATCCACGAGGAATAAATAAACCGCGAAGAAGACGACGGCAACGAGCGTGATGATGGTCGTGTTCTGCACGTGCTGGAGGGTCGGCCATGAGACGCGCTTCATTTCAGCGCGCACGTCATGTAAAAACTGGCCGATGCGTCCTACCGGGCCCGTTTGATGCCCGGAATGTCCGCGCTCGCGGCGCGCGACCTTGCCCTCCGGCCCTTCACCAAAACGCGCGGCGCGTGGCGCCACGATTGGTGCTTCTGGATTGTCTGTTTCAGCCATAACTTCCCTTTGAGATCTCACATTTGAGATCTCAGATCTCACATGGCAGGGGTACCAGGATTCGAACCCGGACTTTCGGTTTTGGAGACCGACGTGCTAACCGTTGACACTATACCCCTCCGGGCTCACTTCGTTTCCTTGTGACCGGTGTGCTTACGGCAACGGCGGCAGAATTTGCTGAATTCCAGCCGGTCGGGCGTCGTCTTCTTATTCTTGGTCGTAACGTAGTTACGACTCTTACAGTCCTGACACTGAAGCACTATGTTGTCGCGTGGCATAACTTAAAATCCGTTCTGTGTACTTTGTGCTTTGTACTTTGTTCGCTTTAGCTAACGGGCTTCATCTATCGACAAAGCTCTAAGTACAAAGCTCCAAGCTCTTACTCAATCACTTCCGAAACCGTGCCTGCTCCCACCGTGCGGCCGCCTTCACGAATAGCGAAGCGCAAGCCCTTCTCCATCGCGATCGGCGCGATCAACTCGATCGACATCTGCACGTTGTCGCCCGGCATCACCATCTCC
>DATELZ010000199.1:0-17479 GCA_035276045.1 Pyrinomonadaceae bacterium | reverse complement strand
TACAATGTGTTCGAGCGTCTTTGGACCAGCAATAGATCCTTCTTTCGTGATGTGGCCGATCAGAAAAACTGGAACACCACGATTCTTCGCCAGCAGCAGAAACTGGTGGGCGACTTCCCTCACCTGCGAAATCGAACCGGGCGCCGCTTCGAGCGCACTCGAAAAGACGGTTTGAATCGAGTCGACAATGACGGTGCCGGGTCGCAGTCGATCGAGCTCGTGAAAGATCTTTTCGAGATTGGTTTCGGGAAGCAGGTAGAGATTTTTGGCCGTGACACCGAGTCGATCGCCGCGCAGTTTGATCTGTTTTTCAGATTCTTCGCCGGAAACGTAAAGCACGACCGTGCTCGCGTTGCTCAAACTATCCGCAACCTGAAGCAGCAGCGTGCTTTTGCCGATACCCGGATCGCCTCCGATCAACACGAGCGTCCCGGGCACGATGCCGCCGCCAAGCACTCGATCGAACTCAGTCACGCCCGACGGCAAGCGCAGATCGTCCTGTGGTTCGATCTCGTTGAATGCGATCGCAGTAACCTCGCGAACGGCGAAACCATTGCGCGACTTCCGCGTGCGTTCTTCGACGAGCGAGTTCCACTCACCGCACTCGGGACACTTGCCGAGCCACTTAACCGATTGATAACTACACGCCTGGCAGACGAATACTGTTTCCGCTTTTTTCAATGCACTTGAGTCCGTGGTTCACAAAAGCTCGTTCACGTTTTCGGTGGGCCGTCCCAGCACCGCGCGATCGCCACGTTCGACAATCGGCCGTTGCAACAAGTCCGGATGCTCCACCATCAACGCGATCAATTCACTGTCGGTGAACTTATCATCCGCGAGTCCAAGCTCTTTGTAAACCGGCTCACTCTTGCGCAATAGATCGCGCGGTTTGAGGTTCATCTTGCGCAGAAGCTCCGTGAGCTTCTTCTTGCTCAAAGGCTCAATGTAGTAGTTGATCTTTTCGTACGGTATGCCCCGCTCGCGCAGGAGCTTATCCATCTCGCGGCACTTTGTGCACGTCGGTTTTTCGTAAACAGTGATGTTGTCTGGCATTTGTGCTTTGTGCTTTGTGCTTTGTCAGAAAATGAAACCAAACACAAAGTACAAAGCACAAAGCTCCTTTTCTATGGAAATATTCCGCGCACGCGCGTCGCTTCCGCCACCCGCGCGACCGCGAGGATGTAAGCGCCGGTGCGCATGTCTGTGTTGTACTGCTGCGCGGTCTCGTGAACAGAATCAAAAGCCGTTTTCATCGTCTGTTCGAGCGTGTCGTTGATCTGGCGTTCAGACCAGAAGAACGAATACTGATCCTGCACCCACTCGTAATAACTAACCGTCACGCCACCCGCGTTGGCTAGAATATCAGGAATCAGAAAAACGCCCTCATCCTCCAACACGCGATCCGCGCCCGGCGTCGTCGGACCGTTAGCCAGCTCGGCGATGATCTTCGCTTTTACCTGCCCGACGTTCTTCAACGTGATCGCGTTTTCGAGCGCCGACGGCAGCAGAATGTCGCAATCGATCCCGATCATGTCTTCAGGCGCCATCTCTTTCGTGCCTTTCAACCCGGCCAGTGACGTCGTCTTCTCTTTCTGCTGCAACGCTTCGTCAACGTCGATGCCACTCTCGCAATAGATTCCGGTTTTCGAATCACACGCGGCCACGACACGCGCGCCGTCCTGGGCCACCAGTCGCGCGATATTAGCGCCGGCATTTCCGAAACCATGGACCGCCACACGCGCGCCATTCAAACTCATCCCCTTCACGCGACAGGCTTCGCGCAACGCGTAAAGACAGCCGCGAGCAGTTGCTTCCGCTCGTCCCTGTGAGCCGCCAAGCGAGATCGGTTTGCCGGTGACGACGCCGAGTTCGGTGTGACCACGCACCATCGAGATCGTGTCCATGATCCAGGCCATCGTCTGTTCGTCGGTGTAAACGTCAGGAGCGGGAATGTCGCGATCGGGACCGATGATCGGCGCGATCTCGAATGCGTAACGGCGCGTCAGCCGCTCGAGTTCGTTGCGGGAAAGACTCTTCGGATCGCAAATCACACCGCCTTTGCCACCGCCATACGGAATACCGACAGTGGCGCACTTCCAGGTCATCCACGAAGCAAGCGCTTTGACCTCGTCGAGCGAGACGTTTGGGTGATAGCGAATGCCGCCCTTGGCTGGTCCACGCGCGATGTTGTGCTGCACGCGAAAACCTTCGAAGACCTGAACGTCGCCGCCGTCCATCTTCACCGGAATCGAGACGATCAACTGTCGTTTGGCATTCTGCAAAACGTTCCGCATCGATCGGTCGAGGTCGAGGAAGTCGGCCGCACGGTTGAACTGTTGTTTGGCAATTTCGAAAGGGTTGAGTTGTTCCTGGAATGCCTGTTGAGTGGCCATGCATCTGCTCCTGGAATGGGGGCTTTGGAGAGCGCGTGCAATCCTATGAGGTTTGCCCAGGAGGTTTCAAGGAAGGAAGGGGGTCATTTTCCATTTGTCGTTTTCCGTTTTCCATTTTTCATTTAGCGCTAAATGGAAAATGAGCATTGAAAAATGACAAATGGAAAATCTCCTGGAACCTCTTTCGAAGGGTGGTGTCTAACTGTACCGAGTAAGCTCCCGCGACCCGATGGCACCGGCAACAAGCGGACTCACGATTTCGATCTATAACGGCCCCTGGACCAGGAGCAGCCGTCACATCGAAATTCCGTTGTTCGCCAATGTCATCCGGAGGAACGTGGAATGTTTACACACCTGATTGAATCAAGTTCGCACGCCAAGGAATTCAAACGCCGCGGCTCGTTTCTACTGTTCACCACCATTACCTATGGCGTGTTGCTGGTAGCCACGGGTGTGATCAGCGTCTACGCGTACGATGCGCGGCTCGAAGAGCAAAATCTCGAAATGGTGGTCCTCATCAACCCGCAGGATTTCGCGCCGGAAGTAAGGCCGCCGGCGGCAGCCCCGACGCAACGGCCACGAAGCACCGACAACAACAACAATAACGAATCGAACGTAGCGGAACGCGTAGATCCGATGCTAAGCGTGAACCGTCCTGAACGCGTTCCGGACGAAGTATCCGCAAGGCCAAACACGAATCCGCCGATTCCCGATAGCGGCCATTGGAGGATCGGCACTCAGAACCGTGAGGCTGGAGTTCCAGCAGGACCAGGTTCTGATTCTGGCGGTGGTGGACAGGTAACTCCGTCGCGGCAAGTAGTGGCGCTTGAAGAACCACCACCAGATCTCGAAAAACCGGAGACGCCCAGGGTGGTCTCTAAAGGTGTGATCACAAGCCAAGCGCTTTCGTTACCCAAGCCCAACTATCCGCCAATTGCTAAACAGATGGGCATACAGGGCATGGTGAGTGTTCAAGTGCTGATCGACGAGACCGGCAAAGTGATTTCGGCTAAGGCTGTCGGCGGAAGTCCGTTCCTCACAGCGGAAGCGCAGAAAGCGGCATTTCAGGCGCGCTTCTCGCCGACGATATTGAGCGACCAGGCGGTCAGAGTTTCCGGAGTGATTACTTACAACTTCGTGCTGGGTCGCTGACGAACGGAAACAGTTACATTCCCGCCAACGCAAAGAGGTACGAGAGCTGTCGCTTCTCGTACCTCTCCCGCCGTTCAGGCAACTACGCTTTGTACAGAGTCCCCGAACGGATTAATTCATGTCGTGATTGTTGCCGGCAGGTTTGAGCGATGGCAGGAATGTCGCAACACGCTCGTTTAATTATTTGCGTTTGTTTCTTTATGGCTATAATGGACATTTGATAATGGCTCTATTGGCATGTAGTAGCCGGGAATGGAGGCGGTTGATGAAAAGCATAAACATTGCTGAATTGAAGAATCGTCTGAGCGTGTACCTTAACGAAGTGAAAGCCGGTGAAGAGATCTTGGTGCGCGACCGTAACCAGCCGGTCGCCCGGATCGTCCCACTCGCACGTTCGCGAGACGAGGACGCTGGACTGCTCAAGCTCGCTGCACAAGGGAAACTACGCTTGGGTGACGGCATTCTTGACGAGTCTTTCTGGAAGCTGCCGGCACCGCGTATTTCTGCCGCTGCGTTGAGGCGCGCGGTTGAACAGGAGCGCGATGAAGACTAGGAGCGGGCGAAGGCCAAGGCCGCATTTGACGGCGTTCTGGGATACGAGTGCACTAGTGCCTCTGTGCTGCTTCCAGCCTCAGAGTGCGCAAGCCAGGCAAGTTGCGCGCACCTACGGCCGCCAAGTCGTCTGGTGGGGGACGGCTATAGAGGCTGTCAGTTCACTAACTCGACTGACTCGCGACAAGGTGCTGACCGTTAGTGAGAGCAAACAGGCTTTTGCGCGCCTGGACTATTTGCGGGACCGTTGGAATGAAATCCAACCAAGTGAAGAGATGCGGGATCGTGCCGAACGCCTGCTCCGTATTCACAGGCTTAGAGCGGCGGATGCCCTCCAGCTTGCTGCTGCGCTGGTCTGGTGCGAGGACCACCCGCGTGGTAGGACGCTGATCGGCGCCGACGGCAATCTCTCGGAGGCCGCGGGCGCTGAAGGGTTCACTGTGATTCGCTTTTTGTAATCCAGATTCAGTTGACGAATTAATGATCCGCGCAGACTATCAAGCTGCTCGATCGCGAATAATGCCTTTACCGCGCCCGGTCATCACTACTTTTCCATTCTGGTTTGTACACCGCCACTCGGAGTCAATTCTCGTATAGCTGTCCACCGGCGATGCTTCGAGGAGCGTGACGACACACTCGATCGTGTCGCCGGCATACACCGGCCGATGAAACTGAAACAACATCTCACTCGCGATCAGGTTCATATCGCCGCCGAGCTTTGTCGGTAGTGTCGCAGTCAAAAGACCGTGGGCCATCAAACGCCCTTTTTCGTCAGGAACGTGATGATGCTCGCCGTCGTCACCTGACAGACGCGCGAACAACGTGATGTCTTCCTGCGTAAAGCTCCGCTTATAAGATAATGTGTCTCCGGCTTTCATATCGCTCCTGAATTAACCACGAAAAGGCACAAAACCCAGGCTAGAGGTCTACCGCCCAACGAACGATCTCGTCCATCGCTGTCTCGTAGATCTCTTCCTGCGGCAGGCCAAATTTCTTAGGCGCCTTGAACGAGTGATCGCCGCCTTCGATCGAGTGAATTTTTGCTGCCGGACGCAATCCCTTGATAAACGGCTGGATTTCTTCCGGCGTGCCCAGCGCATCGCGAGTTCCCTGCACGAACAACATCGGCTTACGAACGTGCTCGAGATGCTCGACTCGCAACTTTGCCGGATTGCCCGGCGGATGCAGTGGATAACCGAGAAACACCAACCCATCGATCTGGTCCGCGAGCGGCTCCTTCTCTTCGGAAGCAGCCGCCGCAACCTGCGACGCGATGCGTCCGCCCATCGACTTCCCGCCAATCACCAACCGGTTATTCTTCAGTTTCTTATGTTTGACGGCCGTATCGATCACGGCACGGAAGCATGATTCGAGTTTGTGTTTCTGATCGGGGACGGAACGGCCCTGCTCCATGTAGACGAAGTTGAACGTCATCACGTCCAGACCTCGCTGCGCCAAACCGTTCGCGAACAAGCGCATAAAACCGCTGTCCTGACTGGCCCCGGCGCCGTGACCAAGCAACACGGTCAACCCCGCGCGTTTCTGTTTCGCGGCAGCGTAGACCAGCGCCGTGACCGATTCCTTTTCGTTGACGCTGACCGTCAACACTTCTGCTTCAGCGGACATGTATTCGGTTTAGACTTCCTTTGCCAGCATTGCCAATGCGTCCTGCTCTTCGCTCTTGAACCTCTTCGCGACACCCGCCTGCACGCTTGGCGAACTCTTCGAAAAGTAGGCCAGGTTGCCATCGGGTTTCTTGCGTCCTCGTTCGGCGTAGATCGCGCAAATGAGTTCTTTGTCGAAACCCGGATCGGCCGGTTTTGAACTCACGTTCGCCAGTGCCTTGTGAATCATCGACGTGCCGCCGCCATGCTGCACGGCGGTGGACCAGACGACGTCCATCAACGCGCGGCTGCGTGTGTTCACGTCAAGACCATCGTCGCTGAGTATCTTTGCGGCGAGCAGATCGTAATGGCTCTTCTTGATGAAGGCGTGTTGTGAACTTTGAAAAGCGTCCGTTTGATCGGTGGCGATTTTTTTCCAACAAGCTGTGAACGGGGCGGTGCCGGCGGTAAGTCCTTTGAAGTCGTTTGCCCAGGGGAACCCGGGTTCGGCGACAAAACGCTGAACGGTGCCCATCTTGGTCGCCATCTGATAAGAGCCATATGAAACACCGCCGGGATCGCCTGAGCCGGTCGAGACCGTTCCCGGTCCGCGGCCGCCGGTTTCGTATTTCGCCGACAACTCGCCGAGCGAATCGGCCAACGCCGTACCAATAGCTCCTCCTACCGTCGTCACTGTTGGCGCCGCGGGCGTAATCGGCGGCAGGGGTTTCGTGTTGTCGGTGGTGATAGTCTCGGCGCCGTTGGGGAGCGTCACAACATCGCCGACGCTAATCTTATTGGGGTCCGTGATCTGAGGATTGCACTGTAGCAATTGATCCAACGAACAGCCGTTGCGCTGCGCAATCTTCGAGAGCGTGTCGCCCGGCTTAACCGTATAAGTCATTAGAGGGAATCTCCTTTAGTATTAGGCCAACCGCGAGGGACTCGCATAGTAGTAAACGCGTTGCGGCGTAGTCAATGCGAACTTAAAGGTAGACTCGCGGAACGCGTTCGCCGATGCCGCAGGTTACTTCGTATGAGAGTGTTCCGGAGATGCGCGCCAGATCTTCGGCGGAGATATTTGGGCCGCCCTCGTTCTGCCGGTCCGAGCCGAGCAAAGTGACTTTGTCGCCGAGTTCGACTTCCGGAACGTTCGTCACGTCAATCAACGTCAAATCCATCGAGACGCGCCCCACGACCGGCGCGTGCATGCCGCGGACGATCACGTTCGCCCGGTTCGACAAGGCGCGCATGTAGCCGTCGTGATATCCGATCGGGAGCGTGGCGATCAGGCTTTTGCGCGAGGCTTCAAACGTGCAGCCGTAACCGATCGTTTCGCCGGGCGGCACCCATTTGAGCATGCCGATGCGCGTGTGCAGTGACATTACGGCCTTCAATTGTGGATCGGAGATTTTTAAGGGCAACACGTCGCGCCAGAGACCGTACAACACGCCACCGGGACGCACGAGGTTTCCCCACGCTTCGCGATGACCGTAGATGCCGGCAGAGTTTGAAAGATGAAGATACGTGGGATGGTAGCCGCGCTCGCGAAAGGTCGCGGCGGCTTCTTCGAAGCGAAGGATCTGATCGCGCGTCAGCGGTTGGCACGAGGCATCGTCTGCGGCGGCGAGGTGACTCATCAGGCCGTCGATGCGCACGTTGCGAAAGCGATCGAGTTGATCGGCAAACTCGCTCAACGCGTCGAAGCGGATGCCGAGACGGCCCATGCCGGTGTCGATCTTTACGTGCGCGTCGGCTATGACTCCGGCGTCGAGCGCGGCCTGGTTTAGTGACTCAAACATGTCGAGACGATAGACGACGGGTGTGAGTCGATGTTGTAAGCACGCTTTTGCTTGATCTCCCCAGAAACCGCCGAGGCATAGAATCGGTTGCGTGATTCCGGCGGCGCGTAATTGCATTCCTTCTTCGGGAATCGCGACGCCGAACCAGTCAGCGCCTTCGCGTGCGAGTGACTTCGCGCATTCGACTGCGCCATGACCGTAGGCATCGGCTTTGACGACGGCCATGACTCTTGCTGTTGGGCTGACCTGGGTTCTGACCTGTTTGAAGTTTGCGGCGAGATTATCGAGATGAATTTCCGCCCACGTCGGGCGGCCGGTGATGTTTGGGTCGTCCTGAAATGAAGACATGGTGTGTAGTTTACCCGCGTTCATCCATGTTCTAATAGCCGTCATCTATGAAGATTGCTTATGGATTAAAAGCACATTCTGGATGGGCGGCGCTGGTCGCGCTTGGCCGGCGTGACGGAGAGTTGGCGGTCGTCGATCGGCGTCGGGTCGAGTTGGTTGAAGAAGAATGGGCCAAGCAACCATATCACGCGGCGGAGGAGTTGCAGCCCGATGCGGCGCGCAAGTTGGTTAAGCGTGGGATTGATGCGGCATACAGGATTGCGATGCGCGAGTTGCGGGCTTTGGTGAAGGAAGAGTTGCGGCGCAAGAATGAGGTGATGGCGTGTGCGGTTCTGGTCGGTAACCCGATGCCTGAATGGAGTGTCGACCAAATCCTCGCCGTCCACTTTCGCATGCACCAGGCTGAGGGAGTGCTCTTCCGTGATGCATTGATCTACGGCGCGCGGGAATGCGGCTTGAAGGTAATCGAAGTTCCCGAAAAGACACTCATGCCCTACGCTGAAAACGCCCTCAACCTTCCCCCTTCCTCCCTTTCAAAGTCCATCACTACTCTCGGCAAACAAGCCGGCCCACCGTGGGGCAAAGATCAAAAAGACGCCGCCCTCGCCGCGATGCTCGCGCTGCGATAATTCATCGCATTTAGGACTCGAGGATTGCTTAAAGTTCTGTTTTAGCTAAACTACGTAAACCTTAAGGGAGGATCGATCTGTCATGACGATGAATAACGACGAGTTCAAGAGAAAATGGGTTCCTGACGAGAATCTAACAAAGGCGAATGAAGCTGTTGACCGTCTTGAACAGTTCATTCGCGAAGGTTTCAGGGACACAGATGAAAAAATTAAAAAACTACAATCAGGGATGAATGCCTTAAACGAATCAGACAGAAAAACGGATTCCTCCGGCACGTAAAGCTACTTTCAATCCCACCTTAATTAACGTTTATCAACAAGACCTCAATATCCTTGTAATCCGTGGTTTAATACATTGAAGCAATTCGAGCCTCCCACGACCACGGGGCTTATGAAGACTTTTATAACCGTACTGCTCATTACTCTACTGGCCGCGCCGTTCAAGTCACCAAGCGCCACAACAACGGCCCAAACACGCGACAACTGGCGCAGCGTTCGCACTAATAATCTCTTTGTAATCGGCAACGCCGATCCGGAGAAGTTGAGGCAGGTGGCGGCGTGGTTGGAATTTTTTCATAGTGCTTTTGCCAGGCTCGTGTCGCGTAGCGTGCTCGACCAGTCGGTGCCGACGACGGTGGTGCTGTTTCGCGACGAGGCGTCGTTTACGCCGTTCAAGCCGCTCTACCAGGGCCGGCCGGCGAACGTTGCGGGGTTCTTTCAACCCGGCGAGGACGTCAACTATATTGCGATTTCCCTCGACCCCGGCGAACGCGATCCTTTTAGCACTGCGTTCCATGAATACGTCCACCTGCACTTGAAGGACAACGTGCCAAACACGCCGCTTTGGCTAAACGAAGGACTCGCCGAGTTTTACGGCACGATGCAGTTCTCCGGCGGTGAAGCAGTGCTCGGCGCGCCATTGGCGCACTACGTCCGCCTACTGCGCGAACAGGAAATGTTGCCCCTCGCGACTCTCTTCTCAATCGGCACAAACTCACCGCGCTACAACGAACAAGAAAAAAGCGGCGTCTTCTACGGTCAATCGTGGGCGTTGGTCCATTACCTGATGCTCGGCGGCGGCGGACGGCAGGATCAGTTCAAGCGCTTTCTGCAACTAGTCAGCCGTGGCGACGCACCTGCCAAAGCACTCGCAGACACGTACGGCACGAACCTGGAGACGATCGAACAGGACCTTCGCGCATACGTCCGTCGCGGCGAATTCCCTTCAATGCGAATCGCGAGCGCCGATCCGGAAGCTTACGCGTCATACACGGCGATGCAACGCTCGTCGCTCACCGACGCGGAAGCAAACTACTACCTCGGAGATTTACTCTTTCACATCAATCGCCAAACAGACGCCGAACGCTATTTCAAACAGGCAATCGCTCTCGATCCAAATCTTCTTCAGGCACAGGCAGCACTCGGCCTGCTCTACGTCTACCAACGGCGTTACGCCGAAGCAAAGCGTTACTTCCAACGAGCCACCCAATCACAACAGAGTTACCTGATTCACTATCTTTACGCCTTCATCCTGAGCCGCGAAGGAGTTTCGGCAACGGGCGCGATCACAAGTTATTCAAAGGAAAGCGCCGCCACAATGCGCGACAACCTCTTGAAGTCGATCAAGCTCGCGCCGCAGTACGCTCCAGCCTACTATCTCCTAAGCCTCGTCGACTTCGTAATGGACGAACGGTTGGACGAAGCGCTCGAGATGGTCCAACGCGCCCGCCAACTCGCGCCGACAAAATCGAGTTACTCGCTGTTGCTGGCCCAGATCTACCTGCGCCGCTCGCAAAACGCCGAAGCACGCGAACTACTCGAATCACTCGCGCGCAGTTCCGACACCGAAGTGCGAAGCGATGCGAAGGAAATACTCGACTCGCTAAGCAGCAGCGGCGGCCAACCAAACCGCAGCACAGCGACAACACCGCGAGTCAGCAGCGCGATGATCACCGAACCTGCCGCAACAGGTTCTTCCCCGCGAATTGTGGGAGGAGGCAACTCGGAAAGCGTCGAGATTAGAGACGGAAACAAGATCACCAACCCCGCTTCATTGCCAACAGTCGACGAAGTGCTGAAGCGTCATGTCGAAGCAATGGGCGGCGTCGCTGCAATCAATCGGGTCACAAGCCGTGTAATTACGGGCACAGTCGACGTCGCCGGCATCAGTCGCGGCGGCAGCTTCGAAACGTACGCGCTCGCCCCCGACAAGCTGCTTACCGTGATCCAGGCCCACCCGATAGGCACGATAAAGATCGGCTTCAACGGAAAGAACGGCTGGTACATGTCGACCGGCGCAGTGCGCGCAATGAAAGGCGCCGAACTCGCAACCTTGCAACGTGAAGCTGACTTCTATTCACCACTCAGAATCAAAAACAACTTCGCGAAAGTAACCATGCCCGGCATGAGCAAGATCGGCTATCGCGACGTCTACGTCCTCGACTTACAACCTCTTTCCGGTCCACCGGAACGACTCTATCTTGACGCGCAGACTTACCTCCCGGTGCGCATCAACACCGCGCGAACAGTCGGACGCATAACAGAACCGGTGGAAATTTACCTCGACGATTGGCGAGACTTTGATGGTGTGAAGTATCCCTTCGCCACGAGCCAAAATTCTCCCAGCGTGAAGCTCGGCTTCACGGTGAAAGAGATCCGGCATAACGTGGCTGTCGACACAAAGATCTTCCAGCCCACACGATAATTATTATTCTCGATAAAGACTATCGAAACGCATGCTCGACGGCGTGAAGCGCAGATCGACCGTCCCGGTTGGACCATTACGCTGCTTGGCGATGATGATTTCAGCGATGTTCTTGCGATCTTCCGGCATCGCTTCACGTTCCTCGGGAGTCTTGTACTGCTCTTCACGGAAGATGAATGCCACGACGTCGGCGTCCTGTTCGAGCGCGCCTGACTCGCGCAGATCCGACAGTTGCGGTTTGTTTCCAGAACGGTTTTCCGGGGCGCGCGAGAGCTGGGACAACGCCAGGAGAGGCACGTTCAACTCTTTCGCCAACCCTTTCAACTCACGCGAGATCTGCGACACTTCCTGTTGGCGCGACTCGACACGCTTCGCAGAGCCTGACATCAACTGCAAGTAGTCGACGACGATCAGGTCGAGTTTCTTCTGTTCCGCTACCAGCCGGCGGCACTTGGCTCGCATCTCGAGCACTGTGATTCCCGGCGTGTCGTCGAGAAAGATCTTCGTGTCGGCAAGCACCCCAAGCGACTTCGCAATCTGCGCCCACTCGAGGCGCGAGAGAAAACCGTTGCGAAAACGCTGCGCGTCGATATTGCCCTGCGAACAAAGCATGCGCATCACGAGCGACTCTTTCGACATTTCGAGCGAAAAGACGCCGACCACCGCGCCCGTGTGAATCGCGGCATTTTCTGCGAGCATCAACGCGAAACTCGTCTTACCCATCGAAGGCCGCGCGGCGAGGATGATCAGGTCGGCCGGTTGCAGACCGGAAGTCATCTTGTCGAGATCGGCGAAGCCGGTGGTCAGCCCGGTAAGGACTGCGGAACGGCCTTCCATCTCCTGCACTTTCTCCAGCAACGTTTCCGCGATGGGTTTGACGTGAACGAATCCCTGGCGAACGCGCTCGTCGGCGAGTTGAAAGATCGAGTGTTCCGCGTGGTCCAGTATCACTTCCGGTTCGTCTTCTTCGGCGAGTGCTTCCTGCGTGATCTTGTTCGAAGTTTTGATCAACTGGCGCAGCATCGACTTGCCGCGGACGACCTTCGCGTAGTGAAGAATATTGGTGGAGTGCGGGAGGCCGTAAGTGAGGTTGGTTATGAAGCTGATGCCGCCGACGCTTTCGAGCGAGTTTTCTTTCTTGAGTTCTTCGCCGATCAGGATCGGGTTGATCTCGCCGCCACGCTCGAACAGGGCGATCATGGCGACGAAGATGCGGCGATGTGAGGGGACGTAGTAGTCTTCCGGCTTGAGCTGTTCGATGGCCTGGCTAATCAGGCCGTTGTCGAGCAGGATGGCGCCGAGGATGGCGCGTTCCGCTTCGGAACTGTTCGGTAAAGCACGTTCGAATGAGGGGTCGCGAATCGGATCAGGACTGGCCATTCTCCTACTTAACCACAGATTTTTTCGGATGACACCGATTAATTCGTTTTATCTGTGTACTACTCAGTCGCTTCCTCTTCGGACTGTTGCGCAAGGTCGGCTTCCTGATCCGACGACAAGTGACCGACGATCACTTCGCCTTCCGGCGCGACCCTGATCTGCAAATCCATCGTGACTTCGCGATGAAGCCGGACGGGTACAGTGTATTCGCCCAATCGCTTCAATGGCTCGCGCAGGTGGATACGGTGACGATCGATCTCGTAGCCGCGCTCCTTCAGCGCCTCAGCCACGTCCATCGACGTCACGGAGCCATACAACGCTCCCTGCTCACCGGCCTTCCGT
The DNA here is from genome assembly GCA_035276045.1 of Pyrinomonadaceae bacterium. Lineage (GTDB taxonomy): Bacteria > Acidobacteriota > Blastocatellia > Pyrinomonadales > Pyrinomonadaceae > PSRF01. The sequence goes on along the minus strand of DATELZ010000199.1, from coordinate 4,573 downwards.
TTAAACTCGAGCACCAGCGCTCCCATCTGTTGCGACTGCGCTTCGGCAGTGGCGCGCTCTTTCGCTTCTTTCTTCAACAGCGCCGCCCGTTCCTGCTCGATGCCCTTCACATTGCCGGTGGTCGCCTCGACGGCGAGATTACGCGGCAGCAAATAGTTACGCGCATAACCGGCGCGCACCCTGACGATCTCGCCGCGCGCGCCGAGATCATCCACGTCTTCGCGCAAAAGTACCTTCGTATGTGCCATTTCTCTGCTCTCCCTTAGTCGGTCGTGTACGGAAGGAGCGCGATGTTGCGGGCGCGCTTGATCGCTTCCGCCAGCATGCGCTGGTGCGTCGCACAATTACCGGAGATTCGCCTCGGCAAAATCTTGCCGCGCTCGGGAAGGTAGTTCTGCAACAGCCTGACGTCTTTGAAGTCGATAAGGTCTACTTTGTCGATGCAAAAACGACATACGCGTCGCCGGTGCATGCGGCGGCCACCACCGCGTCCGCCCATTGGGCGCCGATCGCCATCATCATCGCCGTCATATCCGCCGCCGCCTCGCGGGCGGTCTTCATAATTGGTTGACATAATCTTCCTCTTAACTGTGGGTCACTATTCGCTGGCCGCTTCTGCAAACTCCATACTGGAGCCACGCCGCGCGGGGCCGCCACCGTGGCCGCCATGGGAACCATGGGAACTGTGGCCGCCATGGGATGGACGCTTCGCAGCCTTGCGCGCGCGGCGGTCTTTCAACTTCTCGGCGCGGCGGCGATCTTCGTCGACGCGAACCGTCAGGTAACGCAACACGCGATCGTTCACGCGCATGCGGCGTTCGAGTTCGGCAATCTCCCGGCCCGAGCCTTCGATCTCCAACAGCACAAACGTGCCGTCTTTGTGGTGGTCAATCTCGTAGGCCAACTGGCGCTTGCCCATCGTCTCGGCCTTAACGATCACACCACCCTGATCGGTGACGATCTGTGAGAACCCATCCGTGAGTTTCTGCACTTCTTCGTCCGCGGTCGGGTCAACAATGAAGACCACTTCGTATTGTCTCTTCGTTTGCATCAATTAAACTCCATCATCGCTTTCAAAACGCCGTCTCTGATGATCGTCCGCACTGCCTGGACGCTCTTCGCAATTGTCTCTGCCACCACCGGTCGCTCGGTTGCGGAAAACTGGTCCAACACAAACCGTTTCGAATCGGAGATCGGATGGTCCGGCTGAATTCCGATCCGCAACCTGATGAACTCGCTTGTGCCAAGCTCGGCGATGATCGACTTCAGTCCGTTGTGACCACCGGCCGATCCGCGCTCGCGAATTCGTATCTTGCCTACCGGTAAAGCGAGATCGTCGGAAATGACTACCAACTGCTTAACCGGTTCGTCATCTTCAACCTTTCTCAGCAGGCATGAGACAGCGATGCCGCTGAGATTCATGAAGGTATGCGGTTTGACCAGCCTGGTAACGTCGCCTTCGACGTTTCCCTGGCCCACGAGCGAGTTGCACTCGCGCCGCTTCACCGCGATTCCTTCTTCGCCTGCCAGTTTGTCAATCAACATGAATCCGAGATTGTGACGCGTCGCTGCGTACTGCTCACCCGGATTGCCCAAACCGACGATGATCATGTTTTTGGTCTTGGGTCTTTGTTTTAGGTCCTGGATAAGACCAAAGACCCAAGTCCCAAGGCCAAAGACCACCGTGAAGGCAATGCTTTATTCGCCTTCATCTTCCTTCTTGCCCTTACCGATAACTTCAGGTTCGGCAGGCTCTTCACCTTCGGCCGGCGCGGCTTCGACCTCTTCCCTCACGATGCCGACGGTGGCAATCACCAACTCGGCGTCATTAAGGATCTCGATCGCTTCGCTGACCTTGATGTCCGAAACGTGAAGCGTGTCGTGCACGTCGAGATGTGAAACGTCGACTTCGAGGACATCAGGAATCTCACGCGGCTCGCAACGGATCTCGATCTCGCGAATGATCTGCTCGAGCACGCCCTGCTTCTCTTTCACACCCACCGGTTCGCCAGTCAGGTGCAATGGCACAGTCACTTCAATCTTCTGGCCCTTCACGAGACGCGTAAGATCGGCGTGAATCAAACGGCCCTTCACCGGATCGATCTGCCGATCGTGAAACATCACCTCACTGGAACCCACGCCGTCGACGTCCAGCGTGAAGATTGTGTTTCGTCCGGATTCCGAGCGAAGGATCGCGGCTAAATCACGCAACGGGGCAACAGCAGCGACCGTCTCTACGCCGCCTCCATAAATCGTAACCGGGACCATTCCCTCGCGGCGCGCGCGACGCGCGTCATTCTTGCCGCGGCCCTCGCGCTGTTGTGCCTGCACCCGAAACTCTTTTTTCTCCGCCATGATTTCTCCTTACAAACTTTCAGCGACCCCGGTCATTGTCGATTTTCGAAACCAGGTCTTCCGGTCCTGGGACTTAGGTCTTTGGATGTATGCAAATCCAAAGGCCAAAAGCCCAAGATCAAAGGCCAAAAGGTTCGACAATCGGCAATCCCTTGCGGGGTCGCTGATGGTCTTCGTTTAAGCCATCAGTGTTTGCCCTTCATACGAAGAGCGAAGAGACCGAAGTCTCCTCATGGATCGACTTGATCGCTTTCGCCAGAAGCGGCGCGATACTTAGTACCTTTATTTTGTCTAACTCGCACGCGTGGTCGCGTAGCGGAATCGTATTCGTAACGATTACTTTTTCAATGTCCGACTCGGCCAACAACTCGACGGCCTTGCCGGAAAACACCGGATGCGTGAAGCACGCATGAATTCTTTCGGCGCCGGCCTCTTTCAAGGCCTTTGCCACCTTTGTCAACGAACCACCCGTATCGCACATGTCGTCGACAATCAAACAACTGCGCCCTTTCACGTCGCCGACGACGTTCATCACTTCCGCAACGTTCGCCTTCTCGCGGCGTTTGTCGCACAGCGCCAGTTCGGCGTCGAGCCGTTTGGCGTAGGCGCGCGCACGCTCAGCGCCGCCGGTATCGGGAGCAACGACCGTCAAATTCGGCAGCGTGTGCTCCTGGTAGTAATTGATGAACACCGGGGCCGCGTAAAGGTGGTCCACCGGAATATCAAAGAACCCTTGAATCTGCGCCGCGTGCAGGTCCATCGTCAAAAGACGATCGGCGCCGGCGACGTTGATCAGGTTAGCCACGAGCTTAGCCGAAATCGGCACGCGCGGGCGATCCTTCTTGTCGGACCTGGCGTAACCGTAGTACGGAATCACCGCGGTGATGCGCGAAGCCGAAGAACGGCGAAACGCATCGAGCATCACGAGCAACTCCATCAGGTGCGCATCGGTCGGCGGGCAAGTGGGCTGCACGATAAAAACATCGCCGCCGCGAACGTTCTCGTCGATCTGGAAGTTGAACTCCCCGTCGGAGAACCGTTCGGGATACGCCTTACCCATGTCACAGCTCAGTTGGCGACAAATCTCTTCCGCCAATTTCGGGTTTGCGTTTCCGGAAAAGATCTGGACGTTGCCAGTTGTGCTCATAAAACTTGTGCTTAGTGCTTTGTACTTTGTTCTTTGTACTCGGTTAACGATGAGTCATACCAAGCACAAAGTACCAAGTACAAAGCACAAATATGGCTGGGGCGGGTGGATTCGAACCAACGAATGCCGGTTCCAAAGACCGGTGCCTTACCACTTGGCTACGCCCCAGTATCTGATTGCCTGTTTTTAAGAGAGCGTAAAAGCGGGAACCCCGAAGGACCCATTGCTTGAAGATACTCAACACGTGAAAGCGTGTGGCAGGGGAAAACTCGCCACCCCGCTTCGCATTCGAGATTACTCAAAGCCCGATCGCGCACGGCATCGTCATCAAAGACACCAAACACGCTCGAACCGCTGCCAGCCAACAAAGCGCCCCGCGCACCTGCATCAAGCAGCGCAACTTTCGCGCGCTCAATCTCAGGTTCTATCTCAAAGATCACAACTTCAAAATCATTGTGCAGAGACCACGGACCACTACACCCGGAAACTGGCCCCGCAAAGGAACTTGAAAGAATAGAGACCGATTCCGAAGTTGTCAAGGAACCACGCTTTAGTGATGCATAAGCTGTTGCAGTTGAGACTGCGGCGTTCGGTTTGATGACGATGAGGTGCTTTTGCAGATGCTTTTGTTCGACATCAGCAACAGGACACAGATCTGTCCCCGTGCCTCTACCTTCTGCAGAACCGCCAATTAAAAAAAATGGGACGTCAGCTCCGATCCTGCTGGCAATATCCAACAAATCCGTGTCGCTCAGTTCCTTACGCCATAGATAATTCAACGCCAGCAACGTCACGGCGGCGTTTGACGATGCACCACCCAGCCCGCCCTTAGCCGGAATCCTTTTAGTCAGATCTATGTTGACGCCACCACCATTCAACGCTTTAGCTGCTTTAACAATCAGGTTTGAATCGTCGACGGGAATATCAGGGTCGTCGCAGGTGAGTGAGATGCCTGGTTCTTCACGCAGTTCGAACGCGATCTCGTCGCACAGGGAAATACTTTGCAGCACGGTAGCGACCTCGTGATAACCATCAGGCCGTTTACCGAGAATCTGCAAAGTCCAGTTGATC
>DATELZ010000198.1:0-24457 GCA_035276045.1 Pyrinomonadaceae bacterium | reverse complement strand
TGTAATCGAAGTGGGGAGTCTGACCTCGAATGATGGTACCAAGACAAATAACTGCATCAAATTTGCGCAACTGGGCGAGTCGAAGAGCAAGCAAAGGAATCTCGAATGCGCCCGGCACTCGATAAACTTCTACGCGATCTTATTTCGCGCCTAAGCGCTCCAATGCGTCGAGCGCGCCCTCGACGAGCCGCCCGGAGATGAATTCGTTCCATCTACTCGCGACAATCGCAAAGCGAAAGCCTCCCGCGTTTAGGCGACCTTCGTGAACGGTTGGTTGCAATCGATTCGACCCCGCGAGCTTAATGGTTACTGCGTTTCGCAGTATAGGAGATGCTTGAGGACGCATCAAGTTTGTGAATTTGCAAGGCTTGTACGGGCGTCAAGCCCTTGAAGCCGCTCGTCAATATCAAGAAAGCTAATATGGATTTTTAGAATCGCATCGTTTAAGACGGCTTGCCCACGGCCGAGGTTGTGGACCGATCGTTTGACCGTTTGCTCCAGAATTTGTAGTCGACCTTCAATAGCATCGAGCCGAGTTTCGATAACATTGAGTCGAGTCTCTAAGGCGTCAACACGTGCCGTTAATTTATCGAATCGCTCCCCAAACTTGTCTAGCCGTTCGATAACCTGTACCAACAATGCGCCATGCGTTTCGAGCTTTCGCACGATCCTCAAAATCAAGGTCAGTTTGTCGAGTTCGGGATCTGCCGATTTCTGTGTGAGGTCTTTGCTCATTGAATCTTCGTTCATGACTCACATTGTAGCGACCGACCCCACCTGTGTATAGTGCCCAAAATGGCTAATTTATGCCGAAAGTGGCTATTTTTAGACCAGGTTCATCGGCGTCGGGTTCTTTGGGTCCTTTGTATAGTCATAAAACCCACGACCCGACTTGCGCCCGTACAGCCCCGCCAACACCATCCGCTTCAACAACGGCGGCGACGCAAAACGCTTCTCTCTAAACTCGTTGAACATGATCTCCGCAATGTAGTAAGTCGTGTCCAACCCTACAAAATCTCCCAACGTAAACGGACCCATCGGATACCCACACCCCAACTTCATCGCATTATCAATATCCACAATCGACCCGACACCTTCTTCCAACGCCCGAATCGCATCCAACATGTACGGCACCAACAGACGATTCACGATGAACCCCGTCTTGTCCCCAGCCCGCACCGGCACCTTCCCCAGCTTCTTCCCAAACCCCACCGCCTCCTCGTAAACGTCGTCATCCGTCAAAATCGTCCGCACCACCTCGATGAGCTTCATCAACGGCACCGGATTGAAAAAATGCAACCCGATAAAACGCTGCTGCCGCTCAGCCGACGTCGCCGTCATCATCTCAGTAATCGAAAGCGATGACGTATTGGACGCAAAAATAGTGTCAGGTTTGCAGATGGCGTCGAGCTGACTATAGGTGCTGCGTTTCGTTTCGAGGTTTTCAATAATCGCTTCGATGATGATGTCGCAATCGGCCAGCGCTTCGAACGATGTCGTACCCGACAAACGCCCGCGTATCTGAGTCTGTTGCTCGCCCGTAATCGTTCCTTTCTCGGCAAACTTCGCCAGCGACTTCTCGATCCCACTAAAACCTTTCGTAATAAACTCGTCTGAAACTTCCTTCACGACAGTTTCAAAACCCGCGGTGGCGGCCACTTGCGCAATCCCCGCGCCCATCAGGCCGCACCCCAACACCCCAACTTTCTTAATTTCCATTTTGCTGCGCTCCTTTAAACCATTCGAAGTATTCTTCCTGCCACTTCTCCAATTCGCCAATCGACTGCTGGTCTACCTGTTTTCCACTACTCACCGTCTCCGTCATCTGCGACAAAATCGCCAGCAAACGATCGCGCAATTCCGCCCCACGCGCGTCAGGCGCCGGTATCTGCGCCACGTTCTGGGTAATCGCCTCCACCTCGCTAATATCGTTTTTATCCCGCACCCGCGACACCTGCTCCTGAAGCAAATGCAGCGCGCCGACAAAATTCAGAAACGTCTGTTGCTGCACGTGCACGACTTGCTGGGGCGACAACGGCACCGGACGATTAAAATTCCGGACGACTTTATAAAAACCCGCCACCACGATCACAAGCGCCGCCGCCTGCAACACGCGCCACGCCACCGCCACGCTCGTGCGTTCACCCGGACGGCGATACTCCACCGCCAACGCCAGCACCGCTCCGCTCAGCAACCCGCCCAGGTGCGCAGCATTATCAATAAACCCGCGCCCAATAAAGCCGATGAATAGGTTGATGAGGATAATCGGCAGCATGCCCGTGCCGAACGCGCGCTTGAATCCCTCCGGCAGCTCGCGCCGAAACTTGATGCCGAACACAAAAAGCACGCCCACCAGTCCAAACAACGCCCCAGACGCGCCCGCCGATGGCACATCCAGACTCTTGAACAAAAACCTGCCAAACGATCCCGTCGCGAGATTCGGCCGCACCGTCAGATAGCTGGCGACCACACCGGCGATTCCCGTCACCACCCAAAACACGACAAACTTCGCGGAACCATACAGTTTCTCGACGTATGGTCCAACCATCCACAGGCTGTACATGTTGACAAGCACGTGCGGCAGGTTGATATGCACGAACATCGGCGTGATGAAGCGCCACCATTGATAGTAAGGCGCGTTAATCAGGTAGTTCAGCTTCGCGCCGTACACAGCCAGCACTGGCTCGGGAAAAGCCTGCCACAACGCCTGCGAACTCATTCCGCTCGATTCCCACATCAGCAGAAAAACGAAGAAATTCAGGATTAGCAGGATGATGGTGAACTTGTACGGACGATCGAGGACGGCGCGAGCGAAGCGAATGGTTTCGCGATCTGCGGGTCGAATCTGTTGTGGTGACGATGCGGCTGGCTTATTCGCAGTTGAAGCGCCGCAAACCGCACATTGAGGTTCACCCGCGCCTACGATAGCCCCGCAACTACGGCACATCGTAGGCCGGCCGGGATTAGTTCGGTTTGACTCGCTGTCTGACAAATTCGTGTTTCTTCTAATTCAAAGACTCAGAACACGAATTAACCCATCTTCTCTAACAGGCTGACTAAGTCGTCGGCATGTTCTTCTTCGACGGCCAGGATACCTTCGAGCATGCGCCGCGAAGTCGGATCGTCGGCGCCGAAGTAGGTGATCATCTCGCGATAACTGTCGATCGCGATGCGCTCCGCGACGAGATCTTCCTTGATCATGTCGGTGAGCGTTGTGCCTTCGACGTATTCCGCGTGACTGCGCATCAACAGTCCTTCGGGATTGAAATTCGGTTCACCCTGGAGCTGCACTATTCGTTGGGCGATCTGATCGGCATGCCCCTGTTCGTCGTTTGCATGTTCCAGAAACTCAGCGGCGACGCCTTCAGCATGAATGCCGGTAGCCATGAAGTAATGGCGTTTATAGCGCAGCACACAAACTATCTCCGTGGCCAACGCTTCGTTCAACAGCTTTACAACAGTTTCGCGATCCGCGGTGTAGCCATCGGTAATAGCGCCGTTCTCGATGTGCTGCCGGGCGCGTTCGCGCAAAGTTTTTATATCAGTGAGAAATGGTTTATCAGCCACGGCCCTCACTCCTTATGTATGAATTTAGGGGAGCAAGGATATTACTCGGGCCATCAGACGAGGGCAAGTTGATAACCATTTATCATTTTCCGTTTGTCATTTTCCATTTTCCGTTTGCCGACCCTTTCACAAATGACAAATGACAAACGACCAATGGAAAATGAAACCTTCCTAATCCGCAGTTAACTTGCCCTGAAGCTTGACCTCCCGGCGGGAACTCGCGTTGGCAACCGTCACCGGCGCCTGCCAGATCAGCGTCTTGATGCGGCAGGTGCCGGTGTTGTCTTCACGACAATAGAAGAGCGTTACCTGGGCGCGAACGTTCGCCGATCCGGGAGTTGTGGAGGAGGTAAACGGAATACGCAGCGGAAGTTTTAGATCTTTTGACGTTCCCGCCGCATTCTTCTCGTCGATCTTAATTGCAGCGCCCTCAACTGAAACCTTGTAACGCTGCGGCGCCATCGGATTCAAATGGTAACCCTGCGGCAGTTGCACATCGATCTCGACGAAACCATTCGCGCTCGCGCCGATCTCCTGCGCCGCGATTTTCGTCTCTTCGGCGTTTGGACCATCCGCCTTTTCCAGCGCCTGCATGTTCTTCGCCGGCGGCGTCAGGCCGTTGAGCCTCAGAGTGCTGGCCTGTTTTGTCTTTAGATCGACAACGCGAACAGCATGATTGTTTGTGTCAGCTACATAAAGCTTGCCGTTGGCGACACTCAGTCCACCCGGTTCATAAAACGACGGCGCTGGTCCATCAGCCTGACCCGGTTTACCCGTGCCCAAAAGTGAAACAACGCGGCGGCGTTTCGGATCGAGCTCTTTGATCTTGTGATTGTACGTGTCGGCGATTAGCAACTTATCGCCTACGGAGATGATCCCCAGCGGATGTTGCAAGCGCACGTCGTCGCCTGTTCCATCGACGTCGCCGAAATCAAACAGGTCGCCGCCCACGATCGTCTGCACTGTTCCGCCGCCGACGTCGATCGCGCGAATGATGTTCGACTCACTATCGGCAACGTAAAGCGTGTCATCTCGCGACGCGATTCCCGAAGGTTGCGCGAACCCGGAACGAAACAGGGGTCCATCCAAACGAGCCTCGCGACCGGAACCGGCGAAGATCGAGACCTCGTTCTTGTCGAGATCGAGTTTCCAGATCTGGTGTGGGCCGGCCATCGCGATGTAGAGCGTTCGTCCCACCAGTTGCAAATCCCACGGCGAACTCAGCGCCGTGGAACGAGCCGGACCAGGCGCCGGAGGCTCACGGAACGTCCGCGACTGTTTACCCGTTCCCGCGATCGTCTCGACCGTGCGTGCTTTGAGATCGACTCGCCGCAGCAAATGATTTTCCGTGTCGGCAACGTAGAGACTGTCGCCTGCGAGCGCCAGGCCCTGCGGACGATTGAAAGTCGCTTTAGCGAATGGGCCATCCGCCGCGCCGGCATCACTTGTGCCGACAGTGTCAACCAACGTTCCGTCGAGCTTTGTAATAACGATCCGGTGATGATTCGAATCGGCGATAAACAACCGATCGGTTGCTGCATCGGCGAGAATCTTCCCGGGAAACGCAAGCGGCAGATCGCCGACTTTCGCGCGTTCGAGCACGAGCTTCAGCGGTTCTTCGTTAAGCTCGCCTCGTTTGCGAAACTCCTCGACCAGCTTCCCAATCGCTTCGTCGATCACCTCGTAGTTTCCCTCGCCGGAAACGCCGCCGACGATGTAACCCGCGGGATCGATCAAGACCTGCGTGGGCCACGCACGCACGCCGTAGTTCTGCCAGACCGCATATTCCGAGTCGTTGTAAACCGGATGCTCGAGTTCGTAACGCAGAATGATGCGCCGGATGTTTTCAGTCTCTTTTTCGTTTTTGAACTTCGCGGAGTGGACGCCGATCACGACGAGCTGATTCGCGTACTTCTCTTCGAGCTTCTTGAGATCGGGAATGATATGAATGCAGTTGATGCAGCCGTAGGTCCAGAAATCCAGCAGCACGACCTTGCCTTTGAGCGCGGCCAACGAGAGCGGCTTGTCGGTATTCAACCAACCGCTGCCACCCTCGATCTCCGGCGCACGCACTCGTCCTCTATCTTGTACAGACATGGAAATACCCACCATCAGCAATATGGCTATGATTAGCGCTTTCATATTATGAGATCTCAGATCTCAGATCTGAGATTACAGAGCATTGTATCTGGCGACGATTTGTTTGTCGTCCTTGTGCGTTGTAACCTCTCTAGGCTCATGAACGACCAGGCATTCACAACACTCGAATATCAGCAGTTGCTCGCGCTAATCAGACGAAGCGCGCAAACGGAAGCCGGTAAGCGGCGCGTGGACCGGTTGTCGCCGATCGGCGATCCGCTCGAATTGCGTCGTGAGATCACGGCGCTCGCAGAGTGCGTGATGCTCCGAAACCGTGGCGCACGATGGTCGTTCAACGAACTTTCCGATCCGGCTGAAACGATCGCGCGTCTGCATGTCGAAGGCGCGGCGCTCGACACGCTCGCGTTGTTGCAGATGGCCCGTTTGTCCGAACAGGCGATGTCCGCGCGGGCGGCGATTTACGACGAACGCGAGAACGCGGCGACGCTTTGGAGCCTCGTCGAAACTCTGCCACGCGATCTCAACACGCTCGTCGCCCGCATCACGAACAAGATCCTGCCCGACGGCGAACTCGACGATCGCGCCAGTCCGGAACTCGCGAGCATCCGGCACGAGATCACGACGCTGCGTTCGCGCATCACGCGCTCGCTGGAAAACCTGATGCGCCGCTCGGCGGAAGCAGTGCAGGACGAACTGGTCACGATGCGCAACGATCGTTTCGTGATCCCGATCAAGGCGGATCATCGTGGACGTGTCGCCGGTGTCGCGCACGGTTATTCATCGTCGGGTATGACGGCGTTTGTCGAACCGCTGGAAACAATCGATTCGAATAACGAATTGCAGGGCTTGCGCGAAGCGGAAGCGCGTGAGATCGCGCGCATATTGTCTAGCCTGACCGAAGAACTGCGCGCGCAGTTACCCGCCATCCAGATGGCCGCGCAAGCCGTCGCCGAGTTGGACTTCATCAACGCCAAAGCACTGTTTCACAGGGGATTCAACTGCGTGATTCCGGAAATCGATCCGGCGCCGGCTTCGCTGTTGTCGAGCGGCCGGCTGGAACTGGTCGAAGCGCGTCACCCGTTGCTGGAAGAAAATCTGCGTGCTAGTGGTGGAGAAGTCGTTCCTGTTTCGTTCGCACTGGACGACGAGAAGAACGCGATGGTGATCTCCGGCGCAAATGCAGGCGGCAAAACTGTGGTTTTGAAAACAACGGGTCTGTTGGCCCTCGCCGCGTTGTCTGGAATTTCGACGCCGGCGAAGTTCGCGCGGGTTCCATTTTACGCGTCAGTGCTGGCGGACATCGGCGATCATCAATCACTGGCGGCGAATCTTTCGACGTTCACATCGCACGTCGCAAACATCTCGCGCATGATTGAATTCTGCGAAGCGCCGGCGCTGGTATTATTGGACGAAGTCGGCACGGGAACTGATCCCGAAGAAGGATCCGCGCTCGGCGTCGCCGTGGTGGACCACTTCCGCCGCTCTTGCGGCGCGCACGTGATCACGACGACACACTACAGCGGCCTGAAAATGTACGCAGGGAACGAGGAAGGCGTGATCAATGCGAGCGTCGAGTTTGACGAGAAGACGTTGCGGCCGACTTATCGGTTGCTCGTCGGCCTGGCCGGCGCTTCGTCCGGTCTCGAGATCGCGCGTCGTTTCGGCGTGCCTTCGTCGATAGTCGACACGGCAATAAGTTCAGTCAAAGACTCGTCGTTACAAGCTTCGGAATATCTGAAACGAATCAAACGCGAGTCGGAGGAAGCCGAAGCTATGCGCCGCGCCCTGGAAGAAGAGCGTGCGGCGGTCGCGGAAAAGTTTGCCTCACTCGAGAAGGAAGCGGAAAAACGAGAGCGGCAAAGACAGTTGACGTTTGACAACACCGTGCAGCGCACCCTCGCCGATCTCGAAAAACGCGCGCGCGAACTGGTAACACAGATTCAAGACAAAGCTGAACGTACTCGTGCTGAACGAGAGGTTCAAAGACAAATTCCGGAAATCAAACGATCAGTTCAACGCGTTACCAAGGCCCCGGAACCTGAATCCGTTAAATCCGTGGCTAAAGCTGTAGTTCCGCAACGCGACATCGTCGTCGGCGACAGCGTCAGGTTAGTAAGGTTTGGCTCGATCGGCATTGTCGACGAGATCAAGAACGGTCTCGCGGAAGTACGAGTAAAAGCGCTTCGGTTTAGAGAACGATTGGAAAACCTCGAACTCGCAGAACCCCAGGCCGCTGCTGCCCCCAAAGAAAGCAAACTCGAAAAATTGCGACAATCCGCTGCCGCGGGCGTGCAAGTAAGCGCGGCTGATCAGAAGGTCCAATCCGAGTTGAACGTGATCGGCCAAACAACCGACGAAGCAGTCGACGCGGTCGACAAGTTTCTCGACGAAGCATCGCTGGCCCAGCTCAGCAAGGTCCGAATCGTCCACGGTCACGGCACGGGCGCGCTGCGACGCGCCATCGGCGGACTGTTGGACGGACATCCTCACGTAGCTCGTTTCGTGCCCGCTCCACCCAATGAGGGTGGCACTGGTGCAACCGTGGTTGAGTTGAGACAATAGCCACTCCCCATAGACGGCAATGCGTTACCCCCAGACTTTCATCGACGATCTCAAACGACAGGCAGACATCGTCCGCGTCATTCAGGACTACGTGCAGCTCAAGAAAAAGGGCGCCAACTGGATGGCCTGCTGCCCGTTTCACAAGGAAAAGACGCCGTCGTTTTCCGTCAGTCCCGCGAAAGAGATCTACTACTGTTTCGGCTGTCACAAAGGCGGTTCGGTCTTCAATTTCGTCATGGAGATCGAACGCGTCGCGTTTCCTGAAGCAATCAAGATCGTCGCCGACAAGATCGGCATGCCGTTGCCGAAGATGGTGGACGACAGCCGCTTCGAAGCACGCCGCCTGGAATCAGACGAAGTCATTCAACTCAACTCGTGGGCGCTCGAATGGTGGCAGAAACATCTCGAATCGGGCGCTGAAGGACGCATCGCGCGCGAATATCTAACTAAACGCGAACTGACCGACGAAACACAAAAAACTTTTCGCCTCGGTTACGCGCCCGACAGTTGGGACGCGCTCTCTTCATATCTCCGCCAGAAAGGCGCGACACAACAACAGATCGAGCGCAGTGGCCTGGTTGTAAAAAAAGAAGAAAGCAGCGGTTCGTACGATCGCTTCCGCGGACGATTGATGATTCCCGTCTTCGATCACCAGGGACGGCCCATCGCTTTCGGCGGCCGCGCGTTGAAATCAGACGACGGCGCGAAGTACATCAATTCGCCGGAGACCGCGGCTTACGTGAAAGGCCGTCATCTCTTTGGTCTAAACCTCACGCGCGACGATATTCGCCGCCAGGGTTTTGCGATTCTCGTCGAGGGATTTCTCGATCTGATCGTGCCTTACCAGTTCGGCGTGAAGAACATCGCGGCGAGTTTGGGAACAGCGTTCACGACGGACCAGGTAAAGTTGCTAAGCAGGTTTGCGCGCAAAGTTGTAGTCAACTATGATGGCGATCGCGCGGGCGTGCAGGCAGCCAAGAAGGCCATCGAGATCCTCCTCGCCGAGGACGTCGAAGTGAAAGTGCTGGTGCTACCCGACAATGCAGATCCCGACGAGTACATCCGAAAGTTTGGCGTAACTGAGTATCAACGACGACGAGCACAGGCCCAACCACACATACAATTCGTAATCGAGAACGCTCTGCGTGACCGCAATCTTCACAGTCCCGCGGACAAAGCCGAGGCCGTTGAAGAAGTTCTTCCTTACATCAGGGCCGTCAGTAGTCGCATTCAGAAGCGCGAATACTTCGACATGGCGATGGATGCGCTCGGCGTTGACAGAGAAAACGTAAACACGTCCGCCTGGCGTCGTGAGTTGTGGCAGATCGTTCGCGACAACAGACCACGCCGAGACGGAGCAGGCAGCGCCGGGCAACCGGCAACCCGGCGAGTTGAAGCAACTGCCGCCGAACAACGCCTGCTGAGTTTGTTGTTTGGCGACGAAGTTTTACGCCGGCAGGTTTTGCCGATGCTCAGAAAAGAAGACTACGAGGATCTGGCAACGGCACGGCTCTTTCAAGCACTGCTCGAACTCGATCGCGAAGGCGCTGCGATTGACTTTGAAACTGTGACGAGCAAGACCGACGGCGACGAACTGGCAAAGAAGATGGTTCCGATGCTGTTGATGAACTCTTCCCTGCATGGTTCGAATCAACACTACATCGCCGAAGAATGCGTTTCGACTTTCAGATTGATGAGAATCGATCAGCGGATCGAAGAATTGCGAAGAGAGTTAGTGATGGCTGAGCGCGCGCAGGACATCGAGAAAGTCTCCCAGCTTGCCGCCGAGCAGATTGAACTCTCTTCTTTGCGTCAAGGGATGTTGCAGCCTCACCGGGAAGCTGCCCAGAACAGCGTTAAGTAAGCAGGCCGAAGTGAGTATCGAAGACAAGGATCGCGACGATGTAATGGAACGGCTGCTCGAGCTCGGCGGCGACAAGAAATACTTGACGTTCGACGATCTCAACCGCGAGCTGCCTGACAATGTCGTCTCGCCTGATGACATCGAAGACGTTCTGCAGAAACTGGAAGGTTCGAACATTCCGGTTGCCGATTCCGACGAACGTCTGCTCGAACAAGCCGCCGCCAACGCCTCCGAGGACGACGAAGAAGCCATCGACGAAGACGTCGAGCTCGATCTCTCCGCCGGCGCCCTCGAAAAAACCAACGATCCAGTTCGACTCTACCTGCGCGAGATGGGCGTCGTGCCGTTGCTCACCCGCGAAGGTGAAGTCGCGATCGCCAAGCGTATCGAGCGCGGCCAGCTAAAGACTCAGAAAGCAATCGCGCGTTCGCCAATCGCCGTGCGCGAGTTGGTGAAGATCGGCGAAGAGCTAATAGCCGTCAAGCTGAACATTCGCGACACGGTGGTCTTCTCCGAACAGGCCGAACTGACCGGCGACGAAGACAAGGCCGAAGAGTATCGCGCCTGGACCATCGAAGGCATTCAAAACATCAGCCGCATTGCCCAGCACGCGCTGGAGGAGTTCGAAAAGCTTAAGGAAGAACAGCAAGAGAGCGGCAAGAAGAGTAAGAAGCTAACGAAACTGAAGCGGCATGTCGGTCGGTTCAGGCTCGAGATCGCGCAGGAGATCGGACGTCTCAATCTCACCGAACGCGCGCGCCAACGTTTGATCAGCTCGATTCGCGCCGTGCATAAATCAGTGCGCGACGCGGAGCGTGAGATCGATAGTTTGAGCGAGAAGTCGACGCGCAAACGGCTCAAACCGGACGATCAGAAAGAGTACAAACACCGGATCGTCGCGGCTAAGAAACGCCTGGTCCAGATCGAGGTGGACCACTTCATCAGTCCGGTCGAGATCAAACGCGCGTTGCAGGCGATCGTCACGGGCGAACAGCAAACCGGGCAGGCGAAGCGCGAACTGGTCGAGGCGAATCTGCGGCTCGTCGTTTCCATCGCCAAGAAGTACACGAATCGCGGACTGCAATTCCTGGATCTGATTCAGGAAGGAAACATCGGCTTGATGAAGGCGGTCGATAAGTTTGAGTGGCGGCGCGGTTACAAGTTTTCGACTTACGCGACGTGGTGGATCCGCCAGGCGATCACGCGCGCGATTGCCGATCAGGCGCGCACGATTCGTATTCCGGTCCACATGATCGAGACGATCAATAAGTTAATTCGCACGTCGCGCTCGCTGGTCCAGGAATTGGGCCGCGAGCCGACGAGTGAAGAGATCGCCAAGAAGATGGACATTCCGGTCTCGAAGGTGCGCAAGGTTTTGAAGATCGCGCAGGAGCCGATCTCTTTGGAAACGCCGATCGGAGAGGAAGAAGATTCACATCTCGGCGACTTTATCGAAGACAAGTCGATCCTGAATCCCGCCGATGCCGTGGTTGCGTCGAACCTGCGCGAGATCACCGACGAAGTGCTCGCGACGCTCACGCCACGCGAAGAGAAAGTGATCAAGATGCGGTTCGGCTTGGGAACAACCGGCTCCGAACACACCCTCGAAGAAGTGGGTCAACACTTCGCCGTGACGCGCGAACGCATCCGCCAGATCGAAGCGAAAGCCCTGCGCAAACTCCGTCACCCCTCACGCTCGCGCAAACTCAAGGCATTCCTCGACGGCGCTCCCCGGTAACCACAAGAAGCAAAGGAAGAACACAAAAGGCACAAGCATTAATAAGGTAAAAACCTTGTGCCTCTTGTGTTCTTCGTTTGTGCTTCTTGTGGCTCTATTTAAATGCGAGAAAGGCCGTGCTCTTGACGGTGTAATCGAATTCGTAGTTGTAGGTGTAGCCGGGAAATTCTATTGGATGAACGTATTGCACGCGGATCTCGACGCGGCTATCGCGTATGACTGGCGTGATGACCGCGTTGGGAGGAACGTTGTATTCGGGCGCGCTACGCGCCAGTTGCTCGCCGGCCCAGGCCGGTGTATAGCCTGTCGCTCCGGCCACGTCAGCGTAGTGCTGCATCAGGTCTTTGTAAGTGTGTGCCCGATACGCAACCGGGATGTACATGTAGCCGGCGTAGGCGCCGCCGACAATCACTATCATGACAATCAAAAACTTTAAGTTCGCACTGCCCCGTTCACTTGATCTTCTCATTAGTGTGAGCTTTCTTTCTGATTCGCGCGCGCCTGCAAACCGGCTCGCAACGAGAGTCGCAACGATTTCGCACTGACGAGCCCGCCTTCGACGATCTTCGGCAGGCCCACCCCTTCGAGCAACACCCAATTGATCTGACCAGCAACGCTCTTTTTGTCGTGCTTGAGCGCGCGGATGATGTGATTGATGTCGAGCTTGTCGGCGCGCGGTAATGGTCCGCAAAGATGCACGGCTTCGCGCAATAACCCGAGGTCCCCTGAATCCAGCAGGCCCAGGTTTCTCGACAACTCTCCGGCAACTAATATTCCATAACCAACCGCCTCGCCATGCCGAAAGGTCCGATAGTTTGTCACCGCTTCCAACGCGTGCGCCGTCGTGTGTCCAAAATTCAGGATGCGCCGCGACTTTGCATCCGAACGGCTGGTCGACTCGCGCTCATCTCCGGCAACGATCGACGCCTTGAACCCGCAGTGCGCGGCAATCAAGTCTGCAAACTCTCCAGTGAGTATAAAATCGCGGTTGTCGCGCACGCGCCGCAGTCCGGCCACGGTCGTTTCAAACAGCGACTTGCCGGCAATGAGAGCTTGTTTCGTCATTTCGCAAAACCCGGAGACCAGCTCGCGTGGCGGTAAAGACATGAGAACTTCCGTATCGATCACGACGCAGGCCGGCTGGTGAAACGCGCCCACGAGGTTCTTTCCTGACTCCAGGTTGATCGCAGTTTTGCCGCCGACCGAGGAATCGATCTGCGATAACAACGTGGTCGGCACTTGCACAAGCGGCAGTCCGCGCAGGTAAATCGCCGCGGCAAAACCCGCCAGATCACCCACGACACCGCCGCCGACGGCCAGCACCAGATCGTCCCTTTCAAACCGGTTGACATTGAGGAATTGCACCGCTTTTTCGAGCACCGGGAACGACTTGTAGCGCTCGCCCTCCGGCATCAACCACTCGAAAACTTTGAATCGCTCCCGCTTCAGGTTCTGCACGATCTCGCGGCCGTAGAGTTCAAAAACCCGCGGGTTGGAGATGATTCCGATCCGGCGTGGAACACGGGGCAGTGAAGCGGAGATTAGTTCGGCGAGATTTCGCCTGACACCGCTGCCGACATTGATTTCGCTGCGTCGAGTTTCTTGTTTGAGAGCGAGTTCGAGCCGGCGCATCTTGGGGCCACGGAAGCTAGCTGATAAAAGCGAATGGGCGCGACATACGTGGGAGTGCGTCGCGCCCATCCATATTCGTGGTTACTGTCCTCACCCCAGCAACCACTTGAGACGGAGGATCCACCAACCGTCTCTCTTGCCCCGCAATATACACCGCAACGCCCGTGCCGTGCAAGAGCCTTTTTCGCGGAACCTGAACTAACTTCGTTTTATCTAAACAAAAGCCGCACATCGCGGAATACCGAGGAATTTTGCAACATTCACGCCCGAATCGCAGGCCGATCATCGTGTAAATAATTCCCGGATCACGATGTAAAAACTTCACGCGCAGACCAAAGTTACGCGCCGATTTCCCGTTCGATTGCGACCGCGATTCTTTGCGCGTACGCGTTGATCTCGTCCTGGTGTTTGCCCTCGATCATGATCCGCGCCAGCGGTTCGGTGCCCGAGTAACGGAGCAATAGCCGTCCGTTGTCTTCGAGTTCCTTTTCGACCTCGTTCGCCGTCTTTTGGACCACGGGAAGCTCCGCAAAGGGACGCTTCTCGCGCACCCGCACGTTGACGAGAATCTGCGGGTAGGTCTGAAACCCGGCGCATGCTTGCCCGAGGGACTTTTGTGATTCTCGCAACGCCCGGACCAGTGAAAGCGCCGTGATCATCCCGTCGCCCGCGAGACTGAGATCAGGAAGAATAACGTGGCCCGACTGCTCGCCGCCGAGGCTCGCCTTCAGTCGCAGCAATTCGTCCAGCACGTACTTGTCGCCGACGTCGGTCCGGACCAGTTTGATAGCCGCGGCGCGAAACGCGATCTCCAGTCCGATGTTGCTCATCACGGTGGCAACTACGGTGTCGTCGTGCAAACGTCCGTGCGAGCGCAGATGATTTGCGAGCACCCAGAGCGTCGCGTCTCCATCAATAAAGTTTCCCACTTCGTCGACGAAAAGCGATCGATCCGCGTCGCCGTCAAAAGCGACGCCGAGATCCGCCCGTTCTGCCACAACTCGCTCGCGCAACGTGTCGATGTGAAGCGAGCCGCAGTTCAAATTTATGTTTCGGCCATCGGGAGCAGCATTGATAGCCAGAACGTTCGCGCCCAGACGGCTGAACAGTTCCGGAGCCAGTGCGGAACTCGCGCCGTTGGCGCAATCGATCACGATCTTCAGGTTGTGCAAATCGAGCCCCGCGCCGATCTGATCGGTAAGGAACGCGAGATAGTCTTTTTGCAGACTGGCTTCCTGCTCGGGCGAAGGCGCGGTTGAATCGAGAGCGGAAGATTGTTGGTTGATACTGGCAAAGTCGCCGGCAAAGATGTCGGCTTCAACCACCTTCTCGACCGAGTCGTCCATCTTCTGTCCCGAAGGCGAGAAGATCTTGATGCCGTTATCCTGGTAAGGATTGTGTGACGCGCTGATCACAACACCGGCGTCCGCGTCGAGCTTTCGTGTCAGAAAGGCGACGCCCGGCGTGGTGATGATTCCTGCCGAAAGACACTTGCCGCCGGCGTGTGTCGCACCCGCCATCAGCGCGCGTTCCAGCCACTCGCCTGACTCGCGCGTGTCTCTGCCGATGATGATTTCCGGTGCGGCGGTTGTGTTTGAAAGATGGCGGGCCAGTGAGAATCCGATGGCGCTAACGGTAGCGGCATCGAGAGGGAATTTTCCGGCTTCACCTCGAATACCGTCCGTTCCAAAAAGTGGTTTCAATCCCTATGCTCCGGTCCAAACTTCGTCGATCTCAGTTCGTCGATTTCACTTCGTCGATCTTAAAGTAACTTTTCCCTGGAGTTCGGGTCCGAGTTGAAGCCGGGGCTCCAATTCGGAGCCAGGTCCGCTCCGTGGCGCGAGCACGATCCTCAAAGCCTCAGCCTTTAAGGCATCCAGAATACTTGGAGGCCCGGACACAGTGATCTCCATCGACTGTTCCTGCATTCGAGCTCCGGAAGCATCGTAAACCGGAACGCCCGAAAAGGTTTTCTCAATCGACCGCTCGCCAATTTCGACCTCAACGCTGACGACCGGCTCCAGTAAATCAACCTTGGTATCCGGAACGTCGATACCGAGATTCGAAGCCGTAAACGTCTGCTTGTGGCCCGACAACCAGATCGATTCAGTAAAGACTTTCTGGATCGAGTTGACCCGGCTCTCGGGCCCGCGCACGGTCACCGATCCTTTACTCGGACGAACACCATAGACCTCGTATCCGTCATCAGGTTTTCCTTCGAGCTTGGGCTCGATTGTAATCTGCCGTTCGATGATCGGTTCGAGACGAATGGGAATCGCGCTTGGTTGAAAGCCGTCGACTTTCACGCCCTGCGGCAGCGAAATCTGAGCCTTGTCAGCCAACCGCAGCACTCGCTCCCCAGCACGTTGATCGCTGATGTCGACCGTGGCGACGAGATCGAGCGCCGTCAGGTCGTCCAGTTTATTTCGGCTTCCGGTGAGCATCACGTCGACTGTTCGCGGTGGATCGTTGCTGATCTCCAGCATCTGCGGCCTGATGAAATTGAGTTGCACGTTGACATGCGCTGTCACCGGTTGATTTTGACCAGTCACCACGAGCCAGAGCACGACCGCGATCGCGAGGGAAAGGAGTTTCAGGCTCCAGTCCTCGAGAAAAATCTTGCGCAGCAGTTTCTCCGTCCGACTGGGCGTGCGGTCGAACTCCGGAGTCTCAATGTCATCTACATCTTGAAACGGCATAACTTAGTAACTGGATTGACGGATCTCTTCAGTCTCGCTGCTTGCTTCCGAGACCTTCTGTTGCTCTTTCTGTTTCTTCGAGACGCCGAGCGCGTCGAAGATTGCTTCGCGAAGTTTCGTGACGTCGAGCCCGCGCTTGATCTCGCCTCGTTGCACAAACGAAAGCAGTCCGGTTTCTTCGGAGACGACGACAGCAACGGCGTCAGTGTCTTCCGTTACGCCAATCGCCGCGCGATGACGCGTGCCCAGATCGCGCGAGAGTCGTGGATTGAGTGTCAGAGGCAGAAAACACGAAGCGGCGGCGATGCGATGCCGTCGCACGACCACGGCGCCGTCGTGCAACGGACTCGCCGTGTTGAAGATGCTCACCAGCAAGTCGTAGCTCAGTTCCGCGTCGAGCTGGACGCCGCCGTCAGTCACGTTTTTCAAACCGACGTTACGCTCGATAACGATCAGCGCGCCGGTCTTCATCGACGAAAGAGTCGACGCCGCCAGTATCACTTCATCGTAAACGCCTTCGCCAAATTGCCCACGATGCCGCGAAAAGGGCACGCGAAATCGATTGCCAAACGATATCAACGCCTGCCGGATTTCCGACTGGAACAGGACGATGATCGCGATACCGATGTACAGCAGCCCGTTACTTAAAACGAACTCCAGCGTCGCCAGATCCTGTTTGATTGAAAGCCAGTAGAGGAAAATGAGAGCGGCAATTCCGGCGGCCATGGGCGCGGCGCGCGTGCCGCGCAAGAGCTTCAAAACCGCATACACAAGCAAAAAAACGAAGACGATGTCCGCGACGTTGCGCGGCTCGATCATCCGTCTCAAATACTCGGTGTATGGCAGTAGTAGTAACATCTCCGGTCGTTAAATCTATCGGTCCTCGATGCTCTGCGTGGGGACGGCAACTTAGTTTCTCCGGATACACTCTGAATACAACAACCCGTCATTTCAGTGTAGCTCCGACCGGATTATAGTCTGTGTTGTCGGTTTGATGAAAGACTATGAGGAGGAAGCCTTTGAACGCTTTCTGCGTTTGAACTTTCCGCTCTGCAAAAACCCGACTAACTCGCCATTTTTTCCTACCACCGCCAGCGATCCGATGCCGTTTCGCTTCATCAGTTCACGGGCATAGTCGAGCGTCGCGTTTGGTTCGACAAAAAACCGGGGCGCAATCGGCCGCATCACGTCGCGCGCTTTCGTGAGGTGCCAGCGATCGCGGGGCAATGTCTTGAGATCTTCGAGAGCAATCATTCCATGAAGCCGCCGGTTTAATGCGACCGGAAACGCCACCTGGCGATGCATCGGCAAAACTGAGTCGATCAACTGGCTGATCAGCAGATCCGGCTCGACCGCAAACGGCGCCGACATCGCTTCCTTGACGATGTACTGCACGCGACCGCGAACATGCTTCACGACGCTGTAAGCAGCGTCGAACAGAAAAAGCCCGACGAGGACGGACCAGAACCCCATGAAGTACGACCGGAAGCTCGGCGCGATCGCCATGTAAACGCCGAAGATGATCAGAATCGCGGCGATCAACATGCCGCAGATTCCCGCCAGCCGTGTCGCTTCCTTGATGTCGCCAGTCCTGCGCCAAAGGATCGCGCGCAAAACGCGCCCGCCGTCGAGCGGATAACCCGGAAACAGATTGAAGACTGCCAACAACAGATTGCCCGCGCACAGCAGCAACAAAACTCCACCCGCTGTCGGGTAACCGGCCATCATCGCCGGCAACATCAAAACAAAACTTATCGCCGCAAAAAGGAAACTCGCCGCTGGTCCAGCCACGGCGATCCTGAACTCCGACCGCGGGTTCTCCGGCTCGTTGCGCAACCGCGCCAAACCGCCAAACGGATGCAACACGATCTCTTCGATCTCGATGCCCTCGGCCCGGCCCATCAACGCGTGCGAAAGCTCGTGGCCCAGGACCGAAAGAAACAGGCCAACGGTAGTAATGATCGCCAGGATCCATGCGGCAGGGACGCTGACCGGAACCAGTTGCACCTGGCCCACCCACATCCCGCCGCGCGCGAGATTCACCGCGATCAACCAGACACTCAAAAAGAAAACGATGAACCAGCGGTAGTCGAAGCGCACGGGAATCCCGAAAATGCGCGCCACCGTGATCCTTCGTTTATAGAAATCGGTCCAGCCCATTGTTATTTATCGTTTGTCATTTACCATTTGTCATTTTTCATTTCCTAAACGACAAATGAGAAATGGAAAATGACAAACGGAAAATGATCCCCATTTTCTAAACTTCACTCGCCGCCGCATCGATCAATGGATGAGCTTCGGTACGTGCCACACGCCGCAACAATAACGGTTCGTCATAAAGCTGAGACAAACCGCGCACGATCGCAAACCGCGGTTCGTCGGCGACGCGCACGTTCAGGGCCAGTTCCTTTTGCAGGTACTCTGACAAGCCGTCCATCAATGCGCCACCGCCCGTTAGGATGACGCCGCGCGTGTAAACGTCGCCAGCCACTTCCGGCGCGAGTTCGGTCAGCATCGCGCGAACTTCCTCGGCGATGCGGCGAATGATCGGCATCGTGATCGAGTGAATTTCGGCGGCGGTGACGTCGACGGCGCCCGGACTGCCGGTCTGCACGTCGCGGCCGCGCACGTTGATGTTCTTGTTCGGATCCTCCGGCTCGATCGCGGAGCTGAGCTCGAGTTTCAACCGCTCGGCTGTTTGCACTCCGATAGTCAATCCACGATGGCGGCGCAAGCGGTCCATGATCGCGAGATCGATGTCGGAACTGCCAAGCCGTTCGGCGCGCGAAGCGATGATCGAACCGCTGATGATCGCGGCCACGTTCGTCGTGCCGCCGCCGATGTCGACTACGGCGGCCGCGCGTTCGTCGTTGACCGGCACGCCCGCGCCGATCGCCGCCGCCAGTCCTTCTTCGATCATGTAGACCTTGCTGATTCGCGCCTCTTCAGCAGCGGCGAGCAGCGCGCGCTGTTCGACCTGCGTCACTTCCGACAGCACGCTCATGACTGCGCGCCGGCTGAAGTGCGACATGCCGCTGCGTGCGGCGCGGACAAACTGGTCCAACATCGCCTGCGTCCGTTCGAAGTCCGCCACGACGCCGTCAACCAACGGTGCGATAACCGTCACGTCGCGCGCCTCGCGTCCCTGCATCTTGTGCGCCTCATTGCCGACGGCAATCACTTCGCCGTTGACTTTATTGATCGCCACCACCGACGGCTCGTCGACGACGACACCACGTCCGCGCACGGCGATAATCGTGCTCGCCGACCCCATATCGATTGCCATTGAATCCGAGACGAGGTTGCGCAGGCCGCTGAGGCTGAGGAGAGTCCTGGTCCTGCCCATAAAAGACATAAAACTATACCGTGTTCCTTGTACCCTTTGCGTGTATTAGAACGATCCGCTTGCCTTTTGCCAATCCACTTCCCAAAGCATCACCGGTTGCTCGCGATTCTTCACCATGATCGGATCGCGCGGTTTTAACTTGTAGCGACTATGAGCAGACCTGGCGGTTGCGTCGCTGATGAGAATCTCGCCGCCGCGCGCATTCGACTCCAAACGCGAGGAGGTGTTGACGACGTCGCCAATCGCCGTGTATTCGGAACGTCGATCGGAACCGATGTAACCGACGATGGCTTCGCCCGTGTGCAGGCCCATGCCGACGCCGATCTCCGGGAAACCCTCTTCACGCAATTCAAGATTGATGCCGAGCAGCCGCCGTTGCATCGCGACCGCCGCGTTGAGTGCGTTTGATGCGTCGTCCGGCGTTGCGGTAGGCGCGCCGAACAGGGCCATTAGACCATCGCCAAGATATTTATCGAGCGTGCCGCCGTGCGCGAAAATGATGTCCGTCATCGCCGAAAAGTACCGGTTCAACAGGTTGACGATCTTTTCGGGCGGCGCGTGTTCGGAGATGCGCGTAAAGCCGCGAATGTCGGCGAACAGGATCGTGATGTTTTGACTCGAACCGCCGAGTTTGAACGACTCGGGATTTTCGAGCATTTGTTTGACGACGTATTCCGGCAGAAAGCGGCTGTAGTTGGCCCGCGCTACTTCTTCGCGCGCAAGACGTTCGTGAGCGCGTGCGTTTTCGACGGCTACTGCCGTTTGCGCGGCGACGGCGCTGATCAGTTCGAGGTCGTCAGGCTTGAAGGCGGCGAATGGATCGAGTCGATCGGCATACAGCGCGCCGTGAACTCGCGACTCGGCCACGAGCGGCGCGCAGATCGTCGAACGCACGCCTTGCGAAACGATCGAGTCGACGCCGGCGAATTGTTCGTCGGAAGCGGCGTCCTGCGAGAGCAACGCGACGCGATCCTTCATCACTTTGCGGGTGATGGTGCGGCCGATCGAGAGCCGGCGTGCGTGAGCTTCGAGTTTGTTGTCGCGGGCGCGCATCGCGATCGGTGTCAGGTTAACGTCTTCCTTTTCCAGATCACCTGGCTCAGCTAAAAGGGCGACGACGCGATCGGCCGGAGTTGATCTAAAGATGACGTCGGTCGCTTTTTCGAAGATCGCGTTCAGGTCGAACACCGAACCGAGGGTCTTGCTCATTTCGTAGAGCGCGGTCAGGATGTTTGCTTTGCGCTGGAGCGTGTCCAGCATTTTGTCGCGCTGCGGCGCGGCGGCGGTGACGGCTGTGACCTCGTCCTTCGAACGCAGCACGGTCGACATTACGTCATTCGCGGAGATGAGCAACTGCGTGTGACCGAGCGGTTTGTCGTCGTAGCGGACGTCGGTGGTCCGTTCCTCGACAGGCTGTTCGAAGCGCAGGGTGCTGGCGCCGATCGTGATGCGATCGCCGTTTTTCAACTGCTGCTCGAAGCACGGTTCGCCGTTGATGAAGACCTTGTTTGCGCTGCGGCGAAGCTGGTTATTGATTAAGGCGCCGTCGACGATTGTAAAGACGCCGTTTTCGGACTGGTTGATGTGGGCGTGATAACGCGAGGCGCGTGGATCGTCCAGGACCACCGAGTTGTCGGGTGCGCGGCCAATGGTGCAAGTAGTTTTCGGCAAAAAAGCGAACTGCCACTGGCGGCCACTTGCGTCGGTGATTTTCAGATGAGCCATGGCCGCGCGATCCTAACACGATCTGCGCAACTCAAGTAACACCTTCATACGCCGGCGACATTCCGGAACCACGGGTGGTGTCTTAATTTCAACTCCGCGTTCTCTGCGTCTCTCTGAGATCTCTGCGTAAACCTGGCTTCCAAAATATTTAACGCAAAGTTCACCGAGATACGCAGAGAACGCAGGGCCAAATGAGACATTACTTGAACAACGCCGGCTCTTCCACGTTGAGGTTTCTTCGGCTATGATGCGCGCGCGCCCTCTCGACACATCCAGGGAGTAACCCTTATGAGTTTCTCCGTTCAGGTTGTCCCTCTCCTCCTGCTCGCACTTCTGAGTGTAGCGATACCACTGCGCGCCCAAACGCCGGCCAAATCTACTGCCGTGAAAGCCGCGCGGGGCTCAGTTTCCGGACGGATAACCATCAAAGACAAACCAGTGCCCGGTGTGGTCGTTGGCCTCCGCAAAACAATTACCAGCGGCAGCGACCTCGGCCCCTTTTCCAAAGGGATCACGGACCAGGACGGCGTCTATCGCATCACAAACGTCGCGCCCGGAACGTACGACATCATTCCCGCCGCGCCTGCTTACGTCGTCGGCGACGCGAATTTCCAACGCGGCAAAAACGTGATCGTCGGCGAAAACGAGAACGTCGAAGACATCAACTTCTCGCTCGTTCGCGGCGGCGTCATCACCGGCAAGATCACCGACCCCGATAGCCGTCCCCTGATACAGCACCAGGTTTATCTGTATCGCGTCGAAGCGACGGCGCAGCAACCACAGCGTCCGCTCGTCATGGCGACGAACATTCAAACCGACGATCGGGGCGTTTATCGTTTCTTCGGGCTCAACGCAGGCCGCTACAAAGTCGCCGCCGGACGCCCGGACGACAACTACGCCGGCTACCAGTTCACGCGGATCGTCTATCCACAGGTTTTCCACCCGGATGTAAAAGAGCAGGAAAAAGCAGCCATCATCGAGGTTCGCGAAGGCAGCGAGGCGAACGACGTCGACATCAGGATGGGCCGCCCCGTGCAAACGTTCACCGCGAGCGGCAGGATAATCAATGGCGAAGACGGACAGCCCGCGCCCAACATCCGCTTCGGATTGCAGCGCAACGTCGGGCAGAGATTCGAAATGGTCGCGCCGTCTGCAATGACCAACAACAATGGCAATTTCACAGTCGACGGGCTCGCGCCAGGCAAATACGGCGTCTTCCTTCATCCCGATCCATCCCGAACACTTCGCGCCGAAGCCACGGCGTTTGAAGTTATCGACGGCGACGTTACGGGAATCACGATCCGGCTCACGAAAGGTTCAAGCCTTTCCGGCGTAGTCGTCTTCGAGCATAACGACAAAAGAGCGTGGGCCAAGGTGCTGGAGCTGAAACTGCGCGGCTACACAACGTCGCCTTCAGGCGGGCAGATGTTTGGCGAGACGGGCGCAGCCTCGACGATCTCTCCGGACGGCGGCTTCCTGCTCACCGGTTTGGCGCCCGGCCAAGTCAATCTGTGGTTGGCGACGGCGATGGGCAACAACCCGCCGAAGGGTTACACGATCTCGCGAATCGAAAACAACGGCATCGTCGTGCCCAACGGGATCGAGGTCAAGGACGGCGAGCAGTTGAGCGGCCTGCGTGTCTACGTTAGTTATGGAACGGGGACAGTGCGCGGCATCGTTACCTACGACGCCAGTTTGTTGCCGGAAGGCGCGCGTATGTTTGCGCGGCTCGTTAAGCAGGGAACGCCAAGTGGAAACATCAATACAACGTTCGTCGATGCGCGCGGACATTTCCTGCTGGAAGGAATTCCCGCCGGTGTTTATGAAGTTTCGATTTCCATATTTGTGCCGGGCAGCAGGTTGCGGCCGCCAGACGCAAAACAACAAGTGACCGTGCAAGACGGCGGCGTGAGCGATGTTTCACTCACACTCAATCTAACGCCTCCGCAAGAACCCTGAGCCAGACCTATGCGCAGAACAAGATTTTTCATCCTCCCAATCCTGTGTGCTTTGATCTGTTTTCCCGTGTGCGCGCAGGAAGAAGCAACTACGGGAACAATTAACGGACGAGTCGTGAATGAGCGCGGTGAAGCAATGGCCGGCGCCAGCGTCGTGATGCGCACGGTCGGAACGTTGAACCAGGGCAGATCTACGACTTCCGACGCGGAAGGGAACTTTCGCTTCGACGGCCTCGAACCCGCGCTCTACATCATCACCGGTTATGCGCCCGCATACATTGTGCAGTCTACGGAAACGGACAGCGCCGAGCGTTACCATCGGATCGGCGATTCAGTGCGGCTGGAGTTTATTAAAGGTGGAGTGATCACCGGAACGGTCACGAACGCCGCCGGCGAACCAGTTGTCGGCGTGCGCGTCCGCGCGTTTAGAGTTCGCGACCCCAAAGGCCCGGCCGCGCAACTTATACAGTATGGCAGTATGGACCGCGCCACTGACGATCGCGGGATTTACCGGATCTACGGATTGAGTCCCGGAACGTATGTCGTCACCGCGGGCGGAGTAAACAATCAATTTCAATTCAACCCGTTCGATACTGACGTCCCGATCTATTCGCCGTCGTCAACGCGAGATACCGCTACCGAGTACGCGGTGCGAGGCGGCGAAGAAACGACTGCCGACATTCGCTATCGCAGCGAGGCTGGTCGCACGATCAGCGGGACCATTAGAGTTACCGGTAACAATGGGGCCAGCGTCATGGTTTTCTCGAGTGACGGAATGATGATCCCTACGTCGAATGGGTTTCAGCAACCCGGCGCGCGCGGTTTTGCTATCGAAGGCCTGGCCGATGGCGAATACACTCTCTTCGCCCAGGAGATGGCTGCCGGATCGCAGGGAACAGCGACGACGATCCCTGACATTTTGTTATCAGAAACAAAACGCGTCACGATTAAAGGCGCCGACGTCACTGGGATCGAACTGGCGACGAGGCCGCTGAGCGCTATCAGCGGAGTCATTGCGCTCGAACCTTCGAAAGCGCCGGAATGCCAGGGCAAACGCAAGCCGGAGTTTGGCGAGATGATCGTCGAGTTGCAGCAACATGAAAAAGACTCGGATGTCATGGCGCCGATTCTGAGAATGTTTTCGCCCAGCACAACGCCGAACCAGAAGGGCGCTTTTAGCATGCGCAATGTGTCGCCGGCGCGTTATCGTTTCAATCCGCGCTTCTATGCGCGCTATTGGTATCTGCAATCGATCTCCACCGGCGC
>DATELZ010000197.1:0-20020 GCA_035276045.1 Pyrinomonadaceae bacterium | reverse complement strand
GTCGTCAGCACGCGCTTCGCCGGCGCCGCGAGCACGGCGGTAACGACGAGCACGCCGCCAATCACCTTCCTTGCGCGGATGACGACGGTTGACATCGGCGCACTGCTGACCATTCGCACCACGGCGATCGACATCAACCAGGTTTCGCAAGCTCAGACCGGCGCCGCGAGTGGACTAAAACCGAGTGTCGCTTCCGAGCGAATCCTCGCGTCTCTCAACGCACCGCCGTCTCCTACGCTCAGCAATTTCACCATCGTCCCCGAAGCCTCGGCCAAGCGGAATCTCTTGAACTTCGCTTCCGGTCCTGACTCTCGCGATGCCGACATGTTTCGCAAAGTCGCGAAAGCACATCACGAGCAACTGGGAAAACTCTTCGCAGCGCCTGCGCCAACACCCATTGCGCCGCTCAATCTGTTCGCGACCGGTGTCAAAGCCAACTTGCTGCGCAGCTTCGATCCCGAGCGCACGATCAGCACGCGTGTTCATGCGTCGCTGACTCCGGCAGCTCAAACCGACACCGCCGGCGATCCACTCGAACCGATCATGGACGCGCCCAGCTTTCCGCAACCGATGTATGAAACCTTGCGCGATCTCTCGCAAGACTATCTGCTTCCCGGCCTCGAAAACGTGCCCGCTGATACCGTCGCCTTGCTGGAAACAAACTCCAGCTTCGTCGAATCCTTCATGGTCGGACTCAACACCGAAATGGCCAGTGAACTTCTCTGGCGCAACTATCCAACCGATCAACGCGGCACGTATTTCCGTCAGTTCTGGGATACGTCGGCCGGCGACGCGCAGCCGGATCTCGAAGATCCGATCACAAACTGGGCCAACAGTCATCTCGGCGAAAACACGCCCAACACGAGCGGCAAGCTGGTCCTGCTCATTCGCGGCGAGTTGCTGCGCCGCTATCCCAACTCCGTGATCTATGCCGTCAAGGCTGTCGACGTTCGCGGCACACTCGACGTATCGCGCAAAGACACGGATGAAAAGCACCCGCTGTTTCGTGGCACGATGAAACCCGACGTCACCTTCGTCGGCTTCGATCTTTCCGAGGACGAAGCTCTCGGTAAATCGCCACACGATCCCAAAGGCTGGTTCTTTGTCCTTCAACAACAGCCTGCCGAACCACGGTTCGGCTTGGACGTTGCAAGTTTCTCGACGCCGCAACCACCGCCACTCTCAACCTGGAACGATCTGAGTTGGCGACACTTTGCGAACAACCAGGAAGAGCTGAACGCGTTATCACATGCCTCAGCAACAAAAACATTACCCGAGATCGAACGCGTGAAATGGGGCAAGAATTCTGCGCACCAGGCTTTCATCACTTTGCAGCGCCCGGTGCGCGTCGCCATTCACGCTAAACAGATGATCCAGCAGGACGAGTCATGAAGACCCCAAATCCTGATATTCCCAATATCGCCGCGACCCACCCCGAACTCACGGCGCAACTCTCATCCGGTCCCGCGCGGCCGATCGTGTTGTTTCCGGTTCGTCTCGAAACACGATTCTTTCTACTCGCAGAGGGCGGCGCCGAACTGCGCGTGCGCGTCTATCCGGACAAGATTCACATCGACGCGCACGAGCCGGCGTTGACGCCGGAAGAATTGAGTTGGGGCAAACATTTCTGGGAACAGACATGGCGAGCAGCCACCGACGAAGAACGTGCCAAGGCCGCGTGGCGTCAACTGGTCGATCGTTTTGATGCCCCGCGTGCCGCCTGGATCGCGCGCACGCTCAAGCCTGCTAATCCTGACGATCGTCCCGACGATCCAGTGGCGGCTGACGCAGTGCTAACCGATCCGCCACAGTTTCCCTCGACCGACACGCAACCCGAACCATGGATGCGCGCGCCGCTGACACGCGCGTTGCCAAACTTCTGGATCATGCTCGGGTACAAGAATGGACAACTGGTCTTCAACAAGAAGGGTGGTCCAATTCGTGAACCGTTGGCTGGTGGTCCAAATCCGTCGCCGGCAGCCGTGGTCGACGAAGCCGGGATCGATCAGGGCATGAAGTGGATGGTCGACTTCAACGCCGCCGAAGAAGCCGGAATGGGCATGCGCGCGAAGCTAACGATAGACCAGGCCAGCATGGGTTTGGACTTTCTTCTCGTCATGGGGATTAAAGATTCCGCCGGCGCTGCCACTGATTGGACCACGGAACTCGTCCAACTTTTCAACGCTCATCACTACAACAGCGGCATTAGTTTCGTCCCACCGGGCACTGCAACCAACAACACAACCGAGTCACCTTCAGGTTTTAGTTCGGAAGACCTGGGCCACGAAGCGAGTTATCTTGCCGAACGCACCGGCACACCTTTCCAACCCGGCGATCTATCGAACGCGGACGTGCTCACTACGGCACTCGGCCTAACCAAAGCCGGCAGTATCTTCGGAACGTTAACGCATGCAGCCGAGAAAGATCAGGTTGACGCGCAGGCCATGAACACGGCGCTGTGGCAAGCGACCTGGGGTTACTTTCTTTTGCAGATGCTTGGCGTCGGACGCACCGGCGAGAGTCCGTTGAACGACGGCGACATCGCGTGGGCGCGCAAACATTTCATCGATCACGTCCGCGCGACCGGACCACTGCCCGCAATTCGCATTGGTAAACAACCGTACGGCGTGTTGCCAGTGACTTCGCTGATTGCATGGAGAGCACCGGCAGGCCGCGAGACTGAGTTTTCTCGTGACACTGCTTTGAGCAAACTGCTATTTGATCTTCGCGAGATCTGGCGACGCAATTTTCCCGAAGTGCCGCGTCTGGGACGAAGTGACGATACGCCGCAGCAATCAGGCGTCGCTAAAGATCTCACTGAAGTGCTCAAGATGGATGGACTGTCAGCCAATTACTCGATTCGCAATTTGCTGGGCCGTCATTACCTCGAACATCTGTGGATCTTTCTCAGTGCCGATTTCTTCAAAGACGCGTGGAACCTCGAGGAGATCGAACCGCCACCCGAAGTCGAACCGCCTGAGATCGAAGAACCACCCGAGGATCTACGGCCTGCGCAACGCGCTGCTTTCATCAGAGCGCAACGAGAAGCGCTGGCAAGGTTCGAACGAGAACAAAGAGCCAGGCAGACCGCTTTTCAAAACGCACTTCGAGCCAGACAGGCGCTTCTCAACGGCAAACGCGACGCCATGAATGCGTGGTGGGCTGCGCACGAGCAGCTCACCAGCACCGCCTTGAACACGCTTCGGTTTTCGTGGCGGCCAAGAATCGCGCACGCGCTGTTTGGCACGCAAGCCGGGACACTCGATGGTCCGCTGGTCCAAGCCGGTCTTGAACCGATACTCTCGCCCAATTACATCGAAACACTGCTTGCCGCGCGAGATCTCGTCAAGGAAGTCCGCTTCCGCAACTTATCCACTGAGCAACCGGCGCCACACACGTTACTGCATCTTTTGCTGCGGCACTCGATGTTGCTCGAATACACCGACGCCGCTACACGACTTCTGATCAGGCGCGGACTGCTGCCTGCCGAGCAGCGCCGTGAGCTCGAACTCGTCGACTTGCCTTTGGGTCAGATACTGCAAACCGTCTGGCGTCAGATGACAAAGAAGATCGAAGTGCCCGGCGTGCCGGAGCCACTCGAACTATCGAAATACCTGCTCGGGTTTATTCCTTCCGGCGAACCTGACACCGAGCGAGAACCCGCTCTCAAACAGATAAGTGAATTTCGCGCCAGCCTGGGCCATCTGAAAACGCTTAGCCCAAAAAAACTCGAAACGCTGCTGAAAGGCACACTCGATCTGTGTTCGCACCGGCTTGACGCCTGGATCACATCAATTGCTATGAAGCGTCTCGCCGATATCCGTAACTCACGACCGAACGATGTTCTTTACGGCGGTTACGGGTGGGTGATGAACCTGACGATGGAGCCGCAGCCGGCGAAGGTGACGCCGCTACCTCCTGGCGAACAGGAGCCGGTCTTTCAAGCTGCAAACAATCCCGGCTTTGTTCACGCGCCTTCGCTCACGCAAGCTTCGACCGTCGCGATTTTACGCAGCGGCCACCTGGCCCATGCGGGCGCAGACAAGCAAAAGCCAAACGATCTGCTCGCGATCGATCTGTCGTCGGAGCGGGTGCGTCTCGCCAGTTGGTTGCTCGACGGCGTGCGACAGGGGCAGCCGCTTGGAGCAGTGCTCGGATACAGGTTCGAGCGCCGCTTGCAGGAAACACGAGCGGCCGAGTTCATTACGTCTTTCCGCGAGCTTACTCCGCTCGTAGCACGCAAACTTGAACAACCAACGTCACCCACCGCAGTTGAATCGATTGCCGCGAACAACGTCGTCGATGGTTTGGCGTTGCTGCGACGCTGGCAGAAAGGTAAGAACAGTCAACCGCAGCAGTGGACCAACCAGACGATTCCCTTCGGGCAGTCGGTGGGCCAACAAACAATAAAACTTCCGCCCGCAGATCCGAACAATCAAAAGTTCAAGACCGTGCAAGCAGCCTTCGCAGTTCTCGAAGAGAGCGTGGACGCGGTCAGCGATGCGTTGATGGCTGAAAGCATGTACCAGGTCGTGCGAGGGAATCCGCTGCGGGCGGCCAATACGGTCGAATCGATCGCGGGTGGTGAAGCGCCACCGCCGGAACTCGAAGTCGTGCGCACGCCACGCACCGGCGCAGCTCTTACTTTCAGGTTGCTCACGCTGTTTAGTGGTGAACCTGCGTTGCCTCCGGGCTGGGCGCAACCGGCGCATACTTTTCGCGCCGATGCGGAACCGCACGTCAACGCGTGGGCGGCCAAACTTCTCGGCAATCCTGCCAACGTGCGCTGCGTGATCGATCGGCTCGACGTCGAAACGCGTTCGGTTTTGGAATCCAAGGAGCTTCCGTTGAGCGAACTGAAGCTCACGCCGCTCGATCTCATCTACGCCGTCGAAGGTGGAGCAGAGGGACAGCAAGCGGAGATCGAACAACGCATTCTGTATCACGCCGTCCGCATGCCCAACGGCTTTGCGCCGGGTTCGCTGTTGCGCATCAATCCGAATCGCAAGCTCGAATGGGCAATCACGGATTTGAGTTATGGCGAGTTTAGTGAATTACTGCGGACAACGCGGAAGCTGGTGACTGGTGTTCGGGCTATCGACACCGGCGATCTGAATCCACCCGATCGCAGCACTGAACTCACGATCGATTTCGACGAACTCGAGCGACGCGCCGCGGCCGCCCGAAACTCTCTTACAGACACAAAGAACCAATTCGACGCGCAGTTCGCTCCGACTTTAAGAACAAACCTTGAGAGGTTGCGCGAATTGATCCTTCGTTCGGCGGCTTTTGGTGTCGCGGGCGCCGTCCCATTGTCCGCTTCGGGCGATTCCGAGGCGGAGCAGCAGATCCTGACCATCCAAGCCGCATCGATTCGCAAAGAGTTGGCCCAACGTCTAAAACAACTCGAAGATCTTACCAACGGTTTCAATGCCGGCGATGTCAGCGCAGAAGCAAGACGCGATCACGCAGTGGCCCAACTGCGAATCGTGTTTGGCAAGTCGTTCGTCGTCCTGCCTCGCTTTACCGCCAGCAACGCCGACGAACTGAACCAGGCGCTTGCCAACAGCACGCGGCTCCAGGATGGAGATCCGCTTGCCTCTGCTACGTGGTTTCAACGAGCCGCGCGCGTACGCGACGGCGTAGCAAGACTCAACTCCGCAATCAGTTACGCAGAAGCTCTGAACACCGGCGATCGACTTAAGCTAACGGTGGCGCAGCTTCCGCACGCTCCTACCGATCGCTGGATCGGGCTTCCGCTCAAGACTGGACAGAACATGCCGTCCGGCAAAGTCTCACTCGTCGTGCAGTCCACGGCGAACGTCGATGCCCGGCAGAAACTCGCGGGCGTGCTGATCGACGAGTGGGTTGAAGTCGTGCCCAACACAACCGAGATCACCGGCCTCGCCTTGCAGTTCGATCAACCAAACGCAGCGCCGCCACAAACGATCCTGATTGCCGTTCCACCACAGCTCGAAGCCCCCTGGACCACTTGGTCCCTGCAACAAGTGTTGTTGGAGACGCTGGACCTCGCGCGAGTTCGCGCCGTCGATTCTGAGGCACTCGACGAAGTCGGACATTACCTGCCGGCCCTGTACTTTGCCTTCAACGCCCTGGGCGAAACTGTTTCAACCGACTTTACGACGATCAAGTAAGGGAAACTCTCATGCCATCGATTACCAGTTGGTCAAGACTTGAGCCGCGTAGCCGCGACGCGGAGATGAACACCAGTTTGGAAGCGCGTGTTTACGATCCGCTCTGGATGCTCGCGCGGCAATGGCAGCTTGGCGAGTTTGAAGGTGAAGACAATGGTTCACCGGTTCTCGCGCGTTGGCGTGGCGAGGGCGCGCCACTGACGCGTTACCACCTCGGCGCCATTGCGCCAAACACGCGGGTCGACGCGCCAAACTACGATGGCCGCCGTCTGCCGCTCGAAGTGCTCGTCGAGCGAGAAACCGTCCGCCCTGCACCGGAAAACACAGCACAACCGCAAAAACTTCGACTGGCAGTAGAGTCGGGCCAGCACTTTCTTCGTTTGTTGGACCAGCAACCGATCTCGCCGGAGACGCGTTTGCGTTATCGCAGCGCCTTTGTCCGCGAGTTTGGTTTACAACCTTTGACGCCCGAACAACGTGATGGTCTCGATAACGAGAGCGGTGCGTTTATCGATCTGATGATCGGACGTGTTCCTGATGGCCGGCGACTCGCCGCCGCACTGCAAGCAACACCGCCAAGCGAGTTCGTCAAATCACCTGCCCTGCAAGTTGATGAAGGCGATCGCGCGGAAGTCGAAAAGGCGGCGAGTCTTTGGTTGCAGTGGTTCGACTCATTCTTCAGCGAGCCGCAAGCAAACGCCCAGTCGTGGTTACCGGAACGAATGGAATATGCCTTTTCGGTCGCCACTCGATTCGCCGATGGTGAACGCATTCTGACTGCGCCTGAGTATTATGAAGGACACCTCGACTGGTATGCGTTTGATTCAAATTTCGAGGTGACGCTCGGAGCGGTGACAGATGCGCCTTTCAAGGAAGTCAAACAAACCGCAATTCCCGCGCCCGCGAGTTTTCGCGGTATGCCGGCGGCACGATTTTGGGAATTTGAAGATGCCCAGGTAAACTTCGGCGCGGTCGATGCTGGACCAACGGACATACTGCGCTTGTTGCTCGTCGAGTTTGCGCTTGCCTATGGCAACGATTGGTTTGTAATTCCACTCGAACTCGACGTCGGTTCGCTCTATCGCACTGCTTCGCTCGTGATTTCCGATTCGTTCGGCGTGCGCACGTTGCTTAAACCGTCTGCCGAACTGGCGGAACCGTTCTCGACGTGGCGCATGTTTCAGCATTCACCGCTCAGAGGAAGTGGTCTAACAAAGCCGACGCCGAATATGTTCTTCCTGCCGCCTTCGCTGGTTAAGAGTTTGGAAAGCAAACCGATCGAAGAAGTGCTGTTTCTGCGCGACGAGATGGCGAATATGGCGTGGGGAGTTGAACGTATTATCGAAAGCGCGAGTGAGCGGCAGTTGAATCGTTTCGACGACCAGCGTCTCGCGACACCGCCGCCGCCCGCTGGTCCACCAACTAAATCGATCTATAAACTCTCGACCACAGTTCCGGATAACTGGGTGCCGCTTGTGCCGGTTAAATCGAGTGCCGGTCTGCGACTGGATCGGGGCAAAGTGTTGCGTCTCGATGGAACCGAAGGCTTTGTCGAAGCCCAAGGCCGTATTCTCCACGGGAATGGCAATCAGAACGACGAAGGTATTTTTGAAGAAGAGATCCCACGCGAAGGTGTTCGGGTAACGCGCAATTATCAACTCGCGCGCTGGCACGATGGCACTACGCATCTTTGGATCGGGCGGCGTAAGCGTGTCGGCAGTGGCGAGGGCTCAAGCGGGTTGCGGTTTGATTCACTTTTCGACCGATGAAATTCAGATAACAACGATAAGGAGACCTCATGAGCGATCAATCGAGCGATCAAGTTTTAAATGTAGAAGGAAATTGGAGAGTAGAAAAACTCCCCTTTACGGAAGATTATCCGGCGAAGGGCTTTCTGCAGTTATGCGCTGATAGGCGATTTCACAGTTTGTTACAACAGGAGTTTAAGAAGGATGCCGGACTGTCTTCGCGTGAAGATTATTGGATACATGCGGACGCTGGCGGAACGCCGAAGATGGTGGACCAGAGAGTCACACCCGACTATTGCTACATCAACAAGGAAGTGCGACTGATGGGGTGGTCGGCCCACGGTGCTGGTTGTGGCGGTTTTGGCGAGGAAGTGCCGGATGATGTCATCATGAAGGCGCTCTGTAAGGCAATGCAGGTGAATGTAAAGACTTATCCGGAGGCAAAACACTTCATCTATTTCGTTACCATCGTCAAGGACGAGACCGTGGTTTATCGCATGATAGCCGAACCCGGCGAAGAGATAGTCTGCACACAGGACGGCGACTAACTTGAAGGTATGCTGCGCGTATCTCTGCTGCCTCTGCGTTGAAATTCAACCGTAATACAACTTGAACGCAGAGGACGCAGAGAAACGCTGAGCAGAACCCAAGCATTCCCCTTGCGCCAACTGCTTTGACCCTGTTTGTGACGCTATGGTATAGATGCTTTCGATGAAACGGCGCTCCGCACAATTGTTCAATGGATTTTTCAGCGGTCGTTTTGCGCGTTTCATCGTCATTCTGTTCCTCGCGTATGCGGGTGTGGATATTGCTAATCCTCAACTTTGCAACGACGAATTTGCGCCTCCTTCAGTATTGCTGGCCGCGAATGTCGAAGAAACTTCTACGTTTGATTCTGTTAGCAAAACCGAGGACACCGAACAACACGAACAGCCTTCGGCGCCACACAGCGAAGACGATTGTTTTTGTTGCTGCACACACGTACTGCCTGGTCTCACCAGTCACCCGAATGGAGCGTCTGACGCTGTTTCTCGGGAACTCATATTAACGCCTCAGTCAGTCACTTCGGCGCATCTGCTGGCGCTTTACCGCCCTCCGCGCATCGTCTAGTCAATCCCTAACCGTTGTTTCCGAACGTAGGCGCCGATCTGTCGGTTTTTCGTCTGCGATCGTTGTTCTTTCCTGGACCACGCATGTGATTCCGGGAGGCTTCGCATTTTCGAAGGGATAAAGTGATGTTGTCCTACAAAGGAGCGTGGCGCTCACTCAGCTACGCGCTTGGCTTCATTCTGTTTGTAACCACAAACACATACGCACAGGAGCAGAGGTCGTTAATCAATTCTTATTTCGATCCGGTTCAAGGTGCTTCGGCAAACGACTTTGTGCGCCGGGCACTTGCCGCGAATGGCGAGCTTGCGGCTGCGCGGCTGGAGATCGAGCGAGCGCGTGCGCGCGTGCGTCAAGCCGGTTTACGTCCTAATCCGACTATAGACGCCGAACACTCCACCGGACGCTTTACCGGTTCAACCGGCGAAAGCGAAGTCAGTGTGGGTGTGGCCGTGCCGATTGAATTAGGGGGAAAGCGAAGACGGCGAGTCGAGCTTGCCCGGGCCGAGTTGGAAGCATCCGAAGCCGAGGTTGCAGATCGCGAAAGACGGTTGACTAACGAGATTCGGAGCTTGTATGCAGAAGCGCTGGCGGCAATTCGAGAATTGAGCACGTTGGAAGAACTCAACGATCTCGACCTGCAAACCACGCGGTTCGTACAGGCCCGAGTTAACGAGGGAGAAACCGCTCCCATCGAACTCAATCAACTGCGCGTCGAAGTCGAGCGGATGCGATCTCGCCGCGCCCTGGTTGAAGGTCGGTTAAAAAGCACTCTGCTCAGACTGAAGAGCCTCATTGGTGTTGGTCCATCAGAGATCCTCCGGCTGCGAGAAGATTTACGACAACCACTTCAAACTCCAGCGTCAGTGGATGCCGCCGTGGAGATTGCTCTGCGCAGCCGGCCGGATCTGCGATTCGCCAGACTTTCCGAAGAGGTGGCCCAAGCAGGATTGCAATTAGCTCGCGCTCAGGCTGTTCCCGATCTAACGCCGTTCACTAAGTATTCAAACAGCCGCTCGATCTTTGAAGACACGCCAGTTGGCGTGCTGCGCGACCGCGACAAGTTGTTGACTTTCGGAGTGTCGATTGAGCTGCCGATTTTCAATCGCAACCAGGGAGGAAAGGCAGAATCAGCGCTTGCGATCGATCAAGCACGACGACGCCGCGAATTTCTCGAAGCGATGATTCGCTCCGAAGTGCAAAGCGCGTTCGCAAGGTATGACGCGGCTCAAGCTGCGGTGACTACTTTCGAGCAAGGGGCCATACGTCGTTCGAGCGAGAACGTCCGCACGATTCGAGCGGCATATCAGATCGGCGCCTTCAGTATTACCGATCTGCTGGTCGAACAACGGCGGCTGCTTGACGTGCAGCGTGAGTTCACCGAAGCCCTTGCAGAGCGATATCGAGCGCTGGCTGATTTGCAGGCAGCGATGGGATTACCTGCCGGTCAACAATGAAAGAGTGATCATATGACGAACAGAAATCGCAACGTCGTAATCATCGCAGCAGTTTCCCTGGTGGCACTCGTTGGCATCTATCTCATTTTTCTACGTTCCAGCGAGAGGCCCGCGGCAAGCGTGAACACTGTCCAGCAGGCCGAAGATGAGCACAAAAATGAGGTCAAACTCTCACCTGAAGCGGTGGCTGCCGCCGGCATTGAGATCGAAGGCGTGACTGAACGCCCGGCGGTGGGATTGCTTCAGAGCACCGGCACTGTGGAAGCAAACCAGCAGCAGTCGCAACAAGCGACTCCATTGGTGGGCGGCCGCATTGAACGTGTAAACGTCAGTTTGGGCGATCGTGTGCGAGCCGGTGCAGTGCTCGCGGTGATTGCCAGTCCTCAGATTGCGCAGATGCATGGCAAGCTTCACGAAGCCGAGACTCAGCAATCTCTCGCCGAACGCAATCTCGAACGAGTCTTGCGCGCAGAGAACCGCGTAGCCGTGTTGTCGGCCAAAGCTCGTCTTGACGAAGCCGAAGCAACACTGAGACGCGTGCGCCGGCTCGTCGAGTTAGGCGCAGGCGCCGGAAAAGACCTCATCGCTGCTGAGACCACACAGCGGACGGCCAAAGCCGAGTATGAGTTTCAAAGCAATATTTCTCTGAGCCGTGAAGTGCAGGAAGCGCGAGCCGCTGTTGAGACTGCGCGGGTTGATGTTTCGCACATTCGCGACGAGATGCGCGCTCTCGGCGCGCCTGTCCCCGAGGGCGAGGAACATAGCCACAGCAAAGACACATCACTCGTTTCCGTACGTGCTCCGGTGACGGGCACGGTGCTGGAGCGACTGGTTAACGCCGGCGCTGGCGTCGAGGCCGGTAAGCCGCTCTTCACCATCGGCAATCTTTCGACCGTGTGGATAATCGCCAACGTTCCCGAAGCTCAAATCGCGCAGGTGCATGTGGGAACGCCAGTCGAAATCACTGCGACAGCACTCGGCAACACGCCGTCTCAAGGCCGCGTGGCCTACATCGATCCGCAATTGAATGAAGACACACGGACCGCGCGCGTACGAATCGAAATGCCGAACCCCGGCGAACGACTCAAGAGTGGCATGTTCGTTCAAGCCGGTTTTCAGGCGAGTGCGGCGGCAGCAGGACAGGAACTCGTGATCAAATCAGAAGCGTTACAGCGAATTGAAGATCGCACGGTGGTTTTCCTGCCGAAGGACGACGAGCCCGGCGCTTTCGAAGTTCGCGAGGTGCAGGTAGGAGCGGAATCCGGTGGCTACGCGCGCGTACTCGCGGGTTTAGAGATGGGCCAGAAGGTTGTAACGAAAGGAAGTTTCACACTCAAGACGCAAATGCTGAAGGGTGAGTTGGGAGGTCACGCTCACTGATGATAAACGCAATCATTCGCTTCTCCGTTTCGAATCGGCTGATCGTGATGCTGCTAATAGTGATACTGATCGCAGCCGGTTGGTACAGCCTGCGACGTCTTCCGATCGATGCTGTTCCTGACGTCACTAACGTGCAGGTTCAGGTGTTAACTGCGGCGCCGAGTCTGGCCCCGTTGGAGATTGAGCGGCAGATAACGTTTCCGGTTGAAGTAGCTATGTCCGGCTTGCCGGGCATTCACGAAATACGATCGGTGTCGAAGTTTGGTCTATCAGCCGTGACGATCGTGTTTGACGATTCGGTCGACACCTACTTTGCGCGGCAATTAGTTCTCGAAAGACTCTCGCAAGCGCGCGAACAGATTCCGGAGAACATCGGCTCTCCTGAGATGGGTCCAATCTCAACCGGTCTCGGAGAGGTATATCAGTATGAACTCAAAGGCGCGCCGGGGAGTGGCTACGATCCAACGGCGTTAAGAACGATTCAGGATTGGCAGGTGAGGCGGCAGTTGTTGGGTGTGCCAGGCGTCACGGAGGTCAACAGTTTTGGCGGATTAGAAAAGCAGTACCAGGTTCACCTGGATCCCGCGAAGTTACAGGCTTACGGGTTGTCACTTCGCGATGTGCTTGAAGCCGTCACGAGAAACAACGCCAACGTCGGCGGCGCTTATATTGAACAC
Source organism: Pyrinomonadaceae bacterium (assembly GCA_035276045.1). Classification (GTDB taxonomy): domain Bacteria; phylum Acidobacteriota; class Blastocatellia; order Pyrinomonadales; family Pyrinomonadaceae; genus PSRF01. The sequence goes on along the minus strand of DATELZ010000197.1, from coordinate 7,496 downwards.
GGATCGGAGCAGTATCTTTTGCGTGGCATTGGTCTCGTTGAATCCGCAAACGATATCGCGAGTATCGTCGTTAAGACCGGCGCAGAGGGCGTTCCGGTTTATGTGCGCGATGTGGGCGAGGTGGTTGCCGGTGCAACTGTGCGACAAGGCGCGGTAACGGCTGACGGCGAGGGTGAAATCGTGGCGGGCATTGCGATGATGCTCAAAGGCGCAAACTCGCGCACCGTCGTCGAACAAATCAAAGAAAGAATTGCCCAGATCCAGAAGAGTTTGCCGCCGGGAGTTCAACTCATTCCGTTTTACGATCGCGCCGAACTTGTGGACCGAACGATCTGGACGGTGGTGAAGAACCTCGTCGAGGGAGCGTTGTTAGTCATCATCGTGCTGATCCTCCTGCTCGGGAATTGGCGTGGCAGTTTGTTGGTTGCGTCAATCATTCCGCTTTCAATGCTATTTGCCACGATCCTCATGCGGCTCTTCAACGTCTCCGGCAATCTGATGAGCCTGGGAGCGATTGATTTCGGATTGATTGTCGATGGCGCTGTTGTGATGGTTGAAAACGGAGTTCGACGAAGGGCAGAAGCGCAGCACGCAGGGAGCGATGAATCGCCCGATCGGACCATTCTCGAGTCGTGCATGGAGGTCGGACGGCCGGTAGTGTTTGCGGTCGCGATCATCATGATCGTTTACCTGCCGATACTGACGCTCACCGGTATCGAAGGAAAAATGTTCAAGCCGATGGCTTTGACTGTAGTCTTCGCGCTGCTCGGCTCGCTCATTCTCAGTCTTACGTATGTGCCTGCGGCGATGACTTTCCTGTTGCGCGGCCACGTCTCTGAACGGGAGAGCTTCCTGATTCGTTTGGCGAAGAAGTATTACGGTCCATTGCTTGAAACAGCAACGCGACGAAAGCGTCCGGCGCTTATTGGCGCTACGGCTCTCGTACTCATTAGCGTCGCTTTGTTTCCGCTGCTCGGATCGGAGTTTATTCCCCGCTTGGATGAAGGCGCGCTGGCAGTTCAGATTCAACAACTGCCGAGTGTGTCGTTAACTCAGAGCGTGCGCACAGTCACTGAAGCTGAGCGGGTGCTCAAGAGTTTTCCTGAAGTTACGAAAGTCGTTTCAAAGACAGGACGGGCCGAAGTAGCCACCGATCCGATGGGAATCGAAACGACTGACGTATACGTTGGGCTCAAACCACATTCGGAATGGACCACTGCCGGCACTCGCGAGGAACTGATTGAAAAGATCTCGGCGGCGCTGGAAAAGCAGGCGCCCAACGGAGCTTTTAGTTTCTCGCAACCGATAGAACTGCGCGTGTCTGAACTGATCGCGGGCGTTCGTTCGGATGTGGCGATCAAGCTCTTCGGCGATGATCTCGAAACGTTAAAGCGGACGGCTGAAGAGATCGGCAGGTCTGTCGGCAAAATTCGCGGCGCGGAGGATGTGAAGGTTGAACAAGTCTCTGGCTTGCCGCAACTGCAAATACAGGTGGACCGTGAAGCGGTCGCACGGCATGGCATCAACGTCGAAGACGTTAACGATCTGATCGAGTCTGTGGTCGCCGGTAAGAATGCTGGTCAGGTATACGAAGGAGAACAGCGTTTCAACCTTGTCGTACGGCTTGGCGAAGAAGCGGGAAAGGATGTTGAGACGATCCGGAACCTGCTTGTCTCAGCGCCCAACGGCGCGCGCGTGCCGCTGTTCCAGTTAGCGAGTGTGAAGATCGTCGAGGGACCGGCGCAGATCTCGAGAGAAGGTACGCGCCGCAGGATCGGTGTTGAGGTAAACGTGCGCGGTCGTGATATTGGCAGTTTTGTGAACGAAGCTCAGGCTGTGTTGGAGCGCGATGTCAAACTTCCGCCCGGCTACTACATCACGTGGGGCGGCACGTTTGAGAACCTGGAACGTGCCTCGTCTCGACTCTTGATCGTGGTCCCACTGGCGCTCTTCCTGATCTTTGTTCTGCTCTATACGACGTTCAACTCAATTCGCCACGCGCTTTTGATCTACACAGGCATTCCGTTCGCAGTGGTCGGCGGTATTTTCGCACTGTTCCTGCGCGGTATGCCCTTTTCGATTTCAGCGGGAGTCGGGTTCATCGCGCTGTTTGGCGTCGCGGTGCTGAATGGCGTGGTGATGGTCAGCTATATCAATAGGCTGCGAGAAGAAGGCGCGTCGTTAGCTGATGCAGTGCGACATGGCGCTGAAACGAGACTGCGTCCGGTGCTCATGACGGCGCTGGTAGCGAGCCTGGGCTTCATTCCGATGGCCCTTGCGACGTCTGCCGGCGCAGAAGTCCAGCGACCATTGGCCACGGTAGTCATCGGCGGACTTATCACGTCGACGTTACTCACATTGCTGATTCTGCCGGCGCTTTACGGTTGGTTCGAGCGCGAACGAGCGGATTAGCTGTACGCGCCGAAGATTACGGCAGCCGGTTCAACGTGTCATTCGCGATTTCGCGTATGTAGGGATCGGCGTCTTCTTCTGCCAGCCTGCGCACTTTGGCAAGCAGGCTCGTATCTCCTTCATCGGCGACTTCGGCAGCTTCGGCAGCGACGCCCTTTTTCGCGCTCTTCTTGCCACCCTTTTTGGCCGCGCCTTTTTTCGCACCTTTCTTGGCGCCTGCCTTCGGTTTAGTTTCGCCCAGGTCTGCGCCAGAAGCACCAAGTGCGCTGATGGACTTGAGTGTCACTTTGCGTACGCTAACATCACCATCGTCCAGCAAGTTGCTGAGCACGTCTGTGACTGGTTTCTGAGGCAGGTTGCGCGTCGCAGCCGCCGCCGCCGCACGCACCTCTGCGTGTTCGCTCGCCGCAGCCTCTTTGACAACATCAACCGCCCGATCGCTGTTAATCATGCTCGCCAGATAAGCTGCTTTTGAAGCAAGCAAGGGATCTGCTTCCTGTAAAATTGTTTGCAGATGCGGTATTGCTTCAGGACCGAGCTGAGCCGCTTCAATGTAGTTGGGCTCATCACGAGTCAAAATATTCTTTACCTGTTCTATTGTCACCGCCATAACTTTACCTCCTAACAGGGCCGCGTCAGGTTGCTTAGCCGCATCGTGCTGACCTCGCCATCAACTAGATCAGGAGGCGGATTCGTGATGTTTGCGGTTCCGAGACCCGTCATCAGCCGGTTGTTATCACTCACATGCGCCAGACCAAGCACGTGACCGATTTCATGCGCAAACGTCCATCTTGTCGCACCCTGCACGCACACCGCGCCGGGTCGACCCGTGGGGTGCGCGGCACATCCGTTAAATGGGGGAACAGTTGATCGCACAAAGTATACCACCACGTCGTCGGGCGCTGCGTTGTTGCGGTTAGCGAAGAGTTGATCCTGCTCCGTTGTCGTCTGACCCGCAAAGCAGCCACCGACGTCAAGGTCATTCAATGCCGGGAGATTCAGGTTCTCCGTGCTGGCAAGCACGACGCGAATGTTAGCCGTGTCATAAACCTGCTGCATCGACGCAACCAACTCGTTAACAGGAATGTTGGGCGGCGTCAGGATCTTCACGTGAACGCGCAGGCATTCCGTCTCGCCTATGTAGAATGGACCATGCCAGGTCCACGGAGCTTGACCTAAGCGCCAGTAGTGCGCCAGGCGATTGCCTTCGCGCGCGATGACTTCCAGGTTGCCCGCGCCGTAGTTGCTTTGAATCAAAGACACCGCGCTGATGTTGCCGGCGCCGAAATTGGTTGGCCCACTCCACGGCAGGTTTGGGAGATCGTTATTGCGCCAGAAGTGCGCCAACCCGCCGCCGGCGCGCGGCATAACCAGCTCGAAGTTTCCCTTCGTGCCGTGTTTGCTTTGAATCATCGATGGCGTCCCGTTGATGCCGGTGGCGATGGTGAATGGTCCACTCCACGTCCAGGGCGCCTGGCCCAGACGCCAGTAGTGGACCATGTTATTTCCCTGCCGCGCGACGACTTCGAGATTACCCGCGCCGAAGTTGCTTTGAATAAGGGAGACGCCGCTGATGTTTCCGGAGCCGAAATTCGTTGGGCCACTCCAGGGTAAGTTCCCGAGATCGTTATTGCGCCAGAAATGCGCCAACCCGCCTCCGGCGCGCGGGACGACAACCTCAAAGTTTCCTTTCGTGCCGTGGGTGCTCTGGATCAACGCCGGATGTCCGGTGACTCCGCTGGCGGCGATGGTAGACGGAGCGCTCCACGTCCAGGGCGACTGGCCCAGCCGCCAGTAGGCGACAAGCTGATTGCCCTGACAACCGATGACTTCCAGGTTGCCTGCGCCAAAGTTGCTCTGAATCAGAGAGATGCCCGTCAGAGTTCCGCTGCCGACTGGGAATGGTCCATTCCAGGGCATGCTGAGCAGGTCGTTGTTGCGCCAGTAATGCGCAAACCCGCCCGCCGTCCGCGGTACGACCAACTCAAAGTTGCCTTTGACGCCATGTGTGCTTTGAATTAAGAACCCACTTTGCTTTCGGCTGGATGGCATAGACTCCTCCTGTATTCTGAGGTCCCGCATGGCGGTGTGCAGCACTGGCACGACCGCAAATTGCTGGCCCAGATCCTTCTCAATGCATCCTCAGGAGGCTCAACTTACCTCGCCTCCGAATGCATTTACTTGTCCGTCATCATTAATGACAAAAGGCAGAGAAGCATTTCTGAAAGATTGAGAGGCTGGTTGCTCCGCCATGCGAGGCAAAAGACGGGACTTACGAGAGGTGAATAATCATTGTTTGCGAATGTTACCATCCAGACTCGAAAAAATTGTTAACCCCAGTGTCGAAATCGCCGCCGCCCATTCGGTTAGTAGGTGAAAGGGCAGAAAACATTAAATTAAGGAGACATCAAAATGCGAGTCCTGGTCATTATCAAGGCTAACGAGGAGTCAGAAGCGGGAATCATGCCGAGCGAGCAACTGCTCAACGAGATGGGTAAGTTCAACGAAGAGTTGGTGAACGCCGGAGTGATGCTGGCGGGTGAAGGATTGCACCCGTCGTCGAAAGCAAAGCGAATCAAGTTTTCCGGCGGCAATCGCATCGTGACGGATGGTCCATTCGCGGAAACACGCGAGCTGATCGCCGGTTTCTGGATCTGGAAAGTGAATTCGATGGAAGAAGCGCTCGAGTGGGCGAAGCGAATCCCGAACGATCCCGAAAGACCGGACGTGGAAGGCGAAATCGAAATGCGTCCGATCTTCGAGTTAGAAGATTTCGGCGCGGAGCTCACTCCGGAAATGCGAAAACTGGAGGAACGCCTGCGCTCCAAAACAGAAAAACTTAAACAATCCTGATCCGCGTTGTCCGTGTAATCCGCGGCTAGAAACTAAACCGCACCTGGACTTGAATGCGGCGGTTCCCTGCGGCGGCACTGCCCCTGGTCTATCGCCCTCACGGGACTAATGTCTATGACTGTTCTGGCGGGTGATATACCGATCAATGGAGTGGTGGGTGAAGTACCGATCAATGGAGCGACGGCGCCGCCGCCAACAACAACGTCGAGCACGGCCGGCACACCGAGCACTGTGCTTGTTACGGTGATACTCGCCGTGCTTGGTCTGAGATAGACCACTAGATCACGACTGAAGTTGTCGCCTCGTGCGATCCGCAACTCTCCGAAGCAACAATCCGCACACCTCATGGGGCCAATCGTTGCTGCCCTGTGCTGTTGTATTCACCACGTTTCCACTCCAGCGCAATGCGTTGCGTTGGGCTGATCGACGTGAATCAGCGAGGGAGTATAGGGCCAGCGGCAGACACCACCTTGCGGCAAAAGACTCTGGTGGGTGAGTCCTTTGGGACATGGATTGAAACTCTCCACTCGCTGTGCTGATTTGGTCCATGCCTGCTTCTTCTCTCTTCCCTCAAGAAACTTGTATAGGCACAGGCTTTGGGCTGCCTTGCAGTTGTATCGGCAATTCCGGCGCACAACAAATCTTGTCTAAACGCTTTCGGTCCTGCTCCATCGCCGGATCGCTCGCCAGCCACTCGCGCACATCTACCAGCACCTTCGCCGCGTTCTCATCCTTCGGCGTCGAAATCCTATAGTGCATCCAGATTCCTTCCCGTCGCGCCGCGACAATTCCCGCTCGGCGTAAATAAGCCAAGTGACGACTAATCTTTGGCTGATTTGTTTTCAATATCTCCACGAAGAAACACACGCAAACTTCCTGATCGCCGATGAGGTTAATGATCCGCAGCCGGGTTGAGTCTGCCAGTGCCCGAAAGAACAACTCACGATCGAAGGGTTTCTCTTTCCTTGTCATAACGGCCCAATCCTACCATATATGCGGCTTGACATATATTCATGTTTGCCGGATACTGGCACCACACATGCGCTTGTGCGCATATACAGGGTTTTTACGATGGCTTGTGCGGCGGGAAACTCTGACGCGCTTCGCCCGAACCGAATGAGGAGTAATTGAAATGCAGAACGAACAAAAACCGCTTCAGGCACTAAAAGCGCATCTTGCGTTGAACGTTAAAGACGTAGGAATCAGCCTTGAGTTTTATCGAAAACTTTTCGGTATTGAACCGAGCAAGGTGCGAACAGGTTACGCCAAGTTCGACGTGCAAAATCCGCCGTTGAACCTGACGCTTAATCAGCACATTTTTAATGACCGCGGTGCGTTATCGCACTTGGGAATTCAGGTGGCATCTACGGACGATGTTCTCGCCATTCGCGAGTGGTGGACCGAGGCCGGATTGTTAACGTGTGACGAAATGCAAACTAATTGCTGTTACGCGCTGCAAGACAAGACCTGGGTGCGCGATCCCGATGGCAACGAGTGGGAAGTGTTCGTGGTGCTTGAGGACAACCTGGCGGAAACTGCCCCCTGCGAGTGCGGGATGAAGTTAGAGGATACGGCAAGCCAAGCTGAGGCGCTAAAAACGGAAAGCGCGGCTGCGTGCTGTGCGCCAACACCGATTGGAGTCACGAATGCGTCAGCCGTTAGCGAAGCGGGTTGTTGCTGAGGCATTAGGAACGTTTTTCTTGCTGGCCGCAGTGGTTGGGTCGGGCATCATGGCCGAGCGTCTTGCAAACGGGAATACGGCGCTCGCCCTGCTCGCCAACACTGCGGCTACAGGAGCCGCGCTGATTGCTTTGATCATCAGTTTTGCTCCGCTGTCGGGTGCGCACTTTAATCCAGTTGTGACACTCTCTTTCGCTTTGCGTCACGATCTACTTTGGCGGGAAGTTGCGGTCTACCTGCTAGCACAAGTAGTGGGAGGAATTGGCGGCGTCATCGCGGCCAATCTAATGTTCGGTCTGCCAGCGGTTTTCTTATCTCAACATCCGAGAACTGGCATGGCTCAACTATTCAGTGAATTCATAGCCACGCTCGGGCTGGTAAGTGTGATTCTTGCCGCCAGCCGCTCGACCGTTGCCGTTGTCGCGGTTGCCGTTGGCGCATACATAAGCGCGGCCTATTGGTTTACAGCGTCAACCTCGTTTGCTAATCCGGCAGTAACCGTCGCCCGTTCCTTGAGCGATACGTTTGCCGGAATTCGCCCGGTTGATGCC
>DATELZ010000196.1:0-11884 GCA_035276045.1 Pyrinomonadaceae bacterium | reverse complement strand
GGCCCAACCGGCGCTCACCGCAGGCGACTGGAAACGCATCGCCGCGATCTTCATCTTCTTCCTCTTTACGATTCTTTTCTGGGCCGCGTACGAGCAGAAAGGCGCGAGCCTCAACCTGTTCGCCGACCGATTGACGAATACAGTGCTCTTCGGCTGGAAATTCCCCGCACCTTATTTGCAATCGCTGACGCCAATGTTCGTGATCCTGCTGACGCCGTTGTTCTCGATCCTGTGGGTGCGTTTGCGAGATCGACAGCCGTCGAGCCCGGTGAAGTTTACGTTAGGCATGCTCTTCATCGGCGTCGCTTACTTATTAATGATCCCCGCGGCGATGCTCACCGCGCAGGGAAGAGTGAGCTTCTGGTGGCTCGTCGGACTTTACTTCCTCGAAGTTTGCGGCGAGATGTGCTTGAGCCCGGTCGGACTGAGCACGGTGACGAAGCTGTCGCCACCGAAACTCGTCGGCATCATGATGGGCGTGTGGTTCCTCGCATCGTCGTTTGGCAGCAAACTCGCGGGTTACTTATCAGGGTTCTTCGTTTCGGATAATCCGTGGCAACTGACGAAACTGTATGGCGGAATCGCGATCGGTCTCTTGATAGCGACCGGAATACTTGCCGCCCTGACGCCCACAATAAAACGACTAATGGGCAGGGTAAGTTAAGACACGGATTGAATCGCCTGGCGCGCGGCAGCGACGACGCGATCGACGTCAGCTTCCGAAGTCTGCCAGTTACACACACTCACGCGCATCGCACGACGACCTCGCCACGTCGTGCCGCCAAAGAATGCTTCTCCAGTTTTCTGTATCGCGGCGATCATCGCATCAGTGTGTCGATCGTGATCGGCGTCAGTCGCTGACGAAGCAGGAGACGGGAAGCGCACGAGTCCCTGGTTGATCGTCGGTTCCCACACAACTTCCGCGCCTTCCAATTCGCCGATTCGCATAACGATTGCGTGCGCGTGATCGCAGCAGCGATCGACCAGTTCTTCGACACCGCGGCGGCCAAGCTGTTTGAGCGCAGCGTACGCGGCAAACATGCGTGACCGGCGCGACCATTCAGGGTTCCAGTCCATCTGATCGCGCGCGGCGCTGGCGTGCGTAAGATAAGACGCTCGCACGGACAGCGAAGCGCGATGCGCTTCCGGATCTGCTACAAACGCGAAACCGCAATCAAACGGAACGTTGAGCCACTTGTGTCCGTCGGTGGCCCACGAGTCACACAACTCGACGCCCTTTAACAGATGCTTCCTTCGCTCGCTCGCCGCGGCCCACAATCCAAACGCTCCGTCGACGTGGACCCACGCGCCGTGCTCTTTCGCAATCGGGACCAGCGTTTCAAACTCGTCGTACGCGCCGCAATTGATGTCGCCGGCTTGCAGCAGGACGATCGCAGGCGCATCGGGCGCTTTCGCCAGTTCTGCCGCAAGCGCTCGGGGAACGAGTCTGTTTTCTGTGTCGACCGGCAAGTCGATCACGTTTGCATGGCCGAGACCCAACAGACGAATGGCGCGTTCAAACGAAGCATGCCGCACGTTACTTGAAAGGATGCGAATCGGCGGCGCGCCGAAAAGACCGCGAGCCTCCACGTCCCAATCGCGTCGCGCCAACAGCGCATGACGCGCCGCGGCGAGCGACGTCACGTGGGCCATCTGGCATCCGGTCACGAGCGCGAAGCTCGCGTGTGACGGCAGTCCAAAGATCTCTTTCAACCAATCGCCAACAGTCTCCTCGACGATCGCGGCCGCAGGACTCGTCGCGTAGAGCGCGGCATTCTGTTGCCACGCGGACGTGAGCCAGTCAGCGGCAAGCGCGGCAGGCACTACGCCGCCGATCACCCAACCAAAAAATCGTCCTCCAGCAGTGCCGAGCAGGCCACCATCAACTTCCCGCACGAGTTCTTCGATCACTCGATCGGCAGGCAATCCATCCTGCGCGAGTGGCTTCGCAATCCGAGCCCGCAACGTTTCGGCATCGACAGTTGCGGCCACTGACGTTTCATCAAGTTTTTCTAAATGAGAAATTGCATGGGCATAGGCGCTATCGAGCGCACTACGAAAAACAGGATCGATGTCTTTCATGGCTTTAGTTTATTGATTTCCTTTACGAGAGTGCTATCCGAATGTTGCGACCAAATCGGCGCTGCCGTTGAGGTATACTCCGACAACCGTGTTCACAAAAGCCATCGTACGTCCACCAGGGCTGAACTTTGCCAGCGGTCTGACCACCGTCGATTTAGGAAAGCCGGATCATAACCTGGCGCTAGACCAGCATGCAGCTTATTGCCACGCGCTCGAATCATGCGGACTCGCACTCACGACTTTGCTGCCGGACGAACGACATCCTGATTCGACTTTCGTCGAAGACGTCGCGATCTTCACCGAACGCGGCGCAGTGATCGCGCGTCCGGGCGCTGAAAGCAGGCGGGGCGAAACGAAAGAGATCGAGTTGTTTGTTAACAAAGAGTTTCCCGCAGTTGGCGTCATCGCCGAACCGGGCACACTCGACGGCGGCGACATCTGCGAAGCCGGAAACCATTTTTTCATCGGTATTTCCCAACGAACAAACGAAGCCGGCGCGTCCCAGCTTGGCCATATACTCGCTTCGTTCGGTTACACTTACAGTTTGATAGACATTCGCGGTCTGAGTAATATCCTTCACTTAAAGAGTGGCGTGGCCTATCTCGACGACAATCATCTCGTGATAATCGAGGCTTTGAGTGCGGCAAGAGAGTTTTCCGACTACGAGCTGGTTCACGTAAACTCTGCGGAGGAATATGCGGCAAACTGTTTGTACATAAACGGTCGCGTGCTAATCGCGGCCGGGTTCCCCAATTTAAAGCGGCAATTGGAAGACCTGGGTTACCCTACGATCACCCTCGATATGTCGGAGTTTCAGAAAATGGATGGCGGGCTTAGCTGTTTGTCATTGAGGTTTTAAAGCGGCGGCCAAGGAGGAGAAAACTATGCCTGAAGAAAACTATGATGAATCGGCAGCAGTAAAGCTCTTGAACCAGATCATGGAGGCCGAGCTCGCCGGCGTCGTTCGGTACACTCATTATTCGTTGATGGTCTACGGTCACAACCGCATTCCAATCGTTAGCTGGTTGCGCAACGAAGCGACCACGTGTCTGTCGCACGCGAACGAGGCAGGCGAACTCGTCACGCACTTCGGCGAACATCCATCGCTGAAGATCGGCAGCCTGCTCGAAACACACAAACACGGCATCAACGACATCCTGGTCGAATCACTCGCAGCAGAAAAAACCGGGCTCGCGCTCTACAAACAGTTGCTCGACCTGGTCGTCGATCGATCGGTGTTGCTCGAAGAATATGCTCGACGAATGATTGCGGAGGAAGAGTTGCACATCGGCGAAGTAAACAAGATGCTCCGCAAACCCGGCGAGATCACACAGTTCGAAGCGTGATCGCACTTTTGTTCCGATGAAGAAAGACCCGCCCCGACAGGAACATCAGATCACGGAGTTACTCGCCGAGTGGAGCGGGGGAAACCAGGCCGCGCTCGACGAGCTATATCCGCTGGTCTACGACGAGCTTCACAAACTCGCGCGCCGCTACATGAGTCGTGAGCGGAAGGGGCATACACTGCAAACGACGGCGCTGATCAACGAGGCATACGTCCGGCTCGTCGACCAACGAAACGTGCAGTGGGCCAATCGATCTCACTTCTTCGCGATCTCGGCGCAGATCATGAGACGCATCCTGATCGATCACGCGCGCCGCCATCAGTACGCGAAACGCGGCGGCGGCGCGCAGCAAGTCTCACTCGACGAGTCGGCAATAATCGCTCTCGACAATCTGTCGGAGTTTCTGCGTTTGGACGAAGCGTTGAAGAGTCTCGCCGAGCTTGATCCGCGCCGCAGTCGCGTGGTCGAGTTGCGATACTTCGGAGGCTTGAACAACGAAGAGATCGCCGGAGTGTTGAATATCTCCGAGAACACCGTGATTCGCGATTGGAACATGGCGCGCGCGTGGCTCTACAGCCAACTCACCACCGGGAGCGGGGCGAATTGAACCCGGAACGCTGGCAACAAATCAGTCGCATCTTCAAATCAGCAATTTCACTCGACGGCGTCGCTCGGGCTGCGTACGTGAAGCAGAAGTGTGGCGCCGACAAGGATCTGCAAGAGGAAGTCGAACGGCTGATTGAATCGCACGTAAAGGCCGAAGACAGCGAATTCATCGGCGGGCTTGCGGTTGAAGTTGTAGCCGAGCATTTCAGTGGCGGCGAAGAAACACACGCCCTCCAAAAAGGCGAGCAACTCGGCGCGTATTCAATTCTCGATCATCTCGGAACGGGCGGAATGGGTGAAGTTTACCTCGCCCAGGACGCGCGGCTCGATCGCACCGTCGCGCTAAAGATCCTCGTGCCGGAAGTCGCCGCCGACGAGCGACGCATGCAACGTTTCCGCCAGGAAGCGAAAGTGACATCGTCGCTGAACCAGCCAAATATTCTGACGATCTTCGAGTTTGGCGAAGAAGGCTCGATGACGTTTCTGGCCGCGGAGTTTGTCGACGGCGAAACGTTGCGCGACTACGTGCGGGGGAAACGGCTCAAGCTGAGTGACATCCTCGAGATCGCGATCCAGATACTTGCCGCGCTCGACGCCGCGCACGAAGCGGGCATCATTCATCGCGATATCAAACCCGAGAACGTGATGATTCGGAAGCGCGACCACGTCGTCAAGGTGCTCGATTTCGGGTTGGCGAAAGTGACCGAAAAGAGCAAGGGGTCGCTTACCGCCGAAGCTTCGTTAACTGAATTCAAAACCGCGCCGGGTCTGATCATGGGCACTGTCAACTACATGTCGCCCGAGCAAGCGCAGGCGAAAACTGTTTCTGTGCGCAGCGACATCTGGAGCGTTGGCGTTCTGCTTTACGAGATGGTCGCGGGAACAAATCCGTTTGGCGGCAGCACTTCGGCGCATACGATTGTGGAGGTTCTCGAAAAGGAGCCCGCGCCACTCGCACGCCCCGGGGGCGCGGAGGTGCCCGCTGAGCTGCAACGGATCGTTTCCAAGTCAATCGCCAAGAACCCGGACGAGCGTTATCAAACGGCGAAAGACATGCTGATCGATCTGCGTAACCTCAGAAAGCGTCTGGAGGTGGACGCGGAGATCCAGCGGTCGGCGCAGTTTGGTCAACATGCGATGCCGACAGTCGAAAGCCCGCCGCGTACAACACAGCCGGAAACGAGCGCCTCGACGCAAAGCAAACGGGGACTGGTCCTTGTGTTGGTTGCGATTGTTGCGGCAGTGGTGGGAGTGGTTGCCGTTAATGCGTGGCGCAACGCGCGAAACAGAACGAACGTCGCGCCGGTAAGTACGAACACGCCCGCGGCGCCGGCGATCGTAGCGCGCTCGCTTACGTATTCGATAACGGTGCAGAAGTTCAAGGACAACAAGCCGTTCCAAGATCCTTTCGAACTGGCGGGCGAGATCAACTTTGAAGCTAATTATCGAATCCGTTTGAATGTTAACAGCGATCAAGCAGGCTACTTTTATGTATTGAACGAAGGACCCGCAGACGATTCACAAGAGCTGCAATATGTCGCACTTTTTCCGTCGCCGACTGCAAACAACGGCTCCGAGATCCTGGCCGCCAATCAGTCGCTAAGAATTCCCGACGAGTCGTGGTTGAAGTTTGACGAGGAACAGGGCGTCGAAAAGCTGTGGTTCGTATTCTCTGAACAGCCGGTGCCGGAGCTTGATGGCATAAAGGCGTTCGCGAGCGGTCGAACCCGCGGCCTTATTACTGATCCGGCAGTGAACCGCACCGTCAACCGCTTTCTAACTGCTCAATCCGCCAATCCCGTCACGGTCGAAAAGGACGAAAAGCGCACGCTCCTGAAAGCCTCGCAAAGCACGCTTGTTTACGTCGTCAGACTCGAACATCACTAACTCTGCGTAGCTCTGTGGCCTCTGGGTCTCGGCGGTTAGCTGTTTCTACTCAGGTTTAACGCAGAGACGCAGAGGATCGCAGAGTCAGGCGAGGATAGCTTTATACCTCATCTCAATTGTGCCTCTGGACGCAGCGCTCGACTCGTCATATGATTGCCGCCACCTAAACGTCGAAGTTGTTCTGGAAGCGAAAAACAACTCTCCTCTCGTGGTCTGTCTGGTTCAACTTTCCTGCTAAATTTCACCTTAGACGTGGTGGTTTGCCAAAAAAGTTCTCGCGTTAATAAGTAGGAAGGCCTCACGGGAGACCTGACTATCACGGCATTATCGCGGGAGGGCCCAGTCCACAATCAGCCCAGAAGAGGATTGTGAAAACTATTGAATCCCGAAGGAGAGGATCACTATGCCAAACAACGATTGGAAAATAAGAAGAGGCGACGTAAAAGGCGGTCCAACTGGAAACATGCTCGATGGCTGCGAAATTCGAAAGAGTCTGGATGGCAAGGCTTATGAATTCATCGCGGTTTTATCCAGAACTGATGGAGATGACCTTCCGATTGACGACTTTAAATTCCTGCCGTTCGCCTATAGAGACTTGATTTGGGATGTACGGGCCAACATCCCGAAAGAACCGTCGACGCAGATTGATGGAACCTGGACAAACAACGCTAAATCCTCCCTCATGGAGGATGAAAGCGGCACTTACACGGCTCAATCCGGACCAGGTACGTATGAAGAAGAATGCACAGTAGAAGGTAAAGAGGATGCAGCATCTGCTTCCGCTTGATTGACACCCCCATCTCGGCGGAAGCGCATCCTTTTACCTGGAAGCGGGAGTTGTCCTGACGGGCGCTCCCGCCATCTTCGTTTTTATGATGGCCAAAAACACGTCACTGAGATTGGTTCTTTCGCTGGCGGTTGTACTCTTGTGGCACACCCTCACGTGGCAAAGCGCCGCCCAGGAAGCGCCAAAAACACTGCCGGTGTTGGCGGATGGCCGCCACGCGATCAAAGGCGGTGAATCACATTCCTATTCAATCAAACTTACAGCCGGACAATATCTTTATGCGCTGATCGAGCAGCAGGGAATCGACCTCAGCGTTTCGTTGTTCAAGCCTGACGGTTCGCAGATCAGCGTTAGCGACAGTCCAAACGATCGCAGTGGAACGGAGCCTGCTTTACTGGTGGCGGACGTGTCGGGTGAGCATCGCGTCGAAGTGCGCGCGCCGAACCTGCGGGCCAGTGCAGCGAATTACCAGATCAGGATCGTCGCACTGCGCGAGGCGACTGCGACTGACAAACAACACGCTGCTGCTCAGCGAGCGTTCGACGAAGCACAAAAACTCCGCGCGCAACCGGCGGCGACAGCCAAACGTGACGCGATCGCCAAATACGAGGAGGCGTTGCCGCTGTTTCAGGCGGCAGGCGACAGCTATCGCCAGACTCTTGCCGTTCAAGCGGTCGGCATCGCGCATCTTCAGTTGAACGAGTTTCGGGCTGCGTTGCGGCGTTTCGAAGAGGCGCTCTCGTTAGCGCAGAAGATTGGAGACCGGCGATTGGAAGCCCCGATCGAGACCTTTCTCGGCGGCGCTAACGATCTCCTCGGCGAGGTCGCACAATCACGCCAGCACTTCGAGCGAGCTGGCGTCCTTGCGCGACAGTTAGGCGACACTCCGACCCAAGGTTCGGCCTTCAACAACATCGGCAAGCTTTATAACGACGCCGGCGATTATCAACGCGCTCTCGACTATTACCTGCAAGCACTTCCGCTCTTCGCCGAGTCGCCGCCGCGGCGCGCGATCACTCTCAACAACATCGGCGCTTCCTACAACAGTCTCGGCGAACCCGAAAGAGCGCTCGACTATTTCCAGCAATCACTCGAAATCCTAAAAACCGGCACGGATCGCAGCGCCGAAGCCCTCACCCTGCACAACATCGGTTATTCGTACAACAAGCTCGCGAAATACAAAGAGGCCCTGGATTATTACAACCAGGCCCGGGCGATGGTGCAAAAGATCGGAAACCGCGCTTTAGAAGCCCTTACCCTCGATCTTCTTGGCGCCACCTACACCGACATGGGCCAACCGGAAAAGGCGCTCGAATATCACCAGCAGGCGCTTGAAATTCAACGCGGGATCAAGAACGTTCGCCGGGAAGCGCTTTGTCTGATCAACCTCGGTCACGTTTACGGCGTGTTGGGCCAACCTGCCAAAGCGTTGGACCATTACAACCAGGCGCTTGCGATATTTCGCAACCTCAACGATCTGAATAGTGCCGCAATCGCTCTGGAAGGGCGCGCGCGGGTCCAGCGACAACTCGGCAACCTGGACGAATCGCGCAAAGACATTGAAGAGTCGTTGTCGTTGATCGAGACGGTGCGGGCTCGCTCCGGCAGTCAATCGTTGCGTGCTTCTTATCTCGCGTCGAGAGAAAAGGCGTACGAGTTTTACGTCGATCTCCTGATGGACCTTCACTCTCAGAATCGTAACGCAGATCACGATGCGGAGGCGCTACAGGCGAGCGAGCGTGGACGAGCGCGCAGCTTGCTGGAGTTGTTGAACGAGGCGCCGGCGGATATCGAACACGGCATCAGCCCCGATTTGGTCAGACGCGAGCGAGAGATCAGGCATTCGATCAACGCCAAGGCCCAACGTCAGATTCAACTCACCGCGCAGAATGGCAACAAGCAGGAGATCGAAACTTTCAATCGCGAGATCCGCGCGCTGGAAGATGAGTACCAGCAAGTGCAGGTGGCGATTCGCAAAGCGAGTCCGGCTTACGCGGCGCTGACGCAGCCGCAACCGCTCGGGTTAAAAGAGATTCAGCAATTGTTGGACCCGAATACGGTGTTGCTGGAGTATTCGCTGGGTGAGAAGCGCAGTTATCTATGGGTCGTAAGTCACGATTCACTCGTGACGTTTCAGTTGGCAGGCAATGTCTCTGGTATCGAACAGGTCGCGCAGAAAATGTATGGGTATCTAACTGCGCGGAGTGTGGTGAAATCCTTGGAAACTCTTGCGCAGCGACGGTCGCGAATCGCGCAGGCAGACAAAGATTTCCACGAAGCTGCTTTTGGCCTGTCACGGCTGGTCCTGGAGCCCGCGGCGTACGAGTTGGGCAAAAAGCGAGTGGTGGTGGTAGCTGACGGTGCTTTGCAGTATATACCCTTCGCGGCCCTGTCTTTGACTCCGAATTATCGTCCGCTGATCCTGGATAACGAGGTTGTCAGTCTTCCTTCGGCTTCGGCTTTGGCGATACAACGGCAGACGCTGGCTAATCGCAAGCCTGCGCCAAAAGCGTTGGCTGTGATTGCCGATCCGGTGTTTTCGGCCAGTGATTCCCGCTTCAAATCTGGCGCAAGCACGGCAGGCGTGTCTGTTGACGACACACGGATCATCGAACATGGACCACCGGGTTCAGGCACTCAACTTCGGATCCGCCGCCTGCCGTTCACGCGCACAGAAGCCGATCGGATTCTTGCTGTTGCTCCACCCGGCGAAAATCTCCGCGCCGTAGACTTTCGCGCCAACCGTTCGATCGCGACCAGCGGTGAGTTGAGCAACTACCGTTACGTCCACTTCGCCACCCACGGTTATCTCGACACGTCGCGAGCCGGACTTTCCGCGATCGTGCTCTCGCTCGTCGACGAAACAGGCAAACCGCAGGACGGATTTCTCCGCACGCACGATATTTACAACCTTCATTTGCCCGCCGAGTTGGTCGTGCTCAGTGCGTGTGAAACCGGGCTCGGAAAAGACGTCAAGGGCGAAGGTCTTGAAGGACTGACGCGCGGGTTTATGTATGCCGGGGCGCGCCGCGTGATCGTGAGTTTGTGGAACGTGAACGACAAAGCCACGGCCGGACTGATGCAACATCTTTACGTCGGCATGCTGCGAAATCAGAAGACGCCGGCCGCCGCGTTGCGCGAGGCGCAGATTCGCATGTTGCGAATGAATCAATGGCAGTCGCCTTATTACTGGGCGGGATTTGTGATGCAGGGAGAGTGGAGGTGAATCATGAAAGTGATAATTAGTTTCGTGTTGCTGTGCCTGGTTACCGGATCGCTCGTCGTGGCTCAGAATCCCGACGAAGCGACGCGTAAACTCTGGGACACAGCTTTCATCGCTCCCGCGAAGAGTAAGAAGAGTTCGGCTCGCCGCCGCAATCACGCCCGTTATCGCATCGCCACGCCGAATGTGCCGGTCGACAATGTCGCGCCTGAGTCGGTTGTTGGCGTCACGATTTGGCGTCTTCGTCCTGCCGGTCGATCCGACTCGGGCGAACGGCTAATCGTTCACGACGACAACGCGACGAAAGAGTGGGTGCCCGAACGAATCTCTGCAAACACAAAGCTTGGACCGGGAGATCGAGTGCGAGTCAGCGTCGAAGCCGCGCGTGCCGGGTATCTTTACGTCATCGATCGCGAACAGTACGCCGACGGCAGTTTAGGCGAGCCGTATCTTATTTTCCCGACTACGCGCACGTTGAATGGCGACAATAAAGTCAGCGTCGGCAAGCTCACGGAAATTCCGGCGCAGGAGGACAGTCCGCCGTTTTTCACGATCCGGAAAAGCCGTCCGGATCAGGTCGCCGAAGTTTTGAGTGTGCTGGTAACGCCCACGCCGCTCGAAGGTCTGGAGATCACCGACAAGGCGCAGAAGCTTACCGACGCGCAGGTGGCGAACTGGGAAAAGATGTGGAGCACGAGTGTCGGACGATTGGACATGGAGAGCGTGGGCCAGTCGTGGACCAGGGAAGAGAAAGACGCCGGCGCGCTAAATACCAGGGCGTTGACCGCCACCGCGCCTGCGCCGCAGATGCTCTTCTACCGTCCGAAATCAGATGAAGCTATCTACGTGAAACTGAGACTCTCATACCGCAGATAGCCTGCGTTGCCTGGCAAACTCTGCGTGCCTCTGCGAACTCTGCGTTAACATGCTCGGAATTCAAGCTAACGCAGAGTTCACAGAGGCACGCGGAGAACAACAAACTAAATCACTACCTGCTATCTGTAGTCGTAGAACCGCCAGTTTGTAGTGAAGTCGCGCGTCAGTTTTTGATTTGTGATCGCCGCGCGCAGCATCTCGATAGGGATGCGGTTCTCTTTTAGTAACGCATCGTTGTACTGGCGATTCGTCATCTTCTTCGAACCGACCAGTTCTTTGTGCATCGCGTATTGCTGGATTCCGCCAATGAGATACGCGATCTGATAAAGCGGACCGTAACTGCCGTCAAACGAGCGTCTCACTTCCGCGGTTGCGTTATCGCGTTCGTGGCCGACTTTGTTGACGAGCAGTTCGATGCACTCCTGCGGCGTCATCTTTTCGAGGTGAAAACTGAGTGAGAAGATGATGCGCGCGCAGCGATGCATGCGCCAGAAGAGCATGCCGATGCGATTCTCGGGCGTCTTCGCGAAGTTCAGATCCCACAGCAGCAATTCCCAGTACAGCGCGTTTCCTTCACTCCAGAATGGTGTGCTGAATACGCCGCGATACGGTTTGTTACGCGCGGCCATGAAGCCTTGCAGGTGATGGCCGGGGATGAGTTCGTGATGAACGGTGGCGCGTGAGAAGTGGATGTTGTTGCCGCGCATGCTCATCATCTTCTGTTCGTGGGCCATCGTATTGGTGGGAAACGAGACCTGGATGACTTCCCCGCCGAGAAAGAACGGGCTGACAAGCTGGCGTTCGGGAGTCATCATCTCCATGCGCCAGGTTTCTTTGGCGAGTTCCGGGACGGTGACGAGGTTGTTGTCTTCGACAAACTTGATCGCTTCGAGCGCGAGGTCACGAATCATTTCGGGCTGTTTGCCGGGATCGACGTAGAGGTTTTTGACGTGTTCGAGTGCTTTGTGCCAGTCGTCGCCGAAGCCGAGTTCGCGCGACGCTTTCTTCATTTCGTTTTCACACCAGGCCATCTCTTTTTCGCCGATGGCGATGATTTCTTCGGGTGTGTAGGGGATC
>DATELZ010000195.1:0-4828 GCA_035276045.1 Pyrinomonadaceae bacterium | reverse complement strand
GCGTAACGATAGAGACTGGCGCCGACGCTCTCGGTATCTTTCGTGATGTGGCTGGTTCCGGTTGCGGATACGGCTTTGGCCTGGTCTCTGGCGGCCGTTCGCGCGGCTACTGTTTCGAGTGCCGGCTGGTTCAGCCGGGTCAAGCCTCTATAACCTTCGTTGACGGCGTACAACACACCACCCACGAGCAGGAAGCAGAAGATGAGACTCGCGGTGACCTGTTTCTGTTTGTTGAAGATCTCTTCGGCGCCTTTTTCTTCAGCGCCGACGTTGACGAGCATGATGACAAACAGAAACAGCACCATCACGCCGCCCACGTAAACGAGTATCTGCACGCCGGCAATAAACTCCGCGCCCGCCAACACAAACAACGCGGCCACCGAGACCAGCGACGAGATCAAAAACAACGCGCTATGGACCGCATTGCGCGCCATCACGGTCAACAGCCCCGCAAAAATCGCGGCCAGACCGAAGATCCAGAAGAAGAGGGCTTCGTAGCCGGAGAGAGTCATCAGTTTTGTGCTTTGTACTTTGAACTTAGTGGTTCATGTTTAGAGTTCCTGGCGCCGGGTCCAGAAACAAAGCACAAAGCACTAAGAACAAAGTACTAACTTGTGTATTTAACAGTCTCGCGTCCCTGTTCCAACATCTCACGGTTCCAGACGAAGCCGGCGCGTGAGTAGGTGGCCAGTTCGAAATCCTGCGTCAGCTCCAAACAAGAAGTCGGGCACGCTTCCTGGCACAACGCGCAGAACATGCAACGCGAGGTGTCGAAGATAAACTCGTCGAGCACTTTCTTGCGCCGCGGCTTGCCCGCGACGACGATCTCGACGTCCATAGCGATCACGTCGATACAATCTTCCGGACACGCGATCGCGCAGAGGTTGCAGGCGATACAAAGCGTGTCGTGCGTTTCCGGATCCATGTTCAAACGCGGCGCGCCATGAAATCGCGGCGCTACGTCGGGACGCACTTTCGGATATTGCTCGGTGTAAATTCCCTTGCCCGCAACCGCATCCTTGTCGGTGAGCGCGCCGACGTTGTACTTCAGCGTCAGACCCATCCCCTTGATCAGATCGATCATGAAGAAACGTTTGAGCTTCTGCATCAACGTGGGCTTTGGTGTTTTAACGAACGCCATATCGCTTACCTCTTACTTTCATGCTCTCGCGGGCTTGCCCTTCGGCACGTTCACCAACCGGATATCGCGGCGCTGAGTCTTCAAGTTGAAATCGCGCGAACGCCAGTTGATTCGCGCCAGCAGCGCGCCGGTGATGAACAGCCCGACGATGCCAAACGCGATCATGATGACTTTACCGGTTGCCGTCAGATTGAGCCCGCGATCGATCGCGTCGATTGTCTTAATGTTGCCCCAGCCATTCAAACCCTGCACGACAAAGACCGCAATCGCCGACAGAACGATATTGATCAGCGCTGACGGAATCAGCCATTTCCAACCGATGTCCATCAACTGGTCGTAACGGAAACGCGGCAACGTCCAGCGCAACCAGAAATAGATATAAAGAAGGATCGATGCCTTCACCAGGAACACTAGCACGCTCACGATCACGTACAGATTGTGATACCCGGCAGCTTCGAGCCGGTAAACAAACGGGAAGTACCAGCCGCCAAGATAAACCGTCGTCGCAACGGCCGTGACGACGACCATCGCCGCATACTCGGCCATGAAGAACAGCGACCAACGCATGCCGGAGTATTCAGTGTGAAACCCGGCAACCAGTTCCGACTCCGCTTCCGGCAGATCGAACGGCGCGCGATTGTTCTCGGCGATGCCGCTGATCAAAAAGATCAAAAAACCTGCCGGTTGATAAAGGATGTACCAGATCGAATCCGATCCTTGAGCGCCGATCATTCCCGAAAGCGACAGCGTTCGCGAAAACATCAGCGCGCCGATCAGCGACAACCCCATCGCCACTTCGTACGAAACCATCTGCGCGCTCGAACGCAGTCCGCCGAGCAACGCGTACTTCGAGTTTGAAGACCAACCCGCGAGGATCAACGCCAACACGCCGACACTCGAAACCGCCAACACCAGCAACAGTCCGATATTGACGTCGGCAATCACCGCCCAATCCGGTCCAAACGGAATCACAGAGAAGACGATAAACGCCGATGCCACCGCAATGTACGGCGCGAAGAAGAAGATCCACCGATCAGCTTTTTCCGGAATGAAGTCTTCTTTAGTTAATAGCTTCAACCCGTCCGCGATCGGCTGCAACAGTCCCCATGGTCCAACACGCATCGGCCCCAGCCGTGCCTGCATAAACGCCGAGATCTTGCGTTCGAGATACGTGGCGTACGCGACCCACAACGCGACCAAAGTGACGACCAGGCCGATCTGGATCAGCGGCCAGACGAAATAGTTGATCGTGTCAGCGCTGAAGAATTTCAGCAGAAGATCGTTCAGTACATCTACTGGAGCCAGAAGCAGCATGGGCTTTGATCTTTGTTCTTTGAGCTTTGATCTTTGTACTTTGCGGACAACTAACTACTGACAAAGCACAAAGTTCTAAGTACAAAGTTCCAAGTTCTATCGATCGATCTCTCCTAAAACAATGTCGAGCGTTCCGATAATTGCCACCACGTCGGCGACGAGGTGGCCGATGCACATTTGCCGTAATGCCTGAAGATTGATGAATGACGGCGGACGCACTCGCACGCGCCACGGCTGCGCGCTGCCGTCAGAAACCAGATAACAACCGATCTCGCCTTTCGGTCCTTCGATCGAGTGATAGTAATCGCCAACCGGCGGCTTCACGATCTTCGGCAACTTCGCGTTGACTGGACCATCGGGAAGATTTTCCAGCGCCTGATCGATGATGCGCCGCGACTGCCGCATCTCTTCGAGCCTGACGAGGTAGCGATCGTAAGTGTCGCCGTTCTCGCCAATCGGAATATCAAAATCCATATCACCGTACGCGGCATATGGACGAGACTTGCGCACGTCCCAGGCGACCCCGGAACCGCGCAGTGCCGGACCGGAAAGCCCGATCGCGATCGCGTCCTCGGCGGAAATGATGCCGATGCCGACTGTTCGACTAAGCCAGATGCGATTCTCGGAAAGGACCGTTTCGTATTCGTCGATGCGTTTCGGAAAGTTATTAACAAACTGTTTGACGTCTTTATAGAAATCGTCGTAGGTGTCGTTCGGCATGCCGCCGACACGCCACGCGTGACACGTCAGGCGCGCGCCAAACTGTCGTTCGAAGATCTTGAGAATCTCTTCGCGTTCACGCAGCGCCCAGAGCAGGACGGTGATGGCGCCGATGTCGAGCGCGTGCGTCGCGAGCCACAAAAGGTGCGACGCGATCCGGTTCAACTCGGTCAGGATCGTGCGGATGTAGTGAGCACGAACGGGCACGTCGAGGCCCATCATCTGTTCGACGGTCTCGACCCAAACGAGACCGTTTGAGACGGCGGCGATGTAATCGAGACGATCCCAGTAAGGCGCGATCATCGTGTACATGCGGTTTTCGGCGATCTTCTCCATGCCGCGATGGAGATAGCCGATGTCGCAGTCGAGATCGATGACGGTTTCGCCGTCGAGCCGGAGGACAACACGCAACACGCCGTGAGTTGACGGGTGCTGCGGGCCCATGTTCAGCACCATCTCCGGGCTGTCGAGCAGTGTCTCCTGGGTTGTCGCGATTTCTACTTGATGCATATTAATTCGCGTTTTCCGCGGCTTTATAACAACCGGTCACACGCCATGGCTCGATCACCAAACCGATTTCTTCCGCCGCGCCACTCTGTTTCATTTGCCGCAACTTGAGCACGATCGCCGTGGCGGCGCTTGCCTTGTTCCAAACATTGCGCGGCTGCGCAGTCTCGCCTAAAACAAATCCCGCCGTCGTCGCCGCGTCGGGCGAGTCGAAAACTTTAGCTTCGTAATGGGTGGCGATCTCTTTCGGCGTCATCTGTTTGAGCTTTGTACTTAGTACTTTGTGCTTTGTTCCGAAACCAAGTTCAAAGAACAAAGCACTAAGATCACTTATCCTTCGGCATCACTTCCTTGCCGCCACGAAAGATGTCGCGCATCATCTTCTCCTGCGGCACTGACAGAAGCTCCAAACCGTAAGCGCGTCGCTGTTGCACCTGCTCCTGTTGCACGTCCGTCATTTCAGGCAGGTGTCGTTCGGTCCACGCGTTCTCGACGAATTCCAGCGGAAAATCCTTGCGCAGCGGGTAGCCTTCCCAATCAGGAGGCAACAATAGCCTTCTCAAATCCGGATGGTTCGCGAAACGAATGCCAAACAGATCGTAAACTTCTCGCTCGAGCCAATTCGCTGACGGCCAAACACCCGTGACGCTGTCGACGTCTTCAGCCGTGTTCACTTTCAATCGAACACGCTCGTTTGCCGAAATTGAAAACAGGTTGTAAACGACTTCAAACTGCTCTGCGCCACGATCCGGATAATGAACGCACGTCAAATCGGATAAGTAATCAAAAGGCGTCTTCTCGTCGCTCTTCAGAAACTCGCAAACCTCGACAATACGTTCGCGTTGAACGTGCACCGAAAGTTGACCGATAAACTCGGATGCTTCGCCGATCGCATCGCTGAATTGTGCTTTGAGTTGTTTGACGAGCGGATGTCCGCTGGCGTCGGTCGGCTTCGGGCCTTCGTCTTTCTTTTTAACTGGAGGTTTGGGCGCGCCGGCAGCGGCGGCGGGCTTTTCGGCGGCCAGTGATTCCTTCACCGCGGCCACGCGCGATTTGGCCTGCTCGACCATCGCCGCTTTTTCGGCGTCAGCGCCTGCGAGTTCGCCTGCTGGTGGAATTGCAGAAGGTGAGGGCGTTCCGGACGAA
>DATELZ010000194.1:0-60427 GCA_035276045.1 Pyrinomonadaceae bacterium | reverse complement strand
CCCATCCCCCCATCCCCCCGTCTCCCCGTCTCCGGATCCCCCGCTCGTTGCCGTCATCATGGGCAGCACCTCTGACTGGGACACGATGAAGCACGCCGAAGAGACGCTGACGAAGTTTGGCGTCGCGCATGAGTGCCGCGTGATTTCCGCACACCGGTCGCCGTCGCTGGCTTCCGAGTATGGTTCGACCGCCGAAGAGCGTGGGATGGAGGTGATCATTGCCGCTGCGGGCGGCGCCGCGCACCTCGCCGGCGTGCTGGCGGCGCATACGACGCTTCCGGTTTTGGGTGTTCCGATGCGCAGTGAGGCGCTGAACGGGATGGACTCCCTTCTCGCCACGGTCCAGATGCCCGGCGGAATTCCGGTCGGGACGCTCGCCATCGGCAAACCCGGCGCGGTGAATGCCGCGCTTTTGGCCGTCGCCATTCTCGCTAACAGCCGTCCGGAACTGCGGGAAAAGCTCCACGAATTCCGCCAGGCCCAAGAGGAAAAAATCCGCACCACCAAACTGTGACACCAGGAACACGAATTCCTTAGCAAAAGCGAAAATAGTCTCTTGATCTTGAAAGTGCGTTAGCGCACAATGCCACAAGTGTCCTTCCGGACCGCCCCAGAGCATGTTCCTCGTCCTTGGAACCGCCTCTGATTTGCCAACTTTTCTTCCTTTCTCGCACCCGAAGGAAATCCATGCGAGCATGATCGGCCAGACAGTCTCTCATTATCGAGTTGTTGAAAAACTGGGAGAAGGCGGGATGGGCGTCGTCTACCTCGCCGAAGACCAGCATCTGGCTCGCCGCGTCGCGATCAAGTTTCTGACCTCGACGGACCGTCATTATCGCGCCCGTTTCATCCGCGAGGCCCGCGCCGTTTCCGGGCTGAACCATCAAAACATCGCGATCGTCCACGACTACGGCGAAACAGGCTCCGGGCAGCCGTTTCTCGTGATGGAGTACGTCAAAGGCAAGTCGCTGAGCGATTTGCTCGACGAGGGACTGACACTGCGCCGCTCGGTCGAGATCGTCTCGTCGATTGCCGAAGCGCTCGGCGAGGCGCACGAGGGAGGAATCGTCCATCGCGACATCAAGCCTTCAAACGTCCTGATCAATGAGCGCGGCCAGGTGAAAGTGCTCGATTTCGGCCTCGTCAAGCACATGTTCGAGCCGCAAGGCAGCGGCGTTGACCTCGACGCGCAAACGATCTACGCGACGCAAACACGCAGCGACGTGATCGTCGGCACGCCACTCTATCTCTCGCCCGAACAGGCGACCGGAAAAGAGATCGACGGCCGCAGCGACCTTTTTGCGTTAGGCGCTCTGTTGTACGAGTGTTTGACCGGACAGTCAGCGTTTTCCGGCGGAAGCGTGCTGGAGATTGGCGCGCAGATCATCCACGTCACGCCGGCTCACCCGTCATCGATCAACTCCCAGGTTCCACCCGAACTCGATCGCATCACGATGAAAGCGCTCGAGAAGAAGGTGGAAGCGCGTTACCAAACCGCCCAGGAATTGCTCAAAGACCTGCGCGCGGTGGCGCTGACGCTGAGTGGCAACGGAATTCCGGTCGCCAGCCGGCCCAAGGGACCGACCGACGACTTCAAGCGCGGCACCAACGCCTTCGCGACGCTGACGATGCAGTTGCGACGCCAACGCTTCTCGCTGGCGTCCGTCATCCCTGCGTTCGTCGTCGCCGGACTGGTGATTTGGGCCATCATCTACTTCTGGCCCCGTTCGTACTATCAACCTTCGGCGGCCGCCCTCAGTTGGTACGAACGCGGCACCGACAATCTTCGCAACGGCGCTTATTACCAGGCCAGCAAAGCACTCGCGCAGGCAATCGAGATCGACGACCGCTACGCTTTGGCACGCGCGCGTCTCGCGCAAGCGTGGGCCGAACTCGACTATTACGACAAAGCAAAAGACGAACTGCTCGCCGCCACCACCATCGCCGGCGACCGCTCTTCAGTCGCGCCACGCGACGCGCTCTACCTCGACGCGATCACCGCCACCGTGACGCGTGATTTCAAGGAAGCAGTCAAAAACTACACGCAGATCGCGCAACTCACGCCGGGAGAGAGCCAGGTTTACGTCGACCTCGGTTACGCCTACGAAAACGACGGTGATCCGGACAAGGCCCTCGAAAACTATCTGAAAGCCATTCAGTTGAACAATGGCCAGTACGCAACCGCCTACCTGCGCGCCGGCATCGTCTACAACCGCAAGACGCAGACCGACAAAGCGACCGAAATGTTCGACAAGGCCGAGCAGTTGTATCGCGCGGGCAGCAACAACGAAGGCGTGAACGAAGTGTTGCGCCAGCGCGGCATTCTGTTTCGCGAAAAGGGCCAGTACGCAGATGCGGAAGCGCAGTTTCGGCAGTCGCTCGACGCGGCGCGCGCGATGGGAAACGAGGCGCAGCAGATTACGGCGTTGATCGAGTTGAGCTATCTCGCGTCGACCAAGGGTTCGATTCCGGAAGCTGAGAACTACGCCCAACAGGCCGTGACGTTTGCCCAACAGAAACAGCTCGAAAACCTGACCGCCGGCGCTTTGCTGGAACTCGGCAACACCTTCTCTGGCCGCGGCGATTACGCTAAAGCCGAACAATATTTCAACCAGGCGATTCAGTTCGCCCAAGCAAATAAAGGCCGCGCGCGCGAAGCACGCGGACTCTCGAACCTCGGCGGGCTTTACATTCAAACGTTGCGCATCGACGACGGACTGCGCATGGTCCAGCAAGCACTGGAGTTTTTCGAACGCGGAAACTACCCGCGCAACGTCGCCTACTGCCTGACGCAGATTGGCCGCGGCGAACGTCGCAAAGGTGACTATGCTGCCGCCGCGCAAGCGTTGAATCGAAAACTGCAACTCGCCAAAGACAGCAACAGTCAGCCCGCCATTGCCGATTCGTACCTCGAACTGGGCGCGCTGGAATTCGAGCAGGAGAAGTGGCCGTCCGCTCTCGCTCAGTACGAAAGCGCGCAGACGATCTATGAAGCTGTCGGTAATAAATTCCGGATCGCGTTCTGCAAGGCGAACCGCGGGAATATTTTATGGCGGCTCGGACATTACGATCAGGCGCGGCTGTTGCTCGACGAGGTGCTGGCGATGATTTCCGAATCGAAGGGAAACTTGCTTCAGTTGCTGCCGGCGGTTCATCTGGTTGTGGGCGAGATGCGGTTGAGTGAACGTGCGTTTCCGTCGGTGACGACGGAGGTCAACCAGGCCACCGAACTGGCCGGCAAGCAGTACCCGGATGTGACGATCCAGGGCAAGTACGTGCTCGGTTTGGCAAAGGCGCTTTCGGGCACTGGACAACAAGAGGCGCAGAAACTTTGCGACGACGCATTGAATGAAGCCTCTTCGGCCGGCGACTTCGGCTTGCACTCACGAGCGTTGTTGGCGGCAGCCCAAGCCGCGCTCGCGCGCAACGATGCGCAGGCAGCTTTGTCACTCGCTACGCAGGCCCAGGAAAGAGCAGCGCGTGGCGGACAGTTTGAATCCGAGTGGCGCGCATGGCTCATCGCTTCACGGGCCAACGCGTTACTAGGCAACAAGGATCAGGCAGAAGAACAACTCAAGAGAGCATTCGACGCCCGCGCTAAGCTCGAACAGGAGTGGGGCGTCGAGGCTTTCCGGAAGTACATTTCGAGGCCTGATATTCAGGTCTACATGCAAGCATCAGGTTGAGGTCAACCTGTGATTTAACTCCCAATCAATACAAAGGAGCTCAGAACTATGTCAGTAAATGAAAACGAACCCGACGCAATGACAATCGATCCACCAGACAACCAGGGTGGCGGAGGCGCCAGCGCCGCAGGGCTGGATTCTGGAGACACAGACGCAGCGCCAATCGATCCGCCCGACAACCAGGGCGGAGGCGGTGGATCCTAAACCGATTCGACTAGTCGCACAGCGCCAGAGGCGCGTCGCATAGCGCCAGAGGCGCTGCTAGTCGCATAGCGACAGAGGCGCGGATAGTCGCATAGCGCCGGAGGCGCGTCGCATAGCGCCGGAGGCGCGGAACAAGGTAGCCAGGGGCGCTAGCCCCTGGTCTCTATCGAAAAGCAAGAGAGCTCCGCAGGAGCGACAGAAAAAAAGCGTTATGCCGCACTTTCAGTGCTCAACAGTTTGCGGCTACGATCCAGGGGCGAGTTGCGCTTCGCGCACTCGCCCCTGGCTACCTTATGGTCGCGCCTGCGGCGCTGAAGCGTCCCTGCTTGTGTCGCGCCTGCGGCGCTGAAGCATCTGCGGCGCTAAAACCGCCTCTGAGCAAGCCAGTTTCTCACTACTTCTTTCGGATCTCGCTTGTTCCCGTCGATCTCGTAATTGAGTTGCCGCATCTCGTCGGTCGAGATGGCGTTGGCGAGTCGTTCCAATGCTTCTCGTAACTGCGGGACGCGGGCGAGGGCGTCGCTTCGCACAAGGTAAACAGCTTCGTACGGCGGGAAATATCGCTTGTCGTCTACGAGTTGGACCAGATCGAGTTGTGCGATGCGTCCTTCCGTGGAATTGCCGGCAATCAGATCGACCTGACGCGAGGAAAGCGCGATGTAAGTCAGCGACAGATCCATCTCGCGGACTTCGCCGAAGTTCAAGCCATACGCTTTCGAGAAACCCGGATACCCGTCGGCACGCGACATGAAGTCCTGGCCAAAACCCGCGCGCCACTTTGGCGTGTGCGGCGCAGCGTCGGAGACTGTTTTCAAGTTCAACTGCCGTGCGTCAGCGCCGCGCACGAGGATCGCAAACGTGTTTTCAAAACCGAGCGGCGAACTGACGTCGACGTCAAACTTCTCCGCGTATTCTCGTTTGACTTGTTCGTAAACGGCGCGTGGATCGGTTACAGGCGCGTGCCGCAGGATCGCCGTGAAAGCTGTTCCCGTGTATTCGGGATAAAGATCGAGCGTGCCGTTGACGAGTGCTTCGTGGGGAAGATTTCCGCCGAGTTCGAACCGGCGCTCGACGGAAACGCCGCGCGCTTCCAGCATCTGGGCGACGATCTCCGCAAGCAATGCTGATTCGGTGAAGTCTTTAGAACCGACGACGACGCGGTTCGGCGCGGCGGGTTTCTTTGTGAACTGCCAATAAGCGACGCCGAGCGCCACGAGCAACGCGAAAACACCGAAAGCCAACTTCGGCGCGATCGAGACTCTGCGCTTCGTTTCAACACTGAATTGACGTTCGACAAGCCCGAGTAAGAAATCGGCGCCAAGCGCCAGCAACGCCGCGGACACAGCGCCTGCGAGCAACAGGTTGTTGTCGTACTGCCGCAGTCCGCGAAAGATGTAAACGCCCAAACCACCCGCGCCGACAGCGGCGGCGATCGTCGTCACGCCGACCGCGATCACAGTCGCCACGCGAATGCCCGTCACGATCACGCCCGCGGCCAGCGGCAACTCGACCTGTCGCAGCACCTGCCCATCCGTCATTCCCATCGCCACCGCTGCTTCGCGCACGCTCGGTTCGACGCCGAGTATTCCGGTAACTGTGTTGCGAATGATCGGCAACAGCGAATAAAGCACGAGCGCGACGAGCGCCGTCCGCGTCCCGATACCGCCGATGAACGGGAGCGGAATCAGAAAGCCAAACAGCGCGAGACTCGGAATCGTCTGCATCACGTTTGCGATGCCGAGCACCGGTCCGCGCAACCTGCGATAACGTGTCAGCAATATTCCGGTCGGAACGCCGATCAGCACCGCCGTCACGATCGAGATGAACACGAGCACCAAATGCTCGCGGATCAGCGTCGCGAGTTCGGCCCAGTTGTTTTGGAGAAACTGCCAGAACGTCATGCCAGTGTCTCCAAATAAGCGCGTGCGTGTGGATTGTCAGAAGCGCGAAAACCGGCGGGTGTTTCGAGCAACACAAGACTTCCCTTGTGCATGAGCCCGATGCGCGTGGCGAGCGTCAAGGCTTCGCGGACGTCGTGCGTCACGAGGATCGCCGTCTTGCCTAACCGGCGCGAAAGATCTGCGAATTCGCGTTGCAAACTCGCCCGCGTCAACGGATCGAGCGCGCCAAACGGTTCGTCGAGCAGCAACAACGGCGGGTCCGCGGCGAGCGCCCGCGCGACGCCGACGCGCTGCCGTTGTCCACCTGACAATTCGCGCGGATAACGCTCGGCGAAGCGATCCGGATCGAGCCCGACGAGATTCAACAACTCGCGCACGCGCTCGCCGGTGCGCGTTTCGTCCCAACCCGAAAGCGACGGCACCAGCGCCACGTTGCGCGCGATCGTGAAATGCGGAAACAGTCCGCCTTCCTGGATCACGTAACCGATGTGACGCCGCAACGCGATCGGGTCCCACGCAGTCGTCGCTCGTCCCTCGACCACGACCTCGCCCGACGTCGGCAGCAACAGTCGATTCACGAGTTTCAGCGTCGTCGTCTTCCCGCAACCAGACTCGCCCAACAGCACGAGCGTCTCGCCTCGTTGGACGGTCAGATTCAAGTCGGAAATTATCGGATTTCCTGACAGTGAGACGTGGACGTTGTTGAACTGAACGAGGAGGTTATCCGGCGATTCGTTCATGCTCTCAGGCGGCGAGCAACAAATTACTGCTAAATCTTTCCTGTGAATCGAACCACGAACGCGAGTAAGCGAAGCCGGTTGCAGTAGCGAGTTCGGCGATCCCCGCGGCGTCGTACTTGTAAGAGTTTTCGGTGTGAATCAATTCGCCAGATTCGAAGCTGACTTCCAGATCGAGTTTCTCGATGCGCACAGTTTGATTTTTGAGACTCTCGATATAGATCTCGATTCGGCCCGCGTCCTGGTTGTAAAAAGCGTAATGACGAAACGCGTGCAGATCGAACCCGCCGCGGAGTTCGCGATTGATGCGGGCGAGCACGTTCAAATTGAAAGCGGAGGTCACGCCAAGCGCGTCGTTGTATGCCGCTTCGAGAACGTTGGGATCTTTTTTCAGATCGGCGCCAAGCAGTAAGGCATCGCCTTCGTTCAGCACTTCACGCATCGCGCGCAGGAAGCGATGTGCTTCGTCCGGATCGAAGTTGCTGATGTTGGAACCGAGAAACAGCGCGAGCGTCCGGCGTCGTGGTTTCTTACCGAGTTCGGTAAGTCCGGCGAAATAATCTGCCGCAAACGCCTCGATCCTGAGCCGCGGATACGATTGCAGCAGGATTCGCGAACTGCTCTCCAGGGCCGTCACCGAAATATCGACCGGCATGAACAACAGCTCGCCTTGCGAACGGAGCAGGGCTTCGATAATCAACCGCGTCTTGGAAGCGCTGCCACTGCCCATCTCGACGAGTGTTTTTTGCCCGTTTACGGCGGCGGCGATCTCGTCGGCATAGCGCAGGAGGATCTCGTTCTCCGCGCGCGTCAGATAGTATTCCGGCAGCAGGCAAATCGCTTCGAAGAGTTGCGATCCGAGCTCGTCGTAAAAATACTTCGGCAAAAAGCGCTTCGGATACGCGGTCAGGCCCTTGCGCACATCTTCGGCGAGGCCGGCAAGCGGGTCGCGCTTCACCAGGTTGTGAATAAGCAGTCTTTGGTCTTTGGTGGGTTCAGTTTGTGCCAAATCGTGCCCCCTTGATTACTGTCGGTTCCGGCTATCATAAAGCCTAGCACAACTTGACCACCAGCCTCCCTGCGGGCAAGATCGCGCCAATGTTTTGGAAGAAGCTTTTAGTCATATCGTTATTGTTGGTTGGTTTCACCTGCTCCGCCTTTGCCCAGGGCTTCAAACAAGAGCTTGAAACGCCCGAAAAAGTCTCGGTTTCGATCAAGAATATCGAAGGCCGGGTGAGCGTCGTCGCTGCGGCGTCACACGAAAAGAAAGTGACCGTCGAAGCGACATCTGCGGGTCTCGCAATCGCTTCGGACGATGTGAAAGTCGACTCGAAAGGCGGCAAGGTTACGATCGACGTTCGGCCCCGCGGCGATAAGAATCGCATCGATCTCGTCGTCACTATTCCGCCGCGCTCGAAGATCGAGATTGAAGGAGAGGACGGCGCTGTCGACGTCGTCGGCAACATCGAGTCTGCAACGGTGAAAACCGACACGGGAACGATTCACGCCGACGTTCCGCTCGACGCATTGAAGTTTGACTTTCTTTGGGAAGCAAGCCGGCCGCGCTACATGAGCGACGTCGAGCTGCCGCCTGTGAAGGAAAAAGCCCGCGGCACGTTCAAACTTTCCGGACGGCTCGGCGAGAAAGAAGCAAAGAAAGAAGAGACCGTCGCACTCGATTTTCGGACGCAACGCGGCGTGGTGCTGTTGAACGTCGATCCGGCAATGGCGCCCAGCGATCTGCGCGAACGGCCGTTGACGGAAGCCGCGCGCGCCATCGTTCGCAGCGGCGACTCGCATCTCGTCGAATCGATCCGCAAAGTCGCGCCCAAGATGTTTGGCGACTATGCGAAAACACTGCCGCCACCTGACAAGGAACCGGCGCTGTTGAGCCGTACGCCTCCCGGTAAAATCGTCAGCACAGTCGCTCCGCAACTGCTGCGTTTCAATGCCAGCGTCACCGACCGCAACGGGCGCGCGATCGGCGGGATGCGTGAAGCGGATTTCACTGTTTGGGAAAACGGCGTCGAACGCCGCGTGACGAACGTGTCGCCGGCAAATGAACCGTTCAATCTCGTGCTGTTGCTGGACGTCTCCGGCAGCGTCGAAGAGCGAATGGACTTCATCCGCAAAGCGGCGCGCGATTTTCTGCGCACCGCAAGCCCGCAGGATCGCATCGCGATCATCAGTTTTCGCGACGACATTCAGATCATTTCCGACTTCAGCACCGACCGGCAAATGCTCTCGCGCAAACTCGACGAGATCGACGCCGGCGGCGGCACTGCGCTTTACGACGCGCTCGGTTACGTGTTGTCCGAGCCGTTGAAACGTCTGCGTGGCGAGCGCACGGCGATCGTAGTGATGTCCGACGGCGACGATAACAAGTCGTTTCTTCCGTTTCCGGCGATCCTGGAAGCGTTGACTGAGTCAGGCGCGTTGGTCTATCCGTTGTATGTTCCGTCAGGTTTGATACCGGAAACGAGCGTGCCGCGTCCGGAGATCACGATCGATCCGTTGCGCACTCGCTATCTCACTTTGACCACGCGCGCCGAAGACGAAGGACGCAAACTCGCGGCTGCTTCCGGCGGCATCTATTATCCGATTCGCCGGCTCGAAGATTTGCAGATAGCTTACGACGACGTAGTGGCCCAACTGCGATCCGCGTACACGATCACTTACGCATCAAACGCCGTCTCCTCAACACCGCGCGTGCGCGTGCGCACGAACCGCGACGGCGCTTCGGTGCGCCTGAGTCCGGTTGTTGGTTTGAGCAATACGCCCTAATTTGGTTTTGTAATCCGTGGCTAATCAACCCCTCTTCAATGCGCTCTTCGACGAAACCGAACGAAAGCCGCAAACTGTCTCTGAACTGACCAACTCGATCAGGATCGCGCTCGAGTCGCGCTTCGCTTCGGTTTGGGTCGAGGGTGAGATCTCGAATTTCAAGGCCCACTCGTCCGGTCACTGGTACTTCACGCTCAAAGATCAAACCGCACAACTGCGCGCCAAGTGCTTTCGCTCGACAAATACGCGCATCCGCTTTCGTCCGACCGACGGATTGCACGTGCGCGCGCGCGGAAAACTTTCGCTTTACGCACCGCGCGGTGAGTACGAGCTGGTTGTCGAGGCGCTCGATCCGGTGGGCGCGGGCGCGTTGCGCATCGCGTTCGAGCAGTTGCGCGATCGACTGAACGCGGAAGGATTGTTTGCGAAAGAGTTGAAGCGTCCGTTGCCGGTTTTTCCGCGACGCGTCGGCATCGTCACGTCGCCGACCGGCGCTGCGATTCGCGACATTCTCAACGTCATCTCGCGACGCACGCGCACGGTCCATGTGTTGTTCTCTCCCGCGAAAGTGCAAGGCGATCTCGCTGGACCAGACATTGCCCGCGCGATCCGATTCATCAATCTCTATCACGAACGAGCGTTGCGCGACGGACGCACCGAAGATCTCGTCGACGTGCTGATCGTAGGACGTGGCGGTGGTTCCACCGAAGATCTTTGGGCGTTCAACCAGGAAGAAGTCGCGCGTGCGATTCGCAAGTCTGCAATTCCGGTGATCTCGGCGGTGGGACACGAAACGGATTTCACGATCGCCGATTTTGTTGCTGACTTTCGCGCGGCGACACCGTCAGCCGCCGCCGAGATCGTCGCCGCGCGTGAAGATCAGATCTGTTCGTCGTTGGATAATCTTGGCCGTCAACTTGTTCGCTTAACGCGATTTCAGATCGTGAACCTTCGCACGCACGTGCAGAAGCAGGCAATGTCGCACGCATTCGCCGAAGTTCAATCTCGACTCGTCAAAGCCCGGCGTCGTTACGAAAACGCTTCGTCTGCCTGTGGCGCCGCGCTCGAAACACAAATTCAGGAGGGACGAGAACGTTTGGGACTGGCCGCCGCTTCGCTGGACGCGCTTTCGCCGCTCGGCGTGTTGCAACGCGGCTATGCGATAGCGCAGGATGTTTCAGGCAAACTCGTGCGCGATGCCGCGTCGGTCAAGGCCGGCGACGAAGTAAGCGTGCGGCTCGCACGCGGACGGCTGAACACTCGCGTCGTAACCACGGATGAAAACTGATGGGCCGCCAGCGCATAGTAATCAATCTCGATGCGCCGCCTAATGCTGGACCAGCAGCGGCTCGTGGCGCCAATCGTGGCAAACGCCGGCGTTGGCCCAGGGTGCTCGGAATCCTGTTCGCGATCGTCCTCATCGTGATCGGCGGCGTTGCCATCGCCGGTTTCCTGTTATGGCGAAACTATCAATCGAAACCGGCGTACGCGTTGTCGCTCATGATCGACGCCGCGCAGCGTGGCGACATGGCCGAGTTTGAAAAACGTCTCGACGACGAAGAGATCGCTAAAAACATGGCGGCGCGTGTCGGCGAGAAAGCCGTAGCGCGTTATGGATTGGCGTTGAGCAATAAAGTCAAACTCCAGATCGACAGTAAGATGCCCGGCTTGCTGCAACAGATGAAGCCGGCGATTCGCAGCGAAGTCGTGAACCAGTTCCGCGAGTTTGCGTCGCAGTCGGAGCCGCGGCCGTTTATCTTTCTGGTGGTTGCGGTGCCGTCGTTGATGACGATCACGACAGAAGGCGATGCGGCGACAGCGTCGGCGTCGATTAACGAACGCAAGTTTGAGATCGCGATGCGTCGTGGCGCGGATGGTTGGAAAGTGACCGACTTTAAAGACGACGTGGTGGTCCAACGCCTCGTCGACAATTTGATGGCGCAGTTGCCGGCAATAGGTGGACTCGACGTGAATCCGCAGTTTCTTAAACCGCGCAAACGCGCGCCGCGGCGAAGATAACGGAGAAAGAGCGTAGATGAATAATGGTCAGGAACAGGGCCGGAGTTTTGAGGCCTCCCTCGAGGCGCTGGAACAGATCGTCCGGCAACTCGAAAGCGGCGACTTGCCGCTCGAAAAGAGTCTCGAATTATTCGAACAGGGTATTCGACTTTCGCGCGAATGCCAGGATCGTCTCAGCCAGGCCGAACGACGCATCGAGATCCTGCTGCGCGACAACCAGGGCCGCCCGGTCGTGAGTGCTTTCAGCGAACCTACCGAAAAAGACGCCGATAACAATTCGTGAAATCCGTGCTTACAGACAATCGTACGCTTGTCGAACTCGAGCTGAATAATCTTCTTCCCGCATCGTCTACCGCGCCGGAAAAAATTCATAACGCAATTCGTTGGAGCATGTTCGCCGGCGGGAAACGCTTTCGTCCGGTGCTGGTGCTTGCCACCGGGCAGGCGTTTGGCGCGGAGATCAAAATGCTGCTCAAAACAGCGTGTGCTTTCGAGATGATTCACACGTATTCGCTGATTCACGACGATCTGCCGTCGATGGACGACGACGATCTGCGTCGTGGACGGCCTACGTGCCACGTGCGTTTCGGCGAAGCTGCGGCGATTCTTGCCGGCGACGCGTTGCAGACGCTCGCGTTCCGCACTATCGCCGAGGACGAACTGCTCGACGCCGCAACCCGCGTAG
This sequence comes from Pyrinomonadaceae bacterium, assembly GCA_035276045.1. Taxonomy (GTDB): domain Bacteria; phylum Acidobacteriota; class Blastocatellia; order Pyrinomonadales; family Pyrinomonadaceae; genus PSRF01. The sequence continues at coordinate 48,411 of DATELZ010000194.1, read as the reverse complement.
CGTTGATCGCCGAACTCGCGCGTGCTTCAGGAACTCCTGACGGAATGGTTGCGGGCCAGGCGCTCGACATGGAAGCCGAAGCGCGACAGGTCAATGCGGGTGAACTGGAAGAGATTCATCGTCACAAGACCGGGGCGTTGATCGTCGCCGCCACACGCTGCGGCGCGATCATCGGCCGCGCCACCGAAGCTGAGCTCGACGCGGTAAGTTTGTATGGTTCGCATTTGGGCCTGTTGTTTCAGATCACCGACGATCTGCTCGACGTAACGGCCAGTGCTGAAGATCTCGGAAAGACGCCGGGCAAGGATGCGCAGTCGCGAAAGGCGACCTATCCGGCGTTATATGGTCTCGAAGAAACGCGTGAGGCAGCTTTGAAAGCTCATCGTTCGGCATGCGAAGCACTCGACCGTATCGATCGTCCTACGACCGATCTGCGCCAGATCGCCGATTTCATTCTGAACCGGACCGCTTAAAAATCGAGCTACAGCAAACGTCGTGGCGTCAGGGTCAATTGGAGTGTCTGTTCGCCACGCCGGACGGTTAACTTGTACGGCACCGGGCGTTCGAACATCTCGTTCAACCGGGAAAGCGTGAACTCCGCGGCGGGTTGATTGTTTACTGAGACGAGCACGTCGTCCTTTTGTATTCCGATTTCCGAGGCCGGCGAGTTTTCAAGCACCGCGCGGACACGAAACGTGCGGAAGTCGCTGCCTTCGGCGATCATACTCATGCCAACCTGCGCCTGATCGTACGGGGCAGCGAACGTGGAGTTTGGTTCGAAGATGATGCGCTTGCGACCGTAGTCTAAAAACAGTCGAAACTTATTTGCCACGCGCGCCCCAACGTTGCCCGCCAACGCAGCATTCGCAAACGCACCCGCCTTGTCTTCCGAGAAAAGCGTTATCGGGCTCTTGATCGTGAAACTTCCGATCTTCAGATCAGTCACGCGGCCAAGTTGTCCCGTCGTCTCACCTCCGGCGCCCGCTCCACCCAGCGAGCGAATGGTTTTGAAGTGTGGACCAAGCAGCCGATTCTCGGCGACAAACGGACTATGCAGCGCCAGCGTCATCGACGAGCCAATATCGAAAACAAACTTGCCTTTGAGCGTCGTCGTGCTTCCTGCAGGCGTCACTTCCGCTTCCAAAACCGGATGACCGTGGACCAGCGTGATCGGAATACTTTCACCCGGCCCCGAGTAAGTGAACTTGTCTTTGTCGTGCAGCTTTAATACGCGCGCCTGGTAATCGATCTCGACGACAAACTCCCGAATAAACTCATAACCGATAATGCCCTGAAACGCGCGTCCGGCGCGTTTTGAAAGCACGTTGCCGAGTGGCAACGCCATCTTCACGGGTTGAGAAAACCCCGGGAGTGCGTCGAGTGTGAACGTTGCGTCTTTCACCAACGCGCCCATCGAGACTGACGCACCCGCGCCGCCGACACCAACCTGTCCATAGAGACTCAGGTTCATCTGTTTCGCCACGTCGAGATCCACGATGGCGTACTGATCGCCTGTGTCGAGCACGAATTCGATCGGTTGCGAATTGACCTTGCCTTTGAGAATGATGTGCCGGCCATTGAGTTCGAAAGGCACTGTCGCCGGTGCTGTCGCAGCTTGTTGCGCTTGAACAGATACGCCTGCCAAACAAAGCAACAGAAGAAACGTGAAGAAACGAATTCGATTATTCATAAGCTAATGCTTCCCGGACGGTGGTGCGCGAGGCCTTCCACGCTGGAATAAAACTCCCGGCCGCGCTGACGCTAAGTGAAACGACGAACCAAATCAAAAGCCCCCACGGCTCAAACGTGAAATCGAGCCCGCTCCTGAAGAGCGCTTTGACGATTACGTTGCCCAACACGTTGCTCACGGGCCAGGCGAGACACACCGCGATTATCCAACTCAATAGACCGATCAGCAATCCTTCGACAATCACGATCAGCCAAACGATTCGCGGAGTTGCGCCGATGGCCCGCAACACACCCATCTCGCGGCGGCGTTCGAGCACGTTGAGACTCATCGTCGTCATCAGTCCGAGTCCGCCAACGCTGCCCACGATCGCCGACATGACAATGAGAAACACGTAGATCATCACCACGTGCTGGTCGAAACCTAACCGGCTTTCAGCCGTGCTCGCGCTTCCACGCGCGCGCACGCCCTCGCGTTCCATAGCTTCATCCAACCGTTCTTTCACGATGCTGATCGAATCGAAATCGTCTTGGGCCAACGCGAGTCGCATACTGTTGCTCATGCCCGGTTGCTGTTGTTGTATGAAGCTCAGCGGAATGTAGGCGATTGCCGGTGAGTAGGCTTCCTTGGCAAGTCCGACTATTCGCCACGTCGATTCAACACTGTCGATGCGGAGCGTCACTGTTTCTCCCACTCGCAACGAGGGGACTCTCCTGGCCAGCGCGTTATTGATCACCATCGCGCCGCTGTCGCCGGCTTGTAACCAACGGCCTTCGAGGATTTCGAGATCGAGCAAGCGTGTGTCGGGCGGTAAAGCCGTCACGGTAAACTCCCGCGTCCCCAGCGAACCCCCTGCGAAGAACCAACCTTCCGCATCTGTGATTCCCGGCGTGTTGGCGACTGCGCGTTGCAATCGTTCCCACTGCAACGGATTGTCGAACCAGACAGACAGATCAAACTTCCGCGCGGCAAACATGCGATCGAGCGTGTTGACGACCGAGGCGCGAATGTTCAGCGCGGCGAGAAAGAACAGACCGCCGGCTGTGAGTGTTAAGAGTGTCAACGCGAGACGCGCGCGACGGCGAAATGCGTTGCGCAAAGCAAACACGACGGGCATGAACCTGCCGCCGATTCTCGTGAGCGCGCGATCGATCCTGCCGGCGCCAAACGTCTTTCCCGATAAACCAAAATCTGTTAACGCGATCCTGACCGGAACGCCCGTTCCTTTCCACACCGGATACGCAGCGGCGATCAGCGGCGCGGCGAGGCCGATGATTGCCACGAGCAGATAGACCCAAAGCGGGACCGCGAAACTGTTGATGTCGAAATTCAGAAACATCGCCATGTACTGGCACAACGCGCGGCTGCCGATGATTCCCAGCGGAATTGAAACGATGAGCGCGGCGATTCCGAGAAACAGCGCCTGGCCGAAATAGATCCGCGCAATTGCCCCGCGCGTGCCGCCAATCGCTTTCATCACTCCGATCTGTCGCACTTGCGACGCCATCAACGCCGTCAAGAGATTCACGACGAGGATCCCGCTCAACAACAGCACGAAGATCCCGAAGCTCGACATCGCGAGCAACAGCGCGCCCGTCAGATCCGAGTGCGGATGTTTTCCTGGCGCCGGCAAGTCGACACTTTCCACCTCGTGCCCGCGGCTTTCGATCAAGGCTTTTACATCGTTGGCGACGTTCTTGATGTGCGGCTCGTCAAACCTGTTCTCGCGGACAAGGATATTCAAACGATCGAGATACGGTTCTTCTCCGAGTTGGACCAAGGTGGCAAGGTTGATGTAACCGTAGACGATGTTTTCCATGCGCGCCTGCGCCTGGCCCACGTCGTGCACGCTGCCGCTGACGGTGAGCTGTTGTTGCTTTCCGTTCGCGGTCTTCACGGTAACTTTGTCGCCGATCTTTGCCTTCGCGACTTGAAACGCATCGCGCTCGATCAGGATCTCGCCGGTTGCCGGCGGCCACGCGCCTGCTTCAGGTTCGAGTTTGCTGACCCGAATGTCGCCGTAATCTTTCACGACAAACAGCACGAGGTTGCGCCACTGGATCGGCCCGGCTTTGATCTGACCGCGTACGGTGCGCCGTGGTTCGGCGTCGCTGACTGCCGGGTTTTGCAGGATCGTCTGGACCAGTTCGTCGTCCACTCGATCGACGCGCAATACTGCCGACGCCGGGTTCGTCGCGAGATAACCGCGGTCAAGTTCGCGCGTCAGGATTGCGTAAGACGACAGAACTGAAGCGAATGCGGAAATGCCCAGCGCGATCGCGAGCACGACGAGGGCGGTGCGAGCGCGTTCGGTCCAAAAGTCACGAATCGCTTTGTGCCAGAGTGTGTTCATCTCGCTAACATTCCATCGGAGATTTCGATACGGCGATCGATCACGCGGGCGATGTCGGCTTCGTGAGTGGCGATTACGACAGTCGTTCCCCGGTGGGCCATGTCGCGAAACAGATCGAGAATGGCGGCGGCCGTAGTCGAGTCGAGATTGCCGGTTGGCTCGTCGGCGAGGACAAGCGGCGGCTCATTCGCAAGGGCGCGCGCGATCGCCACGCGTTGCTGTTCACCGCCGGAAAGTGTCGCGGGCAATTTGTCTGCATGCCTGCCGACTCCGACGCGTTCGAGCAACGACTCCGCTCGTTTCCGCCGTTCACGAAACGGAACGCTTTTGCCAAAATCCATCGGCAGCATTACGTTCTCTGCGGCGGTTAACGTTGGCAGCAGTTGAAAAAACTGAAACACGAACCCGACGTTGCGGCCGCGCCAGGCGGCGAGCTTGTTTTCACCAAACTCGTGAATCGGCGTGCCGGCGACGGTGACGGAACCGGCCGTGGGCCGATCGATACCGGCGATCATGTTCAGCAGCGTCGACTTCCCGCTGCCGGACTTTCCCACCACGCCGACAAACTCGCCCGCGCGAATCTCGAGATCGACGTTTGCGAGTGCGGCAAAAACTCCGGCGGGCGTTTCGTATTTTTTGCTTACCTGGTGTAAAGAGATCATAGCGCCGCGTACTCTAAAAGCGCCTTTCCCGGCTGTCCAGCATCGGGCGCGCATAATCGGGCGTAATTGAACAAAGAGGTTGTCAATGTCCGGAAACGATCACCTGGTTCTTGCCAACATGAATAAGAAGACCGACGCTCGCGTGCGGCGAACGCGCGACGCGCTCGGCGATGCCCTCGTCGCGTTGATGCAGGAGAAACCGTTCGACACGATCACGGTGCAGGACGTTTTGGATCGGGCGCACGTCGGGCGTTCGACATTCTATTCGCATTACAGCGACAAAGACGATCTGTTGATGAGCGACGCGGATGAGTTTTACGAGCGGCTGGCGATGGGATTGTCAGCGCACGGCGAGAAATCGGATCGGGTGTTTCCGGTGAAGGAGTTTTTCGGTCACATCGTCGAAGCGAAGCAGTTCGTCAATGCGTTGACATCAGCGGGAAAGATGGAGGAACAAATGGATCTCGCCCGAGAGCACTTTGCGCGCGGCATCGAGCGCCGCTTGTCGGAACTGCCACGCGGGCAATCGATCTCGCCGGCCGATCGCGCCGCGGTCGCCTTTGCACACGCCGGCGCGCTCTTGTCGTTATTGTCGTGGTGGGTCGATCGCGGCATGAAGCAGACGCCTGCGGAGATGGACCAACTGTTTCACCGCATCGTTTGGGGATCGTAAACGTCGTAGGACTACTCGGAAGAGATGTCAGGATCGGATGCGGGTTGTTCGTCTGCGACCCACGAGACAAACAAGCGCAACCAGTTCTCGGCAGGTTCAGCTATCTGCACGCCAACACGCGCGGTGCCGTAGATCGCCGGCGCCACGCGTATGACTACCGCAGTCACCTCGATCGGCGCGCCATCCGGCCGGTGCGCGCGCAGGTATAATCGCTCGCCACGATTTACTTTTTGATTCAGGTGGAAAAGCGCGCCCGACGTGGAAATGTCGTCAGTCTCGGTAGGCTCGCTCCACGCCGATCCATCTTCAGCGCGGCCGGAAATCACGATCGGCAATCGCAACGACATGCGCAACGCAAACCGTCGCTCTTCATTGTTGTAAGGCGTGCTCATTTTCGACAACACTGTGCGGCCGGTATCAAGAAGACTGCGCCCGGCGCAGATCGTCTTTCTCCTTACTCCAATCGTAAAAGCCCTGTCCGGTCTTCTTTCCCAACTTACCTTCGCTGACCATGCGCCGCAACAACTCCGGCGGGCGAAACGTTTCCGATCCCAGTTCGCGATGCAGGTACTCGGCAATACTCAAGCGCACGTCGAGCCCGACAAGGTCGGTTAACTTCAACGGTCCCATCGGATGGTTGTAGCCGAGTTCCATCGCGGTATCAATATCTTGCGCACTCGCGACGCCCTGCTCCAACATCCGCATCGCTTCGAGGCCCAGCGCCACACCCAAGCGGCTCGACGCAAATCCCGGAACGTCTTTCACGACGATCGGCTCTTTGCGCATCCGGCGACCAACACCAGCGACCGTTTCAACTATCTCGGGCGCGGTCTGCTCTCCAACGACGATTTCAACCAGCCGCATGATATGCACCGGATTGAAAAAGTGCATGCCGACAACAGCTTCCGGCCGTTTCGACCCGCGCGCTATTTCAGTAATCGACAGCGACGAAGTGTTGCTTGCAAAGATAAACTCGCGTTCCGTTACCGCTTCGAGCTGCCGCAGGATGTCTCGTTTGAGATCCAGCTTCTCCGGCGCGGCTTCGACGATCAGGTCGGCGGTGGCACACTCCTCCAGCCTGACGGTGCCGTGAATCTGTTGCAGAGTTCGGTCGCGCTCGTCCTCGGTTACTTTGCCTAGCTGAATTCCCTTAGCAAGATTTTTCTCGATGGACTGGACGCCCCGCGCGAGCGCCTCTCGATTGACGTCGCTGAGTAAAACCCGAAACCCGGAAGCCGCAGCAACCTGGGCGATTCCATGGCCCATCGTCCCGGCGCCGATTACGGCAATGGTTTCAAGCGAAGCCATCAGGTTCGACTACCTCAATGTCGGTAGTTATACTATACGCTCAACCGAAAAGGCTATACTCCTGTGTACTTTAACCACGAATTTAAACCACGGATCTCAGATATGGATAATGAAACGATTAAGAAAGACGTTGTGATCATCGGATCCGGACCAGCCGGACTCACCGCCGCCATCTACGCCGCCCGCGCTAGTCTGAAGCCATTGCTGATCGACGCGCCGGCGGACTCTGCCAAACAGACGACACCGGGCGGACAGTTAATGATTACCACCGACGTCGAAAACTATCCCGGGTTTGCCGAAGGCGTCACCGGGCCTGAACTCATGGAGCAATTCCGGCGTCAGGCTGAACGCTTCGGGACGGAGTTCATGGAAACGTGGATCACGGAAGTCGACCTGAGCGAACGTCCGTTTCAGCTCTACACGGAAGGCCCGACGATCGAGACACAAACGCTGATCATCGCGACCGGCGCGTCGGCTAAGTGGCTCGGCATTCCGGGTGAAGCGAAAGTGCCGGACGGGTTTGGCGGCAACGGCGTCTCCGCCTGCGCTACCTGCGACGGTCCATTGCCGGCGTTTCGCAACAAGGTGATCGTCGTAGTAGGCGGCGGCGACACGGCGATGGAGGAAGCGACTTTCCTCACGCGTTATGCGGCGAAAGTTTACGTTGTTCACCGGCGCGACAGGTTGCGGGCTTCAAAGATCATGCAGGAGAAGGCCTTTCGCAACGAGAAGATCGAGTTTATCTGGAACACCGCGGTCGAGGAGATCCTGGGAACTCAGGAAGACGGCGTGCACGGCGTGCGGCTGCGCAACCTGCAAACCGACGAGACGCGTGATTTTCCGTGCGCCGGCGTGTTTATCGCCATCGGTCACAGGCCAAACACAGATCTCTTCAAAGGCTGGCTCGACATGGACGAAGTTGGCTATTTGAAAACTTCGGGCCTTTCCACGTCGACGAACATTCCCGGCGTCTTCGCCTGCGGCGACGTTCAGGATTCGGTTTATCGACAAGCTGTGACGGCAGCGGGCAGCGGTTGCATGTCGGCGATCGACGCCGAGCGTTATCTCGATCACCTGCCGGTGGCCATGCCGACGGGCGAGGAGGTCACGATCGAAGGCGAACACATCACGCCCGATCACAAGGCGATCATCACGCCCGACGGTCACATGGTTTCCAATGAACCAAGCGTGGCGATTGGGGAAGATTAAGCGCCGGAGGCGCGGAGGGATGGTAGCCTGCGCTTCTGAGCGCCGAAGGCGCGGTAGCTGGTAGCCTGCGCTTCTGAGCGCCGGAGGCGCGGAGGATGGTAGCCAGGGGCAAGTGCGAGCGAAGCGAGCACGCAGCCCCTGGATTTGGCCCGTGTCAGCCATTTAGCACTGAAAGTGCGATAGAACGCACGGATTTTCTGTCGCTCTTTCAGAGCTCACACAATTTCCCAAACAGACCAGGGGCTACGCGCTTCGCGCTGCCCCTGGCTACCATCTGCCGCGCCTACGGCGCGCGAGCCGCGCTGCGAACCTAATCCCGGCGCGCGAGCCGCGCTGCGAAGAGTTATTTCAAAGCAGGACGATCGAATCGTCTTTGTCGCGGCGCGTTTGCGTGGCGGGACGATGAACTTCCGCCGGTGATGGGATTGGCACGTCATCGTCGTTGAGTGGACACGGATCGCAGTAGACGCCGAGCCGTCCCCGGCGATCCTCACATTCATTACATCCGAGAGACAAACCTAGCTGCCGCAACGATTCAAGCAACGGCAGCAACAACCGGCCGCGTGGCGTCAACGCATACTCGATGTGCGGCGGGTTTCCGCCGAAGTCTGTGCGTTCGACGAAGTTGTCCTTCTCCATGTCGCGCAGACGGCCGACGAGCGTGCGGCTGCTGATCGGAAACAGGCTGTTCAGCAGTTCCATCGTGCGTTTCGGGCCGGTAACCAATTCGCGCACCACGAGCATCGTCCACTTGTCGCCGAGGATTTGCAGCGCGCCGGTGATGGGACAGCCGTCGAGTTCGCGTCGCTTCATAATGCTAAATGGTCAGAGCATTTATCGTTTGCCATTTTTCATTTTTCATTTTGTTTGCAGATGCGTGTTCGGGTAAATGACAAATAAAAAATGGCGAATGGCAAACGACAAATAACTCAGGGTCTCAGGTTGATGTTGTAGGTTTTGATCTTTGAGTTGAGCGTGGTTGCGTTCATGCCAAGCAGACGCGCGGCACGCGACTGATGGCCGCCGGTCTGTTCCAGTGCGCGCCTGATCAGATCGATCTCGAAGCGCCTCACCTCTTCGTAAAAATTGATGCCGCGGCCGATGTCGCCGACCGCCGTGTTGCTCGCGCCGTCGTGATGACCTGCCGCAACAGATTTCGGATCGCTAATCTCCGTCCGCAAACATTCTTTTGTGATCTCTTCTCCGGGCGCAATCACCACGGCGCGCTCGATCGCATTCTCCAGCTCGCGCACGTTGCCGGGCCACGAATAAGCCTCCAGCAACGCCAAAACTTCCGGCGCTAATTGTTCGGAGACGACGCGGGCGTTCTCTTCGTTGTACTTTTGAATGAAGTGTTGGGCCAACGGCAGAATGTCTTCCCGCCGATCGCGCAAAGGCGGCAACTCGATCGGCACGACCGAAAGCCGGTAATACAAGTCTTCGCGAAAACTTCCCTGTCGCACCGCTTCTTTCAGATCGATGTTCGTGGCGGCGACGATGCGCACGTCGACGCGGCGTGGCGAAGTGTCGCCGAGCGGCGTGAATTCGCGCTCCTGAATAACGCGCAACAGTCGCACCTGTGTTTCCGGTGGAATGTCGCCGATCTCGTCGAGAAAGATCGAACCACCATCGGCGACTTCAAACAGACCTTTTTTCGCCGCAACAGCGCCGGTGAACGCGCCGCGTGTGTGACCAAAAAGTTCCGATTCAAGCAGTTCAGAAGGAATGTTTGAACTGTTGACTGTCACAAACGGACGGCCGACGCGCGTGCTCGCTTCGTGAATCGCTTTTGCGATCAACTCCTTACCGGTTCCGCTCTCCCCCGTGATCAAAACCGTCGAACGCGCCGGCGCAACCTGTTCCACGAGCCGGAAAACTTCCTGCATCAAGTCAGACCGGCCAATGATCTCGCCGCGGTCGACGGCTTTACTCATCGCGCGTCGCAGCGTGCGCCGTTCTTCTTCTTTGCGGCGGCGTTTGATTCCGGCTTGAATCGTCGCCGTGATCTGTTCGTTCTGAAACGGTTTCCTGATGCAGCCAAACGCGCCGCGTTCCCACGCCGCGATGGCCGTGTCGAAAGTGGCATAAGCAGTGATCATCACGATCACAGCTTCGGGATCCATCTTCAAAAACTCTTCGAGCGCGCGCAGCCCGCCGATGCCCGGCATCGACACGTCGAGTAGAACCACGTCGAACGCGCGGCGGCCATAGGCTTCGAGACCTTCCTCACCGGTTTTGGCGAGATCGACGCGATAGCCTTCGGCGGTGAGGAGCGTTTCAAGCACCTCGCGCATGATCTCTTCGTCGTCGACGACCAGGACCGAACCCTTGCGGGAGTTTTTTCTTTCGGACTTCATTTGCATAGATACGACTGAAAACGCGTTAGTTTAGCTACGCGCGGAGATAACTTCAAACGCTGATTTTAAAAAATAAAAATTAATCGCCGACGGCCTGGAGACGGGCACGAACGCGGGCGCTGGGTAAGGTGATGCGGAAAGTCGTGCCGCGGCCGGGTGTGCTCTCGACGGTGATGTGGCCGGCGTGCTCCTGGACGATGCCGTAGGAAACGGCGAGACCGAGTCCAGTGCCCTGGCCTACACCTTTCGTCGTGTAGAACGGATCGTAAATCTTGGCGACGTTTTCCGGCGCGATGCCGATGCCGGTATCGGAAATCTCTACGACAAGCGAGCCATCGTCATCGGAAGTGCTCGTCGATATTGTGATACGACCGCCGTCGGGACTTGCGTCGCGGGCGTTAAGTATCAGGTTGGTGAAGACCTGCTGGAGCTTGCCGGCGTTGGCGTAAGCCTCGGGCGCGTCCGCGTCGTAAGAACGAACGATCTCGATCTGGCTGCGACGCAGTTGTGGTTCGAGCAATTGCAGTGTGTCGTCGAGCACGCGCGCGATGTTGATTTCGGCAAACTCCGTCGCGCTGCCGGTGCGCGAGAAGTTGAGCAGGTTGTTGACGATGTTGGTCGCGCGTTCAGCCTGCGTGCGCACCTTCTGCAGCAGCGCGTGCTTCGGATCGTTCTCGTTCAACATGCCGAGCAGCATCTGCGTGTACGAAGAAACGCCCGTGAGCGGCGTGTTCACTTCGTGCGCGACGCCCGCTGCCAGCAGACCGATCGACGAAAGTTTCTCGCGTTGTTGCAACTGTTCTTCGAGACTGATGCGCGTCGTCACGTCTTCGAGCACGACGAGCGCGCCGGTTTGTCCCTGTCCGTCCTGCAATGGCGCGAGGGCGATATTCAACACGAGCGAGCGATTCGCGAGCGTCGCCGTGTGAAGTTTGTAGATGTTGCGGATCTCGCGCAGACGCCATCCGTCTTTGCCTAACACCTGGTGCAGCGTGTCGGCGAAGTCTTCGGAGAACAGGTCTTCAACGCGTCTTCCGATCGCTGCATCGCGACGAAGACCGAGAATGTGTTCGAGAGCCGAGTTCAAACGCGTCACGCGCCCTTCGAGGTCCGTGGCCAGCAAGCCGACGTTGATCGACTCGATGATCGACTCGTTGAACTCCTTCAACAGCGTCAATTCGGCGGCGCGTTCCTGCTGGTCCTTGTAAAGCAAACTGTTTTCGATTGCGACCGCGACGTAACCCGACACGGTTCGCAGGATCTCGACGTCTTCCGACGAAAGCAGCGCGCCGTCAACCGATCGGCCGAGACCGATAACGGCAACCATCCGCCCGCGCACGACGCACGGGACGAAGTAATGCAACGATCGTCTGACCGAGCCTGCGGCGTCTGTCGCAAGATCGAGATCGTCGGCGCGAACCACGCCGTTCTCCGCGGATCTCACGCGAATCATCTCGCGGAAATCAGCCGGCACGACGATAGGAACTGAAAGCCCTTCAGCCCGGGCGACGGTGTAACCCGATGGCGATTGCCTGTCTTCGACGAAGATCGCAACGCGCCCGACGTTCATCACTTCCTGTAAACGGCTAACCAGCGAATCAAGCAACGGCTCGAGCGCCGTCGTCGCGGAAAGCGTGCGGCCAAAGTCGAGCAAACTGTTTCGCAGATCGTAACGTTCGCCGTAGAAGAGTCGATCGACCTGTACCTGAAGGAAATGCTTGACGGGCGCAGCGACCATCACGATCGCCGCCATCGCCAGCACCGCCAGCACTACGCGCAAAGTGATCTCGCCGGAAGTAAAAGATTGATCGGAACCAAAAGCATAAAGCCCGCCGGTGTAAACCACGATGCCGATCAGCAACGCAATCGCCAGCGTCGTCAGCGCGTAAACAAAAACGCGGCGCACCACGAGCTCGACGTCCATCAAGCGATAGCGCAACACCGAATAGCCAAAAGCAAACGGAATGATCGCCAGCGGCAGGATCGCGACATCGGTGAGCCAGCGATCGGTGGGCGCGCCGAACAGGTAGACCACGCCGTAAAGCAGTATGAATGGCGTGATTGCCAGGACCGTTCCCCACATCACCCATTTCACCTGCTGCCGCACGACCGTGCTCTTCGCGTTTATGAGCGTGCGCATCAACAGCACCGTGCCGGCGATCAGCGCCACGACGAACTGGGCGACAGTCAGCCAGTACAGGAGTCCCACCACCGGTTCGGTAACGGGAATACTCTTCACGCTCGCAACGGCCTTTGCCATCTCATCACGCAGTAAGACGACGATGGCAAAAACAAGCAGCAACAAAGATGGAACGTACAGCCAAATGGCGCGCCAACGTCTTTGCGGCGAGAGTTGTTGGCGCGTTGGGTAAAGCGCGCAGAAGTGCAGGAACAGCGGCGCGAAGAGAATGAAAGCGGCCGTGTCTAGAAAAGTGATCGCGAGGTCGAGATCCTCGTATTCGCCGACCGGAGTGTAGAAGTGGAAGACGAAAGCGGCGAGACAGAACGTCGCGAAGTGCAGCACAAACGGCGCGCGCCCGCCTTGCTTGAACAGCACGAAGAAGCCGACGAGTAAATAAACGACGCCGAGAAGGTTGACGTAGAGAACGCGCGGCGTCCACTTGTGATACGAACCCAGGCTGTCGAGGTCGGCCCAATACTCGCGCGTTTCCGGAGGATACGAAGGCCGCTGCATCAGGTAGTGCAACTGACCGCCAACGCCTGCCTGTTCGAGATAAATTTGGACGTCGCGCGCGCGCGTGATTTCGTCGGGTTTGCTGCGGCCGTCGAAATTGATGCCCAACAGACGATCGCCCGGCAGTAACCAGGCACGGGCAGCAGAGGAATTGGGCTCGATATTTTTGGCGATAATGCCATCAGACGTGTCGACCCACTCGACACCGTCCCAGGGTGGCATGTGGTGATGGGCTCGTTGACGGAAGTTCAGCACACCGGCGCTGATCAAAAGCGCTGCGCCGATTAGCAGAAGCCACGTCCTCGTTGTGAGTACCGATCCCTTCACTTACTTCCCTGACTCTCTCCTCAATACTTTACCTGGGTCTTTGGTCTTGGGTTTTTGGTCTTTGCTTAACCGTAGGCCAAAGATCAAAGGCCAAAGACTAATTCACCAAATGGCCGATCCCACGCTTTTAGGCAAAGTATGTTCCTAGTGTTTATGGTGTTTAATTCGCTTTCAGCGGCACCACCACTAACTCGGGCCATCCAACTTTTCGGAATTTTCCGAGAATTTGGAAGATTTTCTTTTAGTTGAGCGACTCGATTAAGGGGAGCGTAACAAGAGGAGGAACTGGCGGAACGCTCACTTTAACCGGGCGCACGGTTAGCGCGCGTCGTTAAAATCTGACTGAGATTCCGCCACGAACAGACCGCCGATTGTTGTTACCGACGAAAATCAACCAATCGCCATTTTCGGAACTCACTTGCGTGTCCAGGATGTTCCGCGCATCGAGGATCGCTTCCGCGCGCACGGGCAAACCGAAACTCGGCAACTCCTGCGTCACGAGGATGCTCAGCGATGGATCGTAAACGCCCAGGCGTCCCGCAAAAGGATCGATCGCAAACACGGTCGCTTCGGGCGAGAAGCGAAAGACGGTTCGCACCTGCGTTCCGGTATGGAAGCCAGCGCCGAGTTGCAATGCGGCAGTTTGGAACAATCCGTTTTCAAACAACTCCGCGGGAGTTGAGAAACCGGAGGGCGACAATCGCTGGCCGCGTCCAAACGCGTAACCTGCCGAAGCGGTCCAAACGCGATTCAAACGCCGTGTGTAAACGACGCGCATGCCGCGCGACGAACCCTGTTGATTGGCGACGTGCAGAAACGCCTCGCCGGCAGCGCCTGCAAAAGCTGTTGCGGGGAAACTCATCAAGCCGACGCCACGGCCATTGGTCGTATCAAAGAAAGCCGTTGCTTCGACGTTGGAACTGTTGTCGAGCACTCGCTCGATGCCGAACTCGAGACGATGACTGCGTTCGAGAATCGCCTGACCGTCGACAAACGCAACCGGGCGAGTTGCATGGCCACGAAAGACGACCTGCTCGTCTTCGAACGTCGCAACACTTTGAATCCCGTCTTCCTCACCACCCGATGCAAAAGCTGCTTTCACGCGCGTGCGTGCGTTGACGTCGTATTGAACTCCGAAGCGCGGCGTGAATGCCTGCGCTCCGCCCGCGCCGATGAAACGTGAATAATCGAGACCCATCACGATCACGATTCCGTCGCGCACGATCCATTCGTCGACGGCTCGCAACGAAAGCTGGCCGTGCAGTGAATCACGATCGTTGATGCGGCTCGTCCAAACCGGCGTTTCGAAACGCATACCGGAAGCAGTCACGCCGACGCGATGTCGCTCGCCGAGGCGGATGCGGGTAGTGGCTTCGATGCGTTCGGGCGCATCGCCGAGTCCGGTTTGACCGGAGAAAATGAGTTCGATGTTTTCTGAAACCGGGGTGGCGAGCGCGAAGTTTATTCCCGGGTATGAAGCGCCGTATGCACTGCTCGCGAAGTAGGTTTCAAAAACACCGCGTGGCCTTACTCGTGAATCGCTGGTGGTCGATTCCCCTGGTCCCGCCGGCGCTGTTTCCATCGGCGACGCCTCGGCTTCAGCCTGGGCTTGCGCCTGCGCCTCGTTCACGGCGGTGACTGTCGAGTCTTCGCCTTCGTTGTTTTGGAAGATCGAGCGCTTCGGTTGCGCTGAGCGTAAGGTCCACTTGACGTCGTTACGATCGGGGCGGCGTTCAGGTAACGTGTTGCCGTAACCGACTGGTTCGAGATTGAAACGATAAACCAGTTCCTGCGAAGCTCTCACTTCAACAGACGCGAAGACGACCTCGCTGAATCCAGCCGCGATGGCCTTGATGCCGTACTTTCCGGGAATGACTTTCGCGATGAAGTTTCCCTTTTCATCTGTGCGTGCTTCCTTTGCCGCGTGCTTCGCGCCCTCGCGCAACAACGACACCACGGCGCCCACAAGTGGGTTACCCTTGTTGTCTTTAACTGAGCCGGTGATGGTTGCGAGTGATTTGCTCGGAGTAGCGGCCTGCGCCAGACTGGCCATTAACGACACCAGGGCCAGCCAGGACAACCCTAGACTTAACGCTCTCTTCATGCGATTAAGACCTCCGCGACCAGAGTCCCTTAGGAAGCAATGGGGAGCACGGCAGGTAAGCATTCTCTTCCACGCTCCAGTAACTGTCAAGTAAGAGTTGGTGTAATTCCGGGCGATTTGGCGCATTTTTTATTGTTTTTAAGAACCAAAGCATGGGTGTCTCAGTAGTTTCTTATTTGGCTCTGCGTTCTCTGCGTTCCTCGATGAACTCTGCGTTAAATATTTGGAAGTCAGTGTTTACGCAGAGATCTCAGAGTTCCCAGAGAACGCCGAGTTGAAATTAAGACTCTACCGGTGTCTCCCGGCGCTACCGCTTCCGCCACGGTCGTGCTAGGATTCACCACCCCATTCACCCAGAAACGCCCTTAACGCACTGTTTGATTTCCAACAGATGATAGACGAAGTTCAATCTACAAAACTCCCCAACGGAATCGCCGTTCTAACAGAACACATGCCCGGTTTGCGTTCGGTAACAGCCGGCATCTGGATCCGCCGCGGTTCACGCCATGAAACGGCGGAACTCAACGGAATCTGTCACTTTATCGAACACGCTGTCTTTAAGGGCACCCAGCGTCGCACGGCTCGCGATATTGCAGTCGAAACCGACCGGCTGGGGGGGCATCTCGACGCCTACACGACCCATGAGATGACGGGTTTCACGACCAAGGTTGCGGACACCGCGCTGCCGCAAGCCATCGATCTGCTTGCCGACCTGGTTGCTCATCCGCGTTTCGAGCAGGAAGACCTCGACCGCGAGCAAAAAGTCATCCTGGAAGAGATGAAGATGGTGGAAGACACGCCGGACGAACTGCTCGGCGAACTCTTCAACGCCGCCTACTTTCCCAATCAACCGCTCGGACGGCCGATCGAAGGCACGAAAGAGACTGTTCCAACTTTCGATCACAAAACTACGGTCGCGTTTCACGCGCGCGAGTATTCGTACAGCAATCTCGTCGTCGCGGCGGCGGGAAACGTGGAGCACGCTCGTCTGGTCGAACTCGTCGGAGTTGCTTTCAACGGTTGCGAGAGCGGCGCTGGCGTGCGGCCACATGCGGTCGCGGGGGCGAGGCCGCGTCCGGCAGCGCCGATCCTGATCGAGCAGAAGAATGAACTCGAACAAGCGCATCTCATGATCGCCACGCCGTGGCCTGACGCGCTTTCCGAAGATCGTTATGCGGCGAGTTTGTTGGCGTCGGTGATCGGCGGCGGCACATCGAGCCGTCTATGGCAGAAAGTGCGCGAAGAACGTGGGCTGGCGTATTCAGTCGGCGCCGGCGGCAGTGCGTTTTCTGATATCGGCGTTTTCAGTGTTTATGCCGGCACGTCACCGGAACAACTCGACGAGGTGTTGGAGTTGTCGCTGCACGAGTTGCGTGAAGTGGTGCGCAAGCCTGTCAGCATAGAAGAATTGCGCATCGCGCAGGACCAGGCGATCTCTTCGATCCTGCTCGGGCTCGAGTCGTCGAGCGCACGCGCCGGGACGTTGGCGCGACAGGAAATTATTCACGGGCGTCGTATCCCACCTGACGAAGTGATTGAAAAGATCCGCGCGATCACACTCGAACAACTTCAGGAAATCGCGCGCACGTATTTCAAAACGGAAACGATCTCGCTCGGCGCGCTGGGAAACCTCAACGGATTCAAAGTCGATCGATCTCGTCTCGCCATCTAAACACAAAGAAGCACAAGAGGCACAAAAGCTGTTATAGTTTCCCGGCTTCCTTTCTGTGCTTTTTTGTGGCTATGAAACTTACCGTTCTTGGCAGCGGATCGTCTGGTAACGCGGTCCTGATCGTTGCAGGCAATACGCGCGTTTTGGTAGACGCCGGTCTAAGCGCGAAAGAGATTGTGCGCCGGCTTGCGCTCGTCGGCGAAGACGCTCAACGTCTCGACGGCGTGCTTGTCACTCACGAACACGGCGATCATGCAGGCGGCCTGCGCGTGCTCCTCGGCTCAGTCAACTGTCCCGTTTACATTTCCGCCCAAACACTCGACGCTTACGTCGGCGAACGTTTGAACGTCAGTAACGACGAACATCGACGACGCGCTTCTGCGTTGCGCGATCGCGTCGAACAGATCGAGTCGAGTAAAGACTTCCGCATTGGCGAGATCGATTTTCATCCATTCACGATTCCGCACGATGCCGTCGACAATTTCGGTTTCACTGCGACGCATCACGGCGTGAAGATCGCCACCGTGATGGACTTTGGTCACATCACCACACTCGTGAGCGAACGCCTGCGAGGCTGTGCCGCGATCGTGATCGAGTCAAACCATAGTCGCGACATGCTGAAGGCCTGCGACTCGTATCCGTGGGAACTGAAACAGCGCATCCTCTCGCGCCTGGGCCATCTCTCAAACGAAGATCTCGCCGACTGGATCAAACACGGTTTCGATGGCTGCGCGAAGTACATCGTCCTGGCTCACCTTTCGCAACGCGCCAACAATCCATACCTCGCCAAGATCAACGCCGAAGTCGCGCTCCGGGAAAAAGCGCCGCTGTTTTACGGGTCAACCGAAGTCTGTCTTTCCTATCCCAAAGAGCCGACGCCCTGGATCGAAGTATGAGCAGGGGGATCGCACTGATCGTAATAGTCCTGGCGGCGACGGCCCTCTGTGGAATAAGTGCCTGCGGCATAAGTAATCAACGTTCACGAGTGCCGTCCGAGGTTGACGAGGTGGTGGCTGGCATCGGCAGCAACATCGATCAGGAACGTTACGACCAGATCTATCTCGACTCTTCGGATCTCTGGAAACAGGACGTCACGCTCGAACAGTCCAACGAAGTGTTCAAGACATTGCGTTCGAAGCTGGGGAAAGTCGAAAATCGCGCGCTGCACTCCGCAACCGAGCAACAGAATTCAGGCGGCCCTTTGAAAGGACACGCATTCATTCTCAGTTACGAAACGCGCTTCGAACGCGGCGCCGGGATGGAGACATTTACCTTAATAGAACAGGAAGGACGCTGGCGGCTCGCACGCTACCTCGTTAACTCCACGGATTTGAAATGAGCCACAAAGAGGCACAAATGGAAAATGACAAACGGCAAACGATAAACGGAAAACAATGATTGATCGCTACACACTGCCCGAGATGGGCGCGCTCTGGTCCGAGCAGAACAAGTTTCAGAAATGGCTCGACGTCGAAATCGCCGTCTGCGAAGTTCACGCCGACAACGGCATCATTCCGCGCGACGCGCTCGAAGAGATCAAAACGCGCGCTAAGTTTTCCGTCGATCGCATCAACGAGATCGAGAAGACCACCAACCACGACGTCATCGCGTTTACGACAAATCTCGCGGAGTCGATTGGCGAAGCGTCTCGTTTCGTTCACTACGGACTGACGTCGTCTGACGTTGTCGACACTGCCAACGCGCTCTTGCTGCGCGACGCCTCCGACATCCTGCTGCCAAAAGTGGACCAGTTGATGGAGGCTCTAAAACGCCGCGCGTTCGAGTTCAAAAACACGCCCCAGGTCGGACGCACGCACGGTATTCACGCTGAGCCGACGTCGTTCGGTTTGACTTTCGCGCTCTGGTTCGACGAAATGCGCCGTAACCGCGAACGGCTGCTGCGCGCCAAAGATGCTGTTGCAGTCGGAAAGATCAGCGGTGCTGTCGGCGCGTTTGCGCATCTCGATCCGTCAGTTGAAGAAAGTGTTTGCACGCGGCTCGGTTTGAAAGCCGCGCCCGTCTCGACGCAAGTCATTCAACGAGATATTTACGCCGAGTACCTGACGACACTCGCGATCATCGCCGCGACGCTTGAAAAGATGGCGCTGAATGTTCGTCACTGGCAACGCACCGAAGTGCGCGAAGCACAGGAGCGCTTCACGAAAGGACAAAAAGGATCGAGCGCGATGCCGCACAAACGCAATCCGATCATCTCGGAACGCATTTGCGGCATGGCGCGAATCGTGCGCGCAAACAGCATCGTCGGACTCGAGAACGTCGCACTCTGGCACGAACGCGACATTTCGCATTCATCGGCCGAGCGCGTCGTGTTGCCTGATTCGAGCATCGCGCTCGACTACATGCTGCAAAAGACGATCGGATTGATAGATGGTCTCGTGGTCTATCCGGAGCGGATGCTGGAAAACCTCAACTTGATGAAGGGATTGATCTTCAGCGGTCAACTATTGCTCGCGCTGACAAGCACAGGCATCTCACGCGAGACTGCGTACGATTGGGTGCAGCGAAATGCGATGCGAGTTTGGGACGAAGATCGCGACTTTCAAACACTCGTCAAGACTGACGAGGACATCAAGTCGCACTTGTCCGGCGAAGAGATCGAACGAATCTTTTCGTTAGACCACTACCTGCGCAACGTCGATCAGATCTTTGAACGCGTTTTCCGGTAAGCCTTAACTCTGCGGTCCTCTGCGGTCTCTGCCTTAACGACTATCGACAGAACAGGTTAACCGCAGAGAACGCAGAGGACCGCAGAGTTACGCAGACGAAATTGGGGATTGCGCTTACTTGGTGGAAAACTTCTCCGCCATGTTCCCAATGATCGGAAGCTTGAAATACTGCTTTCCGTAAGCCTTGATCATGCACATGACCCACGCGATGAGAAGCCCGATGTAAAACGCCAACATCAGCAGACCGAAAACGAGGTTGAGCAGCATCGTAAGCACGTCTGAAATCTGCGCCACGATGATCAGTAGGACCACCCAGACAACCCAAAGAACGATGCCGATCACGATGGCCGATCCGCCGAGCAGAAGCGCCTGCATCGCATGAAACCGCACCAAGCGACTTTCCTTCTCAATGAGGAAAAAGATCAGCCCCGAGAGCCAGGTGAAAACATATGCCAATAGGGCGGCGACATTCTCATCAAGTCCTGTACTGGATTTAGCCGTTTGGACGGGCGGTGGGTTTTGCATTATAAGTTTCTCCTAAAGGAAGCTAATAAAGGCTAGATAGCATGCCTGGGCGTTTTGAACTAGAGCTACAAGCGGGTGATATTAGTCCAACAACTGCTTTTTAGGCAATATTTTGATGAAAGCTAAAGTTTACGTAAATCTTAAATCTGGCGTGCTCGACCCGCAGGGCAAGGCCATCCAGCACTCCGTCGAACTGCTCGGATTCACCGGCATAGCCGATGTCCGCCAGGGAAAATACTTCGAAATCGCGCTTGAAGCGGGTGTCGACAATGAAAAGGCCCGGGAAGCGGTCGAGAAAATGGCGCGCGAAGTCCTGTCGA
Source organism: Pyrinomonadaceae bacterium (assembly GCA_035276045.1). GTDB lineage: Bacteria > Acidobacteriota > Blastocatellia > Pyrinomonadales > Pyrinomonadaceae > PSRF01. The sequence continues at coordinate 27,832 of DATELZ010000194.1, read as the reverse complement.
ATCCGATCATCGAAGATTACCGCGTGGAGATAGAAGCGTGAAGTTTGGCGTTATCGTATTTCCCGGTTCTAACTGCGATCACGATGCCTATCACGTGATCTCGAAACACGTCGGACAGCCAGTCGACTTCATCTGGCACCGTGAAACCGATCTCAGCACTTACGACGCGGTCATCATTCCCGGCGGCTTCTCTTACGGCGACTACCTGCGCGCCGGGGCGCTCGCGCGCTTCTCGCCAGTGATGAATTCCGTCAAAAAATTCGCCGAAAGCGGGCGGTTTGTACTCGGAATCTGCAACGGTTTTCAGATTCTTTGCGAAGCCGGGCTGCTACCGGGGGCGCTGATCCGCAACCGCGATCTCCATTTCATCTGCGATCATATTTACGTCCGGGTCGAAACGTCCGACAGTCCTTTTACAAATGAAATTCGGGCCGGTTCAGTGTTGCATATTCCGATTGCGCACGCGGAAGGTAACTTCGTCTGCGACGAGCAAACACTGGACGAGCTAAAACAACAGGATCGCATCGTTTTTCGTTATTGCGATAAAGACGGCAACATCACCGAAGCCGCCAATCCCAACGGCTCACGCGAAAACATAGCAGGCATCTGCAACCGCGAGCGCAATGTGCTCGGGTTGATGCCCCACCCGGAACGCGCCTGCGAAGACCTGCTCGGATCGAGCGATGGCAGCGACATTTTCCGTTCACTCGCAGCCACTCTCGCTGCCGCAGTTTGACTTAACGCATGAAACGACTACTACCTTTCATCATCATTCTCGCCGTCCTCGGCGTGGCCCTTGGCAGTGCCTGGTACATGACGCGTCCGAAACCCACAACTGTCGGCGGACAGCCAACAGGACCGGCGAACCCGGCGCCCGGAGGACAAGCGACACCTGTCGCGGCGCGAACCGGCGTACCGGGAGCCGATCCGCCGCATACGCTTGGTCCGGCAAATGCGCCTGTGAAGATCGAAGAATTCGGCGACTTCGAGTGTCCGCCGTGTGGCATGTTCCACCCGATACTCAAGCAGATGCAGCAGGAATTCGGCGATAAGATACAGATAACTTTTCGCGAGTTTCCGCTGACGGGGCAGCACCAGCATGCAGTCACCGCCGCGGCGGCAGCCGAAGCAGCGGGATTGCAGAACAAGTTCTGGGAAATGCACGCGATGATCTTCGAACATCAGAACGAGTGGAAAGCATCTTTCGAAGTCCGCTCGATTTTCGAAGACTACGCCAGGCAGATCGGGCTCGACGTCCAACGCTTTCAGCGCGACATGCAAAGCGATCGCGTCGAGCAGCGTATCTTCCTCGACGGCAAACGTGGTCACTCGCTGGGCGTGAACAGCACGCCGACCGTTTTCATGAACGGACGTGAAGTGCCGTTTACAGAGTTGCCGGCGGAGAAGCTGCGAGTGTTGATTCAGAACGAACTGCGCGCTGTCGCCGCCACGCAGAAGTGAACACGGATTTAAAAAATAAAGCGAAGTGGATGTATATCGCCACGGCGTTGCTCTCGCTCGTAGGAATTGGGGACGCCGTTTATCTCACCGTTCAGCATTTAACCGGGCAAAGCGTGCGCTGCACTGTGACTTCGGGTTGTTCTGAGGTGCTAAGCAGCTCGTACGCCGTCGTCGGCGGATATCCGCTTGCCGGGCTCGGCGCCGCTGCGTATTTCAGCGTTTTTAGTCTCGCCATTCTCGCCATCTTCGGTTATCGCATCGCGGGCAAGCTGTTGCTGCCGCTGGTGGGCGGCATGTTTCTCGTTAGCCTCTACCTGGTTTATTTGCAGGCTTTTGTGATCCGCGCGTTTTGTCAGTATTGTCTGTTGTCTGCGGCAGTAACTACCGGGCTGATGATTCTTACGTTGGTGGCGTGGAAGAAAGGTAGCTGAGATGGATCGGCAAACTACAGTGGCGGACATTTTTCGCCGGGCGCAGGCTTTGCGAAAAGAGCATGCCGACTGGTCGTACAAACAGGTGGGTCAACAGCTAGTGAAAGAGTTTTCCGGTGGACCACTGCCATCGCTGCACAACCTGACGATTCCCGAACAGGACGACCGCGCGCCCGAAGAAGACTGGACCGCGGGACTGCCGATCGTGCGGCGTGGAATTCAGTTCAACGACTGGAACGAAATCGTAGGCGGCATTCTGTTGAGCCTGGAGCAAACAGAAAACTATGAACGCGATCGCGGACCGGAAGGCGATCGCGATAACTGGCACAACCGAAACGCCGGCATCTCCGAAGCGGTGGCGAAAGGCGTCGGCAAGTGGATGCCGGAAGAGTTGGTGGCGCTGGCTGAGAAGCAGAGTAAGAAATGAACTTAGTGCTTTGTACTTTGTGCTTTGTTCGCACGGTTAACTAGCGAACAAAGTACAAAGCACTAAGCTCAAAGCACCAAATCATGAGTTTTCTCAACAGTCTATTCCAGGATCCAAAGTATCAGACCACGGATCCGCGTGCGGCCGAGGCGATCGATGATCCGGAGATCATCATCAGTCCCGACACGCGACGCGAAAAGCGTTTGCCTCCGGGACAGTCGCGAACGAAAAAGTGGCCTGTGCTTGACGCACACGGAACTCCGGAGGTCGATCTCGCGACGTGGTCGTTTCAAGTTGACGGTTTGGTCGAGAATGAACTGACGTGGTCGCTCGACGAATTCATGCAACTGCCGGCGGTGCGTGTTTACTCTGACTTTCATTGCGTCACGCGCTGGTCCAGGCTGGACAACGTTTGGAGTGGAGTTTCGACGCGCGAGATTGCGCGGCTTGCCGGTGTGAAACCGGAAGCGAAGTTTGTCCTTGCGCTGGCTTACGATTACGATTGGACCACCAACCTTCCGCTCGAATATTTTCTGAATGAAGATTCGCTCTTTGCGTGGGCGCATGACGGCGAGCCGATTCCACTCGAACACGGCGGTCCCGTCCGTTTGATCGTGCCGCAACTCTACGCGTGGAAGTCGGCGAAGTGGGTGAAAGGCGTGCGCTTCCTCGAATACGATCAGGCGGGCTTCTGGGAAGAGGGTGGCTATCACATGCGCGGCGTTCCCTGGGTACCCGGTGACGGCGAAAGATTCCGGTAAGCGTGAGCAGGTAATGGAACGAACGGGAACGAACGCTCCGAAAGATGCAGCCGCGGTAATTCTCCTCCGGCAAGATACAGATCCGAACAATCCGGAAGTGTTTTGGGTGAAACGCAGCGACAAACTCGCGTTTCTCGGAGGTTTTCATGCGTTTCCGGGCGGACAGATCGACGCCGAAGACGCGACGGTCGACGTGCGAAACGCGCCCAATCCGCAAACGGCCGTGATGATCAGCGGCGCTGCTCGCGAACTCTTCGAAGAGCTTGGCGTGCTTGCGGCGCGCGGCGCGGAGACGCTGACGAAAGGCCAACGCGCTTCGTTGCTCGACGATCTCGAATCGAAGCGGATGTCGTGGCCCGCGTTGTTGGACCACTACACTCTGCGCCTCGACGCAAACGACTTCACTTACGTCGGCCGCTGGGTCACGCCGCCGTTCAATGCGCGTCGCTTTGACACCTGGTTTTTCCTGGTTAACTGTCCACCGAAACAGGAACCGCAAGTGATCGCCGGTGAACTTTCCGCGGGTGAGTGGTTGCCGGCCCGCGATGCTTACGGGCGCTGGATGAACGATAAAGTCGTCGCCGTGCCCCCGACACTGCATGCGTTGCAAATGCTTGGCGCTGGTGTGACGCCCGATCTCGTCGATCGCTTTCTCGCGCGGCAGCAGGCGCACGGCGTGCCTGAGCGCGAGATCACGTTTCGTCCCAACTACACTTGTTTTCCGGTGCGCACGCCAACGCGGCCACCTGCGACTCACACCTGTTGCTATCTGGTCCATACTGCGAAAGAGCTGCTCATCTTCGATCCGGGATCGCCATATGAAGACGAGCAACAGTCGTTAGCGGAAAGTGTTGCCGGGATGATCGCGGCAGGCAGGCGGGTGCGCGAGATCGTTCTCACGCATCATCATCCGGATCATGTTGGCGGTGTGAACGCATTGAAGGCGCAACTCGGCGGCAACATTCCCGTTGCTGCTCACGCGGAGACGGCCAAAGTTCTCGGCGACATTCATGTCGATCGATTTATCGAAGACAACGAGATCATCACGCTCGACGGCGAACCGCAGATTCAGTTGCAGGCACTGCACACGCCCGGTCACACCCGCGGACATCTTTGCTTCTACGACAAAGCGCGCGGCGCATTGATCGCCGGCGACAACGTCGTCGGTTTCGGATCGGTGCTGATCGATCCTGCCGACGGCAACATGCGTGATTATCTGAACTCACTTCAGCGCATGCGTTCGTTGCCTAACCTGTCCGTATTGTTTGGCGGTCACGGTCCGGCAGTCGCCACGCCTTATCAAAAGCTTGACGAGTACATCGCGCATCGTCTCGAGCGTGAACGAAACATCCTGGAAGCTGTGAACAACGGAATCACAGATCCAAAACAAATTGTCGCCCAGGTTTATACAGACGTTTCCCCCAAGGCTTATGCAATGGCCGAAAGAGCCGTTCTGGCGCATCTCCAAAAACTGCACGAGGACGGCCTAATTAACTTCTAGGCTTGTGTGTCTCTTCGTGGCTCTTTTGTGCCTCTTCGTGGCTTCTTTTATGCCTCTTCGTGGCTTAGAATCTTCGCACTCAATATGGATTACCCAAGGAACCTTCGCGAACTTAAGGCGAGCAGGTATCAAACCCTCTCGGTCAAAGACGAACTGCGCCTCAACCTGATTCGCAAATTGCGAGCGGGACAAAAGCTTTTTCCGGGCATCGTCGGTTACGACGACACCGTGATTCCGCAGCTCGTGAACGCGATTCTGTCGCGCCATAACATCATCCTGCTCGGCCTGCGCGGTCAGGCAAAGAGCCGCATCATCCGCCAAATTACGGAACTGCTGGACGAACGCGTCCCGATCATCGCCGGCTCCGAAGTCAATGACGATCCGTTTCGACCGATCTCCGCTTACGGCAGGCGAATCCTCGGACAACAAGGCGACATGACGCCAATCGACTGGATCGATCGCGACTCGCGTTTTGTCGAGAAGCTCGCGACGCCCGACGTCACGGTCGCGGACATCGTCGGCGACGTCGATCCGATCAAGGCGGCTAAAGGCGGACACCTGCTCAGCGACGAGTTGACGATTCACTACGGCCTGCTGCCGCGCGCGAATCGCGGAATCTTCGCGATCAACGAACTGCCCGATCTCGCCGGAAAGATCCAGGTCGCGCTTTTCAACATCATGCAGGAAGGCGACGTGCAGATTAAGGGTTATCCGGTGCGCCTGCCGCTCGACGTGATGCTCATGTTTTCGGCAAACCCGGAAGACTACACGGCGCGCGGCAAGATCATCACGCCTTTGAAAGATCGCATCGGTTCCGAGATCACGACTCACTATCCAAAAGAGCTGCCGGCGGCGATTGAGATCACGCGCCAGGAAGCATGGACCGATCGCTTCGAGAACCCCAACCGGATCGTCGTGCCGGAATTTATTCGCGAGGTGGTCGAACAGATCGCGTTCGAAGCCCGTGAAGACAATCACGTCGACAAGCATTCCGGTGTGTCGCAACGCATGTCGATCACGGTGATGGAGTCGGTTGTTTCAAATGCCGAACGGCGTGGGCTGCTTACCGGTGAAGATCCGATCGTGCCGCGTATCGCGGATGTTTACGCCGCGATTCCGTCGATGACCGGGAAGATGGAACTCGAATACGAAGGCGAGCAACTCGGCGCATATCGCATTGCTCGCGATCTCATCAAGCGCGCCGCTGGGGAGATTTTTGAAGGTTACTTTGTCGGCATCGACTTCGCGCGGACCGTGCAGTGGTTTGACGAAGGTAACAAACTGTTGCTGGCGGATACTGCCACGGCGCTCGAATGTGTAAATTTGCTCGAAGCAGTTCCCGACCTGCTCGACACCGCGTTGATTCCGTTTGAGTTCGATCGCAACGATAGCGGCCAGCTCGTCGCGGCGTGCGAACTCGCGCTCGAAGGTCTCTACGCGCAAAACAAGATCAGCCGCAACGAAGAAGGTGGCTACACGGCGGTCACCAAAGCACGCAAAGATCGTCGCGGAATGATCTACGACGACCTGACCGAATCCAGCAAATATAGTTAAATCCGTGTTGGGTAATAATGAAGTTCACCCGCTATTCCAAGTTCAAGGGTTTCGACGTCTCCGGCATTAACCTCGGCGAGTTGATGGACAGCATGGCTGATGCCTTGCTCGACTCCGGCTACGACGACAACTACTACTGGACGCGTGAACGCCGCCCCCGCGACACTTCGCTCGACGCTCTTCGCGGCGCACTGCTCCAGGCGCTGCTCGACCAGGGCCAGTTAACCGAACAGCAAATCCAGGAAATGCTTGCCGAGAACGAAGGCAAGTACAAAGGCTCGTTACTCGAAGAGCTGTTGAACCAACTCATCGAGCGTCTCGTCGAAGAAGGTTACTTAACACTCAGCGAACAACAGCAACCGTCAAACGAACGGCAACAGCGTAACGGCGGCGGACAAGGCGAATTCTCCGAACCGTTGCCGCGAGACGTTCATTTCGAACTTACCGAAAAGGGTCTCGACTTTCTCGGGTACAAGACGCTGCGCAACCTGCTCGGCAGTTTCGGCAAGAGCGCTGCGGGACGGCACGACACGTCGCATCTTTCCACCGGCGTAGAAGCAGCCGCCGCCAGCAAACCGTACGAGTTTGGCGACACGATAAATCTCGACGTCAACGCCACGCTGCTTTCCGCGATTCAACGCGAAGGTTTGCAAGTGCCGCTCAATCTCGAGTACGGCGACTTGTATGTTCATCAATGCGACTATCAATCGTCATGCGCCACCGTCGTGATGCTCGACTGTTCCCACTCGATGATTCTCTACGGCGAGGATCGTTTCACCCCCGCGAAGAAAGTCGCGCTTGCGATGTCGCACCTGATTCGCACGCAGTATCCCGGCGACTCGCTCAAGGTCGTGCTCTTTCACGATGCGGCGGAAGAGTTGCCGCTCGGTAAACTTGCAACCACGCACGTTGGTCCATATCACACCAACACCGCCGAAGGTCTGCGTCTCTCTCGCCGCTTGCTCCAGGCGCAACGAAAAGAGATGAAGCAGATCGTGATGGTTACCGATGGTAAACCTACTGCCTGTTTTGTCGGTCAGGATTTCGCGCCCTTCGGATCGTCGAAGCGAACCCAGAAAACCGGCTCGTCACGCCGCTTGTACAAGAATTCCATGGGCGGCGATCCACTGGTCATGTCCGAGACTTTCAAAGAAGTTCAGGCCTGCCGCAAGGCCGGTATAATGATCAACACGTTCATGCTGGCCAGCGACTACTACCTGGTCGAATTCGTGAAGCAGATGACGGCCATGACGAATGGCAAAGCGTACTTCGCGAACCCGGAAAACTTGTCGCAATTCGTGTTGATAGATTTTCTGCGCAGAAGAACCCGACGCGTTAGATAGTCGATAGGCTGCGCATCTCTGCGTCCTTTGCGTTCTCTGTGTTTTGATTGTGGTCAACACAGAGAGCGCGGAGCAACGCGGAGATCGCGGCGAAGACTTAATCCGAAGTATCTGTTTTCCCTCGAACCCGGGTGTCCAGAATGATTCCGAACCGCCGCGTTCTCCTGCCCTATCTAATTCTGCTGCTGGGTCTCTGCTTTACGATCCTCGTCTATTACTACTTCTACAAACTCACTTACGAACAGGACCAGAGCCGCTTTCAAAAGTCGGTCCAGGAGATCCAGGACGACATCCAACTGCAAGTGCAAACTTCGGTGGCGCTGTTGCGCGCAGGCACCGGTCTCTTCGCTGCCAGCGACACGGTTGAAATCGAAGAGTTCGATCGTTTCGTGCAGCAGATTCAGCTAGAGAAGAACTATCCCGGTATTCACGGCATCGGCTTTTCGCTTCGCTTCACGCCGCAAGAGTTGCCCGGGGTTGTCGAGCGGATTCGGCAAGCTGGTTTCACTAATTTCAAAGTCTGGCCCGAAACTCCGCGCGGCGAGTATCACGCGATCATCTACCTGCAACCGCAGAACGTCACTAACAGGGCGGCGATGGGCTTTGACATGTTTACCGAGTCGGTCCGGCGGCGGGCGATGGAGCAGGCGCGCGACAGCGGAAGTCCTGCGGCATCGGGCCACGTGAAGCTGGTCCAGGAAAGTGCCGACCCGCAGAATGAGCAGCCCGGCTTTCTTATCTACGCGCCGGTCTATCGAAAAGGCGCGCCTATCTCAACCGTAGACGAGCGACGCAATGCGCTCGCCGGGTTTGTTTACAGCCCTTATCGAGTAGACGAATTTCTCGAATCGATCACGAGGCTTAACAATTACGACGTTAGTTTCCGGGTTTACGATGGAGCAAACGAAACACCGGAAAACTTGATGTATGCCAATGGTGATTTTGGTTCGACTGGGAACCCTCGTTTCACCCTCTCGCTGCCTGAAAACGTCGAGGGCCGGACATGGATCATCGCCTTTGCCACCAAACCGTCGTTCGATGCTGCTTCAAGCCGCCCATATCTCAAGTACACGCTCATCACCGGCGTGCTTTTGAGTTTCTTGTTTTTTGGCGTGAGCCGCGCGCAGGTGATTGCGCGTATGAGCGCCGAGCGCGCTGCGGCCGAATTGAAAGAATCCGAATCGACTGTCAGAAAAACGCTGGCCGAGCGCGAGAAAGCCGAGAACGCACTGCGCGAGGCAGACCAGCGCGCCATCCTCGAATACGAACGACTGCTCGAAAGGATCTCGTTGCTGGCCCAGGCATTGGGAACCGCGCGCGAGTTGAATGCGATCTTTCGCGCGTTGCGTGAGTTCACAAACGTGTCTGTGCCGTGCGATGGATTTTTCGTTTCGCTTTACGATCCGGTGCGTGACGTGCGCACTGCCTGTTACGGTTGGGGCGACGGCGCGGAAGTCGACGTGTCCGAGTTGCCGCCGATGCCCGTCACGGCGCATGGACCAAACAGTCGCGCTGTTCGCACCGGCGAAGCGATCATCACCGACAACTATATGCACGCGCAGCGCGGACATCCGACTGTCGTCGTTGGTCCTGATAATGGTTTGCGTCCGCAGACGTCGATGGCCGTGCCGATGGCGGTGATGGGCCGCATCATCGGAACGATCGAAGTGCAGAGTTACCAGCCTGGTGTTTATCGTCCCGAGCACGTGACGGCGATGAGCATGGCCGCGAACCTGACGGCGGTCGCGATTGAGAACGTTCGTTTGTTGAAACTTGAACGCACCGCGCGCCAGGCGGCGGAAGAGTCGAACCGTTTGAAAGACGAATTTCTCGCCACCGTTTCGCACGAGTTGCGCACGCCGCTCACGGCGATTCTCGGTTGGTCCAGGTTGCTTGAAGACGGATCGATCGAAGAGAAACTAAGTAAACAGGCGATCGAAACTATCTGTCGCAACGCGAAGGCGCAGGCGCAGATCGTCGACGACATTCTCGACGTGTCGCGCATCATCACCGGAAATCTCTATCTCGATCTGCATCCGATGGATCTTGCGCCAGTGGTGAAGAATGCCATCAACGTCGTTCGGCCCACCGCTGATGCGAAAAGCATCAAGATCGATTGTTTCCTCGATACGTCGCCCGCGCTGGTCTCGGGTGATGCAAACCGGCTTCAGCAAGTGATCTGGAACGTGTTGTCAAATGCCGTGAAGTTTACGGTCAACGGCGGGCGTGTGATCGTGAAGCTGTCGCGGGCCGGATCGAACGTCGAGATCTCCGTCAGCGATACCGGACAAGGAATCAGCCGCGAGTTCATTCCTTATGTTTTCGATCGTTTCCGTCAGGCAGACAGCACGACGACACGCCATCACGGCGGTCTCGGACTCGGCCTCGCGATCGCGCGTCACCTCGTGGAGATACACGGCGGCACGATCAAAGCCGACAGCGCCGGCGAGGGACTTGGCGCCACGTTTACCATTAAACTGCCGATTATCGCGGCTGGCATAAAGCAAGCGGCGGCATCGCCGGAAGCGCGCGAACAGGGCGCTCCCGCCGTCTCTCCGCAACTGCTTTCAGGCGTGAATGTCCTGTTGGTCGACGACGATACCGACACGCTGAAACTGATGACGACCGCCTTGACCAGAAGACATGCCACCGTGACTGCGGTATCTTCTGCCGGAGAGGCAATTCAGGCGATCCGCCGGCGGCGGCCTGACGTACTGGTGTCAGACATTGCGATGCCCGGCGAAGACGGTTACGGTCTGATTGAAAAAGTCCGTTCAATGGACAGCAACGAAACGGAGAAGATTCCGGCAGTTGCGATAACTGCGTACGCGAAGGAAGAAGATCGCGAACGCGCACTGTCCTCCGGTTTTCAGATCTATCTTGCGAAACCGGTGGAATTAACCGAGCTGATTTCCGTGGTGGCGCGTGCGGCGCGCAGGGATTTCTAAACGGCATGACAACTACACGTATCGACGATATTCAGTTGGCTTACACAGATGTTGGCGCTGGTCCAGCAGTGGTTCTGCTTCATGGCTATCCGTTCAATCGTTCGCTGTGGACGGAACAGGCGGAAGTTTTGCGCGATCGGTATCGCGTCGTGATACCCGACTTGCGCGGCTTTGGCGAGAGCGATAGTACTGCGAGTCCGGCGACGATGAACCGCATGGCGGAAGACGTCGCCGGGCTCATGGACCATCTCGAGATCGAGCAAGCGGTGATTGGCGGGTTATCGATGGGCGGGTATGTCGCGCTCGCTTTCGCCCGGCAGATTCCGGCGCGCATGCGAGCGTTGGTACTCGCCGACACGCGCGCCCAGGCTGACACGGAAGAAGGGAAACAAGCACGCGCGCAACAGGCTGAGAAGGCGCTGGCGGAAGGCATGGCCGGAATCGCCGATGCGATGTTGCCGAAGTTGTTGACGCCTGATACGGTCAGCAAGCGTCCGGAAGTAGTGAAACGCATTCGCGACATGATGTTGAAGACGAAACCGGAAGGCGCGGCGGCGGCGTTGATGGGCATGGCCCAACGCGACGATCAGACTGAGTTTATTTCGTCGATTGAAGTGCCGGCGTTGATTGCCGTCGGCCGCGAAGATGCACTCACGCCGGTTGCCGATAGCGAAGCGATGCATGCGAAGATCGCCGATTCGCGTTTGGTCGTGATCGAGAATGCCGGACACGTTGCCAATCTCGAACAGACTGAACAGTTCAACGATGCGTTGCGAGCGTTTCTTTCTATGGTCTAAGAGGTGAAGTTTCCCGCAAAGACGCAAAGTTTACAGCAACGGGATTGCGGTCTTTCTTGGTGTCTTTGCGCCTTTGCGGGAAACTGATTTTTATGTCGAGCCACAAGACATTCGCGATTGAAGAACGTGTGCGCTGGGGCGACGTCGACGCGGCACGCATTATTTTTTACGGCGCGTATATTCGCTTCTTTGAATTTGCAGAGACGGAGTTGTTTCGCGAAGTCGGGTTGCAATACGGCGTCATGTTTGACGAGTTGAAGATCTGGCTGCCGCGCGTGCATCTCGAATGCGACTTTAAGCGCGCTGCCCGACTCGACGATTTGCTCGAAGTAAGTGTCTACGTGGGACGGTTCGGAACGAAGTCGATGCGTCTCAATTTCGAAGTGCGCCGTCATGGCGAAGCGGATCCGATTGCTACGGCCCATTTCGTTTTGGCAGCCGTGAACCAGGACACGTTTGAGACCGTTCCCATTCCTGCCGAGTTGCGCGCGAGGCTCGCGCCGTACACCGCCGAAGAACCAGCATGACCACTCCAGAAACACTCGACGAACAGCGCGTCGAGCACGATCCCATCAAGCAGTTTCAAAGCTGGCTCGACGAGGCATTCGCCGCGAAGTTGCCGTTGCCGGAAGCGATGAACCTGGCGACGGCGACGCCTGAAGGCCGGCCATCGTCGCGCATGGTCCTGTTGAAACAGGTGGACCAGGACGGCTTCGTGTTCTTCACCAACTATCACAGCGCGAAAGCCGCGCAGCTCGAAGCCAATCCTTACGCGGCGCTGGTTTTTTACTGGCCGCAGTTTGAACGGCAGGTGCGCGTTGAAGGGAAGGTTGAACGAACTTCGGTGGCGGAATCCGAAGCGTATTTTCAAACCAGGCCGCGTGAGAGCCAGATCGGCGCGTGGGCGTCGCCGCAGAGCAAGGTGATCGCGAATCGCGAAGTGCTCGAAGAGCGCGCCCGCGAGTTGGAAGAATACTATCGCGATCGCGAGATCGAATGTCCCGGGCATTGGGGCGGCTATCGTTTGCGTCCGGATCGAATCGAGTTTTGGAAAGGCCGCGTGGGACGGCTGCACGATCGAATACTTTACGAGTTGCTGTCTGATGGGGGATGGTCCATCAAGCGCCTCGCTCCCTAAAACATTCTCCAGAAAAGACGAATCCCAACGATCCGCATCTCGCCATTCTCGCGAAACACTATGTAATGCCCGAGCTGGTAATACTCGTCCTCTGCGCGTAGAACGTTTCCTCTGGCATATGCAGTGAGCGGTTTAACGATTTCATTCGGCGGCTCCATTTTTTTCAACAAGTCTCCCTCTTTGAACTCGCGAAGCCGTTCGACAATTGAAGTTTGTTGTTCGACGAGATGATGCAAATGCGCGCGCAGTCGTTCCGCATCCTGTTTCAGTTGAGCGGCATAGGAGGGGAGTTGTTCTGGCCCAGTCGGTCGTTTGCGGTCAAAGATCATTCTGATTTCCGGTGGAAAGAACAATGCATGCTCAGCCGCGCCCACAGGATTGGCGAGTGGCAGCAGCAGAAAAAAGAGCTGCATCTGGCTCTTATGAATGCTGATCAGCGTTGCGCCGTCAGCCGTGTCCGCGCTAACGCCGCCAATCTCGCTTTCGGCAATCGCGATCGCGCGGCGTCGTGCCGGGTCTTTCGTAAACGTCGCCTCGTATGCGCGATCGAAGTCGAGATCCTGCGCAAACAGTCGCTGAAACTCCGTTACGACTTGATATGCTTCAATAACCTCGCGCGGTTGTTTCATGCGTTGACCATAAGTATTCGTGACCGCCACAACGATCAACAGACTAATTGTGAAACAGATCTTGATCATTTCGTCACACTGGCCGAAAAGCACTGCGCAGCAGTTTCTTTTTCAAGTCGACGTAACCTTGTTCGCCGGCGACCAGGTCGCCGAGCACCCGCTTCACGCCGCGATGTCCGCGCGCGAAGTCGATCATGCGCTCGGTAAACGGCGCGCCCCAGAAGTTACCATAAAAGCGCCGGCGCATCTGCGCTGCGCGACTCAGGTCTGCGCCGAAGTCTTCACGCCAGCGCGACTCGTAAGTTTCCGCCTGCCCGCTCAGGTACGCTTCGGCAAACAACTCCGCTGAACGTAACGCGTAATAGATGCCTTCGCCAGTCACCGGATCGGCGAAGCCGGCAGCGTCGCCAAGCAAAGCCCAATCGGCGCCGCAGACTTTTCGATCTTGCCACGTCGCCGCCGCGAGTCCCGGAATGCGCGCGGCGTATCGCTCGGCCGTGTTGTTCAGGTGCTGGCGGATGCGCTTCGTTTCCGCAGTCTCGTTTTCGTCGCGCCAGAATTTTATGCGCGCGCCTCCGGATTGCTGGTAGTAACCGACCATGAACCGCCAGAGAAGATCGTCGAGCGGCTGATGCTCGAAGGCGTCCTGGGTGGTGGCGATGCCGAACGAGATGTGATCCGGACGCGGAAAAGCCCACGCGTATCCAACCCAGCGCGGTAAGAAAGCGACGACCGTAGGCGCGACTTCGTTTGCCGGCAGCGGAGCGCGATAACCAAATGCGACTTCCATGTCAGACGGCGGCAGTGGTCCGGCGAGTTTCTTCGCAATGCCGCTATTCGCGCCATCAGCGCCGACGAGTATTCGTCCGGTCCACTCGGCGCCGTTGTCGTTTCTTACGATCCAGCCAGTTTCGGTTCGCTTTGCTTTGCGTACCGAGATCTTCTCGGAAATGATCTCTGCGCCGGCATCACGCGCGCGATCGCGCAGGTAGGAGTCGAAGACGACGCGCGAATAGATCGCGAATGGTTCGTCGAGTTGTAGATGAAGTTTCTTGCCCGAGGGCGAATAGAGATCGAGTTCGTCGATCGTGCGGCCGGCGGCGTTAAGGAGTTGCGGCCAGGCCTTCAGGGCTTTTGCGGTCACGCCGCCGCCGCAGGCTTTTGGCGTTCCTGCGGGGCGGCCGTCAAACAGTGCGACACGCGCGGCGCCTTTTGCCAATAACTCCGCGGCGAAGGCGCCCGCCGGTCCGGCGCCGATTATCAGTGCGTCAAACGGTTTCATTCAGAACACGGATGAAGATAGAATACCAGCCGTCCCTTTAAAACCCCTACAAACGTCGGAAAGCTGCCCTATGACGAACGAGCGCTTTCTAGTCTTTTCCGGCATTGCTCCGCATCCGCCGATCATGGTGCCCGAGGTCGGGCGCGAGTCGATTGCGTCTGTGCGCAACTCGATCGACGCGATGGCCGAGCTTAGCAGGCGCGTGATCGATAGCGGCGCGGAAGCAGTGGTTTTGATCTCGCCGCATGCGCCGCTCGAGGCCGATTCGTTCGTCGCGTATGGCGGACCGGAAGTGTATGGCGACTTCGCAAACTTCCAGGCCGGCGGTACGCAGTTCACGGTCCCTGTCGACACAGAACTGTTAACGGCAATCACACGCGCCGCAGCGCAGAAAAACTTTCGCGTCTCAACGCTTGCGGACAATCTACTCGATCACGGAACGGCCGTGCCGCTCTACTTTCTGCTGCGCAATGGATGGAGTGGACGGGTGGTGGCGCTCGGGTACAGTTTCCTTTCGAACGAAGACCATCTGCGATTCGGGTCGTGTATCGCGAGCGCTGTGGACCAGGTTGGACGCCCTGTCGCCTTCATCGCGAGCGGCGACTTGAGTCATCGATTGAAACCTACCGCTCCTGCGGGCTTCAATCCGTCGGCGCATCTGTTTGACGAAGAGGTTCTCGATGCGCTGAATTCAAATGCACCGGAGAGAATCGTCACGATAGATCCGGGATTGCGAAAACTCGCCGGGGAGTGTGGTTACCGGTCGATGCTTGTCGCGATTGGCGCGTCGTCGAAACTGCCGTCGACTTGCGAGGTGTTGAATTATGAAGCGCCTTTTGGCGTCGGGTATCTCGTGGCGCAATTAACCAGCACGCCTGGCGAAGCTATCGACGAAGATTTGCCAGAACTCGCTCGTCGCGCGGTCGAGAGCTTTACGCGTAGTGGCGAGATTCTTCGTCCACCATCTTCAGGTGGTGGACTGTTGAGTGCGCGCGCGCCCTGCTTTGTTTGTCTGAAGACAGTCGACGGGGAATTGCGCGGCTGTATCGGCACGATCGAAGCGGTAAAAGACACGCTCGCCGAGGAGATCGTCGCTAACTCCATCAGCGCCGCGACCAGCGATCCGCGTTTTGATTCAGTGCGTAAAGAAGAGCTCGCAGATTTGGTTTATTCGGTCGACGTGCTGCTGCCAGCCGAACCAGCAACGATGGAAGATCTCGATCCGAAGATCTATGGCGTGATCGTCGAAAGTGAGGATGAATCGCGGCGCGGGTTGTTGCTTCCTGACATTCCCGGTGTTGAAACGAGTGAGCAACAGGTGGAGATAGCCAAAAGAAAAGCCGGCATTCCGGAAGGTACGCCGGTGAAACTTTCACGCTTTCGGGTTGAGAGATTTCGTGAGCGGGACTGAAGGGTTAGGAAGAAGTTTCCCGCAAAGACGCAAAGATAAGAAGGCTAGCTAGAGCTAATCTAATCCTACCTTTGCGTCTTTGCGCCTTTGCGGGAAACTTTCGTTTACACGTCCAGGTTGCGCACATCCAGCGCATTGTCTTCGATGAACTTCCGCCGTGGCTCAACCGCGTCGCCCATCAAAACCGTGAAGATCTCGTCCGTTTCGACCGCATCGTCGATCCTGACTTCCAGCAACGTGCGCTTCTCGGGATTCATGGTCGTTTCCCAAAGCTGCTCCGGGTTCATTTCGCCTAACCCTTTGTAACGCTGGATCGACAGATCCTTCTTCGCCGCCGTAAGCACCTTCTCGAGCAACGCCTCACGCGTCGGAACTTCCTCGCTCGTTCCGTTCTCACCGGAGACAAACGGACCGGCAAGCGTATCTTCGAGCGTCATGAACAGTTCGATGGCTTTCTGAAACTCGACGTAGCTGGCGAGGTTCCAATCGATCAGGATATCGACGCCGGTGTTTGTGACCGTCTCGATTTCCCAGAGTCCATGTTCCTCATCCGGCGGCATTTCAGTCCGGTAGTTAGCCTTTTCCATGTCGTTGCGGATTCGGGACATCAGATCCTCGCTCTCGAATACACTCCGAAGCGTCTGACCCTCTTTCCTCAACACGCCTTTCTTGCCGCCAAACGCCTGCAACAGAACGTTCAGCAGTGTCGCGTCACCCGCCAGACGTCTGATCGTCCTTTCACAGTAACTTTTAAAATCTGCTACCCGCTCCAACGCGCTGGCAAGTTCGCGTCCCTCAATCGCCTGTTCTGTTCCGGCTGTTTTCACACTCATGTCGCCGGTCGCCTGCCGCATGAGATAACGGAACATCGAACCCTCGTCTTTGATGTATTCCTCTTTCTTGCCTCGCTTTACTTTGAACAACGGCGGTTGGGCGATGTAAACGTGTCCGCGTTCGACGAGTGACGGCATCTGGCGGTAGAAGAAGGTCAGCAGCAGCGTCCGAATGTGCGATCCGTCGACGTCGGCGTCGGTCATCAGGATGATCTTGTGATAACGCAGCTTGCCGATGTCGAAGTCGTCTTTGCCGATACCCGTTCCGAGGGCAGTGATGAGCGACTTGATTTCGCTGTGGCCGAGCATCTTGTCGAAGCGAGCCTTCTCGACGTTCAGGATCTTTCCTTTGAGCGGCAGGATGGCCTGGTTCTTTCGATCGCGTCCCTGTTTGGCGGAGCCGCCGGCCGAATCGCCCTCGACGATGTATATCTCGGAGAGCGCCGGGTCGCGTTCCTGGCAGTCGGCCAGTTTGCCGGGCAGCATGCCGGAGCCCAATGCGCCTTTGCGGACGATTTCGCGGGCTTTGCGAGCGGCTTCGCGGGCACGCGCGGCGTCGAGTGCCTTCCCGACAATCTTGCGCGCTACAGGCGGGTTCTGTTCGAAGAACTCGGTCAGCCGATCGTTCAGGAACGACTCGACCGCGCCCTTCACGTCGGAGTTCAGTTTTCCTTTCGTCTGTCCCTCGAACTGTGGCTGGGGCAGTTTTACGGAGATGACGGCGACGAGGCCTTCACGCACGTCGTCGCCCGTCAGCGAGCTTTTGAAGTTCTTCGCCAGACCTGACGACTGCGCGTAGGCGTTGACGGTTCGTGTAAACGAAGAGCGGAAGCCGGAAAGGTGCGTGCCGCCATCGACGGTGTTGATGTTGTTGGCGAATGAGTAGACCTTTTCGTCGTAGCCGTCGTTGTACTGAATCGCGACCTCGATCGAGAGCGTGTCCGACTCCTTCTCGAAGTAGATTGGTTTGTCGTGGAGCGTGGACTTGTTCTTGTTCAGGTGCTTGACGAACTCTGCAATTCCGCCTTTGTAGTAAAACTCATGCGAACGTTCGGGATCTTCGCGCTCGTCTTTGATCGTGATGCGAATGCCTTTGTTGAGAAACGCCTTTTCACGCAGCCGTTCGGAGAGCTTGTCGAAACTGAAATGGGTCTCGGTGAAGATCTGCGAATCGGGACGAAACGTGATTTTCGTTCCTCGTTTGCGCGTCTTGCCGGTCTGCTTCAGCGGAGCGACAGGAATGCCGCGTTTGAATTCCTGTTCGTAAGTTTTTCCTTCGCGCCAGATCTCCAGGTGCAGATGTTCGGAAAGAAAGTTGACGCACGACACGCCGACGCCGTGCAGTCCGCCGGAGACTTTGTACGCGTTCGAATCAAACTTGCCGCCGGCGTGAAGTTTCGTCATCACGACTTCCGCTGCCGAGCGACGTTCTTTCTTAATCTCGTCGACGGGGATGCCGCGGCCGTTGTCGACGACGGTTAACGAGTTGTCGAGATGAATCGTGACGTCGACGGTGTCGCAATAACCTGCGAGCGCTTCGTCAATCGAATTATCGACTACTTCATAAACCAGATGATGAAGTCCCAGCTCGCCCGTCGACCCGATGTACATCGCGGGTCGTTTACGGACCGCATCACGGCCCTCGAGGATCGTGATCGACGACGAGTCGTAAGCAGATCCTTTTTTGGCTGGTTCGGTTGGTCCTACTGTTGACAATATCTTTCTCCTAACTGCCTGCGCACACAACTAAGCGAGAATCGAGTCTGCTGAAGCTAAGCCAGTCGTCTGGCTGCTCCGCACTCGACCCTCCGCAATTTCATAGACATTCGCCCTTGAAAAGAAACCTTCAACGTGATTCCGCTTTGAGGTGGTAATGAAGGTCTGTGTCCGATTTTCAAGGTATTCCAGAAGGTGCGTAATCCTTTTCTCGTCCAGTTCCGCGTCGACATCGTCGATGAGGAAAACCGGATGGTCATTTGCGGCCAAATTATACAACGAAATCGCCGCTAAGTCTAATATTAACAATGCGCTACGTTGCTGTCCGGAGCTTCCAAAAGCCCTGATTTCCCGACCGTCCAGTTGTATCTCCAAATCGTCCCGGTGAGGCCCGATCAACGCGTGTCCCGAAGCCACTTCCGCCTGCAATCTGAGCGCTAATCTCGACCGCAGCAACGACTCGTAATCGCTCATGTCTCCCTTGCCTTCGAGCGACGAAAGGTAACGCGTCGTTACGTCTCTGCGTTCGAAGAGTTGACGTTCGAGCACGCCGTTCAGACCAGCCACATATTCCTCACGTTCGCGATGGATTGCGCCTCCGAGTTTGACCAACTGTTCGTTCCATGGACCAACCAGATCTTCCGTCTTGTCGAGCGAGAAACCATTCTCGTTCGCCGCCTGGAGCACTTTGTTCTTTTGCTTGATGACGCGGTTGTAATCAGCAAGCGTTCTCAGGTACGAAGCTCTGATTGAAGAGATGCCTCGATCCAAAAAACGGCGTCGTGCTTCCGGAGTGCCGCGCACGACTTCCAGATCGCTTGCTGTGAAAGAGAAGACTTGAAGTTGAGTGAGATAGCGCGTGAGTGTTTCGCGTTTTGAATTGACGAAGATCGTTTTCGAATTGTCGTGAAGTGTGACTTGCAGATCTCTTTCGACGTCGGCGCCGCTCGTTACCTTTCCCCTAACGACGGCTATCTGCTCGCCAAACTTTATTGCTTCCTGGAGTCGTTGAGTGCGAAAGGATTTCGTGCGCGCGAGGAGATAGACCGCCTCCATCCAATTGGTCTTCCCCTGCCCGTTATTTCCATAAATGATGTTGAGCTTCGGCCCCCAAATAATCTTCCCACTCAGGTTCCTGAAGTTAGTCGCTTCAATTTCAGCGAGCAGCATTCATGGATATTAACACGAGGGTTTTCGAACCTCAGATCCGCATCGGCATGACGATGTACTTGTATTCGTAATCGCCGTTTTCAGCGGGCTGCAATTGCGCCTGTGAGTTGCCGTCTTTGAACTCAAACGCGATCTTTGCGTCGCCGACGACGTTCAAAAATTCTTGCAAGTATTGAGCGTTGAAACCGATCGCGACGACGTCGCCGGTGTAGTCGGTTTGCAGGGTTTCGTTTGCTTCGCCCTCTTCTGCGTTCTGCGAACTGATCACGAGTTGATTCGGTTCGAGCTGAAAACGAATCGCGTGCGATCTTTCGTCGGCCATCAAGGCGACGCGCCGGATCGCATGATTCAACAAGCTGCTGTTGAACTCGACCGACTTGTCGTTGTTCTTGGGCATCACCATTTCGTAATTCGGAAACTGCCCGTACAACATTCGCGAGATCAACAAGCGTGGTCCAATCTGGAAATAGATGTGGTTCTCATCCATACCCAAACTGATCTCCTCATCAAAACCCGCTGTGAGCTTCGTCAACTCGGCCAACGTCTTCCGTGGAATCAACGTGTCGATCACGTCGGACGAACCATTCGTCGCGATGTTTTTCTTTTCGACGTAAGCAAGCCGGTGACCGTCAGTCGTAACCATGCGCGCGCCTTTGTTGTCGAGCATGAACTTGGCGCCGGATAAAGTGTAACGAGACTCTTCCTGCGTAATCGCAAAGATCGTTCGATCGATGAACGTCTTGATCACGCCGGCGGGAAGTTTTGTCGGAGCTGATTTGAACGATGGCACTTCCGGAAACGCGTCGCGAGCAACACCAACCATCTTGAACCTGGCGCGGCCGCATTTCACCGTCACCCATTCATTCTCTTCTTTGTTGAAACTCACCGGCTCATCCGGCAGCAAGCGCGCAATCTCGAAAAGCTTTCTGGCCTGCACGCACATCGATCCCGGCGTCGAGATCTCTTCGGCATCCATCTCACAACGAATCGTCACGTCGAGATCCGTGCCTGTGATTCTGATCGTGTTTTCGCCGACTGATTCGATCAGTATGTTCGAGAGAACCGGAATAGTATTCTTCTTCTCGACGACTCCCTGGACGAAGCCGAGCTCTTTTTGCAGGTTCTGTTTGCTAACGACAAATTGCATTGCCATCTACTCCTTCAAACTTCCACAACGTTCGTTTCCGATTCTTCTTCTACCGCTTAAATAAATAATAAGAAGATCTAGTAGTAGCAGTAGGCGCCTGTGGATATGTGGAAAAGCACCTTAAGTCGAACATTTCAGACTACTTGTTTTCCTACACGCCCCTGTGAAAACAGGTGCGTAAGTTGGGTCGATCTTCGGAAAAATCGGTTGTTGTGAACATTAACAGATTTTCCACAAAACGTCCTCTGTGGATTGTGAATAATATCTTTTCGCTAAGCTAGGGCTGAAGAGTTTCCGACAGTTCCGTGATGAGTCTTTGCAACGTTTCATCGGTTGCCACCAGCGACTCGATCTTTTCCACAGAGTGAATAACTGTCGTGTGATGCTTGCCGCCAAACGCGCGTCCGATCTCCGGATAACTGTGCTTCGTTAGGTGCTTGCACAAGTACATCGCAACCTGCCGCGGATGCGAGATGTGCCGCGAGTTGTTTTTGGAGATCAGTTCTTCGCGCGTCAGTTTGTAAGTCGAGGCGACCAGCTTTTGGATCTGTTGAATGGTTACCGCAGTCGATTCCTCTTCCTTGGCGATGTTGCGGATTGCATCCTGGGCCAGGCTTTTGGAAATCGGCTCCCCTCTCAGAGATGAAATTGCTATCAGCCGTATCAACGAACCTTCAAGTTCGCGAACGTTGCTCTTAACCCTGCCGGCGATAAACATCGCAACGTCGTCAGGGATGGCCACGCCGATCAGATCGCCCTTTCGTTTCAGGATCGCGATCTTGGTTTCGAGGTCGGGTGGTTCGATGTCGGCTATCAGTCCCCACTCGAAGCGCGAATGCAGACGTTCTTCGAGCGTGGGTATTTCGCGAGGTGGACAATCAGAACTTATGACGATCTGTTTTTGTTGATCGTAAAGAGCATTGAACGTGTGAAAAAACTCTTCCTGAGTTCTTTCTTTTCCGGCCATGAACTGAACGTCGTCGATTAGCAACACGTCGACCGATCGATATTTTTCACGAAAGCTCTGCGTCTTGTCATAGCGAATCGCATTGATCAGATCGTTCATGAATCGCTCTGACGAGATGTAGCAGAGTTTGAGATGTTGATTACGCGATTTGATTGCGTGACCACACGCGTGCATCAAGTGCGTCTTGCCGAGCCCCACGCCGCCGTACAGGTAAAGCGGGTTGTAAGTTCGGCCGGGCGCTTCGGCAACTGCGAGCGAAGCAGCATGCGCAAACTGGTTGCACGAGCCGACGACGAAACTGTCGTACGTGTATTTCGCACTCAGCGCTGGTTCGGGATGTTGAAGTGGGGAGACGTCTGTGGCGACTGCCACCGCCGCCGCTCCGCCGTTGCTCGACACAGAAACGGTTTGCTCGATTACTGCACGGTCTTCCTGTGGAGACGCCGATTCACTAACCCAGTCGGAACCTTTGCCGATCACCCAATCGACTGAGTATTCGCTCAAGTGCAGATCGTTCAGCGAGTCGGTTAGGAGGTTTGAGTAGTGATTGACTACCCAATCTTTGACCACCTGGTTAGGCGCGCGCAGATTTATGACGTGCTGAGAGTTGTCGAGGCTTTCAAACTGGATTGGTGAAAACCAGGTCTCGAGAGTTTGTTGATTGAGCCGTCCTTTGAGTGAGTGAAGTATGCGGCCCCAAACATTCGTCTCTACAGAAGTATTCATTAGAAATCCGTGGAGGGAAGGCTTCAATTTGATAAAGCCCACGTAACAGAACCGTACGGATTCGTTATCGGTTCTGTTAGACGAACTCTAACCTGTCCTATCCCGCTATTCCTTCCTGTCAAGCCCAATGGGCAAAGCCGGAGAGTTTTCCACAACGTTTTCCACAGCAAGTGGAAAAACTTCATCCGGTTAAAGTACTACCTTAAAGTCGTTTGCTTTCAATTGTTTACGGGGTGGCGTATTTCAAAGCGAGCGGAGACTAACATAGAACTTTCGGATCGATCAAGCCGCGCAGAGTAATAAAACAAGGAGTGGAATCCGATAGGCGAACGATCATTTTCCATGTACTGTTATGGTGCAAGTCGTCGAGTCCGTCTCAGCCTGCTCCGCATACTTCTGCGTCCTCTGCGTTTTAAGTTGGAATACGGTTAATTTCTACGCAGAGGCAGACAGCAGAGATACGCAGAGTGTCTCACCGTCCCGTTTCTTGACATTAAAGTGGGGCCGAGATTAGTCTTAGCGTTTTCGTTTTAGAGGAGAACTCATCACTATGTCGAAACGCACCTTTCAACCAAACAACCGGCGCCGCGCCAAAACGCACGGCTTCCGCGCGCGCATGGCCACCAAGAACGGACGCCTGGTGCTCAAGCGACGCCGCGCCAAAGGAAGAAAGCGACTCACTCCTTCACATTACTGAAGGTTAAGCAGCGCTTTTCGGCATGCGTAATAATTTGCGAGACAGCCGAGAATTCCAACACGTCTACAGGAACGGCAAACGCTACGACGGCGTATTCATCACAGTATTCGTTATTGAGAATGAGGGATTGCAACATCGTCTCGGAGTTACGGCGTCGAGGAAAGTTTTAGGCAAAGCGGTGCAGCGGAATCGCGCGAAGCGGCTGCTGCGAGAAACGTTTCGATCGAATGAATCCTCCTTACGCTCCCTCTCGAGAAATTACGATTGGGTTTTGAATGCGAAGAAGGCAGTTTTGAGTGAGAAAGTCCACGCGCCTGGCCAGGAATTAGCCGGAATAATCGAAAAGGTCGGAAGGTCGGAAATGCGAGACGTTAGCAGGTAAGTGGTAGTGGTGTGAAGAGCGTTCTGATCTCATTACTTAAAACTTATAAGTTGGTCATATCACCACTCTTACCCCCTTCGTGCAGATTCACACCCACTTGTTCGGAATATGCGGTTGACGCCATTTCCCGTTATGGAGCACTGCGCGGATCCGCATTGGCCGCACGTCGATTGCTCCGTTGTCACCCTTTCAATCCGGGCGGCTACGATCCGGTTAAATAAGCCGGTTGCGACTTAATTATTAGTACCAGATGCAACAAAAGAGACTTCTATTAGCTTTACTACTCTCCTCGACAGTTCTGCTCCTGTGGACTTTTCTTTATCCCACGCAGAAACCTGCTCCCAATACACAGCCAGGCGCATCGCCGAGTCCGACAGCGACTGCCGAAGGACAATCGTCTCAAACACCTAGTTCAACTCCAGCGCCGTCGACGCCGGTTCAAGTCGCAAATATTGCTGCTGCGCCGAAGCGAACGATCACGATCAAAACTCCGCTTTACACCACGAAGTTTGAAACACTTGGAGCTGAGCCCGTTAGTTGGATCATAACCAGTAACAAGAATGGGCAAACTCCGATCTATTCCGTTGCGGGACACAAAGCAGACAAGAAGCCGCTCGAACTGATCTCTCCTGAAGGCGTGAACCGGCAGCCGCGTCTCGTGCCGCTGCAACTGCACACCGGCGACGCTGGTTTGGATGAAGTGTTGCGCACTGCGACCTATCGCGTCGAAGGCCTCGATAAGACTGAGGGCGATGCGGAAATAGATCTTTCGTATGGACAGAAGAAAGAACTGACGTTTGTCTTCGAAGATGCAAACCAGGTTCAGGTCCGAAAAAGTATTATCTTCAACGCCGATCATTATGAAACTGATCTGGCGGTCCAGGTAAAACGAGGCGATCAACCTGTACCGCAGATCAAGGTTGCGATTGGTCCAAGCATTGGCGACCAGGGCGTCGGTTATCACACGTTCTATTCAGTCGCTCCCGAGGGCGTTGCCTTTGTCGGCACGCACCTCGAACGACATCTCGCCGCGTCAATCAACGGCAATAGCAGCAGTCCGGATAAGCTCGTGCTCAATGGTCCAATCGACTGGGCCGGCGTGGCTGACACTTACTTTGCGATGGTCGCGATTCCACCGCAGAAGACTGATGGACTCGAATATCGAACGACAGCTTACGAGCACAAACACAATGGCGCAGCTCCGGAAAAGCGATTTCTGATAACTGCTTTCGTGCCGGTTCCGTCTGATGGATCGCGCACGTTGATCTACGCTGGTCCAAAAGATCATTACCTGCTCACCGATTCCAGTGAGGATATTAGTAAGGCCCTGAACCGGCCGATCGATCTCGACGGGTTGATCGATTACGGTTATCTCGGTTGGCTTTCGCGTCCGCTGGCAGTGCCGATTCTCCAGGCGATCACGTATCTCTACAAACTGACGAACAGTTATGGCGTCGCGATCATTCTCTTCACGATCGTGATCTACTCGCTTTTCTTTCCGCTGAAGTGGCGCTCGTCGAAGGCGATGAAGAAAGCGCAGAAGCTCGCGCCGAAGATGAAAGAGTTGCAGGAGAAGATCAAAGGGCTCAAGCAGAACGATCCGAAACTGAAAGAGCTGCAAATGGAGCAGCTCCGGTTGATGAAGGAAGGCAATCCGTTGGGCGGGTGTTTGCCGCTGCTGATCCAGATGCCGTTTCTGTTTGCGCTGTATCGCGCGATTACGATCTCGCTCGATTTTCGTCAGGCAAGTTTTCTCTGGATACCGGATCTTTCGGCCGCCGAACCTTATCTGATTCACATCCTGCCGATTTTGATGACCGGCACGATGGTGATTCTGCAACTTGTGACGCCGGCGCCGTCGGCGGATCCGTTGCAGCGCAAGATGATGGCGTTCGGTATGCCGATCTTTATGCTGTACATTTTGTGGAGCGCGCCGTCGGGCTTAGTGCTTTACTGGTTGGTTGGTAATATTGTCGGCTTCAGTCAGCAGTTTTTGATAAATCATTTTACCAAGTCGGACGACGACGAGGTCCCGGCGCCGCCGGCGAAAGGGCCACCGGCGCGAAAAAAAAGACCTGATCCAGTCCCATCGCGATCGTAAGGGTGACAAGTCAAATGAGTGAGGCTACGCAACAGGCAGCAGAGTTTCTCGAGAACGTCTTCGACATGACGGGTCTGCAACTGAGAGTGAAAGTGAAGCAGGCCGTCAGTGGGGAAGTGTTGGATATCGAAGGCCACGATGCCGAACTGTTGCAGGCCCAAACCGGCGAGTTGCTCGAAGCGCTTCAGCATCTGATCAACCAGGTGTTTGGACGCCAGCTAGCGGGAGGCGAGCGACTCGTTTGTGACGTTCATGGGTTTCGCGCGACGCGTGAAGCCGAACTGCAAGCGATGGCGAACCACGCGGCGAATCGCGTGCGGCAAACAGGCATGGCTTTCACCTTCGAGCCGATGAGCGCGAACGAACGACGGATCATTCATCTGACACTCGCCGACAATCCGGATCTTTTCACGGAGTCGATCGGCGAAGGATCGGATCGCAAGTTGAAGATAAGTCCGAAGAAGTAACCCGCCAGTCTTTCCTTTTTACAATCTACGATGAGCACGATCGTCGCACTATCGACTCCGCGGGGCCGCGGCGCTCTCGCTGTGATTCGTCTCAGTGGACCACTCGCGATCAATATCGCTACGCAGATGACCGGCGTAGTCGACATCGAACCTCGTAAGGCAAAGCTCACTACGCTCAAGAGAGAGCAGCAGATCGTCGACGAGGTGATCCTGATATGCTTTCTTGCGCCAAACTCGCTCACTGGTGAAGACGTTGTCGAGATCAGTTGTCATGGTTCGCCGGCGGTCGTTCGTCAGATTGTCGATCGAACGTTGGAGTTGGGGGCGGCGTTGGCTGGTCCAGGTGAGTTTACGTTGCGGGCGCTGGGGAACGGGAAGATTAACCTGGCGCAGGCGGAAGCGATTCGCGATCTGATCTCTGCGCAGACGGATGCGGCCGTGAAGCAAGCGGCGCGACAGTTGAATGGCGAGCTGTCGAATACACTCGATCCGTTTAAAGAGAAGCTCGTGGAAGTGATCGTTTTGTTGGAGTCGGCGCTCGAGTTTGTCGAGGACGATCTGCCGGCGCCGCGTGTGAGTGAGATTGAAGAGATGCTCGGGACTGTGGCGGCCGGGGTTGGAAAGTTGAGTGCGAGTTATAGCGCCGGCCGGCTGCTGCAGGATGGTGTGCGAGTGACTGTCGCGGGCCGGCCCAATGTCGGTAAGTCTAGTCTGTTCAATGCTTTAGTGGCTCACGAACGAGCTATCGTGACGGATATTCCAGGGACGACGAGAGATACGTTATCGGAGGCGATCGACCTCGGTGGTGTGCCCGTCATTCTTACTGACACTGCCGGTGTTCGTCAGACGACTGATGGGATCGAGACGTTGGGTATCGAACGAACGCACCGCGCGTTGAGTGATGCTGATTTGGTGCTCGTCGTGATCGATGGCAGTGATGAAGTTGGACCAGCGGATCGAGATCTGTTGAGTCAGACGGCGGAGAGCAGGCGAATCGTTGTGATGAACAAAAGCGATCTGCCGTCGTTCCGTGCTGCGGACAGTTGTCTTGGGGGGCCGCATACTATTAATGTGTCAGCTCGCAGTGGTGAAGGTCTCGACGAGCTTCGCGCGGCGATGCTCGAGAGTTTGAATAGCGCGGGTGTCGAAGATCAGGGGTTACTGATCACAAACGCGCGGCATTACGATCTGCTGTGTCGCGCGAAGCAGGAAGTAGAGTTGGCCCAGGCGGCATTTCGCGATCGACACAGTGAAGAGTTGGTGCTCGTGCCTTTGCACAATGCGTTGAAGTATCTGGGTCAGATTACCGGTGAGACGACGACGGAAGATATTCTGTCGGAAATATTCGCGACGTTTTGTATTGGCAAATAGTAATAGAGGCGTTTGATGTCGTTTGACGAGCGTTTCGATGTGATAGTTATTGGCGCCGGCCACGCAGGTTGCGAGGCGGCGTCTGCCTCGGCGCGTCTCGGCGCGGAGACCGGGCTGATTACACTGAATCTCGATCTCGTTGGGCAGATGTCGTGCAATCCCGCGATTGGTGGCATCGCTAAGGGTCACCTGGTGCGGGAGATCGACGCGCTTGGCGGCATCATGAGTCGCGTCATCGATCGAACGGGAATTCAGTTTCGATTGCTAAATCGTTCGCGCGGGCCAGCGGTTCAGTCGCCGCGGGCGCAGGCTGATCGTTTGCGCTACCGCGCCGAGATGCGACGAACGCTCGAAGCCACTTCAAATCTGCATCTGCGGCAAGGGAAAGTCGTCGATTTCGTAATTCATCAGGGGCAGCTCGCTGGCGTGAATTTGGAAGACGGACGTTGTTTCGGAACAAAGGCGGTGGTTGTTGCTACGGGGACGTTCCTGAATGGCTTGATCCATACGGGACGACGGACATATCGAGGAGGGCGGGCTGGTGAGCCGGCGTCGGTCGAACTTGCCGAGGC
>DATELZ010000193.1:0-17163 GCA_035276045.1 Pyrinomonadaceae bacterium | reverse complement strand
CGAAATTGCGGAATTTTGAAAGTGCCACTAATCTTAAGTTGACAATTTCGCATTCCGCATTTTCCGCATTTCGAAATCCGCCCCTGGAGGAACGTCAAAAGATGTCTAAGCCCATCTCTCCCGTCGTCGTATATCGCCGCGTTGCTCTGCTCTTAGTTCTGCTTGCCGTCTCGTTGTTTGTCGCCACGACTTTTGTCGAGGCGCAAAACGGGCACGGTGGCTCAACCCGACTGCTGCGAACTCCCACCGTCAGCTCAACACAAATCGGTTTCGCTTACGCGAACAACATCTGGGTCGCCCCACGCAGTGGCGGCAGCGCCCGCCGTCTCACCAGTTTTCAGGGAGAGACCGTCAATCCACATTTTTCACCTGACGGCAGATGGATCGCTTTTAGTGGCGAGTATGCCGGCAACTTCGACGTCTACCTGGTCCCATCCGAAGGCGGCGAGCCAAAGCGCCTGACCTGGCATCCGGGCGCGGATATGGTCGAAGGCTGGACCCATGACGGGCGTTCGATTCTCTTTTCGTCGACGCGCGCGACCTGGGCGCCGAGCGGCGCGCCGCGCTTTTGGACCGTCTCTGTCGAGGGCGGCGTCGAAGAGCCGATGGCCATCCCGCGCGCCTACCAGGGCAAGATTTCGCCTGACGGAACTCGCATCGCATATCGCATGAACAACTCGTGGGACGAAGAGCGCCGCAATTATCGCGGCGGACAGAATCGCCCGATTTGGATCGTCGATCTGAAAACTTACGATCTCGTTTCGCCACCGTGGACCGACTCGAAAGATCTGTCACCGGTTTGGGTCGGCGACTCGGTCTTCTTCATCTCGGATCGCGATGGCGTGCAGAATGTCTGGGAGTATCAAACGAAGAGCAAACAGCTCACGCAGGTCACGAAGTTTACCGATTTCGACGTGAAGTCGATGGATTCGGGCGCAGGCACGATCGTCTTCGAGCAGGCCGGATACGTGCACGAACTCGATCCGAAGAGCGGCAAGTCGAAGATCGTTAATATCGTTGCCGCCGGCGACTTTCCGTGGATGATGCCGAATTGGGAAGACGTCAGCGCACGCGTCTCAAACATGGCGCTGTCGCCGACCGGCAAACGCGTCGTCGTCGAAGCGCGTGGCGAGATCTTCACGATCCCCGCCGACAAAGGCGACGTGCGCAACCTGACGAACTCGAGCGCTTCCGCAGAACGCGATCCAGCGTGGTCGCCTGACGGCAAGTTTGTTTCCTACTTCAGCGATAAATCAGGCGAGTACAAGCTCGTGATCGAAGCGCAGGACGGATTGACGCCGCCGCGCGAGATCGCGCTCGCGAAACCGACGCGCTACTACACGCCGTCGTGGTCGCCCGATTCGAAGAAGATTCTTTTCACCGACACGAATTTGAAAGTTTGGGTGCTCGACGTCGCGACTGAACAAGCGAAGATCGTCGGCAACGATCCGTGGATGGTTCCGCAACGCACGTTGAATCCGGCGTGGAGTCCCGATTCGAAGTGGGTCGCGTATGCGAGCCGTTTGCGTTCGCTTTATCACGCGATCTTTATCAGCAACGTCGAAACAGGCGAGACGAAGCAGGTCACGGATGGTCTGGCCGATGCTGTTTGGCCGACGTGGGACGCGAGTGGAAAGTATCTGTGGTTTCTCGCGTCGACCGATTTCGGTTTGCGTTCGCAGTGGTTGGACATGACTTCGTACGATCGCGAGACGACGTTTGGTCTGTATCTCGCCGTCTTGAAGAAAACTGATGCGAGCCCGTTGCTGCCGGAGAGCGATGAAGATCGCGGTGTCGGCACGGGAAGGGCGCGGCCTGCGCCAGGCACGTGCGAACCGCCGTCAGGAGCAGGAGAAAGCACGCCTGAAGCAGGTGCTCAACGTGGACCACGTGCTCCGGTAAGTGTCCAAATTGATTTTGATGGACTATCACAAAGGATCATTTCGATCCCCGGCGTACCGAATCGGCAATACACGGATTTACAAACCGGGATTGAAGGCTCCGTGTTTTACATGGAAGGTGGCCGAGGACCAGGCAGCACCGGCAACGAACTGTTTCGTTATCGTCTTTGCGATCGACGCGCAACCACGTTCGTCAATAACATCGCGGCCTACGAGATCAGCGCCGATCGCCGCAAGATCGTCTATCGCACAGCCGGCGGTGGCGGCCAATTTGGTGGTCCAGGCGGCGGTGATGGACCTCCCCCAGCGCCGCAGGTGTTCCTCGTCGATGCCGATCGCAATCCGCCGCAGGCCGGTTCGGGTCGTTTGAACATCGCGCTCCGCATGTATCTCGAGCCGAAAGAAGAGTTCAAACAGATCTTCAACGAAGGCTGGCGTTTGCAACGCGACTATCTCTACGTGCCGAACATGCACGGAACCGATTGGCCCAGGATGAAACAGATGTACGGCCAGTTGCTGCCGTACGTGATGCATCGCGCCGATCTGAATTACCTGATGGACATGATGGGCGCTGAGATCGCGGTCGGTCACTCGTACGTTCGGGGCGGCGACATGCCGAGCGTGCCGCAGCAGGTCGCGGGCTTGCTCGGCGCTGATTTCACGATCGACAACAGTCGCTACAAAGTGACGCGCATTTTCGACAACGAGAGCTGGAATCCCGAGCTTCGTTCGCCACTAGCAACGCCGGGCGCGAACGTAAACGTCGGCGATTACATCCTCGCGATCAACGGCATCGAACTGCGCGCGCCCGACAACATTCATCGCCTGTTGGACGGCACCGCGAACCGGCAGACGACGCTCACCGTCAACACGCAACCGGTCATGGAAGGCGCTCGCACGGTGACAGTCATTCCGGTCGCGAGCGAACAAGCCTTGCGCACGCGCGCGTGGGTCGAATCCAATCGTCGACTGGTCGAGAAGATGTCCGACGGACAACTCGCTTACGTCTATGTGCCAAACACCGGCCAGCCCGGCTACACCAGCTTCAATCGTTACTACTTCTCGCAACAGGACAAGAAAGGCGCCATTGTCGACGAACGCTTCAACGGCGGCGGCTCGGCGGCTGACTACATCATCGACGTTCTGCAACGCGATTTCGACGGCTACTTCAATAACGTCGCCGGCGATCGTTATCCATTCACCAGTCCTTCGGCCGGCATTTGGGGACCGAAGGTGATGATCATCAACGAAATGGCCGGTTCCGGCGGCGACTTGATGCCGTACATGTTCAAGCGCCGCAAAATCGGGCCGTTGATCGGCAAACGGACGTGGGGCGGATTGGTTCATACCGCCGACACGCCGCCGTTTGTCGACGGTGGATCGATGATCGCGCCGCGCGGCGGCTTCTTCACGCGCGACGGAAAATGGGCGGTCGAGAATGAAGGCGTCGGGCCGGACATCGACGTCGAGAATTGGCCGAAGGAAGTCATTGCCGGACGCGATCCGCAACTCGAACGCGCGGTTCAGGAAGCGATGCGGATGTTGAAAGAGCGGCCGGTCAATCGCTCGGCGACCGAGCCGCCATCGCCAACCTGGGGCAAACGTCCGTAAGGAAAGAGCCATTGATCATCTGTCATTTGACATTCTCCATTTGTCATTCGACGATGACGACTGCACTCGTGAGACACAATGGAAAATGAAAAACGTCAAATGATAAATGGAAAATGACTGGTTTTATCTACAGCGTTTTGTTTCTGTTGCTGCTCCCTGGTTTGGCATTCGCGCAAACCAGGGAGAAGCCCAAACTTCAAGACTTCGGTTCCAGCCTCAAGAAACTGAAGTGGGATTCGCAAAAGAATGCGACGATTGACACCGCTACTCCCACCGACGAGGAAGACGTCATCACGATCGAGACCTCGCTTGTCGTCTCCGAACTCTTGGTGCTCGACAAACAGGGACGGCCGGTCGAGGGCCTGAAACAGTCTGACTTCATCATCACCGAAGAAGGCGCGCCGCAACAGGTGGGTCACTTTCTGCTCGGCGACAATCGCAGCCTGCCGCGATCGATCGTGCTGATCATCGATTACAGTGGCAGCCAGTTTCCCTACATCCAAAACAGCGTCGCCGCCGCGAATGTCCTCGTCGACAAACTTGGACCACTCGACCGGATGGCGATCGTCACGGACGACGTCGAACTGCTTGCCGACTTCACAAACGACAAACGCGAACTGCGGAAGAAACTGAACACGCTGCTCGAAAAGAGCAGAGGCAACGACGGGTTTCTCGGCGTTGGTGGCGTGCGACGGCAATTCGGCAAGAGCGCTCAGTACAGCGCGCTCATGGCCACGCTGAAAGAATC
The DNA here is from genome assembly GCA_035276045.1 of Pyrinomonadaceae bacterium. Lineage (GTDB taxonomy): Bacteria > Acidobacteriota > Blastocatellia > Pyrinomonadales > Pyrinomonadaceae > PSRF01. Next base: position 12,903 of record DATELZ010000193.1, on the reverse strand, counting down.
ATTTGACGACGAAGATCAACGCCCGATCGTCATCTTCCAAACCGATGGCGACGAGGCGACGTACCTGCGCAACTCGATCGTCGTTCCTACTGTGCCGCCTGGTTTGCCGCCGCAGCTCGTGGCGCGAGTTCAGTACGAGGTCGAGCAACGCCGGCAGCTACAGCGCGAGAGTATGACCGAGTTTAGTCTCGAAGATGTTTACCGCACCGTCGAGAAATCACGCGCGACGATCTACACCGTCGTGTCGGGCGCGAAACTGATCGGACTGACTTCCGAACAGCAGCTCGCAATGCTGATCGCTGAAGACGAACGGGCGGTCAACGAGATGTTGCCGACGTTGAGTAAGAAAGCGAGAGAGGCGTTCATCGCGCGGCAGGAAGAGCGAAAGAAAGTCGTGCCGGTGCAGGTGTTACAGATGCGCGCGGAAGAGAATGCGAAATTGCAGGAGGCGTTGGCGGCGGTCGCGCCGCTGAGCGGTGGTTGGACCGAATTCCTCGAGCGGCCGCAGCAGGCGCACGGGATCTACACACGCATCCTGTCAGACATCAGCCAGCGTTACATCGTTGGTTACTACCCAACCAACAAAGACCGCGACGGCAAGCGGCGCCGGATCAACTTCGAAGTGAAGGGCCATCCCGAGTACACGATTCTCGGCCGCCGCTCCTACTATGCGCCTGGAGTCAGTGCTCAGTAACTGTCGTGTGCGTTTTCCGTTTGTCATTTTCCATTTGCCATTTTTCATTAAACAGAAAATGAAAAATGGAAAACGACAAATGGAAAATGCTCGCCTAAGCTTCATTCGTACCTCAGCGCTTCGATCGGATTCAGCCGCGCGGCCTTCCATGCGGGCCACAATCCAAACACCACACCCAGTCCAACAGAGACAACAAACCCGACAATCGGCGCCCAAAGCGGAATATAAGTCGGCATCAGCATCTTGATCAGCAACGCCAAACCGCTGCCGACGGCGATTCCAAGCAATCCACCAAGTCCCGTCAACGTTCCCGCTTCGATCAGAAACTGCGCGACGATGTCGCGGCGCCGAGCGCCGATTGCTTTGCGCACGCCGATCTCACGCGTTCGTTCCGTCACCGAAACCAGCATGATATTCATCACGCCGATTCCGCCGATCAGCAACCCGACACTCGAAATCGCCACCATCAACGCGAAGATCCCACCGGTGATCGCGCCAAACTGCGTCAGTATCTGATCCGAAGTTGAAATGCCGAAGTTGTCCTTCGCCTCATACGCGACCTTGCGCCGGCGGCGCAGCAGTTCGCGTATCTCTTCCACTGCCGCCTCCATCTTGCCGGGGTGCGCCTGGGCCATCACGAAGTTGTCGTCGACGTCGGGATAGAGTTTGCGCAGCGTGAGATAAGGCATGTAGACGGCTTTGTTCTCGTTGTTTGGATCCTCCGCGCCGACGAGAAAAATGTCGCGCGCGGCGAGCACGCCGATGACGCGATACAACCGCCCGTTGATCGAAACGCTTTGATCGACCGCATTCGAATAGGGAAACAGCGTGTTCGCCACGTCGTTGCCGATCACCACGACGTTCGCATGCACCGCGTTTTCTTCGTCAGTGAAATAACGGCCCTCGGCGATGTTGGTGACGCCCATCCTGAAGTACGACGGCGACGTGCCCTGCACCGCTGCGTTCTTCATCTCGATGTCGCGATGGCGCACGTAAACGCGTTCCGTGAATGGTCCCGCGAAGAAGTCGACCGGCGACATGAATGCCGTGGCATAAGCAACTGACGGACAGTCTGACTCAATCGCCAGCATATCTTCGTAACTCAACGGCTTGCGCATCCGTTCCTCGGCGGACGGATTGAAATTAAACCCCGGATCGAAGCGATAGACGTAGATCGAGTTAGTGCCGAACGACTCGATCTCTTTCGCGACGCGCTGGTCGATACCGGAAACAAACGCAGCGATCACGATCACCGTCATCGTCCCTATCACCACGCCAAGAACAGTGAGAAACGAGCGCAGCTTGTGCTGCCACAGGGTGTCCAACCCCATGCGCACATTCTCGAAAAGGCTGCCGCCGAAGAGTTTCATTTGTCGTTTTCCGTTTTTCATTTTCCATTTGTCATTCGCCCAAATGACAAATGAGAAACGACAAACGGAAAATGATAAATCGCTCTTACTCCACTCTTAGTGCCTCGATAGGATCGAGCCGCGCGGCACGCCACGCCGGATAAACTCCCGAAACCAATCCGACGCTCGCCGACACCCCAAGCGCAAACGTCACCGCCACCAACGGCAACGACGTCGGCACAGGCGTCAGCACCGCCACCAGCTTAGCCAGTAGAAATGCGATCGTGATCCCAATCGCGCCGCCGCAAAGCGACAGCATCGTCGACTCCGCCAGAAACTGTTTCACGATGTCGCTGCGCCGCGCGCCGATGCTCTTGCGAATGCCGATCTCCTTCGTCCGCTCCGTCACGCTCACGAGCATGATGTTCATGATCACGATGCCGCCGACCACGAGCGAGATCGACGTCACCCCAACCGCGGCGATCTGGATCGTGCCAAAGATCTTGTCGCGCAATTCATTGATCGCCTTCGGCGTGATCACGCCGAAGTTGTCTTTCTCGGCTGGCGAAAGCTTGCGTCGCGTGCGCATCACAACGCCCGCTTCGTCGATCGCGTCCTGGTAACTCTCCGGACCTGCCGACGTGACACTCACGCTCAAACTTCTTCGCGAACCGTACGCCGCCAAAAACGTCGACAACGGCACCGCGACGTACATGTCGCGCGGCTGACCAAACACCGAACCAAGCGCTTTACCCACGCCAATCACTTCGTAAGGCCGGCCGTCGATGCGAATCGTCTGGCCCATCGGATCGGAGGTGGGAAAAAGCTTGTCAGCCACGTCGGCGCCGATGAAACAAACGGCGCGGCGCGAATCGTCTTCGCTCTTGTTGAAATACCGGCCCGCCTGCGCGTCGATGCGTTCGATGTCGGCGATATTCGACGTCGTGGCGCTGATGTGCACCCGCATCAACGTCTTCGAGCCAAACTTCAAATCGCCCAACGCATCAGCTTTCGCGCCGACGTCCTGGATCGCGCCACCCCGCGCGCGCAACGCTTCCGCGTCTTCGAGCGTGATGTCTTTGTTGCGGCGTCTGGCGTTGTTGAGGGCTTCGATGCTGGCGAAATCGTCGAGTGAATACTTGCGCACGGCGAAGGCGTTGGTCCCGATATCGGCGATCTTTTCGTCGACATAGACGTTGAAACCTTCGATCAGCGACACGACCACGATCACCGTCGCGACACCGAAAATCACGCCGAGCAGCGTCAGAAACGAGCGCAATTTGTGGCTCAATATCGCAGAGATCGCAAGTTTGAGGGCTTCGAAAAAAGGCATAACGATGGTTTATTTATCTTAACTACCTTGACGATACGTAACCGGGCGAATAAAGTTTAAACCACTCCCGCTTGCGAAAGTAATCCCCCGTTCGCATCGCACACCCTAAAAGCCCGCATATCAGGAGACGTACCATGAAGTGTTTTCTCTCCACCAGTGCATTCGTGGCGGCGGTGGTGCTATTGCTCGTGCTTGCACCAGACCGTTCACTCACTGCGGAAACCAATGCGATCCCAACCTCTGCAAACGAACCAATCAAAGTGCTGGGAGTTAAACTCACTACAGCCAAACCTAAAACGATCGACAGCCTGGAAGTAGAGGTCCAGAACACCTCGACCCAATCAATCCAGTACCTCGTAATTCACGCGGAAATTCCCGGGAAGTTTCCGATTCGCGTGCCGGTGGCGTTTGGCAGCGCGCCCGTGCCGACATCAAATGCGAAAATCGAATTACTTCAACCCGGAGCTAAAACCACGCTGATCGCTTCGAAGAACCTCTGCGAGCGCCTGACGAAGGACCTTGCGTCACTCGAACGCATTCCAGCATCAGACAAAATCCAGGCGACGATCAACGTCGCGGTTTATGCGGATCGCAGTGCGTGGGCCGACGGGGAGATGCACTATCCCGATCCAAATAGTGGTTGGCGCTGGCTCGCGGCCTCCGAATTGGCGCGGACCAACGATTCGCAGGCAGAGAAAATCCTGGGCGTGAAGTTTTCGAAAGCCAATTACAAAGCGGAATCCAGCAAAGGAACCTGTTACCGCCGCAGTGGCTTCGAATTTGAACCCTGCTGCGACAACCTGCTTGTGAAGAACTTTTTTTTCATTGCCGATCCAAATGGCAATGTTCAACCGGTTCCGGAAGAAACCTGTTGCTCGCCAGGAAATTGCTGCGAAACCGTCGGAGTCCGACCATGCTCGCAATAACTCGTTAAGAACCAGGGGATGAATTAACCAATATGAAACGCTTGCTTACACTCGTTGCTTGCGTTCTGTGGTCCACTTCGGTTTGGGCCGCGACGCTGCCGGAAGGATTCACCGAAACACAGATCTCCGGACTGTCCGCCCCAACCGCAATGGCCATCGCGCCTGACGGACGCATCTTTGTTTGCCAACAAGGCGGCGCCCTGCGCGTTATCAAGAACGGCGTACTTCTCCCCACGCCGTTCATGACTTTAGTCGTCGATCCGGCAGGCGAACGCGGCCTGCTCGGCATCGCGTTCGATCCGAACTTCGCGAGCAACAATTTTCTCTACGTCTATTACACCGTTCCGTTCGAGCCGCGTCACAATCGCGTCAGCCGCTTTACTGCCAACGGAGACGTAGCCGTGCCGGGAAGCGAAACGATCATCCTCGAACTCGAAAACCTCACGCTCGCTTCAAACCACAACGGCGGCGCGCTTCATTTTGGACCAGACGGCAAGCTCTACATCGCGACCGGCGAGAACGCCACCACCTCAAACTCGCAAACACTCGCGAACAAGCTCGGCAAGATCCTGCGCATCAACTCCGACGGCTCGATTCCTCCCGACAATCCGTTCTTCAATCAGGCGACCGGGACCAATCGATCCATCTGGGCGCTTGGCTTGCGCAATCCTTTTACGTTCGCATTTCAACCCGGCACCAGCCGCATGTTCATCAACGACGTGGGCCAGAGCGCCTGGGAAGAGATCAACGACGGCATCGCCGGTTCCAATTACGGTTGGCCCACAGTGGAAGGACCAACCAGCAATCCGGCTTTCCGTTCGCCGTTGTTTGCTTACAACCACAGCATTAGTCCAACAACGGGCTGCGCTATCACGGGCGGCACTTTCTACAATCCGCCGGCGGTGTTGTTTCCGGCGAGTTTTGTCGGGAAGTATTTCTTCGCGGATCTTTGCAGCGGATGGATACGAGTGTTCGATCCGGGAACGGGGACGGCGTCAGGTTTTGCGACCGGCATCTCGCAGCCGGTCGATCTGAAGGTCGGCGCTGATGGCAGTCTTTACTACTTGTCGTTTGGAGCGGGTTCGGTGTTCAGGGTCCGGTTCACCCCGCCGCAAGTTACGCCACCGGTAATCGCGACCGAACAGAACACGGACATCGCGATCGCGCTCGATTCGCCGACGGAGTTACGCGATCCGTTTTCGATCGTCAATCCGTTCAACTTCGCTGCCGATCAGCGAACACGGTTGAGCCTGTTTATCGAGAACCTCGATCTGTTGCCGGGTGAAGATAGTTCAGCCATCACGGCGCGGGCCGAAGACGGCAATTTGAACGTCTTCCCGCTGGACGTGGAGTTTGCCGGCAAAGTCCCGGGGCTCCAACAGTTCACGCAAGTTATCGTCAGACTACACCCGGGAATACCGGCGAACCAGCCGATCTTCGTGAGCGTGACACTGCGCGGACAAACGAGCAACAAGGCACGCGTGCAAATGAAATAAGATCCGGTTGTTAGGCGACGACGCTCCAGTCTGAATCGTCGCCGTCGATTGAAATACCGAGGCGTTTGATCTTGCAGTTGAGCGTGGTGACTTTCACGCCCAGCAACTGCGCGGCCCGGCGTTGATTGCCACGTGTCCGTTGCAGCGCGCTCTTGATCAGCTCGATCTCGTAACGTTGCACTTCCTCTTGCAGACCAAGCTTTTGGTCGCCGTTAGGCTGGCGCCGGGTCAACGAGTCCACTTCACGCAGGACTGTCAACGCGGCTTCTCGCAGACTGTTCAGGTTGGGCAGTGCCGTGTGCGACACCGATTCGTCTTTAGTCTCCCAACTATACGAACTACTCATAACTTGAACCTCCCTGATCTATTCGGTATGCGGGGAGCAACGCAAACCATCTACCCAAATGTACATGCCTTCTCTGCGTAACTCTGCGTTCCTCCGCGTTGAACTGTCTTAGACACATGATTAACCACAGAGAACGCGGAGGAACGCAGAGTTACACAGAGTCAAACCTCAACACACTAGTATTCTTCAATCCTGGCTCAAAAGTTCCCTAAAGAACGCCACCGCGCGTTCATCTCCTGTCTGTCCGAGCATCCGGATCGCCGTCTTGCGCACCGGCATCTTCGGATGATTGCGCGCGGTGCGAATCAGGATCGGGATCGCTTCGTCTTTCGGCCGTCGTCCAATCGCGACCACGGCCTGCTTCTGGAATTCGACCTCACTGTCGCCGTCAACCGTGCCCGTCAACGCGCCCAAACTCTTCTGACCAGCTACCCGTCCGAGACTGACAATCGCGCTCTTGCGCAACTCGACGTCCTTCTCATTCTCGGCGACGCGGATCAAGTAAGTCGCGGCTGCATCGCTGCTGTCGTTGCGGGCGATGCCGGTCAGCGCGCGTCGTTTCAGTTCGCGCGTCGTCATCGTTTCGTAGAGGTTCTGCAGCAACGGCAACGCCGCCGCCGAACGGCTCATTCCCAACGCCGACATCGCGTTATGTCTCACGTCCGTGGCTTCCTGGTTGTTCCGCACAATTTCCGCAAACAGCGTGTTTTTCGCGGCGGTCTCGCCGGTGTTTCCGAGCCAGTAGATGGCGCGGGCACGCATTGAATCCGAAAGCGGACGGCGAATCATGTCGGTCAGCATTGCGTCGACGCGAGCGTCGTCGTGCAGTGCGATGGCGAAAGTCGCTCGTTCGGCGAGTCGCTTCGTATCGGGATCGGCTGCGTCGGCGATCGACTTGAGATAGTTCAGGCTCTCTTCGTTTGTGACGCGTCCGGCCCAGTAAACCGGGTAACCGCTGAACTCGTGCTGCCGCCGCAGGTTGTAAACCTCCGCGCGCGTGAACGCCTCGCGTTGGGTGTCAAACAAGAGGAAGAGGCCGAGTTCGCGGGTCTCGTGACGCGCGTCGAACATCATCGACGTGTTATCCATCGAGAGGTAAACACCACCCGCGCTGTCGACGATCTCGAAATCGATTGCCACGCCGGGACGCACTTCGAATTGATACCCAACCCAGAAACGTCCCTGCTGCGCGCTCGCTTTACCGGCAACGATCGCGCCGTCGATTTTGGCTTTCAGGTTCGCGCCTTCGACAGGCGTGAAATTCTTCGTCTGTGCGAATGCAACACCACACAGAAGCAGCACTACGGCTATCGCTGTGAATCTGTGGATGCGCATTATTTCAACAACTCCTCGAGGAATTTCAACACTTCAGGATCTTTGCTCCGGCTCAGCCAGCCGATCGCTCGTTTGCGGCGTTCCATCGGCTCTTGCGGGTTCTTTGCGATCTCGATGAACTTTCGCACCACGCGTTGATCCTTCATGCGGCTGCCGCTCGCGCCGCTCGTGGTAAGCACGTTCTGACCGGCAGCGGCGTAAACAGCTTCGGACAGGTTGAAGCTCGATCCGCCGAGAGCGTTGAGGATCCCATCTTTCAACTGTTCGTTCTTTTCGGTGTCGTAGAGATTGAGCAGAAACTCGATCGCCTTTTCGCCGCCGCGCCGGGAAATACCGTTGATGGCGGCTTTGCGCAGGTCGACATTGTCGGAACTGCGCGCAATGTCGAACAGCTTGTTGCCCGCGCGCTCGCTCTTGCGATTTGCGAAACCGGCAATCACCGACTTGCGAATCTCGACAGTCTGATCCGCGTCGTAAATGCGCAGCAGCGCGTCGACTGCCGGGTCGCCGGCGCGGCTGGCGATACTCGCAATCGCGACTTTGCGTTGTGACGGCGTTTTGCCGCTGATTGCGATGTCGCTGAGCACGGTGATGACGCGATCGTTGGTGTGTTTACTCAACGCGTACAACGAAGCTTCGACGATCTCGTTTTCGCTGGAGTTCAGGGCGAAGTCGCGAAGCGGATCGATCACGCTGTCGTCGTTGGTTGCGCCGAGCGAGGAGATCGCGCGGGCGCGCAGTTTCAGATCCGGTTCACTTCGCGCCACGCCAAGAATCACCGGCGTGACTGTTTTTCCGCCGTGGTGGCCCAACAACGTCAACGCCGCGCTCCTGCAACGCACCGTTTGATTCGATCCGGGCTTCAGCCAATCTGTGGCGGCCATGATTCCGCGTTGCAAGTCTGTCTGAAACAAAGCCTGAAGCACGACGATCTTGAACTCGCACGGATCGTCGTCGTTTTCGGAGTGACCGAATTCGTCAAGTGTGTAAACGGCCCTCCCGCCGATGGCCTGCGCAGGCAACGGCGTCACGTTCGTAGTGCCGATACCATTAACAGACGGCGCGTAAACAAGGCTGCCGTCAGCCGGACGCGCGATGGCGACCGGGCTTATCGCCCTTGCCCGGGCCACCATTTCGTCAACCTGCGTTGACACTATGACTCCGCCGGGCGCCTGGGCCAGAAGGGTTCGCGCATCGTCTCGCCACGCCGAACTCGGATACTTCTCGAGCAGCCGGCCGATCGTTTCGCGGCACTGGTCGAATCTCGCTAGCTTGTGTTGCGCGTAGGCCATCCAATAAAGCGCCGCGTCCAGGTTCTTTTCATTCGGATAGGAACTGACGTATTCGCCGAACTTGTCCTGCGCTTTGGCCCAATCGCCGTCGGTGATGAGATCGCGTGCGGCACGAAAGACGACGGTCGCCGAGTCGGTCGACGACGACTGTGCTGTAAGAGCGTTGCGTCTCTGCTGTTGCCCGAAGATCGGGCAGGCCGCGAGGGCGAGGAGGATCACCAGTGAGACTCTGAGGGTGTTACGTGAAAGCTGATTCGACATTTCTTCGGCCTCTGTTTCTGTTAACGACCCTGATCGGTTTTCGTTAACGATTGTTGGCGCCGCGGTCGCGATATTCGGTCAGCGCGGCGACGATTTCGGTTTTTTCCACCCGCTCTTTGATCACCCGCACCTCTTCCGGCCGGGCGTGATCCGGAAGATTTGCTATGTCGATCAACAAGGGTTCGAGATCGGCGAGCAGCGTTTTGGTTGGAAATTTCGCCTTCATCTCGGCTTCCCGGCGCAGCACGACGTTTTCGTTTAGCAGTCGCTGGGAGAGGGCCTTGTCGTAAGTGACGTCGATTTCCTCGTCGCCTTCGGAGACAGGGAAGTTTCGGATAGAGCGCAGCAGGTTCTGGGTTTTTTCGATGTGATCGACTGTGTCTTGATCGTCGATGTCGAGGTTGGCGAGATCTGATGAAAGAACGTCAGGATTGTCTTTAATAATCGGTTTTCTTATCCGTTTGATCCGTGTTGGCTTTTCTGTTTTGGGAATAGTGAAGCGCGCGAACTCCTGTTCGGGCGCCTTTGGCATCGTGGGAGTTTCTTTGTCTTGTCTGAGGAGGTACACGGATCCAAGCCCGATTGTCAGGATCAGAGCCGCGGCGATCTTCATCCACCAACCGTACGAACTCTCAGTGACGGGAACGATTCTTTCCTCAATTCCACTCCAAAGCACCGGCGAGACTTCGATTTCGCGATCGTAGCGCGCGAACATTTCCTGTTCCACCGTCAACTCCGCGAAGGCTTCGGCGCAACTCACGCACGTAACCAGGTGCTCGCTAATGCGCTCCTGATCTTCAACGCCGAGTTCGCCGTCGAGATATTCTTCGAGCAGGTTTAAATTCTCTTCACACTTCATAACCAACTCCTGCATACGGACTGATCCGCTTTCGCATCTCCGCTCGCGCGCGATGCAAATCCGTTTTCAACTTCGCGATCGAAAAACCCGTGATCGCTGCGATCTCTTCGTAGCTGCATTGGTGCAACACTTTCAGCGTGAACACCAGCCGCTTGTCTTCGTCGAGGGCGGCGAGCGAGCGCCGGATCAGTTCGTTCAGTTCTTTGCTGAGCAAGCCTTCGACTGGCACCGGTTTGTCGTCGCTTAAATCCATGACTGACTTGTCGGTGAGATCCACATGATTGTTCGCGCGGACGCGGGCGCGGAGTGATTCGCGCGCGACGTTTCTGGCGATACCAAACAGCCAGGTCGAGAGTTTCGTCTCGGCGCGCATCGTGCGCATGGCGCGATAGGCGCGCACGAAAGTCTCCTGGGTCAACTCTTCGGCGAGCGGGCGATCGTTGACCATGTCGAAGATAAAACTGATGACGGGTCGCGAATACCTTTCAAAAATCAGACGAAAGGCGTCGGAGTCGCCCTGGCACACGCGAGTAACCAGGTCTGCTGAACTATTCATCAGGGTTCCCGCGAACGCGCCAGGCTGACCTTCAAGATTTAATTCGTCGACCGTCAGCCTTTTCATCATTTCACGTTAGGTTAGTGAGCCGCGCCGCGGAAAGGTTTCAGGTTTTTAGGATTGATTCGAAGCAGCGCCGCGCGCAGCATATGCGGCAGCGCAACGCGGAGCGTATGCAGCAGCGCCAACGGCGCGGCAGATGGTAGCCAGGGGCAAGTGCGAGCGGAGCGAGCACGCCGCCCCTGGATCACAGCAAATAAACGATGAGCACTGGAAGTGCGACAGAACCGCGTTTTTTCTGTCGCTCTTTCAGAGCTCCCACGTTTGCCCCAATTAACCAGGGGCTTTCGCCCCTGGCTACCTTATCTTGCACCTTCGGTGCTCAACCTATCTTGCACCTTCGGTGCTCATGCTGACATCTCGCTCGGGCAGGAACTCCGCGGGCTCCACGATCTTGCCCGCAATTGCTGACGCGGCGACGACATACGGTGAGGCGAGGTAGAGTTTGCCCGGGCCGCTGCGGCCGGGGAAGTTTCGGTTTTGGGCGCTGACCGTGACGGTCTCCGCCGAGGGCGAAGCGCCCGGTCCGGCGTTGATACACGCGCCACATGACGGATCGATCAGTTCTGCCCCGGCGCGCTCAAAGATCTCGATGTAACCCTTGCTCCGCGCGTATTGTTTGATCTTTTGCGAGCCGAATTGAATGTAGAGATGAACGCCTTCAGCGACTCGCTTACCCGAAGCAAGCGCGTTTTCGAGCACTTCGGCGTACATGTCCATATCGGCCATCTTCCCGCCGGTGCACGAACCACCATAAGCCGCGTCAATACGCACGTCTTCCGTCAACGAGTCGATCGGAATACCGTTGCGCGGATCGCCCGGCGTCGCGACCATCGGACGAATCTCGTCCAGATCGATCTCAAACACAGCCGCGTACGAAGCATCAGGATCGCTATAGGTGAATCCGCGACGAACTTCCTCGGCATCGAGATCGCGCGTGCGGACGATGTATTCAAGCGTATGCTCGTCGGGTTCGATGATGCCGGTCGTGCCACCGGCTTCGACCGCCATGTTCGTCAACGTCGCGCGTTCGTCCATCGACCAGTTCCGCAGATCCTCGCCGGCAAACTCCAGCACCTTGCCGATGCCCTTGCTCGTCTTCATGTACTCGGTGGCTAGAATCACGAGCATCACATCCTTCGCCGCCACGTCCGCGCGTTTACGGCCTTTCAGCACGTACCGCACAGTTTCGGGAACGCGAATGCGAATGTCTTTCGTGTACCAGGCGTTCGCCATGTCAGTCGAACCGACACCAAAAGCGAAACAACCAAGCACGCCGGCCATGCACGTATGCGAGTCAGTGCCGATGACGATCTGTCCCGGCAGCGCGAGATCTTCGACGACGGCGTTATGACAGATCGCTTCCGAACCACCTTCCGGGCTCTCACCGTAAAGCCTGATCTTTTGTTGACTGGTAAAACTCTCCTGCGTCGTCGCCAAACCTTCCGCTCTTTCCAACAACCCCATCTCGCGATGTTTTGGCGACATCACGCGGCCGAGAAACGTCAGGTGATCGCGAAACGCAAACACCGACTCCGGTTCGGACACACGCGCATCCGCGCCGAGCGCCTGTTTGAACAACGACTCAGCCATCGGCGTGACGTACTCATGTGAGAAACGCACGTCGGCAACAGCGAACAACGCGTCACCCGGTTTCACGGCTTCGACGCCGATCTTTCCGGCAGTCACAAACGCGTGGCGGGCGACGAGCTTTTCAACGATCGTCATAGGACGCGCCTTCGTTTCGATCGCCGGCGGAGACACTTTTCCTGCGAGCCGCGCTTTGTTGTAGTTAAAGAGACCGCCGTAAGTGACGATGTCCTGCGAGATCGGATCGAGACCTTTGGTAAATTCTGTTAAGGCGATCTCTTCGCCGTCACGAATGCGATCGATCAGGCCGAAGTCGGTCGACGTCAGCAGACCGATGTTCTGTGAATTCTGCCCGTAGATCTTCTCGATGCTCTTCGCGATGACGAGTTGAATACCGGCGGCTTTTTCAGCGTATGGCGCGGTCTCACGCGACGAGCCGCAGCCTTTCGACAACCCCGAAACGACAACAGCGAATCCGCCATTTCGCACTTCGTCTTTCTGCACCGCGCCCTCGCGCATGCCGACATAGACGTAGTGACCCAGCGTTTCGTCGTAGTAGAAGCAGACCCAACCCGGCGTGATCTCGTCAGTCGAGATGTTGCTCATGAGTGGCAGGTCGTCGTTCTTGAGTCGCTCGGCCAACTGGGCTTCGAGCGCCGCGGCTTCGGCGCCGGTGGCGGCAAGCTGTTGCCGGATCAGTTCGGTGTCGTCAGTAAGAAAGAGAATGCGGCCTGAGAATTTAATGTTTTCAGTCACTTTAGTTTGTCGCGCTCATTAATTATTATGTAGTGCCAAATGGATTATAA
>DATELZ010000192.1:0-48728 GCA_035276045.1 Pyrinomonadaceae bacterium | reverse complement strand
GCTGTGATCCAGGGGCGGCGTGCTCGCTTCGCTCGCACTTGCCCCTGGCTACCTTCTGGTCGCGCTGTTAGCGCTCAACGCACTCAATGCGCTCGATCCGCTCAACGCGCTCAACGCGCCAACGCGCTCAATGCGCTCAATGCGCTCAACGCGCCAACGCGCCAACGCGCTCAATGCTTACCTTCCTTGCCGCTATTTACCGCTCAACCTTCCCGTTAGCCTTTGTTGCCTCGGACCGTCAACTTCAATACCACGTCGTCGCGGATCAGGTTGTCAGCGGCGCCGGCGTAGTTGATGCCGAAGTCTTTGCGATTGATGGCGAAATTGGCATCCACCGTGGCGGCGTCAGGAGTGACTGAAATGGTCGCCGGAAACGTTACCGCTTTGGTCACGCCATGCAACGTCAAGTTCCCGGTCACTGTATGGCTCGCGCCCTTCTCACCGCCGGCCTTGATCTCGGTCGAAACAAACTTCGCTTCCGGAAACTTCGCGACGTCGAAGAAGTCAGGCGTCAACAGGTGTTTCGTGAGACCGGGATCGTCCGTCTTAAGTGAATTCACATCCATCGTGATATTCACGTGGCTCTTAGTCGGATCGTTGCCCACGTAGCCTATCTCGCCATCAAACTTCTCAAACGATCCATTGTGACTGCCGGTAACTTTCGAGCCGATAAATTCGATCTTCGAATTCTGCGGTGTAATCGCGTACTTTGCTCCAGCTCCGCCCTGCGGCGACGCAACCTGGGCCGCCTCACCGGTCTTTGCTTTGTGCGCGTCGGACGCCGGGTCGTTACATGCCGCCGTCACTAACAACAGCAGCGAAAGAATCATCACTTTTGCTTCTAAACGCATCTTGCAGTTTTCCTCCAGTGTTTAATGACAATGTGTGTTGGTGCGTATGGTCTATCTGACGCAATTCGCTGAAATTGGTTGTCTGAGCGCGTTGGCCGCGGAAACCTGCGCCACCGTAGCTCGATAAATGCGCCACGCTCCGCCGGGCTGATTCAACCGCCGCATCGTATAACACCCGGCGAAAAACCGTTCGCCGCCACGCGCTTCTGCGACGACGATTGCCGGAATCTGCGCGTACAAACTGCCCGCCGCGCCTTCGATACGCACCGGTGGCTCGATCAATAACCGGCTGCTGCGGGTGTCGGCGAAGCCACGAACAAAGCGATCGAAATTCGTCGTTGGCGTTTCCCAGTAACGAAAAGCTTGTTCGTAGTTTCGATCGTTGATGGCGTCGTAATACGAAGTGAGCGCGGCCACCGGATCGTTTTCAATCGGTTGTGGACCATCGGGCGTCTCAGGTGAATCGCTCACGAAGTTGAGCACGTTTCTTCTGTTGACGTAATAGATCGCGAGGCGATTGGAAGTCAGTCGAAACGATCTCGCCTGTTCGAGAGCACTCAGGTACATCTGCTCCTGTTGATTTGCTTTCTGGTCCAGGCAGGCGCGTTTGGTGCTGATCATTCGACCGAACGAGACGTTATCGCCACGCACCGTGTAAGTGCCGCTGAACGAATTGCAGCCGGTGGAACCACTGGCGCGTCCATCCTCGCCGAAGTTCAGCGTCGGCTTAGTTCCGGGAACGATGTTTTCCTCTGTGCCGGCAGCGCCAAACGAAACGAGTCGCCAATTAGTGCCGGCGAGCGCGCGGCTGTCGGTCGACATCTGCCGCCCGGGCTGGGCTCTGACTTGGACCACCAAAGCACTCAGGCATAAAAGACACAAAAGCGTTGCGATTCGCACTTCTCCACCTCCGAAACATGTTCCAATAGCCGGAGATTAACACCAATCTGTGTGTACAATCACACGCATGGTTAACAATTACGATGTGGCAGTCGTAGGCGCGGGGGTGTTTGGCGCGTGGACGGCTTACGTATTACGGCGTGAAGGCGCGAAAGTGCTGCTGCTGGATGCGTATGGACCGGGAAACAGCCGGGCTAGTTCTGGTGGCGAGTCGCGCATCATTCGCCTGGGTTATGGACCAGACGAGATCTACACGCGTTCGGCGCAACGATCGATGGCGCTTTGGCGGGAACTTTGCGGATCGTTGTTTCACCAAACCGGCGTGCTCTGGGTAGCACACGAGCGAGATGCTTATTGTGAAGCGATGCTGGACGTTTTTGAGCGGGTCGGCGTCAGGCATGAGAAATTAGATCGCGAAGAGTTAGGCCACAGATTTCCACAGATTAATGTCGAAAAGGCTGGGTGGGGAATTCTGGAAACTGGCGCCGGTGTGATGCTGGCGAGGCGCGCTGTGCAGACGGTGGTGGAGCAGGCGGTTGCGATCGGCGTCGAGTATCGCCAGGAAACAGTTTTGCCGCCACCTGAAACACAGATCAACGCGGATCGATTTGTTTATGCGTGTGGTCCGTGGCTGAAGAAGATATTTCCGGATTTATTGAATGAATTGATTTATGTCACGAAGCAGGAGATTGTTTTCTTCGGCGTTCCGCCTGGTGATAATCGATTTGGACCAGGCTCGCTGCCGGCGTGGGTCGATTTCACCGAGCTCGTTTACGGCATTCCCAATCTCGAGGGACGCGGGTTCAAGATGGCTATCGACGCGCATGGGCCGGAGTTTGATCCGGACACTGGCGAGCGCGTTGTTACCGAGGCTGGGTTGCAGGCGGCGCGCTCGTATCTCGCGCAGCGAATGCCAGGGCTGGCCGATGCGCCGGTGATGGAGACACGCGTGTGCCAGTATGAAAACACTTCCAATGGCGATTTTCTGATCGATCGTCATCCGGAGTTTGAGAATGTTTGGCTCGTGGGCGGCGGATCGGGGCATGGATTCAAACATGGTCCAGCGGTCGGCGAGTACGTCGCGGCGATGATGGCAGGCACAGGAACACCGGAGCCGCGCTTCAGTCTCGCGACAAAGCAGCGAGTTCAAAGCCGGCAGGTCTATTAGGTAGAATACCGGGCGTGAAAATCTCCGTCGCAATGTGCACGTACAACGGCGCTGAATTTCTGCGGGCGCAGTTGGAGAGCATTGTTGGGCAATCGCGACGCCCGGATGAGATTGTTATTTGTGACGATGGCTCCACGGATGAAACTGAATCCGTGATAAGAAGTTTTGCAGGACCAATATCGCTGCATACAAATGAGAAAAACCTCGGCGCAGTGAAAAACTTCGAACGGGCCATTGGCCTTTGTAACGGAAACGTGATCGCGCTCAGCGATCAGGATGATGTTTGGCGTGAAGATAAACTGCAATTGATCGAAGACGCGTTTCGGAAGACGCCAACCGCGGGCCTCGTCTTTTCCGACGCCGAGATCGTCGACGAAGTGCTGACTCCGTTGAACCGCCGCATGTGGAACGAAGTCGATTTTAACGCGCACAAGAGAAAGCTGGTGGCCCAGGGACGCGCGCTCGACGTGCTCGTCACCGGTTGGACCGTGACGGGCGCTGCGATGGCCTTTCGTTCCGAATACAAGAAACTGGCGCTGCCAATCCCGACCAACATTCCGATGATCCACGACGGTTGGATCGCGCTGAGTGTCGCTGCCGTATCGGATGTCGTCACGCTTGACGAGCCACTGATCAAGTATCGGCAGCACGAGGGGCAACAGGTCGGCGCTCCTAAACGCAAGGCAAACGCGCAACCTGCGAGCACGCTCGACGCGCTTAAACGGCGCAGTTCCAGCACGGATCTGCATCACACACTCGACATGCTACGCGAGCGTTTATCAGCTCATGCAAAAGAATTTGACTGTCGCAACGCGCTCGCCTTCGTAAACAATTATTCGCGCCATCTCGACGCACGCGCCAACCTGCCCACCCGGCGCTTGAACCGCGTCCCGACGATTTTGCGCGAGTTGCTGACCTGGCGTTATCACGACTATGCAAACGGCTTTAAGAGCGCTGCTAAAGATCTCGTTTCTTAAAACGACTGTTGAAGGCGAAACTGTTGGATGCCCTATGAACTGTCGATAATCATCGTCAACTGGAACGGCGGAAGTCTCCTTCGGCGGTGCGTCGAAACAGTCGTCACCTCCCCACCCGCAGTCAGTTACGAAATCCTGATCGTCGACAATGCTTCTACGGACGACAGCCTGGACCAACTACGCGCCAGCGAACTGCTCGCGCCGAGAATCGCAAAGCAACAACTGCGCTTTATTCAAAACTCCGAAAACCGCGGTTTCGGCGCTGCTAACAACCAGGGCTTCGCCGCGACAGAGTCGCCGTTTGTTTTCCTGCTGAACCTCGACACCGAGGTGCGTCCCGGAACGATCGACACGTTGATGCAGGCGATTGCCGCAGATGAAACAATCGGCATTTGCGGGCCAAAGATTCTGAACTCCGATGGATCGTTGCAGATCAGCGCCTTCTTCAATCCACCGCGTGTGTGGCACACGATACTTTCGCAGTTGAAACTGTACCTGCTGCTGCCGCCCGGAATTCGCGGCGAGTTATTGCTGGGACGGCACTGGGATCACAATCGCCGGCGCTCCGTGCCGATGTTGAGCGGCGCGGCGATGCTGGCCAGACGCAGGATGATCGACGAGGTCGGCGGTTTCAACGAACGATTTCACATGTACTCCGAAGACACGGAGTGGTGCTGGCGCATCACGAAGGCGAATTGGAAGCTGATGTTGATTCCCGAAGCCGTGCTGTTGCATCACGGCGCGGAGAGTTCGAAGAAGCGCTGGTCTTCGCAGGAAAGGCTGCGCGTCAGGCTCGAGGCAAATTTCAAGTTTGAGCACACCGTCCTGCCACGCTGGCGGGTCGCGGCCAACCAATTTACTAACTACGTCGTCGTTTCCGCCCAGATCGCCGGACGCACATTACTCGGCATCCGCATGCCGGAACTCTACCTGGTCAGAGACATCCACCGCGAGCACCTAAAACGCTCGCTAAAAAACTAAACACTCAAACCAGCTTAAGTTACGGGTTGCCCGCGTTGTACTCCTCGAGCAGTTTTTGCGCGCGGGTGCTCGGACTGATCAACGCGAGCTTCTGTGACCAGTCGTAGCCGCTGAACACACCCACGACCTCGGCCTGCGAGTTGTAAACCGGACTTCCCGAAAATCCGTCACGGCTGTCGATCTTGACTGACCAGTACTCCTGATTTCCGAGCATGTAGTTGCCGTAAAAACTGCCGTGACTGACGACCTTGTCGCCATGCGGACGCGCAATCAGAAACAACTTGTCGTCTTTATTCGGCGCAGTCTGAAACTTCGGCGCCTTCGCAGTCTTCGAACTGCGGCACATCTCGAGCAGCGCGAGATCCGCTTCCTTGTCGACCTTGATCACTTTCGCCCGGCACCCGTCGACATAAACCTTCACGGCAAGCTCGTCGCTCGTCTTGAAACCGAGCATGACCTTTTTAGTATTGCTCAGGTTGCCGGAGATCACGTGATAAGCCGTCATCACCAGTCCATTGCCTACGAGGAAGCCGGTCGCGTACCCGTTGGGGCCGACGTCAAACAGAACCGAAATGGCATGTTCCAGCGGGTTCTGTTCCTTCTTCGTAAACTCCAATTCCAAAGACAAGGTGTAGCGCTCCTGCTGCTTTAGCATCTTGGAGTTGGCCTTCTTGTCAGCCAGACACACAGGTGGGAACACCAGAGTGACGAGGGCGGCTATACAGGTAAGACTGCAAAGCTTACTCTTCATCGTGACCTCCGTTTGGTTCTTATAGATCCGTGGCTCTTAAACTATTGGCTGTAAAAAAACCCAAAACGACTCTGCTACGTGTGGGGCGTTAACAAAGACAAAACCACCTGAACTTTTGCTGTCTGAGAAATGCTTCCGGGAACTAGTCCGAAGCATTCTAGGGCGAGGTTCGACGATAAGCAATATTTTTACTGCAAAGTATCAACCTGGACCTCGGGGGCACGCGATGATCCGGGTTAGATGTGGAATGGCTATCTCGGAATTGTTTTGTTTCTACACGGAGGCGCGCCGGTGCTTCAGTTCGTTGATGCGCGTGTAGTCGGGATGGAGATAGACCAGGCGGCCGCCGACGATGGTCGCAACGGCAGCGCCATGCATCTGGCGTCCGTGAAAAGGCGTGTTTCGGCTCTTCGACTTCGAACGCTTCACGTCGAAGACCCATTCGAGTTGCGGATCGAGAATCGTCACGTCTGCGTAGGCGTTGGCCTTGAGCGATCCGCGATCCGTCAGTCCGAAAATGCGGGCCGGATTGGTCGCGCACATCTGCACCACGCGCTCCAGGTCGATTGAACCGTTGTGTACGAGGTCAAACGCCATACCGACTGCCGTTTCCAAACCCGTGATGCCAAATGGCGACTGGTCAAACTCCAGCGCCTTCTCGTCCGCGTGGTGCGGCGCGTGATCGGTGGCGATGGCGTCGATCGTGCCGTCTTTCATCGCGGCAAGCACAGCGTCGACGTGTTCGCGGCTTCGCAACGGCGGACTCATTTTCGTGTTCGTGTCGTACTCTGCGACGGCTTCATCGGTGAGCGTCCAGTGATGCGGGGTCACTTCGCAGGTAACTTGAAGGCCGTCGTCTTTCGCGCGCCGGACTGCTTCGATCGCGCCGCGCGTCGAAACGTGCGCGATATGAACTTTTGCCCCCGTTAGTTTCGCAAGGACGCAATCGCGCACGACGTCGACGTCTTCCGCCGCCGCCGGCATGCCTCGCAAACCAAGAATCAGCGACCAGCGTCCTTCGTGCATCACGCCGCCGGCGCTCAACGAGTGATCCTGACAATGATCGACAATCGTCAGATCGAACCCGCGCGCATATTCCAGCGCGCGCCGCATCATTCCCGAATTCGGCACCGGCCGCCCGTCGTCCGAGACTGCCACGATACCCGCGTTTTTCATCTCACCCATTTCGGCGAGTTCTTTTCCGCCGCTGCCCTTTGTGACTGCGCCGATCGGAAAGACGTTGGCGAGATTTGCTGCCTGGCCTTGATCGATGATGAAACGCGTGACGGCGGGATTGTCGTTGATGGGATCGGTGTTGGGCATCGCGCAGATGCTGGCCCAACCGCCGGCCACAGCCGCGGCTGCGCCCGTCGCGATCGTCTCTTTGTATTCCTGTCCCGGCTCGCGCAGGTGCGTGTGCAGATCGATAAATCCGGGCGCGACGATCAGTCCGGTGGCGTCGATCACGTGCGCGTCTTCCGGCGCTGGTTCGGAACGGTCGAGCAAACCGACGATCCGATCTTCGTCGATCAACACGTTTCGCCCGGCGTTCATTTGTTGCGCCGGATCGATCACGTAGCCATTCGCAATCAGCAGTTTCATTCCTGGGCCGCCTTGCGTTCTCGCTTCTGTTTCTTCACGGGAGGAACTTCTTCTTCTCGCTCTGTCTTGCTGCCGGCGAGCAGGTACAACACCGCCATGCGCACGGCGACACCGTTTGTCACCTGATCGAGGATCAGCGACTGGCTGCCGTCCGCAATCTCCGACGAGATCTCCACGCCGCGGTTCATCGGGCCGGGATGCATGACGATAACGTCCCGCGCAGCGCGTTTGAGATGTTTCGGATGCAAACCGTAATGAACTGCGTACTCGCGCATCGACGGGAAGAACGCCGCGTCCTGTCGTTCACGTTGAATGCGCAGGATCATCACGACGTCCGCGCCGTCGACGGCGTCTTCAAAGTGTTTCTCGACCTTGACGCCGCTTTCCACCAGATCGCCAAACTCCTCCGGCACGAGCGTGCCTGGACCACCGACGCTCACTTCAGCGCCGAGCTTTGTCAGCAGGTAGATGTTTGAACGCGCGACGCGCGAGTGCAGGATGTCGCCGACGATCGCGACTTTCAGACCTTTGATTCGCCCCTTGTATTCGCGAATCGTGAGAGCGTCGAGCAAGGCCTGTGTTGGATGTTCGTGCGCCCCGTCGCCGGCGTTGACGATCGGAGCGGAGCACATGCGCGCGAGGTGTTGTGGCGCGCCGGACATCGAGTGACGAATGACGATGCAATCGGGCGCCATCGCTTCGAGATTGCGAGCGGTGTCGAGCAGGGTCTCGCCTTTTGAGACGCTCGAGGTCGAGACGCTGACGTTGACCGCGTCGGCGGACAGGCGTTTGGCGGCGATTTCGAACGACGTGCGCGTGCGTGTAGAAGGTTCGAAGAAGAGATTGATGATGGTGCGGCCACGCAGGGCCGGGACTTTTTTGATCTCGCGTTTGGAGACGTCGCGAAACGTCTCGGCAGTGTCGAGCAGGTACGTGATTTCCGGCGCGTCCAGCTCGCGAATGCCCAGCAGATGTTTGCGATTGAACGTTGACTGCATGTTTAACCCAAAGAGACGCAAAATGCACAAGAGGCACAAAAAAAGCGGCCAGTTGGCCGCTTCGTCACGCCGTCTCGGACGGTCGCTCGACGATTACCACGCCTTCTTCCTCGTCGAACTCATTTAACATCACTTTGATGATCTCGCTCTTCTTCGTCGGCACCAGTTTGCCGATGTAGTCGGCCTGAATCGGTAACTCGCGATGCTCCTTGCCACGATCGACCAACACGGCCAGTTGGACGCGACGCGGACGGCCGAAGTCGATCAACTGGTCGAGCGCGGCGCGGATGGTGCGGCCGGTATAAAGTACATCGTCAATCAAAACGATGTTCTGGCCTTCGATGTCGCCGGGAAGATCGGTGCGATTTACAACAGGCTTGGCGCCGACCGTGGATAGATCGTCGCGATAGAGTGTGATGTCGAGCACGCCAACCGGCGGCGGTGTTCCTTCGAGATCGGCAATCTTCGCCGCGATGCGTTCGGCAAGCGGCACTCCGCGTCGACGAATGCCGACGAGAAAAAGATCGCCTGCGCCATGATTTTCTTCGACAATTTCGGACGACAGACGCGCCAACGCGCGATTGATGCGCGGGCCATCCATGATACGAGCCTTCTCGATGAAATCCATTTGGCGGATACTAACAAGAAGCGTTTGAGGTGACAAGTTAACCTTAGAGCTTTGTGTTTTGTACTTGGTACTTTGTATTCTCAACAAAGTACTAAGTTCAAAGCACAAAGCACATAAAATGGTCTATCGCGCTCTGGTGCGTCCCATACTATTCAAACTTCCGCCCGAGACCGCTCACGAGTTGGGACTCCACACGCTCCCTTTTCTTAAAATTTTCATCGCGCCTCCATTCGAATCTCCCGCTTTAAAAATTGATAGGTTTGATCTGTGTTTCAAAAACCCCGTCGGCCTCGCGGCCGGTTTCGATAAAGACGGGGTCGCGCTTCAATCACTCGCAGCCTTGGGTTTTGGTTTCATCGAAGCGGGAACAGTCACGTATCAAGCGCAACCCGGCAATCCAAAGCCGCGCATGTTTCGCTTATCCGAAGACCAGGCTTTGATAAATCGCGCCGGGTTCAACAATGCCGGCGCTGCGGCATTCGCTCGCCGCGTCGAACAGCATCGGCCCGATTGTGTCCTCGGGATCAGCATCGGTAAGAGCAAGATCACGCCGTTGGAAGAAGCGACCGAGGATTATCTCGCGAGTTTTGATCTGGTTTACAAGTTCGCCGGCTACATCGCGATCAACGTCAGTTCACCGAATACGCCGCAACTGCGCGAGTTGCAGCAATCGGAGCAATTGAGTTCGCTGTTGACGGCGCTGCAAACGAGGAATCGCGAACTTCAGGAGATTCATCGTCGAGCGTCGCCAATGCCGTTACTCGTAAAAATCTCGCCCGATCTCGAACGCCGCGACCTCGAAATGATTGTCGACGTTATCCTGCGACTGAAGATCGACGGCATCATCGCGACGAATACGACGATCAGCCGCGACAACTTGCGCACGGATCGAAAGCGAGTCGACGCTTGTGGCGCAGGCGGGCTCAGCGGCAAACCGTTAACCGAGCGCGCCACCCACATGATCGCGGATCTCTATCAACTGACACACGGACGAATTCCGCTGATCGGCGTCGGCGGGATCTTCACGGCCGAAGACGCGTGGGAAAAGATCTGCGCGGGTGCGAGTCTCGTGCAGTTGTACACGGGTTTTATTTACCAGGGGCCGCGTATCGTGCGGCAGATCAATGAAGGATTAGTGCGGATACTCGAGCGCGAGGGATTCGCAACTATCGAAGAGGCAATCGGATGCAAAACAAAGACAAATTGATAATAGCGCTGGATGTTGAGACTGTAGATCGGGCGCTGGCGCTCGTAAACGAACTGCGTGAAGTTGCAGGCATGTTCAAGATCGGATCGACGTTGTTCACCGCCGTTGGACCATCGATCGTGAAAGACATCGTCGGATCGGGGTCGCGTGTGTTTCTGGATCTGAAGTTCCACGACATACCGCACCAGGTCGCCGGCGCCGCACGTTCAGCCGCGGAACTCGGAGTTTCGCTGTTTACTGTTCACGCAAGCGGTGGGTCGGAGATGATGAAACGAGCGTCTGACGCAGTCGCCGAAGTTGCTGAACGAAATGGAACACCGAAGGCAGCAGTCCTGGCAATCAGCGTACTTACGAGTGTCGATGCCGCAATTCTCTCCGAAATCGGCGTCTCAGGATCGCCCGCCGACTCGGTGATACGCCTCGTGAAGCTCGCTGAAGCCTCGGGCGTGGACGGCGTGGTCGCGTCTCCACAGGAAGTGGCAAATATCCGCGCAAACGTAACGAATCCTGACTTTCTCGTCGTCACACCCGGCATCCGGTCCGCACAAACAGCCGACGATCAGCGTCGCGTCGCGACCCCCGCGGCCGCGCTCTCAGCCAGCGCTGATTACCTCGTAGTCGGACGGCCAATCACCGGCGCGCCCGATCCACTCGCCGCCGCGAGGCAAATTTTAAAAGACATGGAATCCACTTAAGCGGGAACTATTCAATATCATCA
Source organism: Pyrinomonadaceae bacterium (assembly GCA_035276045.1). GTDB lineage: Bacteria > Acidobacteriota > Blastocatellia > Pyrinomonadales > Pyrinomonadaceae > PSRF01. The sequence continues at coordinate 37,947 of DATELZ010000192.1, read as the reverse complement.
AGCGTGTACGCCATTGCCCAACTTGGGATTTGAAACTATTATTGCGACGGTGAGCCTGAGCTTGAAACCCCCGCTTATCTCTATATCTCTAATCCTCTTTCTCGCGCTTCTGTCACCTGTGGTCGCCCAAAACGGCGCACACGCGTTGTCGCAAGCGCCATATCGCGTCGGCGAACGCCTGACGTACAACATCGCTTATTCGAGCTTTCCCAGCGCTGCCCACGCTGAATTTGAAGTCGTCGCGCGGGGAAACTTTTACGGCCGCGACGCGATTCAACTGCGCGCGCACCTGGAAACAACGGGCGTCGTAAACGTCGCGCTCTTTTCGATTAATAACGACTACACGACCTATATCGATCCCGCCACCGGACTTCCCTTTCGCTCGCAGGAGATCGCCCGCGACGCGATCAAGTCGACCGAGGCCCAGCAGGATTTCAGCCAACCGGGCGGCAACGAAGCGATACCGCCGAAGCTGCGAGCATTGGGTGGCACGTTCGATTTTCTCTCCGCCTTCTATCGCGCTCGCGCACTGCCGCTGACAGATGGCGCCCAGTATGATCTGGCGGTTCGCGGCGACGGCGTGACTTACCAAGTCGAGTTGAAAGTCGTCGGCCGGCAAACAGTAAAAACGAACGTCGGTTCATTCAATACCATCGTCGTGGAAGTCAAAGCGCCCAATGGCCGCCTGCGAAACGGGAAGATCTATTTCAGCGACGACGAGCGGCACGTTCCGGTGTTGCTTACCGGACGCATTAACTCCGGGGATCTAACAGTTGAACTTGCGGGTTCTGAGATGATCGCACCGCCGCCCAGCGCAACGACGCCAGCGCCTGTGCCAATCGCGCCCGCGCCAACACTCCCGCCAGCGGCTACCACGCCGCCGGTCGATAATCGAGGCGACTGGCCGTTCCCGCTCAACGAACAACTCAACTACCAGGTGTTCGTTGGCACAGTAACAACGCCGATGGGGAGCGCAACATTTCAAGTGCGCGGGCGTTCGCGTTACTTCGAACGCGATGGAATATTTCTGACAGTCACCGCGCAAACGACCAACGCGGCGGCGCGGATTTTTGTCGCCAAAGATCAGATCGATTCGTACGTTGACCCGCAAGGGTTGTTGCCGTTTCGCACTGTTTTGAATCTCGTCGAAGGCAGTCGCCGTTTGAATCAAACGTTGAATGTGAACCAGGACACCGGCACAGTCACGTTGCAGAATGGCACGAAGATCGAAATCCCGGTCGGAACGCACGACTATCTCTCGTTCTTTTACGCGTTGCGCACGTTCCCTCTCGTTATCGCGAAGCGCAACGCAATACCGGTGCTGGTCGAGAACAAACCAAAAACTGTTTACGTGACGGCGACGAAGCGTGAACAGATCGGAATAGGCACGCGAGTGGTTCCCGCGATCGCTTTAACGATCACGACGGACGATCCCGAGCCTGATAAATATCAGTTGCGTGTTTGGGTCAGCGACGATCGCCGTCGTTTGCCATTGCGGATCACGGCGGCTACGCAAGCCGGTCCGGTGCGTGCGGATCTCGCCATCCTTCCCACCGCTTCTCAATAGGATCTTCGTGCTTTTAGCTTTAGTGTGAAATCCTACTCGAGTAGTGTCTTATTGGCTCTGCGTTCTCTGCGATCCTCGGTGAACTCTGCGTTAAATATTTGGAAGTCAGCATTTACGCAGAGATCTCAGAGCTACGCAGAGAACGCCGAGTTGAAATTAAGACACTACCCCTACTCGAATGAAATTGAAAACTGTTTTCAACTAGATTATACTGCCGCGCATGCTGAACTCATTCATCATCGTGCTGCGCGAAGGATTCGAGTCGTTTCTGCTTGTTGCCGTCATCCTTGCTTATCTCCGCAAGTCAGGTCAACAGTGGCTCAACTCGTCGGTTTATATCGCTATTGGAGTAGCACTCGCGGCCAGCGGCGGTCTCGCTTACCTGCTCAACGTGGGCGTGGAAGATACGACGGTCCGAAGCATGTTTGGCGAAACCGTTGGCGGTTATGTCAGCACGTTCTTTGCGAATGAAGCACTGCGCGAAGCCGTGCTCGGCGCGGTCGCAGTCGTGATGGTGGGCACGCTGGTGATTCACATGTGGCGCTCGGGTCCGAAGATTCAGGAGCGCATGCGCGAGAGGTTGGGTGAAGTCTCGTCGCGAAGTTCGAATGTTGCGGCAGTTGCCGGCGTCTTCATTTTTACTTTCCTGATGATCACTCGCGAGGGAATGGAAACCGCGCTGCTGCTGATGCAGGTGAAGGATCCGTATCTCATCCAGGGCGCGTTGCTCGGCTTAGCCGCCGCCGTAGCGTTTGCGATCGGTTGGGCCAAGTTTGGTCACCTCATAAACCTGAAACGCTTCTTCCAGGTTACGAGCATCTTCCTGCTGCTCTTCATGATCCAGGTCGCCATCTATTCATTCCACGAGTTCACCGAAGCAGGCTTACTTCCAAACAGCGAAGCGCTGCACATTGCTACCGAGAAGTATTCACCTGATGGTCTTTACGGCAAGTGGTTCTCGCCGATCATGGTCGGCATCTGCGCCTTGTGGTTGGTTGGTGCATGGCTGCTCGATCGAACCAGGAACACAGCAGTGACACCATCGGTGCCAAATCTCGAGGGCGGCACGAGCTAAAGCAGGCTCATTTTAAATAACTCACAAACTGAATAACTCACACATTCGATGCAGCGTTTTTTGCATCACAAAAGCACTCGTGTGCGCGCCGGAATTTTTTATTGACAGTGGTCCAACTTCTCACTATGATGCCGCCGCATTTAACGCCGACCAGTTCTTCGTTCTTTAAATTGGTCCACATCGAGAACGAACACTAGTCAAAACTACAACTCTTTAGGCAAGCGCAGTTTTCTCCCCAACGTTAAACGCGCAGTCCTCCTCCCCGAGGCATTTTCCAAATTCATACTTGCTGTAGCGATCGCTCGCTCGTGGTCTGCCCACGAAGTCCTGAGCGTCACACAGTACAGGTGTGCCTAATTAATTAAGTCTTCGAGTCACTCGCAGATGGATGGAGATCTGCGCTTACTTTGAAATAACTCCCGAAAGGATGAATGTGTGATGTTCAATATCTCAGAGTGCCTGCGCTATGCCGCAGCTAAAACGATCGGCGAGCGCCGAAGCGTAAGCAAACGAAGAATCATCTGGTCGCTATTCTTTGTGATCATTGGCTTCACACTCGCTGGCCCCCCAAGCGCCTACCCGCAGCAGTGGACCACGAACGGAAATGACGTCAGCAATACCAACACTGGCAACGTGGGCGTCGGAACAGGGGGAACGGCGCCGGTTTACAAGCTGAACATCGCGGGTTCGGAGGACAAATCACAGATTCGCTTTGGGCTCGGCGCGCTGGATTCCGGGGGCTTCCTGTTTAGTAACAATCCGACTCACGCTGTTTACTCGGCGGGCGCCGCTTGGAATGGCGGTTGGTTCGCGAAGGGCATCAGCTCGAGCTCGATCAAAATGGAATCGGGCACCATAAGTTTTTCCACCAACACCGGGCTGACGCCAAACAGCTTGTTTACGCCTTCCGCGCGGATGGTGATCGACAACGCCGGCAACGTTGGTATCGGCAATTCATTTCCCAGCTTTCGCCTTGATGTCTCGGGCCAGATTCGCTCTTCCAGCGGGGGCTTTGTTTTTCCCGACGGCACGATACAGACAACGGCGGCGGCCGGCGGTGGCGGTGGCAGCATCACGGGCGTTACTGCCGGTGCTGGTCTAACTGGTGGCGGCACGAGTGGTTCGGTGACATTGAACGTCGGCGCAGGCACCGGCGTAAGCGTGGCGGCTGACGCTATCTCGGTGAACTACGGTTCGACTCCGGGCACTGCCGTTCAAGGCAACACAGCGATCACGGTAACAGCGGGCAACGGGATTACTGGCGGTGGCGCCTTGACGCTGGGCAACGGCGGAGCGGTAACGCTGAACGTCGGCGCGGGTACCGGCGTAAGCGTGGCGGCTGATGCTATTTCGGTGAACTACGGTTCGACTCCGGGCACTGCCGTTCAAGGCAACACAGCGATCACGGTGGCAGCGGGCAATGGGATGACTGGCGGGGGCCCCTTAACGCTGGGAAGCGGTGGCTCGGTAACTCTCCACAATAACGATCGCGGCTCAGACCAATCGATCTTCAAGAACGTAGCGAATGCAACGGGCACGGTGCAGTTCAATGCGCAATCCAACACCGACACCATTCGCTTTCAGGGAAATGGCGGCACTACCGTTACCTTCGACAATAACTTCAAGAAGGTGATTATTGACGGCTCAACCTCAACGCCCTCGGCCGCGAATATTTCTGCCGGTCAGTTCGGGCAAAACACTGGCGGCGGCAACTACACGTTTCCTGGTCATGTAACAGTTAACGGAAACATCGCCGCGAAGTATCAAGATGTGGCCGAGTGGGTTGAATCCTCTCAGGAGTTGCCGGCCGGTACGGTTGTAGTCCTCGATTCCAGCAAAACAAACCAGGTAATTGCCTCCACGCAGGCTTACGACAGTCGAGTAGCAGGTGTGATTTCACTGCAACCTGGTCTGGTGCTTGGTGAGCCGGGCGAAGGACGGGTGCTAGTGGCAACCACTGGCCGGGTGAAAGTGAAAGTAGATGCCAGCAATGGTCCAATTCAGATCGGCGACTTACTCGTGACCAGCGACACGACAGGCATGGCGACAAAATCAATCCCGGTGGAGATCGGCGGCGTTCGGATTCATCGCCCGGGCACGCTCATCGGCAAAGCGCTGGAACCACTGGCCAAAGGCGCCGGTGAGATCCTCGTGCTGTTGAGCATGCAATAACGAACTAACTGAGAGAACCGCCCTGTGGGCCAAGTATGAGAGCCACCAACATGGAGCAGACCATGAACTACACAGCAAACCGCCGAGCATCTTCTTTTTCTTCGTTGTTAGGGAGGAGGCATTTCGTTTCTCGCATCCTCTTTACGTTGATCGTGCTCATGATGTCAGCTACCGCTCACGGGCAGGCTAGTGATGGGTACTACCAATCCTTTTACATGCCCACGAACAACGTTGGTTTGCCGCCGGGTCGCACTGAACCCGGAAGCGGAACCGCGCCGGCGGCCGGCGCGGGTATTGAAACGCCCGGCAGCTCCAATTTCATGTTCAGCGTGCCGGTGGTTACTCTTAAAGGCAGAGGGCAGGATTTAAACCTCAACCTGATTTACAACAGCCGCGTCTGGAGCAAGCATTCCACAGTGGCTGATGGCTGTCATCGACGACTAACATATAACATCGACAACGGATGGCCGGCCCCGGGATTTCGCATTGGTTTCGGTAAGATCCTGTTCTTCACTCAATTCGACTTATTTGGCTTCCCTTCCGTCGACCGCAGTCAATTCACTCTCATCAGCCCCGACGGCACCAGGCACCATATGGAATGGCAGGCGCCGTTCAATCCAGGTGGTAACAACAATTACGTGGCCACTGATGGCAGTTTCGTGCGCTTTAGCGGTGGGCCCTTTGGCGGAACTGCTGTTTTCGACGATGGCACTCAGGTGGTCTATGGCGCCACCAATCCCAACGATCCATTCGCGACATGGAATGGTGACGCCGCAGTATCGCACGCGAGTTTTCCGACAAAAATCACGGAGAGAAACGGCAACTTCATCTCGATCACGTATGCCAATACGGTCGACCAGGACTTCCCTAATTCAGGTCCGATGATCTCCTCGATCCAGGACACTCTCGGACGGTTCACCCGTTTTTACTACAACTCGGCCGGCCGGTTAGTAACCATCACGGTTCCTTCCGCTGACGGCTTAACCGAACGCCAGGTGGTCCGCTTTTACTATTCGGTAATGAACGTGAAGCAGCCGACAAACAGTATGTTCTGGTGGGAACAGGCAGCGGTATTAACTCACGTTTACTTTCCGGGTAACCAAATCGGCTGGCGCTTCGATTACACACCTCACGGAATCGCCTTCCGAATTTCAAAGTTTCATGGAATGAGCGTGTCCAGCTCGTCTACGACTGATACGGGTACAGTAACTGGTGAAGGTCAAAACGCAGCCACCACGGAATATAACTACCCAACTACAACCACTAATCTAGCGGATGTCCCCACCTTTACCCGTCGTACTGACGACTGGGCAGGACGCACGACCGGCATGAACGGAACTTCCGATCCTCCATTCTGGACGTTCTCAAACAATGAAACCGCGGGTCTTTCAATAGTTACCGCACCCGACGGAACTGTAACTGAGACGCAAGCCATTGCTTACGCGGAATGTGGAGCGAGGTCGCCCTTTGGTCTGTTCTCCGACGAGGGATTGATCAAAGAAGTACGAGTCAAGAAGAACGGCATCATCATCCGGCACACAAAAACTGAATGGGAACACGATGGGAACTTTCGGAACTGGCGTAAGAAAAGCGACGAACTCATCGACGACGCCGGCAATTCCCGCAAGACGACGTTCACTTACACTTCCTTTAACAACATCAGCGTCGTAAGAGAGTTCGGATTTGACGGCGCTGAAATTCGACGCACTGAGACCACCTACGAAACGGGAACCGGATGGATCAATCGAAACCTGATTCGTCTCGTATCGAGCGTGAAGATTTTTGCCGGCGGTTCAGTCGTGCCGACGACGAGGAGTGACACAGTTTTTGACGCCAACACGCTGTCGAGTTATTCAAATCTCACCATGCACGACGCAACGGTGGGAACGTTCCGTGGAAATGTTACCAGCACGACAAGTTACAGCGATGCGGCGAACGGCACTGGAGCAATTACAGAGTCTGGCAGCTATGACGTCGTGGGAAACCGCGTTAGCCGGGTCGACAAAAACGGACACAACTGGATAACTGAGTTTTCGAGCACCTACAAACACGCGTTTCCGACCAAGACAATCACGCCCGTTCCGGATCCGCAGGGGCTCAAGGGCTCCGCAGCCGGTCTGGAAACTGACTTCGAATATAACCTCTGGACCGGTCAGGTAACCCGCATTACCGATCAAAACGACTTACAAACTTCCTACGAGTACGACGATCTGCTTGATCGCATCACGAAGGTAAACAGGCCTGACGGTGGTTGGACCACGTACGAATACAACGACCTCTCGGCATTTCGCTGGATGCGGACCAGAACAACTCAAAACGCCACGCAAACCCAGGAGGCTTACGAATATTTCGACGGCAAGGGTCAAAGTGTGCGTACGTTTGCGGCGGACAGCACCATCCCGAGCACGCCGTGGCTGGCAGCAGACCAATACTACGACGCGTTCGGCAGGGTCGAGAAAACATCGAATCCTTACCGGACCGACGTGCACAGCGGGACGCTCCCACAGTGCAGTGCCTGCACCACGTCCATCTACGATGCCTTGGGACGAGTGACACAAGTGACTCACCCTGATGGTGCGGCAAGCCGCACTGAATATGTGGGAACGCGTGTGCTTATTACTGACGCGGCGGGCAAGCAGAAGATCCACGAAGTAGATGCTTTCAGTCAGATAGTCCGTGTTTGGGAAATCGCGCCGCAGGATTCGCAAACGACGCCCGTCTCATTCCCGGATCATCCTGAGGTGGCAGCCGGTTATGTCACCAATTACGCCTATGATGTGCTGGGTAACCTGCGAAAGGTCGAGCAAGGCGATCAGCGCCGGTACTTCGCTTACGATTCAGTCTCACGCCTGATCAGGGCCAGGTATCCCGAACAAACTACGAATCCGGCATTGTCTTTGCCGGCTAATCTCTTAAGTCCGATTTCCGACAACAACAATAGCTGGTCATCGGCTTATACATACATTGCAAACGGTGAGCTATCTTCACGAACCGATGCTCGGGGCGTAGTGACAAATTACACTTACGACGGGCTCAACCGTAATACCACCGTCAGTTATTCCGATGACACCCCGGCGGTTCATCGTTTTTACGATACAGCCATAAAGGGCAAAGGCCTCGCGCAAAGGGTCGAGACGGCCGGCACCTTCGTTCACATATTCGACGAATATGACACCCTGGCGCGGCCGCTTACGTCGCGGCAAAGGTTCTGGGTAAATGGCAACTGGGGTGACAACTACACCAGCACTGCGACCTACGACAAAGTTGGTAACGTACTTACCCAAAGCTACCCGTCCGGTCGTTCCGTTACTCACACCTTCGACACCACAGGACGCTTAACCAGCTTCACAGGCAATCTCGGCGGCGCGCAGAAAACCTACGCTACCGGCATTACCTATTCACCCTTCGGCGGCTTGGCCCGCGAGCAGTACGGAACGACCACTGCGTTGTACAGCAAGTCGCTCTACAACATTCGTGGGCAGATGTTCGACCGCCGCGTCAGCAGCGTCGACGATCAATGGGATTGGAATCGCGGACGCCTTATTTGGTACTACTCGAGCAATCAAGTTTGGGGCGGCAGCGGGATCGACAATAACGGCAACCTCGTTAAGGCCGAGAACTGGATTCCGCGTGCGAATCAAGTCGGCGACACCGGCCAGTACTTATTTGCAGATACGTACACCTATGACGCGCTGAACAGGCTTTCATCCGTCGACGAATCCAGTTTAGACATACTAAACAACGGCAACTGGCTGCACCGGTTTGCCCAGGCGTACTCCTACGATCGTTACGGCAATCGCAGGATCAATAGCGGCGGAACGAACGGCGGCGTCAATAATGCGCAACACTGGATTGATCCCAACAACAACCGGCTGTATGCGCCGGCGGATCAGAATGTAAGCGATCCGGAGCAGCGCCTGATTCGCTATGACGCGGCCGGAAATCAGAAAGCGGATTTTTACAGCGCCGGCTGGAATGGCACGCGCACCTTTGATGCCGAGCAGCGGTTGAAGTCCGCGGTCGACAGTTCTAATCAGACCACCACTTTTGTCTATGACGGCGAAGGCCGCCGTATCAAGAGAATCTTGAACGGCACTGCGACCTGGCAGGTTTATGGAATGGATGGCGAGCTGTTAGCTGAATACGCCTCCCAGGGGTCGCCCTCAACTCCACTGAAGGAATATGGCTACCGCAACGGTCAATTGCTCATTTCGGCAAGTCCGGCGACGGCTGGTTGGGGAGCACCGCCAACTATCAACGATAATCCGCTGAATCCTCCCGGTCAGCCGAAGACCGAGATCAAGGCACTCCATATCACTCAATTGCGAACCGCGATCAACGCGCTCCGCTCGCACTTCAACCTGCCGGACTATCAGTGGCAAAAGCCAACCGCCAGCGGGGGCGCGATAAACAACACTGTGTTCATAAGCTGGACGCCGATCGATGAGATGCGCACTGCGCTCGATCAGGCTTTGGGCGCGCCGGCTAACGGTTACGCGGCGGGACTGGCGCAGGGCCAACCGATAATGGCGGTCCACATTCAGGAATTGCGTGACCGGGTATTGGCTGCGTGGCAGAGCGAGGGGTCCGGGGCCGACATTCGCTGGCTGGTCTCTGATTTTCTTGGCACGCCGCGGATGATCCTCGATCAGTCGGGCACGCTGAGTGGTGTCACCCGTCGTGATTACCTGCCATTTGGCGAGGAAATCAAAACCGACACAGCGGGACGCACGACCGCGCTGGGTTTCACAATCAGTAACGTGCGCCAGCAGTTCACCGGCCAGGAACGAGACGACGAAATCGCCCTCGACTACTTTAGCGCGCGATATTACTCCTCGACACAGGGACGATTCACAAGTGTGGATCAAATGATCGGCTCTGCTAATCCTGCGCAGCCGCAAAGCTGGAACCGCTTTTCTTATACCCAGAACAATCCTTTGCGGTATGTCGATCCCAGCGGACTCTGGCTTACAGAGCCGGACTATTATTGGCTGACGAATGGCGCGGGTTATTACCGCATCCTGACCCAGGCACAATGGAACGCCTTCCTGGAGAACGACGAAGAACTTCGCAACTGGTATCCCGTACCGCCCGGCACTGTCATTCCCGCCGAACACAATCAGGTGATTTGGGGAAACATGAGCCCTGAAATGAGAGAAGAGTTCTCACGCTTCCTCGGCTATACCGTCAGGATCACGCAGAAAGGAACTCTCGAATTTGTCAGCGACATGCTTTACGAAGGTTTCCCGGCCGAGATGTCGAGATATGTCGAAGCTCACACTACGGCGATGGAGATCGAGTTCTTCATCATGTCGTTCTTCACGGGTCCGATAGCCGGCGGCGGCGCCTTAACTTCGCTGGGATTAAAGGGTGGAACTAAGGTTGCCACGACGGCCGTCTCCAGCGGCGCAGGGGTCGCTGGAGAGATGGCGGTTGTACGCACTATCCAGAAGGGAGAAAAAGTTGCCGACCTCATTAACGAAGGGAAGTCTCTCACTTTTGCTACGGGCAATGAGCATGCCCTGGTGAAGCTGGCCAGTGGTGAGCGCGCCCTGGTATCCGGGAACCAGTTTGGCATCAATTTCGGAACCAAGGTAAACCGGATTTACGGGCACACTCATCCATTCCAGTTTCCGGCCAGCGGCGTTTCGGCCGTAGATCGCGCCGCGTTACGGGAACTTGGTCAACGTTCATCGTGGCTTTTTGAGCACGGTGACATGATAAAATTTGGTCCGTACTGACATGGCACTTGTAGTTTACGGAATGGAATGCCTGCTATGTGGCAGACCGATGGAGGAAGGGCAACGCCTTGTTGCCTTTCCTCCGTTTGTTGGCAACGAGTTGGACCCGTTATGGATCTTCAACGACGGCGCCTTTCATGCTGCTTGTTTCGAGAGCCATCCGCTCGCAGAAAAGGCATTGGCGCGATCTGAAGAAGCCATTAGTAATGGTCAACCTGATAAAAGAATCTGTGTTGTATGTGGCCGGAGGATAGATAACCCGGATGATTACCTTGGCGTAGGACACCTGGTTGACGACGTGCGGGACCCTCTCTTCAGGTATAACTACACCCAAGCCCACCGCTCGTGTTTGCCACAATGGTCTGACCTTCGAGAATTCTACGAGTTGCTTGAAGCTCTGAAGCGATCGGGAGATTGGCGTGGCCCAAGCCTGGACCGAATCCTTCGCGATCTGCGGTCTTTCCTTTAAGTTTCGCTCAACATCTTATCGACCCACTTACAGTTAAAAAGGCCGCATACTTGTCTGCAACGAGACGGGTGAGTATGTTGAAGGGGATTTGCGTGAAAGTATGCCAATGAGATGACTTCATGACTGAGATAACATTTGAACTTCTTTTCATAGTCGTGCTGCTCATTGCGAACGGCGTCTTCGCAATGTCGGAGCTTGCAATTGTGTCAGCGCGCAAGGTACGGCTGCGCCAGATGTGCGACGACGGAGATACACGAGCCTGCGCCGCCCTGGATCTGGCCGAATCTCCCGACCGGTTTCTTTCAACAATTCAAATAGGAATCACACTCGTCGGCATTCTTGCGGGCGCGTTTGGGGGCGCGACGATTGCCGACCAGCTTGGCGCGCAAATTAGCCGCGTACCAGCACTCGCGGCGTATGGTGAAGCCATCGGCGTGGTCGTGATCGTACTGGCCATCACCTATTTTTCGCTGATCGTCGGCGAGTTAGTGCCAAAGCGCTTCGCGCTGAGTCATCCGGAGCGAATCGCCCGGCTGATCGCTCGTCCGATGACGCTCTTGTCCCGAACAATGTCGCCGGTCGTGAGTTTGTTAAGTGTTTCGACCTCAGCAGTGTTGACGTTGTTGCGGATGAAACAACCAACAGATCCACCTGTCACTGAAGACGAGATCAAGGTCTTAATCGAGCAAGGCACAGAAGCCGGCGTCTTTCACGAAGCTGAAGAAGAGATGGTGAAGCGAGTTTTCAAGCTTGCCGATCGGAGCGTCCTGTCTCTCATGACGCCACGACTCGAGATAGCATGGCTTGACGAGAAAGCGTCGCGTGACGAACTGCGAAAGCAAGTGGCTGAGAGTCGTCATTCGAGGTTTCCTGTATGCCGCGGCAGTCTCGACGAGGTGATCGGACTGGTCCAGGCGAAAGACATGCTAACCTTTTGCCTTGGCAATGAAGAGATGAATCTCACCTCGATCATGAAAGCGCCTCTCTTTGTGCCGGAGACTCGCTCGGCGTTAGAGATGCTTGAAATCTTTAAGACTGCCGACACTCACGTGGCACTGATTGTTAACGAGTACGGTTCGATCGCAGGACTCGTGACAACCAACGACATTCTGGCAGCCATCGTGGGCGACGTTACTCCGGCCCATCCGGAATATGAAAGCTACGCGACTCAACGCGAGGATGGTTCATGGCTGTTTGACGGCGCCATTGCCATAGACGACTTCATGGAAGTATTCCACGTTCGGTCATTGCCGGGACAGGAAGAAGCTGCCTACCAAACGCTGGCCGGCTTCATTCTCTTTCACCTTGGCCGCGTGCCACGAGCGGCCGATCATTTTCAGTGGAATGATTTGCGCTTCGAGATTGTCGACATGGACGGCAACCGGATCGATAAGATTCTGGTCTCTCGCACGTAATTCCGCAGAGACACACATTAACCTCATCAGAAGTGTCAGGAGAGATAAAAATGGACCTCAACGTCTTGTGGCAAGTCGCCGACCGTGCGCGGTCGCAACGCAGGCTTACTTCGACTGACATCGCATTCGTTCGCGATGTTGTTCCCGTGGAACTCGAATCTTTCCCTCGTATGTCTCTGCCTAAAGTCATTCAACATCCGGCCGGCTTCTCGATCTCCGGAGCGCCTGTGGGAACGTTTCTCCGAAGTGCTCTTCTGCTGGCCGGAAAAAAAGCGCTTGGCAACAGGTATGGCGGTTCACCCTTTTATGAGCTGGTGGAGCGGGATTTGGCCTTCGGAATCATGCGGTCACACTTCCATCATGGATATCCGAAGGGAACACACTGCTGTGTTCAATGCACACTCGCCGTGTATCCCGTTTTGGAAGCCGGTGCGATTCGGTACTTTGACTGCGACGAGTTGGCAGCGAACCTGCGTCAACTCATTCAACGAGGCGAGTGGAGATTCACAAAGCCGGCTAACCCGAAGTTGACGCAGTGGTCGTTGGGCCTTGCCTAATGCCCCTTGCCTAATTCCCTTTCAACATCTTTACCAACTCGCGCTTTAATAACTTCCCGGTTGGTCCCTTGGGGATGTCGGCGAGGAAGTGCACAGTCTTCGGGCATTTGAAATCGGCGAGGCGGGATTTACAGAATTCGATCACGTCCTCTTCCGAGACCTTCGCATTTTCTTTTAAGACGACGACGGCGGCGACTTCCTCGCCATAGAGTGCATCAGGAATGCCGACGGCTGCCGCAGACGCGACGCCCGGATGTTGATAGAGCACTTCGTCAATTTCGCGCGGATAGATGTTCTCTCCTCCGCGGATGATCATGTCTGACTTGCGATCGACGATGTAATAGAAGCCATCCTGGTCGCGATAGCCGATGTCGCTGGTGTGAAACCAGCCGTTGCGAAATGCGGTCGCGGTGGCGTCGGAATTTTTGTAGTAGCCCTTCAGGATGTTCTCGCCACGCAGGACGATCTCGCCGAGCGAACCGTCGGGAACGTCGCGATCGTCGTCGTCGACGACGCGCATCTCGTTGCCGATTGGCAGACCACACGAACCGGGACGGCGGCGTCGATCGGGTGGGTTGAACGTCGATCTGCAAGTAGACTCGGATAAGCCATAACCTTCGACGACGAGACAATTGAACGTCTCTTCAAAACGCTTCATGACCTCCGCAGGCACCGGCGCCGAGCCACACATCGCGAAACGAAGCTGATCGGTGCGCAAACTGGGCGGGACACCGTCGGGATACGTGCTCAACAGCATCGACAACATCGTAGCCACCGATCCGAATGAAGTGATCTGATAATCGGAGATGATCTGCCAAAAACGAGAAGCCGAGAACTTCGGGCTTACAACAGTCGATCCGCCGGCGTACAACGCCGACATCGTCGTGACTGAAACGGCGTTCATATGAAACAGCGGCATTATCGTGAGCAGGCGATCGTTTTCAGTAAAGCTCAGCCAACTGCTGATCTGCCGCGCGTTGGCGATGACGTTGCCGTGCGTTAGCAGACATCCTTTCGGTTTGCCGGTCGTGCCGGAGGTGTAGATGATGATCGCTTCGTCATCCGTTTCAATCTGTGTTTGCTCTACCGGTTCGTTAGTGAACTGTTCTACGTTCTCGAAAACGACGGTCTTGATTTCCGTCTGTGTTACGAACTCGGAGTTCACCAGCAGCAGTTTGGCCTCTGAGTTCGAGATCACGTACGCGATCTCCTGCGCCTTCAACAGCGAATTGATCGGACCAGCGAGCGCGCCGATGTGCCAGCACGCGAAGTATGCAATCACATACTCAACGCTATTCGGCAGCAACAAACTGACCACGTCGCCCTTGCGCACGCCATTGGCCCACAACATTCCCGCGATCCGCCCGACCACCTCTTCAAACTCCCGGTAAGTGAACTTCCGTCCGTCGGCTTCGGAAAACAGGAAAAGCTTATCGGGAGCAACGCCCGCGCGTTGTTGCAGCAGTTCGGGGATACTCTGAGGTTTCAAACTCATGCAAAGTGTTATAGCACATGATATATTCCAGCACTTCTATGAATACTTATCGCAATTTCATCGGCGGCAAATGGATCGAATCCGCCTCCACGCGCACAGCCCAAAACATCAACCCGGCCAACACAGACGACGTGCTCGGAACCATCCGCCAGGCGACGCGCGAGGAGGCGCGTGCGGCCGTCGAAGCTGCGGCTGACGCGTTTCGCGGTTGGCGTTCGACACCCGCGCCGGCGCGCGGCAAGATCGTCGCCAAAGCTGCTCGCCTGCTCGAAGAGAACAAAGAAGAACTCGCCCAACTGCTGACGCACGAAGAAGGCAAGACGATCGCCGAATCGCGCGGCGAACTCCAGCGCTCGATCAACGTCGCCGAGTTTTGCGCGGGCGAATCACGACGCATGACTGGCGAGACGATTCCTTCCGAGTTGCCGTTGAACTTCGCTTACACGATCAAGCAACCGCTCGGCGTTGTCGCGTGCGTGACGCCGTGGAATTTTCCGGTCGCGATTCCGGTGTGGAAGATCGCGCCGGCGCTCGTCGCCGGAAACACGGTCGTCTTCAAGCCTGCGTCGATCACGCCTGCGACCGCTGTTCGGATCACAGAGCTATTCGAAGCGGCCGGCATTCCGCCGGGCGTCATGAATCTCGTTATCGGATCAGGTTCGGAAGCAGGCGACGAGATCATCAACCACCCGGCAGTCAAAGCGATCTCGTTCACCGGATCGAACGGCGTCGGTATTCGACTTTACGAACAGGCTTCACGGCGCGGGGCGAAAGTGCAATGCGAGATGGGCGGCAAGAACCCGGTCGTGATCCTCGAAGATGCCGACATGGATCTCGCCGTCGAATCAACTGCGCAGGGCGCGTTTGGATCGTGCGGTCAACGATGCACGGCGACGAGTCGCGCGGTCGTCGTCGATCAGGTCGCAGATGAATTTGTCGAACGGCTAGCGAAACGTGCTGCGTCGTTGCGCATCGGGCCGGGATCAGATCCGAAGACCGACATGGGACCGAGTGTCGACGAAAGCCAGTACAAGACCGTGCTCAGTTACATCGACATCGGCCGCGAAGATGGCGCGACACTTGTTTGCGGCGGTTCGCGTGCCACCGGCGACGGTCTCGACAAAGGCTATTTCGTACAGCCAACTGTTTTCGATCACGTGACGCCCGATATGCGCATCGCCCGCGAAGAGATCTTTGGTCCAGTGTTGTCGGTATTGCGCGTGAAGGATTTTGAAGCGGCAATGGAAGTGGCGAACGATTGTGAATACGGTTTGTCATCGTCGATCTTTTCGAACGACGCGTCTCGCATCTTTCGCTTCGTCGACGATATCGAAACCGGCATGACGCACATCAACTCGCCGACCACCGGCGGCGAAGCGCACATTCCGTTCGGCGGCACCAAAGGCACCGGCATCGGCGACCGCGAGCAAGGCTCGACGGCGCTCGATTTTTACACCGAGCTGAAAGTGGTCTACGTCGACTACACCGGCCGCAAACGCGAAGGGAACCTGTATTGAAGATCAGCGCGTTCATATTGCTATTGATGGCCGTGCCCGCGATGGCCCAAACGAACAGCAGCGTCTACACAGCGCTGTCGGAGAAGCAGTGTCGCACCATCAAGTCTCCTCATCCTCAAACTGGAGACTATGAAGGACGCTGCCGTGGCGCCGCCGGTTACACGCTGATCGTGACCGAAGGCGATCTGCGCCAGAACGTCACCGTCGTCACGCCAAAGGGCGCGAAGCATTCTTTGGATCTCTGGGAAGTGAT
Organism: Pyrinomonadaceae bacterium; assembly: GCA_035276045.1. Taxonomy (GTDB): domain Bacteria; phylum Acidobacteriota; class Blastocatellia; order Pyrinomonadales; family Pyrinomonadaceae; genus PSRF01. Next base: position 21,686 of record DATELZ010000192.1, on the reverse strand, counting down.
CAGCAGCGGGTTTTCCAGCGTTGGTCCAAGAGCTGAGTGGCGCATGGCTAAACAGAACGGAAAGCTCGTGCCCGTGGCCCTGATCATTCGTTACAACTCCAACGACGATCCCGAGAGCCCGAACAAACAAACATCGTATTTAGCAGTGACAAAGATCACGCCATCCGAGATCTGCGTGACCGATAAAATCATGCCCGGCGCAAACGCAAACGAAGAAGCCCGTCGCGCCGCGGACACAGCCGCAACCAAACCCTGTCTAAAGAACCCGCAACAATGAGAACCCTGATTAAAAACGGACGCATCGTCACCGCCGTCGACGACTACAACGCAGACATCCTGATCGAAAACGAACGTGTCTCCATCATCGGCGCAGACCTGCAAATGGAAGCCGATCAGCAGATCGACGCGGGCGGCAAACTCGTGATCCCCGGCGGGATCGATCCGCACACGCACATGGAACTGCCATTCGGCGGCACCGAATCGTCCGACGACTTTCGCACCGGCACAATCGCCGCCGCGCATGGCGGCACGACGACCATCATCGACTTCGCCGTACAGTACAAAGGCCAATCGCTGATCGAGGGCATCGACAACTGGCACAAAAAAGCCGAAGGCAAAACCGCGATCGACTACGGCTTTCATCTCATCACCACCGAACTCGAAGACAAACAGATCGAAGAACTCTACACGGCGATGGACGAAGGCGTGACGAGCTTCAAAATGTTCATGGCCTATCCCGGCGTGTTTCTCGTCGACGATGCGACGATCTTTCGCGCGATGTCGGCAGCCGGAGAACGCGGCGGCCTCATCTGCATGCACGCCGAGAACGGCATCGTCATCAACGAGATCATCAAACGCGCCCTCGAGAACGGCCGCACCGCGCCGAAGTACCACGCGTTAACACGGCCGACGATCGCCGAAGCGGAAGGCGTGCATCGCGCGATCGCGCTGGCCGAGATGGCCGAGTCTCCTGTTTACATCGTTCACCTGTCGTGCGCCGACGCGCTCAACCAGGTCCGCCAGGCGCGCGATCGCGGCATACCAGCGTTCGCCGAAACATGCCCGCAGTACCTCTTTCTCTCTCTCGACAACTACGACGAGCCGGGATTCGACGGCGCAAAGTACGTGATGACGCCGCCGTTACGCGAGAAGTGGAACCAGGAAGAACTGTGGAAGGGTTTGAAGATGGACGATCTCCAGGTGATCTCAACCGACCATTGCCCGTTCTGCATGAAAGAACAGAAAGAACTCGGCCGCGACGACTTCACCAAGATCCCGAACGGCGCGCCGGGTGTCGAGAATCGAGTGCCGCTGATCTATAACGGCGGCGTGATCGAGAATCGCATCAGCTTGAATCGTTTTGTCGAGTTAACCTCGACGGCCGCCGCGAAGATGTTTGGCCTGTTTCCGAAGAAAGGAACGATCGCCGTCGGTTCCGATGCCGACATCGTGATCTTCGATCCGGAAAAGGAACAGACACTCGGCCTCGCAACCAGTCACATGAACTGCGACTACAACGCGTACGAAGGCAAGAAGATCAAAGGCGTCGTCGAAACGGTGCTGTCGCGTGGCAAGATCGTCGTGGACCAGGGTGACTTTAAAGGCAAAGCCGGCAACGGACAGTTTTTGAAACGCGGCACCTGCGTCACGATGTAAGCTCATCCCCAAAAACTGGAGAACAACCGATTGACCCCCTCGGAAAGTATCGAACATCCTGACGGTCGCGTTGAGCTTCGGCCCGAAGCGCTGGCGGAAATCAGTCAAAGTCCTCTCTACAACCAGGATCTCGCCCCCGTTCCGATCAAGGAACGCAATTGGACCACCTACAACTACGCCGCGCTCTGGATCAGCATGGCCCACTGTATCCCGACCTACATGCTGTCGTCGGGGTTGATCAGCGCGGGCATGAACTGGTGGCAAGCGCTGATCACGATCCTTTTGGGCAACACGATCGTGTTGATACCGATCCTGCTCAACTCACATCCCGGCACCAAGTACGGCATTCCGTTTCCGGTTTTTGCGCGCGCCGCGTATGGCACGTACGGTTCGAACCTGCCCGCGTTGATGCGCGCTATCGTCGCGTGCGGTTGGTTTGGCATCCAGGCGTGGATCGGCGGCGAGGCTTTGAACACGTTCTTCAACGCGATCATTCCCGGATGGCCGACGCTGCTCGGTGGTCCAATCGGCGGCCACACGCCGACCGCGTGGTTGTCGTTTCTCATCTTCTGGGGCTTGAACATCTTCATCATCTATCGCGGCATGAACCTGCTCAGGCACGTGGAAAACTGGGCCGCTCCGTTCGTGCTGATCATGACCGCGCTGCTGCTCGGCTGGGCGCTGTACAAAGCAAACGGTCTCGGACACCTGCTCAATCAACAGGGAAAGTTTCATACCTTCGGCGAGTTCTGGTCCATCTTCATTCCCTCGCTTACGGGAATGATCGGATTCTGGGCCACCCTGTCGTTGAACATGCCCGACTTCACGCGGTTCGGTAAGAGCCAACGCGATCAAGTCGTCGGGCAGGTGGTTGCGTTGCCGAGTACGATGACAATCTTTGCGGCGATGGGTGTGATGATCACTTCGGCGGCGCTAGTGATCTATCCGCACATGAAACCTGAAGAACTGTGGGATCCGATGAAACTCGTCGGCCAGTTTCAGAGTGTGACGGTGATCGCGATCTCGATGTTCACGGTCGTCGTGGCGACGCTCGCGGTCAACATCGCCGCTAACGTCGTCTCACCGGCAAACGATTTTGCAAACGCGTTTCCCAAATGGATCTCGTTTCGCACTGGCGGATTGATCACGGGCATCCTGGGGATACTGATGCAACCGTGGAAGTTGCTCGCCGATCCTTCGGGATACATTTTCGCGTGGCTGGTCGGTTACTCCGGCGGCTTAGGTTCGATCGGCGGCGTGTTGATCGTCGACTATTGGATCGTGCGCAAGAAGCGGCTCGCGCTTGCCGACCTGTATCGCAAAGAAGGCCACTACACCTACATGGGCGGTTGGAACTGGTGCGCCGTGATCTCCACTCTCGTCGGCTGCGGCCTGGCGTGGATCGGCCTCGTCGTACCGGCGTTGAGGCCGATTTACGATTATGGCTGGTTCGTCGGCTTCGGGGCCGCCGCCGTCACCTACTACCTGATGATGAAGGCCTGCTCCCTTCGAGGCTGACCCCGAATAACTGCGCTAATTCTGAGGTGGGACTTCGTTAGGTAGTGTCTTAATTTCAACTCTGCGTTCTCTGGGTAGCTCTGAGATCTCTGCGTAAACTTCCAAATTTTTAACGCAGAGTTTACCGAGGAACGCAGAGAACGCAGAGCCAAATAAGACACTACTCTTCGTTACATTTAACTTGCCATTCAGCATATACTACGCCTGAGAACTGGAGGCAGGTTGCACCCAGGCTACCTTATGGCTTTAAGCGACATACAGAAACAACTAAGAAAACGCATATATCAACGTCTGGCAGATGAAGCTCTTGCTCCCGGCAATCCTCTCTATGAACCTCTCTATGAGAACCACGAGGATCAAGATCCGGTTAACCTGCTTTACGACCATATTGAGTTGAGTGGACCAGAGAGCCTCCAGCTCTTTTCAGGCTTTCGCGGGTCGGGTAAGACCACCGAGCTTTTACGACTCAAGCGACGTCTAGAAGAAGAAGGCTTTTTGGTGTTGTACTCGGACGCTCTGGAGTATGTGAACCCAAGCGAACCGATTGACATCTCGGACTTTTTGATTGCGCTAGGTGGCGCTTTCAACGACGCCCTGTTAAGTGAGCCAGTGTTCGCCGATAAACCATTGGAGTTGGCAAAGAATAGTTATTGGCAACGCATCTCCAACTTTCTACAAAACACTGCGGTCGGGGTTAACGAAGGGACCTTAAAGACCTCAGTAACGGGACCAGTCAGCGCCGGAATTGATCTGAAACTGGAGTTGAAGACATCTCCCACTTTTCGGCAAAACGTGCAGAAATTTCTGGCGAGTCGCATAGGAGAGTTGCGCAACGAAGCGCACCGCTTTTTTGAGGATGGTGTGAAGGAGATTCGAAAGTTTTTCGGCGAGGATAAACAGGTCGTTTTTATCTTCGATTCTCTTGAGCAACTACGGGGATCCTTATCGAATGAAAAAGAGGTGTTGCAAAGCATTGAGCGCCTGTTTGCTAATCACCTCCCGATGTTGAGAATTCCTTACATTCACGCCGTTTACACGGTTCCGCCGTGGTTCAAGTTTGTGAAGATCGGTGGTCCAAGACCGCCCTTCATGCTGCCCAGCATACGTCAATGGGACAATGATGATGCCCGCAGCAGGTGTGATCATGGCTGCAGTGTGCTCAATAACTTTATTCGAAAACGTTTCGGAGACGAAGGCTACAGCCAATTCTTTGGACCGGGCGCGGAGTGTGATGCGAAAGCCGAAAAGTTGGCGGACGTCTGTGGCGGCCACTTTCGAGACCTGTTGCGCCTGCTTCGCGAGGCCGTACTTCGTGCTGATACTTGGCCAGTCTCGGACGAGATCCTGGAGCGCGCACGCTTAGAAGTTCGTGGTGATTATCTTCCGATAGCAATTGATGATGCGATCTGGCTCGCAAAAATTGGTGAATTGAGAGAGTGTGCCCTTCCTTCAGTGGGTTCCGATGACGTCAACCGGCTTACACGTTTCCTCGACACTCACTTCGTCTTGTACTTAAAAAATGGCGACGAATGGTACGACATTCATCCGCTTATTCGCGAAGAAGTTGACATGATCGTAGAAAGACACAAGGCCAGCAGCGGAGACAAGAGCGGCACCTGAGATGACACCGGGCCTGAGCGAATCTGTCATCGACGTTGCAGGTAGACGGCTTAATCCCCAGAGTCTGCCTGAATGGCAGATTCTGCTCACTCACCTTGAGATCTCCGAAGGTTTCTCATTTGTCGTGCTTCTGGTTCCGGACGCCGACTGGGCCAATGCTTGTCGTCTCGCGCTTTCGCACAGCTTAGACCCTCACGGCAAAAGTCTTCAGACTGTCGATTTCTCTGATGCCGAAGATTTCAGAACAAATCTAGCAGGCCGGCTGCTTAATCTTAAGGTAAGCAATCGCGTCGGGGCAGTTTGGCTCGAAAAGACAGTGTCCGAGGCAAGTCCGTATTTTCCAGAATGGAAGGAAGCATGGCGTGGGTTCGCCGCTCGTCTCAATCAAATGCGAAACCCACTTCGGCGCAATTTCAATGTGCCGCTTGTTTTTGTAGGCGCCAGTTGGATTCAACCTGTCATTCGTGACAATGCCCCTGACTTATGGTCGGTGCGCACCCTGGTCACCCGGATTCAGATTGCTGCCAAACATGGCCAGCCGCAGCCTGGTCCTGCCGGAACAACTGAAGAAGCCCTTCAAGGATCGACAATCGATCCGGATTTAGCCCTTCGCTCAGCGGCACGGATTAGAGATCAAAGCGGCATGGAAGTCGCGCATGCTGAACTTCTCCATCGGGCTGGCCTCGGTCTAATGGCTCGCTCGCAGTGGATCGAAGCGGAAACCGCGTTACGAGTGGCAGTCGACTTAAAGCGGAAATTTAGCATAAATGATGAGAGTCTTCCGGGTGCCTTGATCTCACTTGGATATTGCTTTCAACGCCAGAATCGTTCCGACGAAGCGATCGAATTATTGAATGAGGCCAGAAGTTTGTCGTCGAGCGCAGCCGACGTGCTGGGCGAAGCCAACTGCATCAAGAGTCTCGGCGACATCGCCTTACGGCGTTCCGACCACGACACCGCAAGAGCCCGCTATGAAGAAGCCTTGCCGCTCTATCGCCGCATCAGCGCCGTACTGGGCGAAGCCAACTGCATCCAGAGTCTCGGCGACATCGCCTTAGCACGTTCGGACCACGACACCGCCAGGGCCCGCTATGAAGAAGCTTTGCCGCTCTATCGCCGCATCGGCGACGTGCTGGGCGAAGCCAACTGCATCCAGAGTCTCGGCGACATCGCCTTACGGCGTTCCGACCACGACACCGCCAGGGCCCGCTATGAAGAAGCTTTGCCGCTCTATCGCCGCTTCGGCTCCGTGGTGGGCGAAGCTAACTGCATCCAGAGTCTCGGCGACATCGCCTTAGCACGTTCGGACCACGACACCGCCAGGGCCCGCTATGAAGAAGCTTTGCCGCTCTATCGCCGCATCGGCGACGTGCTGGGTGAAGCCAACTGCATCAAGAGCCTCGGCGACGTTGCCCGTATGAATGGATTGCCAGAAGAAGCGCGAACAAAATATCTGGAAGCACTCCATCTTTTCGACAAGATCCCGGAACCTTACTCGATAGGGTGGACCCACGTATGGTTCGCCCGATTGGAGGATGATCCCGCCGTGCGCGATAGCCACTTAAAAGCGGCTCGGGAAGCATGGAGTACAATCAATAGGCCGGATTTAGTTAACTGGTTGAATGAAGAATTCAAAGCAACGGAGAACCAATAATGCCACGCACGGTTAAATGCGGACTGATTCAGTGCTCGAATGCGGCGCCGACCGACATGCCGATCGAAGAGATCAAGCGGCTGAATATCGAGAAGCACATGACGTTTATCGAGCAGGCCGCCAAACAGGACGTGCAGATCATCTGCATGCAGGAAGTTTTTACCACGCCGTATTTCTGTGCCGAACAACAGACGCGCTGGTACGAAGCGGTGGAACGGATTCCCGATGGTCCAACCGTGCGGCTGATGCAGGAGATCGCCAAGACACACGGCATGGTGATCATCGTGCCGATTTACGAAGAAGAGATCACCGGCGTCTATTACAACACCGCTGCCGTGATCGATGCCGATGGCAAGTATCTCGGCAAGTATCGAAAGAACCACATCCCGCACGTCAATCCCGGGTTTTGGGAAAAGTTTTACTTCCGTCCCGGCAACCTTGGCTATCCGTGTTTCGACACTGCGTTTGCGCGAATCGGGGTCTACATCTGTTACGACCGTCACTTCCCTGAAGGCGCGCGCGCACTCGGCTTAAACGGCGCTGAGATCGTTTTCAATCCGTCGGCGACTGTCGCCGGACTGTCTGAATACCTGTGGCGGCTAGAGCAGCCGGCGCACGCGGTCGCGAATGGATATTTCATCGGCGCGATCAATCGCGTCGGTCACGAGCAGCCGTGGGACATCGGCGAATTTTACGGACAGAGTTATTTCTGCGATCCGCGCGGGCAGTTTGTCGCCGAAGCGCCGCGCGATCAAGACGCGCTCGTCGTCGCCGATCTCGATCTCGATAAGATCCGCGAAGTGCGAAACACGTGGCAGTTTTTCCGGGATCGACGTCCGGATTCATATGGTTCATTGGTCGCGGATTAAGGAGCATTAATTTATGGATTTATCGATCACCGTTAACGGCATCAAGTTCCCCAATCCGTTTCTGCTGGGCTCCGGCCCGCCGGGAACGAATGCGCGCGTGCTCGCGAAGTCGTATGAAGCGGGCTGGGGCGGCGCCGTGGCGAAGACTGTTAGTCTCGAGTCGGCGAAGGTGGTGAATGTCGTTCCACGTTACGGAAAACTCCGTTCGCGAACTACGGGCGAGGTCATCGGTTTTGAGAACATCGAGTTGATCTCGGATCGGCCGATAGAGGTTTGGCTTGAAGAGTTTCGCCAGATCAAGAAGGAGTATCCGAACCACATCCTGATCGCGTCGATCATGGAGGAGTACGAGAAGAGCCGTTGGCAGGAGTTGACGCGCATGGTCCAGGAGACTGGCGTCGACGGTTTCGAGCTCAACTTCTCGTGTCCGCACGGGATGACCGAACGGAAGATGGGTTCGGAGATGGGCGAGCATCCGGACCTTACTCAGGAAGTAACGAGTTGGGTGACTGAAGTGGCGAAGATTCCGGTGTGGGCCAAGATGACGCCTAACATTACGAATATTCGCGAGCCTGCGATGGCGGCGGTGGCTGGCGGCGCGCATGGTATTTCCGCGATCAATACGATCCTGTCGGTGATTGGCGTCGACCTTGAGACGTTGCGTCCGATGCCGACGGTTGAAGGACATTGCGTGCCGGGTGGTTATTCGGCGCAGGCTGTCCGGCCGATCGCGTTGCGCATGGTGAGTCAACTCGCCCTTGGCGTGCCGGAAGGTGTTTCGATCAGTGGCATCGGCGGCATCGAGACTTCACACGACGCGCTCGAATTCATGCTGCTCGGATCGTCGACGGTGCAGATCTGCACGGGCGTGATGCTCCAGGGCGTGAAGATGATTGATGAGCTGAAGGAAGGCGTCGAGAAGTTCATGGTCGACAAAGGCTTCTCGTCGGTTCAGGAGATCGTCGGCAAGAGCCTTCCCTACTTCTCAACGCACATGGACCTGGTCCAAAAGATGAAAGCCGCAAAACGCTCGAAAGCCGGCGAAGCAAGCCGCGATAACGAGTGGGCGCAGAAGGACATTACCGAGAAGACCGCTGAACTGACGTCTAATTGAAGCCACAAAGAGGCACAAGACAGAGCCACAAAAGGCACAAGAAGAACTCTTCTTTGTGCCTTTTGTGTTTCCGCTTTTGTGCCTTTTCGTGGCTAAAGCTCGACGATCACTGGCGCGTGATCGGATGGTTTTTCCCACTTGCGTGTTTCGACGTCGATCCAGGTGCGAACGACGCGGGAGACGAGGGGTTCGGTGATCCAGATGTGATCGATGCGCAGGCCGAGGTTGCGTCGGAAGGCGCCCGCGCGATAGTCCCACCAGGTGAATTTTCCAGCCTCTTCGTTGTGTAAACGATAGGCGTCGGTGAAGCCCCAATCTTTGATGTGCTGCAACGCAGCGTGTTCCTGATCGCTGAACATGATGCGGTCTTGCCACAACCTCACGTCGTGCACGTCACGATCTTCGGGAGCGACGTTGAAGTCGCCGCAGAGCAGAACCGGCGTCGACGGATCGTAATTCGCATCGAGGAACTCACGGAATCGCCGCATCCAGCCAAGCTTCATCTCGTACTTATCGGAACCTACCGCCTGCCCGTTTGGCATGTAGACATTGATGATCTGAATGCCTTCGACGGTGCTCGTAATCAACCGCGACTGCGCCGTTTCGTCGTCACCTGGATACCCGCGATGGCTCGTCTCGCAGGCACAACGCGTCAGAATCGCGACGCCGTTGTACGTCTGCTGCCCAAACAGTTGGCACTGATAACCGCGCTCCTGAAAGACGAGCAGCGGAAACTTGTCGTCGGTAACCTTTGTTTCCTGCATGCAGATGACGTCGGGTTTGACGTCGTCGAGCCAGCGCAGGAAGACGGGCATGCGGGCGATGATTGAGTTAACGTTCCAGGTTGCGATGAGCATTTTATTCAGAAAGCAGGAGTCCGCCGATCAACGCGCCGCGGCGTGCGATGTCGTCGGCTTCAATGTGTTCGTGAACGGCGTGAGCGCCGTCGCCTGAGATTCCCAAACCGTCGAGTACGGGAATGCCGAGCGCCGCGAGAAAGTTTCCGTCAGACGCGCCGCCGACCTGCGCTTCGCCGAGTTCGAAATGGATTTGGGCCGCAATCGCGCGGGCCCTTTCAAACAGCTCGATGACAGCAGGCGTTCTTTCGAGCGGCGGACGGTTGATACCGCCTGACACGAACACTTTCGTTCGTTCGTCAATCGGCGTGATGTTGCCGAGCATTCGTTCCAGTTCTCGCGACTCGGCTTCGGTAGAAAAGCGAACGTCGATCTCGCCGTGCGCTTCCGCAGCGACGACGTTCGAGCGCGTGCCGCCCTGGACCACGCCGACATTGACCGTGATTCCCGAGCCCGACGCGTTTAGCGCATGCAAACGTTCCGTCTGGCGGGCGAGTTCGAGGATCGCACTCGCGCCTTTCTCGGGTTCGAGTCCAGCATGGGCCGCTCGACCTTCAACTTTGATCGCGAAGATCCCCGTTCCCTTTCGTCCTGTCTTAACGCGGCCGCCCAACGCCGGCGGCTCCATGACGAAGACATAACGCGTGTTCGCAGACTTCGCCGTCTGTTCCAACAAAGGCCAGCCTGAGAAACTGCCAACCTCTTCGTCACACGTCAGCGCGACGGTGATCGCGTGCTTCGGCACGAGCTGCAAATCCGACATGGCCCGCAACACTTCGACGATCAGCACACAGTTCGCTTTCATGTCGAACACGCCTGGTCCATATATCTTTCCGGCCTCGCGCCGCCACGGCCGCGCTTCGACCGAACCACGCGCATGCACCGTGTCCGTGTGGCCCACGACGAGAACCTGCCCGTTCGCAGCTTGCTTCTCGAACGCGCTGATAACCACGTGATAACCAAAATCAGCCGCGTGAACGCGTTTGATCTCGCTTACGGAATCGATCCGGCCGGCGGCGTCCGCGAGCAGATCGACCACGGCGCGGCTGCCTGCCTCGTCTCCCGAAGGCGACTCAGTCTCCACTAAAGCGCGAATGAACTCTTCGATCTCCGTTTGGCGTGATTTGAGTACTTCGTAAATCTGTTGGGCGGCGTTAAGTGAATTGGGAGTTTCAGACATGAATGAGTTCTTAAGTGATCGTTTCTTTGCGTACGGTTAACGCGTCGAGTCGACGCTGATTGATGTTGAAGCCGATGCCGGGCGCATCGGGCGGTGTGATTGTGCCGCGCGGGCTCACCGTCACCGCGGGCTCGATGACGTCTTCTTCCCAGTAACGCGCGCTGGCGGAGACGTCGCCGGGAAGCGTGAATCCCGCAAGCGTCGACATCGCGATGTTGTGCGCGCGGCCGATACCTGATTCGAGCATGCCACCACACCAAACAGGTATCTCGCGTTCGCGAGTCACTTGTTCGAGGCGTTTGGCTTCGCTGTGTCCGCCGACGCGCCCGAGTTTCACATTGATGATCTTGCACGAACCGAGCGCGATCGCGTTGGCCGCAGTCTCTGCCGAACGGATCGACTCGTCGAGACAAACCGGCGTCTGGATCTCGCGTTGCAATTTCGCGTGATCGAAGATGTCGTCATGCGCGAGCGGCTGTTCGAGCATCATGAGGTTGTAACGATCGAGTTCGCGAAAGAGATCTACGTCGGCAAGCGTGTAAGCGGAGTTTGCATCACCCATCAAACGTATCTCGGGAAACTCTTTCCGCACGCGCGAAACGATCGCGAGATCCCAACCGGGTTTGATCTTGATCTTGATGCGCTGGTAGCCGGCATCGACTTCCTTGCGAATCTTCTCCAGCAGGATCTCGGGCGTGTTTTGAATGCCGATAGAAACTCCGCACGCGATCTCACGATGCGTGCCGCCGAGATGACGCCACAATGGCACGCCGAGCTTCTTTGCTTCGAGATCCCAAACCGCGTTTTCAATCGTCGCCTTCGCCATGCGATGACCACGCACGGGTTTCATCGCGCCGTAAGCCTGCGCGGCGTTTTCAAAACTCTTGCTGGCGACCATCGGAGCGAGAAATTCATGCAGCGTAGACCAAGCGGTATCGGTCCACTCGTTGCTGTAAAACGGTCCTTCGCCTGCGGTGCATTCGCCCCAACCTTCGGCCCCATCTGTGTCGGTCACGCGGGCCAAAACGATGCGCCGTTCAGTGGTGCGGCCAAAGCTGGTTTCGAAAAAGTGAACGAGGGGCAGGCGGATTTCGCGCAGTTCGATCGACTGGATGATCAAGGTCAGAAAAGTTGCTCCTCCGTGAAGGCATTATGCCTTTCTGCTACCCACTTGTCAGCCTGCGATCGGGTTTTCAGTGAGGCCAATGATTTAAGGTCATAGTAACTTGACCCGCCCCAGTAGAACTGATAAAAGGCTGGCACATTTTACCTACCGGCCTCAATGTATCCTCCGGTATTCCTCATTTAATGTGCGGAGTTTTTGCAACCATTTAGTCTGAAGAGGAACTGTGTATGCGCTTGATTAGCCCCCTTCGTCCGTTTGCTGCGTTCGTCAAATTCAAGAGATCGACGTTGGCATCATTGCTCTCAATATTTCTACTCACCGCCCTCGCGGTGTCGTTTGTCGTCCAACCTTCGTCAGCGCTGACCAACAACGGCAGCGTTGTTTCATTTGGCTCGCCTCTTACAGAGAATTTCGACACGCTGGCGACCGCGGGAACCACTAACGCATGGTCGGATGATTCCACCATCGGCGGTTTGTACGCACAGTTTGCAGCAGTCCCAACTAATCCGACTATTTACATCGCCGACGCCGGCACGAGCAACACTGGCGGCATCCACAGCTATGGCACCGGCACAAGCACCGAACGCGCGATTGGCGGAGTCGGCTCAAACGCCACCGGCGACATCTTCTTCGGCTTCAAACTAACAAATAATACAGGGCAGACGATCACGTCGCTCGACATCTCTTACAACGGCGAACAATGGCGCAACGGCGGCAACGCGGCTGCGCAACAACTCGATTTTCAGTACCAGATTGCCGGACCGGGCGTGATCACCGACGCAAACAGCCCGGCAACGGGTTGGACCGACTTCGACTCGCTGGATTTCGTTAGTCCCATAACCGGCGCTACAGCAGCAGCGCTCGACGGCAATGCGGCGGCAAATCGAACCGCCAAAGCTGCGACGATCGCGCTTTCGGTAGGCGCGGGCCAGGAGGTGTGGCTGCGCTGGAAAGACACGAACGACGCCGGAAACGATCACGGTCTTGCAGTTGACGATTTTTCAGTGACAGCCAACGGTGTGGTAGGCGACACGGCGCCAACAGTCACGGCGACATCGCCAGTGAATGGCGCAATCACGGTTGCGGTTGATTCAAATATCAGCATCACTTTCAGCGAGAGTGTCAACGCCACAACAAGCTCTTTCATCGTGGACTGCCCCACCGGATCGCCGCAGGCATTCACACTCAGCGCTTCACCAAGCGCAGTCTTTACACTCGATCCAAACGTTGACTTCCCGTTCAGCACGACCTGCACGGTGACTGTGCTTGCTAGTCAGATCTCCGATCTCGATGCAAACGATCCGCCAGACAACATGGCGTCTAATTTTGTGTTCTCGTTCACCACGGCGGCATCGCCACCAGTGGTCGCGAACAACGTCATCATCAACGAGCTCGATTCCGACACACCCGGAGCGGATGCCGCCGAGTTTGTCGAACTCTACGACGGTGGCGTTGGCAACACGTCACTTACCGGCTTGGTCGTCGTCTTTTACAACGGCTCAAACGACCAGTCGTACCGCGCGATCGACCTCGACGGATTCAGCACCAACGCAGCCGGCTATTTCACGATCGGCAACGCGGCTGTTTCCGGCGTCGACTTAACTTTCCCGAACAACACGTTGCAAAACGGTGAAGACGCAGTCGCGCTCTACGCCGCTAACGCCACTGATTTCCCGAACGGCACCATTGTCACAACGGCAAACCTTCGCGACGCAGTGGTCTACGACACTGCCGATGCGGACGATCCGGGCTTGCTCGTTCTTCTGAACGCCGGTCAGCCGCAGGTTGACGAATCAAGCGGCACGGCGCCCGACGTCGATTCGATCGGACGTTGTCCGAACGGCGATGGTGGCGCGCGTAATACCAGCACCTACGTCGCTCGCACGCCGACGCCTGACGGCGCGAACAACTGTCCACCGCCGGCAGTCGCGGCCGCGATTCACGACATCCAGGGCAACGGCGCGATCTCGCCGTTCAACGGACTCACCGTGACCACTACCGGCATCGTTACCGGTCGCAAGTCAAACGGTTTCTTCATGCAGGACCCGAACGTCGACGCCGATCCGAACACGTCGGAAGGCATCTTCGTCTTCACCGCAGGTGCGCCGCCAGTCGCAGTAGGCGATGCGGTAACTGTCACTGGAACGGCGACTGAGTTCTTCAACCTGACTCAGGTCTCCAGCTCGGCAAGCAACGTTACCGTGTCTTCAAGTGGAAACCCGTTGCCCGCGCCGATAACGCTGACGACGACAATCCTCGATCCAAACGGTCCGTTCGATCAGCTCGAGAAATTCGAAGGCATGCGCGTCCACGCGGATACGGTTGTTTCAGTCGCGGCGACAAACGAGTTCGGCGAGATCTTCACCGTGCTCGACGGAGTGGCGCGGCCGATGCGCGAGCCTGGCATTGAGGCCTCGTTGCCGGTTCCGCCCGATCCGACGTCAGGCATGGTCGACTGCTGCATTCCGCGTTGGGATCAGAACCCCGAACGGATCATGGTCGACACTGACGGTCTCGTTGGTTCAACCAGGCTGAACGTCACTTCAAACGTGACGCTCACGAATATCACTGGACCACTCGATTTCACGTTCGACGATTACAAGATCACGCCGGAAACCACGCCGAGCGCTTCGCCGAACATGAGCGCGGTGCCGGTGCCGACACCAGTAGCGGGCGAGTTCACCGTTGCCGGTTTCAACATCGAGAACTTCAACAACAACGCAACCCAACGGGCGAAAGCCGCGCTCGCCATTCGCGACGTGCTGCACCTGCCGGACATCATCGGCACGATCGAGATCTTCGATCTCGCCGATCTGGAGGCGCTCGCCGCTGAGATCGAGACAATCTCCGGTGTTCATTACGAAGCACGGTTGGTCGAATCTGACGGTACATCCGAAGACTCCGATCAGGACGTCGGCTTCCTCGTCAAGACGTCGAGAGTCCAGATCAACAGCGTGATTCAGGACGAACTGGCCGGTTGTAACGGCACGCCTGCAAACTGCAACACGTATATCGATCCTGACGGCAACCCGGCGTTGCTCAACGATCGTCCGCCGCTGATTCTCCATGCGACGGTCGACGCGGCATCGCTGAATCCACGTCAGGTCATCGTCGTCGTCAATCACCTTCGTTCGTTCATCGACATCGAGTTGGTGACCGGCGATGGACCACGCGTTCGCGCCAAGCGCAAAGCGCAGGGTGAGTTCCTGGCCAACCTGTTGCAAAACTTGCAGACGGGGAACCCGGGAACGCCGGTGCTTTCGATCGGCGACTACAACGCGTACCAGTTCAACGACGGCTACACCGATCCGATCGCGACGATCAAAGGCACGCCGACGGCTGATGAAGAAATGGTCGTCGATGCGAGTCCCGACCTGGTTAACCCGAATTTCGTTAACCTGACCGACACGCTTCCGGCTGACCAGCGTTACAGCTTCATCTTCGAAGGCACGCCGCAGGCACTCGATCACTTCATCATCAACGACGCTGCGAATGCGATCCTCCAGCGTTACCACATCGCGCGCAACAACACCGACTTCCCCGAAGGCGCGTTGTTCGCGGGCAATGCTTCAACGCCGGAACGAAACTCCGACCACGATATGCCGGTCGGATACTTCAAGTTCCCGAACGCGGCGACGACTACGACCGTTTCAGATGCAACGGCTGCGTTTAGCACGTCGAATCAAAACGTCGCACTGAGCGCGAACGTGACCACCTCCGCCGGAATCGTGAACGATGGCACAGTGACCTTCACAGTTCGCAATTCGTCGAGTGTGGTGATTGGCGCGCCGGTGGTTGGAAATGTTTCGGGTGGTGCTGCAACTGCGAGTTACACCCTGCCGGGTGGAACACCAGCAGGAAGCTACACTATCACTGGCGAGTTCAGCGGTGGCGCAGTTACGGCCGCGAGCAGCGACACCGCGACGTTGTCTGTCACGGCGGTGGCGACAACCACGACCGTTGCAGATAAGACGGTTTCGTCCAGCGCGTCGAATCAAAACGTCGCGCTGAGCGCGAACGTGACCAGTAGCGCTGGAATCGTGAACGATGGCACGGTGACATTCACAGTTCGCAATTCGTCGAACGTGGTGATTGGCGTGCCGGTGGTAGGAAATGTTTCCGGTGGTGTTGCTACTGCGAACTACACCCTGCCGGGTGGAACACCTGCAGGAACTTACACGATCACTGGCGCATTCAGTGGTGGCGCAGGTACGACCGCAAGCAGCGACACCGCAACGTTGACTGTAACGTCCGGTTTCTCAGTCACACTCAGCATCACGCCTTCGACGATCCAACGAGGCAAGATTGCGAAACTGAACATCAACTACGCCAACAACACCGGCGCGCGCGTGAATGTCTCGTTTACCATTAAGTACACGAGCCCATGCGGCAACTTCACGCTGAGTAATCTCGGGCCGATTCCTGTGAGTGCGAGGGCACACGGAAGCGCTACGATTCCGTTCCTCGTTCCGAAGAAGGCTTGCACCGGCTTGTACACTCTGACGCTCGAATCACGCATCGGAGGAGTGCTGGTGAGTACGACTACGGCAACACTAAATGTGACGCCATAGAACGGGATTACCGTTAGAAACAAGAAGCCCCGGATCGCTCCTGATCCGGGGCTTTCTTGTTGACCGATCTCTCGTCAGCTTGACCAGTTTCCGTTCATCCAATAATCAAACGCGTTTTTGATTCTTGACCCGTCTGCGGAAGACTGGTAAAAGCATCATCAAGCCCTTGCCGGTACTGCCGGTATCACTCTCAAAAATTAATATTAGCCACGTGTGTGCTGCCAAAACCGGGAGAGGTAGCGACCGGGTCACTGCGCGGAGTCAACCATTCGGCTCGGTTGGATCTGCGCACCCCGATCGCTACCTCTCCCGGTTTTGGGCGGTGGGTACAGGTTCTCGGCGTCTGAGGGGAAATGAGTGCGAGAGCTAGAAACATCTGGTTCTATCGCACTTTCAGTGCTCAATATTACTCGTCGTGCTCCAGGGGCGGCGTGCGCGCTGCGCGCACTTGCCCCTGGCTACCATCTAATGCGCCTTGCGGCGCTCAGCTACCAGAATCAGTTTCTTATTCCGTTGAAACGCGCTCTTCGTTATTCAGTGCGGCGTGCATCGTATGCCACGGCAACGTCGCGCACTTCACGCGCACCGGAAAGTCGCGCACTCCAGCGAAGATCTTCAGGTTGCCGAGACTGTTCTCTTGTGTCTCTTCGTCGAGTTCGCCAGTGACCATCGAATGAAACTCGCGGAACAACTCCTCGACCTGTTCCTTGCTCTTCCCTTTCACCGCCTGCGTCATCATGCTCGCCGCGGCTTTTGAGATAGCACAACCGGATCCTTCAAACGCAATCTCCTGCACGGAGTCGCCGGCGAGGTTCACGTAGATTGTCAGTTGATCGCCGCAGAGCGGGTTATAACCTTCAGCCGTGTGGTTGGCGGTTTCCAGTTTGCGGAAGTTTCGTGGCTTCTTGTTGTGGTCGAGGATTACCTGCTGATAGAGTTCGCTGAGTTCTGACATGTTTAACTAAATATCTCGATAACTTTCTCAATCGTGCGCGCCAGCACGTCGATCTCGTCTTTCGTGTTGTAGAAAGCAAACGACGCACGCGCGGTGGCGGGCACGTTGAATCGCTGCATCACCGGCTGCGCGCAATGATGTCCGGCGCGAACGGCGATGCCTTCCTGGTCCAGAATCGTGCCGATGTCGTGCGGGTGAATATCGTCAATCACGAACGACAGCACGCTTGCCTTGTTTTTCGCGGTGCCGATGATCCGAACGCCTTCGATCGTCGAAATCCGTTCGGTCGCATAACTCAGCAACTCGGCTTCGTAAGCTGCCGCGCGTTCGCGGCCGATGCTGTCGAGATAATCGATCGCCGCGCCGAGACCGATCTGCGACGCGATCGCCGGCGTGCCAGCTTCAAGCTTGTTCGGCAGTTCGGCGTAGACCGTCTTCTCAAACGTGACGGTCTTGATCATGTCGCCGCCGCCCTGAAACGGATTCATCTTTTCGAGCAGTTCCGCCTTGCCGTAAATAATGCCGCTGCCAGTCGGCGCGTACATCTTGTGACCGGAAAACACGTAGAAATCGCAATCGAGATCTTGCACGTCCACCGGCATATGCGGCGCAGCCTGCGCGCCGTCGATCAACACCGGCACGCCGTACTTGTGCGCGTGGGCAATCATCTCCTTGACCGGGTTGATGGTCCCTAGCGCGTTTGAAACGTGAATCAGGCTGACAAGCCTGGTTCGCTCATTCAACAACACCTCGTAATTGTCGAGCAGCAACTCCCCGGCGTCGTTCATCGGTATCACCCGCAAACGCGCGCCTTTTTCTTCGCACAGCATCTGCCAGGGAACGATGTTGGCGTGATGCTCCATCGCCGAGATGACGATCTCGTCGCCTTCGCCGATAAACTTGCGGCCGTAACCGTACATCACGAGGTTGATGCCCTCGGTCGCTCCACGCACGAAGATGCACTCGCGGCTCTCACGCGCGTTGATAAATCGTTTCACCTTCTCGCGCGCGCCTTCGTAAGCAGTAGTCGCCTTCTGGCTGAGATAGTGAACGCCGCGATGGATGTTGGAATGTTCCTGCTCGAGATAGACGCTGCCGCGATCGATGACGACCTGCGGCACTTGCGACGAAGCCGAGTTGTCGAGATAGACGAGCGGTTTGCCGTTTACGTTTTGATGCAGCACCGGAAAGTCGGCCCGAATGCGCTCAACGTCCCACGAGTTGGTTACCTCGGTTGGATTTACGATCGCAGAACTCATATTAAGCCTCGAGTCGCGTGTGCAGGTGTTTCAGCACGGCCTCGTCCAATTGCGATCGGATCGAATCGATCTTGATCTTGCCGATCACTTCTTCCGCAAAACCGTAGGTCAGCAGACTGCGGCCCAGTTCGGGATTCATGCCGCGCGCCTGAAGATAGAACAACTCTTCTTCGTCGATCTGGCCCACCGCCGCGCCGTGCGCGCATTTCACGTCGTCCGCGTAGATCTCCAACTGCGGCTTCGTATCGACACGCGCCTCGGGCGACAGCAAGAGGTTCTTGTTCGTCTGCATGGCGTCAGTCTTCTGCGCGCCTTCGCGCACGAAGATCTTGCCGTTGAAGACTGCGCGGCCGTTGCCATCGAGAATGCCTTTGTACAACTGGTGACTGTTGCAATGCGGCTGCTTGTGATCGATGACGGAGTGCGTGTCGGTATGTTGACTCGCGCCGACGACATACAAACCGTCAACCCAACACTCGGCGCCTTCCTGGTCCATCACAACCGAAACATCGTGACGTGCCAGGTGCGCTCCGAGATTGATCGACGTCACGTCGTAACTGCTCGCGCGGCCAAGCTCGGCCGCCGTCGTCGCGATATGAAAAGCGCTCTTGCTTTCGTTCTGTAAACGATAGTGTTCGAGACGCGCGCCGTCTTTGAGAACGATCTCCGCAATCGCATTCGTGAAACGACGTTCGCTGCCATTCGAGACGAAACTCTCGATCAACGTGGCTGAACTATTCTCTTCGGCGACGACGAGCAGCCGCGGGAAGTTCGCACTTTGCGGTCCATCGGCAACAAACGTGATCTGCAACGGAGTTTCGAGTTTGATGTTCTTCGGCACCCACAGAAACACGCCCGATTGCAAAAACGCCGTATTCAAAGCCGTCAACCCATTGTCGTGGTAGTTGGCATTGCGGGCCAGGTAATCGCGAACGATCTTGTTGTAGCGCGCGTCGGCTACGGCGCTGAGCAGGTCGATCGCGACAACTTCGCCGAGTCCTTCTTTAGTCGAAAGATCTTCGCGCAGGAATCCGTTGACGACTACGAGGTGCGCGCTCTTTGTTTCCGGATACGCGTAACGAGCAACATCCGCGACCGGTTCGACAGTCGCCTGCGCCGGTTGAAAGTTTTCTTTCGCCAGCGCAGTGAGATTCGTGTACTTCCACTCCTCATCCCTTACGGTCGGAAATCCGAGTTGCTCGAAACGTTCGATCGCGCCGGCTCGGACAAGCTCCAGCCACGGACACGTGGGGCTCGACTCGCTAACGGAGCGAAACGCGATCTGGTAATTACTTTCTGATTTTGCGAGTTCGGTAACCATTAATGCGCCGGCGCTCCTGTCTTGCCCTGGTCCAACGACTTGATCCAGTCGTAGCCCCTTTCTTCCAGTTCCAGCGCCAGCTCTTTTCCACCCTCGCGCGCGATACGGCCACCTGCCAACACGTGCACGTAATGCGGAACGATGTAATTCAAGAGTCGCTGATAGTGCGTGACGACGATCATCGCGTTGTCCGGCGTCAGCAGTTGATTCACGCCATTCGCCACTACGCGCAAAGCGTCGATATCGAGACCCGAATCAGTTTCGTCGAGCACGGCCAGTTTCGGTTCGAGCACGGCCATTTGCAGGATCTCGTTGCGCTTCTTCTCACCACCGGAAAAACCTTCGTTGACCGAACGCGTCATGAAGCTCGCATCCATTTCGACGACCTTGGCGCGTTCTTTCAACAGGTCTTTGAACTCAAGCGGATCTAGTTCTTCTTCGCCGAGATGTTTGCGCTTCTCGTTGTAGGCCAACCGCAGAAACTGCGCGTTCGAAACACCCGGCACTTCGATCGGATACTGAAACGCCATGAACACGCCTTCGCGAGCGCGTTCGTCAGGCGCCAGCTCCAGCAGATTGCGTCCTTCGTAAAGCACCTCGCCCTGCGTCACTTCATACTGTGGATGTCCGGCGAGCACTTTCGCCAACGTCGACTTGCCCGAGCCGTTCGGGCCCATGATCGCGTGAACCTCGCCCTTGCGGACGGTCAGGTTGATGCCTTTGAGTATGCCTTTGCCGTCAATTCCGGCGTGTAAGTTTTTGATCTCTAACATCGATTAACCAACGCTGCCTTCCAACTTCAGTCCGAGCAGCCGCTGCGCTTCAACCGCAAACTCCATCGGCAACTGCAGGAACACATCTTTACAAAAACCATTGATGATCAACGACACGGCATCTTCCTGAGACAGGCCACGCTGTTGCAGGTAGAAAAGCTGCTCTTCGCTGATCTTGGACGTCGACGCTTCATGTTCGACGCTCGAGCTGTTGTTCATCACTTCGATATACGGGAACGTGTTCGCGCCGCTCTTCGATCCGATCAGCATCGAATCGCACTGCGTGTAGTTGCGCGCGTTCTCTGCCTTCGGCATCACTTTCACGAGCCCGCGATAACTGTTGTTCGACTTCCCAGCCGCTATCCCTTTTGAAATGATCGTCGAACGCGTGTTCTTGCCGAGGTGGATCATCTTGGTGCCGGTGTCGGCCTGTTGCGCGTGGTTCGTCAGCGCGACTGAGTAAAACTCGCCGATCGAATTGTCGCCGAGCAGAATGCACGACGGATACTTCCACGTGATCGCCGATCCGGTTTCCACCTGCGTCCACGAGATTTTCGAATTACGGCCGGCGCACTTGCCGCGTTTCGTGACGAAGTTGTAAATGCCGCCGCGTCCTTCTTCGTCGCCCGCGTACCAGTTCTGCACTGTCGAATATTTGATCTGCGCATCGTCGAGCGCGATCAGTTCGACGACTGCGGCGTGAAGCTGGTTGCGATCGAACTTCGGCGCCGTGCAGCCTTCGAGATACGAAACGTGCGAGCTTTCTTCGGCGACGATCAGCGTGCGTTCAAACTGTCCTGAATCAGCGTTGTTGATGCGGAAGTAAGTGGACAGTTCCATCGGACAACGAACGCCCTTCGGAATGAACACAAAACTGCCGTCAGAAAAGACTGCGCTATTCAACGCTGCGAAAAAGTTGTCGTTTGTCGGCACGACCGACCCGAGATACTTCTTGACGAGTTCCGGATACTCCCTGATCGCTTCGGTGAACGAACAGAAGATCACGCCGTGCTTCTTGAGTTTTTCTTTGTAAGTCGTCGCCACTGAAACTGAGTCGAACACCGCATCGACGGCGACGCCGGCCAACTGCTTCTGCTCCTGTAACGGGATGCCGAGTTTTTCAAACGTGCGCAGCAACTCGGGATCGACTTCGTCCAGGCTCGCCTTCGTCGGTTTCTGCTTTGGCGCGCTGTAATAAATGATGTCCTGGTAA
>DATELZ010000191.1:0-12942 GCA_035276045.1 Pyrinomonadaceae bacterium | reverse complement strand
GATCTTGCGAAACTGCGCGAGGCCCATCGCGGCCTGGTATCCCGTCATGCGGAAGTTGAACCCGGCTTCTTCGTGACGGAAACGAGGTTTCGTAAAAGCAAGATTGCGCAGCAGGCGCAAACGTTCCGCGAGATCCTTGTTGTTGGTGGTGACCATGCCGCCTTCGCCCGTCGTGATCACCTTGTTGGCGTAAAAACTGAAACACGCCATGTCGCCAAAGCTGCCGGTCATGCGTCCGCGGCAGGTTGCGCCATGCGATTCGGCGCAATCTTCGATGACGAGCAGATTGTGTTTGCGAGCGATCTCCATCAGGCGGTCCATGTCGACCGGATGGCCGTAGAGATGCACGGGGATGATGGCTTTCGTCTTCTCCGTGATTAGTCCTTCGATCAGGTCGAGGTCGAGGTTCCAGGTCACGTTCTCGGAATCGACGGGGACGGGAATCGCGCCGTTGTGGATCACTCCCAGCGCGGTCGCGATATTGGTGCTTGAACTCACGAGCACCTCATCGCCTGGTCCGATTCCGGCTGCCGCGACGGCGAGATGCAAAGCAGTGCTGCCGTTGCTGACCGCGACGCCATATTCACAGCCGCAGTAGTTCGCAAATTCCTGTTCAAACTGCGGGATAGCTTCGCCAAACGAGCCCGAGATCTCACCGCGACGCAAGGCGGCGACGACCGCTTCGATCTCTTCCTCGCCGATGATAGGTTCGAAAACCTCGATCATGAATTGTTGTTGACCTCTACGTTGATTTTGTCGTTGTCGGCGCCGAGAAAAGGCCCTTGCTTGACGCTGATGCACTGCATGTCTTCGAGCACGCGCACCGAGTGCGTGCCGTGGATCAGCAGGATGCCGTCGCCGGCGCGCAGCACGACTTCGCGAAAGTGTTTGCCGTCTTCGTCGAAGAAGTCGACCGCGACCACGCCGCGTTGCACGACAAACATCTGTTGCAGATCTTCGATGGTGCGAGCGATGGGTTTGTGATAGTGCGGAGCTTCGACAAAGCCCGCCTCGTGCGCGAGCAGTCCAAATTGAAAAGACGAATCAGCCGGAGAGAAAAACCGGGTCTGAGAGACGCTCGTGCCCGACCAGATGATCTCCGCGTATGTTGTGCCGTTATGTTCGATTGTTTCGACGCCGTTTAGCATGCAGTTGACTGAATATAACCGCTAACCGTGGGACTGTAAACTTACCCGCAAAAGCGCAAAGACACAAAGAAATCTATTGTTTATCCCAACTTGAACTCGGCGTATCTCTGCGGTCCTCTGTGTCTCTGCGTTGAAACTTAACGTACCAACAAGTAAACCGCAGAGACACAGAGAGACACAGAGGACCGCAGAGATTCTCAGCATTTGCGGGCCAAAAACCCGATGTCTCGCGCGGTCAGATGGCGATCGCCGGTGGCGAGAACACGCTCGCCGGATTCGACAAAGTTGAAGACGGTTTCGTAGTTCGAGGGAATAGCGGCAAGCAGGGAAGCGGCGTTGACCAGTGTCAGTGGTTGCGTCGATTTACCTGCGGGCGCGTTGGGGAGCCGGCCGGGGCCATGCGCGGCGAGTTCGGTTTCCTGGTTTATGTAGACCGGTGAATCGACGTCCGCCACGGCGGTGCGGGTGATGTAAACGTACGAGAATTGAAGCTCGAACAAGGCCTTCAACGTCGCCGCAGGATCAGGTGTGTACTGGAGCACGCCCTGGGCGATGGCGAGATCGCGTGACACGAGTTGTTCTGCTGCCGAAGTCAGATCGGAATGGAATGAAAGCGCCGCGCCGTCGTTCATCGCGGTGCCGGCCTGGGCCATCGCAGGTGTTTCGGTGATGGACCAGTGTGCGATCCGGTTTGGCAGAAGATGGTCTATTTCGAAGTAACTCGCGCCGCACGCGCCGCCGACTTCCAGCACATTTATCGATCGCACCGGTTCGACGTACGAGACGACAAACATGTTCTGCGCGGTTTGGCGACTCTCGATTTTACGCGGCGACGCAGGGGTAAACGTTGCTCGATATTGTTTTGTCTTTTCGCGAACGACTTCTACGAGACGCGGATCTTCGTATGAGTTCGAGGCGACGAGTGCTGCTGCGAAACTCTCGTAAGAGACGAGTTTGTCGACACTGCCGAGACCGCGGAGAGAACGGATTAATCTCAAGATTGTCCTTTAATCTTTGAGCGTAAGTTGAGGTACATGGACGACTGAAGCGTTTGCACTGTGCGCCGCAGATTGCTCTTGTCGATCATCTCTGCAAAGCGATCTTGATACGTTCGATATATACCAGGGTAGAACGGTTCCGCATCCTGATGAAGTAAGACATTCTTTGCTGATTCGATGCGTCTCAACTCTTCCGGATCCGCAAAATGCTCGCCGGTTTCGAGGTCGTGCCAGTGGCGGCCAGGACGAGTTAAGCGACGGCAGATGTCCATCTCCATGAAGAGCGTCCAGGTGTAAGAGCCGTCGTAGATACTCTTGTACGTCGAGAGAACATCAGGCGGGAACACGTCAAGCACGTCGCTTGTGCGCGCGGAGAAGTTTGCGCCATCGGCATAGAACCATTTGGCGCCGTCGTCGTGCGTGAAGATGCCGAGCTTCGCGCGATCGGCGTAAAGGACAGCCGCCTGTTCGTTCTCATAGATCTGCGCGCAAGCGTCGAGATCGATTTGTAGATCGTCGGGAATAGTGTCTTGCTTCAACTGTCCGGCGAACTCAGGATGATCGTCGGGCCAGATGCTCCACGGCGAAACCAGATCGAAATAGTGTTCCTGAAACTGCCAGATGAATTGCGGCGGGTGCTGCATTTTTCGGAGCGCTGTGAAGTAATCGATCCGCGCGCCTTGATCGATGCCCCAGTTCTTTCGCCGAATAACTTCTACCGGCCAACCCCGTTCGCGGCCAAACTCGATAACAGCTTGTTTCTGTGCCTCGTGATTGATCGAGCAATCATAAACAATGAGTCGATCCTGATCGGGCCGGAAGTTTTGCAGCTTGTCGACGTTATCAAGGAACGACGCGATGCGCTCAAAATTCAACACCACGATGTGAAAACGGATCTTCATAATTCCTAATTTGCGGCCCGCCGCACGGGTGCGAAGAGCATGAAATTGTCGACCAGCCACGGAAGTTTTTGCGCGATTTCAGCCGACCGCTTGATGGCCGACGTCAAGTCGTTAGTCGCTGCTTGATCGTAACTCCAGCCGCGCGCGGCGAATAGCTTTATCCAAAACTCCCGGGGCTGACAATTGATGTGACCGTCGCCCCACTGCCCCGGTTTTGCGGCGCTGAAAACGATCGCCTTCGAAGCGCTCTTAGTCAGGTTATCAATCAACACCGGCGCTGCTTTCTTGGGCAGGTGCTCGGCCACTTCCGTCGAAATCACCACCTCGCGCACTTCCGTATCGATAACTTCCGCCAGATTCCGGATGGAAACTCTCTCGCGCAGACCGCTGTCCATAAAATCAAGCGAAGCTGCCGAACCTTCAAAGCCCGAAACGTCGACGCCTCGTTGCGCCAGAAACTGAAGCAGGAACCCGTTGCCGCAACCAAAGTCGCAAACTGACCGGGGCTGAAACATCTTGAAGATCAGTTCCGCAAGTTCCTGGTACGCCGGTTTGAGACTGACGTGTTCAGCGTAAAAATTTTCATCGTAGAAGTTTCTCGTCAAGACTCGCTTGAGGCCCCGCTTCCTGAGTTGATACCAGATGAGGCGTGTATCGCGGGTAGATGGACTCTCGGCAATCCACATCCGTACCGGACGTGTTGCGCGTTTGACAATGTCTTGTAGTTTGTTTGCGCTCATGCCCCCTTGAGACCTTATGCGAAGTGCCGCCGGATGAGACCGTCTATTTCTTCAGCGCGCTTTTGATAAGTGTGATCGCGCAGCGTGCGACGCTGTCCGGCAACGGCAATGCTTTCGAGTTGATCTTCATGATCGAGCAAATAGCGAACCTTCTCGGCGCACTCTTCCGGACTCCGGTACGCGATCACTTCCACGTCCGGTTCAAACATGTCCGGTAGATTGACTTTCCAATCGGTGACTAGACAAGCACCCATTCCGGTAGCCTCGAAAAGACGAATGTTACCGGCGTAAGCCTCAGCACAGTCGATGTGTTTGTTGAGATTGATCTTGGAGCGCGACAGAATTTTGAAGTACTCGAGGGCAATCACAGGCTCATGAAACCGGCCTTTGTAAGCCTGCATCAGCGCGCTCGCTTGCGGCCCTACGTACGGACGATCGGCAGCGCCAGTCAATCTGTTGAGAATTCTGCCGGGCAAAGATTGTACGCGCGGTTCGCTCACAGTTCCCCAAACTTCTAACCTCGTGCCAGCCAACAGACTCTTGACCAACGCCAGCCGTTCATTGTGAAAGCCGTTTCGCAAAACGAAATTAGCCATGAAGGTGAAATCAAGATCCCTTTTTTGAACCGGCGGCGCCAGCTCGAGAATCGCCGGTTCAAACGCATGCATGATCATCTCTGCCCTGGCGCCGTTGCGTCTTAACTGGTCCACAAAGAGCGGAGTGCAGGTGAGCATTAAATCGACGTCCGTAAAACGTTCGTGGGCTTCTGTAGGGGAAGCGCGCCACCCGATGATCTTGATCGGCTTCGGAGCGGCGTCGCGCAGAAACTGGCGATAGGCAGCGTCAAAATAATAAAGATCGTCGAGGAAGACAATGTCGGGCTGAAACGCTTTCAGTTGCGCCGTGAGGATCTCGCGGAGCCAGTTTCGTTCGTCGTATTTGACGTTGTGCTCGCTGGCCCAGAGCTTCTGTAAGAACTCGAAGTCGATACAGATGTCCCTGGCATCGTAGCCGAGTGAGTTCAGGGCGCGAGAATAGTAGGTATTCCAGCCCACACACGACTTCAGGAACAAGTCGTACAGTTCGTCATACGAGAGCGATTTGTATTCGGGGTGCTGCCTGAGAAACGACTCGATATAGGTGACGCCGGTAGCCTGGATTTTGAGAAAGTGATAACCCATTGTTGTTCCGGACTGGTTCAACGAGCGACTTTTTGGGCCACGATCAGGTTCCAACCAAAACGCCCGCGCAGCCGGTTCTTCAATAACTGATCGATCACGTTGACGCGCTCCATCAGCCACGGCGCGCACAAAGTCGATTCAATCCGGCCGGCTTCGAATTCGAATTTACCGTGATAAGCAATGACTTGCACCACGGGGTAAACAAACGTGCGCAGCGGAATCGACAACAAGCCGTTCCACCAGTCGTTGACGAAATGGCCGAGGGTCATGTCGCGCGCGACGATGCGAAAGCTGTTGGCCTCGAAGAATTGGTCCCACTCTGCTGGCGTTTTGAATTGAATGTGCGGGACGCCGGGTTCCAAAACCGCGCCGCGCTTTTTTTGCAGCGCGATAGAACGTTTGAAGTATCGTTCGAAGAGGCTGCGTTTGTTTGGGACGATGGTGAACAGGTAGCCGTCATTAGAAAGAAGCTGATTTATCGCCTGGACGTAGCTCGCCGGATGTTCGAGGTGCTCGATCACGTCGAACGCGATCACGAGATGAAGCGAGCCGGGTTTGTTGTTGTTGCGGAGATCGTCGAGCGAGCCGGCCATGAGCGTTGGCTGCGAGGTTCCGTTCCAGTCGTAGGAGTCGAAATAACGCCGCAGGGTCCGCTCGTTCAGATCGAAAGAGGTCACGTGAAAGCCGCGACTGGCGAGTTCGTAGCTGTCGCGCAACGAGCCGGCGCCGAAGTCCAGGGCAGCAGGCTTTTTGAATTGCTGCTGGAGTTGGGCCACGTGCTTTTCAAAGAGGGACCAACGATAGCGGACGTTGCGCGTGTTGCAGCCGTAGATCTTGGAAACGTCGGAACGGCGATCGAAGATCAGTGGTTCGGTAACCGCAGATTTCTGGATCGATACGGTCTGGTGTTTATCCTGTGCCGTTGACGGTTTTACCAGTCGAATAATTTCACTGATCAACAAAAACGGCGCGAACACCAGGAACAAAACCAGCCACGCGACACAAACTGCCCCGAACACAATCGCTGCCCAAACCACGCGCAACGCCGAACGAAGCAGCTTCGCCATAAAATCCGTCAAACAGTTTCAGCAAACGCGGCGCTGACTGCGTTGCACACGCGCTCGATCTGCTCCTGGTCCAACTCCGGATACATCGGCAGGCTCACCACCTCCTGCGCGACCCGCTCCGTTACCGGCAGCTTGTACGATCCGCGTCGATCTTCATACGCCGGTTGCTGGTGTAAAGGAACCGGGTAGTGAAAACCTGTTGCGATCCCTTCTTCTTTCAACATCGACTGCAATCGCTCACGTTCGCCGACGCGAATCACAAACAAATGCCACACCGGTTCGGCATTCTCATGTACGGTGGGCAACACGATCCCGCGATCGGTAAGTTGATCGCGATAAGCGTCGGCAATCTGCCGCCGCTTCTGGTTCCACTCGTCGAGATAGCGCAGTTTCACGCGCAGGATCGCCGCCTGCATACCGTCGAGCCGGCTGTTAACGCCTTCCATCTTGTGCGTGTACTTCTCGAGTCGCCCATGATTCGCCAGCATCCGAATGCGTTCGATCAGATCCTCGTCCTGGCTGACAACCGCGCCGGCATCGCCAAACGCGCCCAGGTTCTTTCCGGGATAAAAACTGAACGTCGCCGCATCGCCGATCGATCCGACGCGCTGCCCGCGCCATCGTCCGCCATGCGCCTGCGCCGCATCTTCGACGACTTTCAAGCTATTCTTGCGCGCGATCTCCATGATCGCGTCCATGTCGCACGACTGGCCGTAAAGATGGACCGGAATAATCGCCTTCGTCCGCGGCGTGATTGCCGGTTCGAGACGAGCCGGGTCCATCAACATCGTATCTTCGACGACGTCGATAAAGATCGGCGTCGCGCCCGTCATCGAGATTGCTTCGGACGTGGCGATGAACGTATGCGCGACGGTGATGACTTCGTCGCCTGGTCCAATACCGAGCGCGCGCAACGTCAGGTAGAGCGCGTCAGTGCCATTGCCGACGCCGACACACGCTTTCGCTTCGCAGTACGCGGCAAACTCACTTTCGAAGCGCTTCACTTCCTCGCCGCCGACAAAAGCGCTGTTATTGATGATGTTCTGAATCGCCGCGTCGATCTCGGGTTTAATCGTTTGATACTGATCGAAGAGACCGACGAGCTGAATATTTTTAGTCATGACTTTCTGGCCCTGATAACCAACCGGCTGCCAAGATATTTGATGAGTGCAACTGACGAGAGCTTTTCGAGTCCGTTTATGAACTGGCGCGAAGTCGTCGACAGGTTTTTGCTGAAAAGATCCGGTTGGCCCATGAGCGCGCCGGCAAAGTAGTTGATAACGAGTCCGTTTTTCTTCAGTGCTTTGCTCAGGCCCGCGGGGTTCTGAAAACGTCCTTTCGTGGGATTCTGGAACTTGTGTTGGTAATACTTCTTCAAACCGTATATTGAAGCCCGGTTGTAAGTCAAAAGCACGAGTTCGCCGCCGGGCTTCAGAATGCGCGCAAACTCGGCGACCGATTCGCGCCAGTCAAAAACGTGTTGCAGCACGCGCGAGCAGATGATCAGGTCGTACGACTTGTCGGGAATCTCGATGCGCGAGGCTTCTTTGCAGAGTTTGGTGTCGAAGTTGAGGTGCAACTCGCGCGCGGCCTGCGTTGCCTGGTCCAACTGCTCGGACGAGATGTCCATGCCGGTGATGTGCTTGGCGTGCGGCGAGTAGATCGGCAGCAGACGGCCGTTGCCGATGCCGACGTCGAGCGCGCGTTCGTACTTGCGTCCGGCGAGCGCTTTGGCGAGCGCCGCTTTTTCGAGCGTGTCGATAACCTGGCCGCGAGCGGGTTTGAACCAACTGCCGTAATCGGTCTCGTTCCAGGTGTCGCGCTTGGCTTTGGCAAAGTCGTCTCGATTCTGTTGCACGCGTTCAGTCATTCTCAACTCCAAAATATTTTTCCAGTGTGTCTTTGTCGTCTGGCCTGATTTGCAAATCTTTCAACTGCGACGGATAGAACAAGTTCATGCCCTGGCCTTCGCTGAGCGTCAGTTCTTCAAGCCCCGCTGACAGTTCGCCGGCGAAGGCGAACTCCTGTTTGTTGTTCTGCACAAACTCGCGAAACAAGCCGAAGTTCTGCATCTCGAAATCGATCTCTTCTTTTACTTCGCGGGCGACGGCCGATTCGGGCGATTCGCCGTCCTCGATTGTCCCGCCGAACAACGACCAGTGACCGGGATAACGGATCGCGGGGTTGTCGTCGCGCTGTTGCAGCAACACCTGGCCTTGCGGGTTGATCAAGATCGCGCTTACGCCCTGGCCTTGCGTTTCGCTTAGGCGCGATTTGAGTTTCAGGTATTCGTCGACGTCTTCCGGCGCGGAAAAATCATAGCGCATTCCGCGCAGTAAATAGATCAGCCCCTGGCGCTGCTGGATTATCGATTCGAGATAGTCACGAAAGATGTGTTCGCGATTTTGATCAAACGAGGGCAAATACTTGAGCGCCTCGTGTTTGAAGAACGTGCAGCCGGTGGAGTTGATCGCGAGACCCGAAGATCCATCCTGACTGCGATAATCGTAGACGTTTGCGTCGAGGTTTCGATGCGCCGAGGTGAAATACGACTTTCGATCGCGTTGTGTGTTAGGGGTCACCGTTCCCACTAACAAGAACGCAGCTTCACTCGATTCGAAGACCTCACGAGCACGAATAAGATCCGTGTCATCCGTGTAAACATTGTCCGGACACAAAACAACAAAATCATCATCAGGCTTCGCGGTCGCAATCGCGTGCGCCAGTCCAAGTTGTTTGTCCTGGTGAACAACTTCAAAATCAACCGGAACGATCTGTTCGCCGAGATGACCAACTACCACAATGATGCGCGACACGCCGATCTTCTTGAGCGTTTCGATCGATCGCTCCAAAAGCGTGCGACCCTCGACCTCGATCAACGCCTTCGGTAGCGTTTCGCCGAGTTGGCCCATCCTGGAAGCTTTGCCTGCTGCTGGAATTACACCAATGAGACCCATGCTTATAAGGTTACCGCCCGTCCGGACCTGAGCGCCGTTTGCGTTGCTTCGAGCACGGCGACCACGTCGCGCGCATGTTTCGGCCCAGTCAAGGGAGGCTGGCCGTTACGCAGGCAGTCGAGAAAATGTGCAGACTCTGTTTTGAGGGGCTCCTGGAAAGAAATCTTCGGTAACAGGATGTCGCCTGTCCGGTGAATCAACTGAAAATCGCCTGATTGATCGTAGTCCATGCGCTCGCCGATCTTGGGGACGCGATCGACGCCCTTGTCGTAGATCTTGATCTTGTCGTCGCTGACGTCGTCGTAGACGACCATCTTGCGGCTGCCGACGAGTGTCATCTTGCGAATCTTGCCGGGGTCTAGCCAACTCACGTGAATATGTCCGGTCACGCCGCTGGCCCACTTCAACGTCGCGAATACAACGTCTTCAATACCCGGTTGGATATAGCTGACCCCGGTCGCCGAGACTGACACGGGCAGTTCGTCGTTCATCAGGTACATCATGATGCTGACGTCATGCGGCGCGAGGTTCCACCACGCGTTCACGTCCGAGCGCACCTGGCCCAGGTTCAAACGCTGGCTGTAGATGTAGTAAAGCTGGCCCAGGCTTTCGCCGGCCAGTAACTTTTGCGCATAGCGAACGGCGGCGTTGTAAAGAAACGTGTGGCCGACCATCAACGTCTTGCCTGTTGCTGCCGCGAGATTCACCAGTTCATCAGCCTGCTCGGTGCTGGTGGCGAGCGGCTTTTCGACAAACACGTGCTTGCCGCTTTCGAGTGCCTGTTTCGCAAGCGCGTGATGAGAAGCAGCGGGCGTGGCGACGACGACGGCGTCTACTTCCGGATCTTTCAGGACCGCGTCGACGTCAGACACCACTTCAGAGCGCGGGAAATTGGCGCGCACGTAGTTTTGCCGCTCGGGATTTATCTCGGCAACAAACTTGACCCAGCAACCGGGCTGGGCCGAGAAGTTGCGCAGTACGTTTGGTCCCCAGTAGCCGCAGCCGATCTGGCCGATGGTGATCTTTTCACCGTGTAATGACTGCATAATTATTTTGAGTATTTTCGGTCAAGCCTGTCTCGATCTTGTGTTCCCGGCACATCTGCTTCAAAAACACTTCCCAACTCTCAGGACTCCAAAAATTTATGTGACCTTCGAATGTGTCTATGCGTCCGTTCGGAACGGTCACCAGCGCGATTCCGGAGTTGTCCAACATCGCCAACACATTGCGCAGTGCTTTGTCAGGATGCAGCAGATGCTCGAGCACTTCAACGCAGAAGATCACGTCGAATTGGCGCGGACTTCCTTCGTAAATGTCGAAATAACAAAACTCCACGCCGGGAACCTTGGCTCGTGCGAGATCGAGTGCTTTCTCGGAGTACTCGAAACCCGTCAACGAGCGAGGCTGAAATCTATTCTTTAACGCTTTGAGCAAACCGCCCGTGCCGCAGCCGATGTCCGCAACGTGTTTCTGCTGGTAATCGACGCCATGGCTCGCCAGTAAATCTATCAGCCGATCGTAGAATGCCGGATCCAAATAAGATTCGACTGTCTCTGCGTCCGAATAGAATTCCTCCAAGCCTGCTTTCGAGTTGTGGTGAATGGGCGACGCAACCACCGGTTTTTTCGACCCGTCGAAACTGCCGTTATCGAGGCGATAGACGCCCAGTCCGATAGCCGAAAAAGCCCTCTTTATTAAAGCCTTCATCTACTTTGAGCCGTTGACGCTCCACTCCTGCTCCAGCAATACGCCGGAATGCGACGCCGGCGGCATGCGGCCGGTGCCGTAAAAATCACCTGGCTCGACGATGAGCGTCACGGCCTGTTGAATCCAATCGAGAATCACCTCATTCGAACGGACGATCAATCCCGCCGTGTAATTCCCGGGCATCAGCGGCAGTTTCTTGATCTTGCACGTGAAATAGCCATCGTGCGCGATCGTTTCAAACGAGTCGCCGGCAATGTTGTTGCCGAGCATGCTAACAAACCCGCCGGCGTTCGAACTAAGACCAATCGCCACCGAGACGTTCCGCAAATTGTTTTCCCTCGTCGAGTAGTAAATGCGGAAGTCGACCTCTTGTCCGGTCGCGAGGTATTCGAGTTCGTTCCCCTGGCCATCAAACGTGACGAAGTCGTCGATGCGAACTTTTCCGTTGCCTTGTCGATCGGTGCGTTCGGCGAGCTTCGTTTTCGTGATCTTGTGCACCTGCGAGAGATACTGTTGCACCGCGCCTTCAACACTGCCGAGCGGATACTCGACCTTTCCTTCCCACAGCACCATCGCGGTCGAACACAGCGACGACACCGCCGCCATGTTATGACTCACGAAGATCACCGTCCGGCCAGTGCTGGCCACGTCGCGCATCCGGCCGAGACATTTCTTCTGAAATGAAGCATCACCCACCGCCAAAACTTCGTCGACGACCAGTATTTCCGGTTCGAGATGAGCCGCGACCGCGAAAGCCAGACGCACGTACATGCCGCTGCTGTATCGCTTCACGGGCGTGTCGATAAACTTCTCGACCTCCGCAAACGCGACGATCTCGTCAAACTTCGATTCGATCTCTTTGCGCGTCATGCCGAGGATCGAACCGTTGAGAAAGATGTTCTCGCGTCCCGTCAGTTCCGGATGAAAACCGGTGCCGACTTCCAGCAGACTCGCCACGCGCCCGTAAAGTTCCACGCGTCCCGACGTTGGTTCCACGATCCGGGAAAGCACCTTGAGCAACGTCGATTTGCCAGCGCCGTTGCGGCCGATGATGCCGACGACGTCTCCCGGCGACACTTCAAAACTGACGTCTTTCAAGGCCCAGAGTGTTTGCGAGTTGTTGTTGCTGCTGCGCAGGTAGCGCAACGGTTTGCGCACGACGTCCATCAACGTCTCGCGCAGCGTCGAATAGGCCGCGCCCGATCCGCCCAGGTAATAGAGCTTGCTGAGATCTTCGACTTTGATGATCGGTCGCATTCGTGTTCAGCAGTTGGGGAAGTTGTCAGATGATGTCGGCAAAACTTCTTTCCGCCTTGCCAAAAGAATAGACGGAGTAGAACAACATCACGACCGTCAGGATGGTGGCGACGCCGATGGCGGTCCAGTCAAAGGGAAGTCCGAAGAGCGCGGAACGGTATCCCTCGATGATTCCGGACATGGGATTGAACAGCAGCACCCAACGCCACTTCTGCGGCACGGAAGACGAGGGGACGATCACGGAAGAAACGAACAGCCACAGTTGGATCAAAAACGGCAACGCGAAACGCACGTCGCGATATTTTACGTTGAGTGCTGACATCCACGTGCCGACGCCGAGTCCGAACAGCGCCGTCAACAGCACGAGCGCCGGGAGAAATAGCACCTGCGCCGTCAGTGGGGCGCGGTAGTAAATCATCAGGACGACGAGCAGGATGAAGGCGAGCACGAAGTCGACGAGTCCCGCCATCATTGCCGCGGCCGGGACGATCAGCCGGGGAAAATAGACTTTCGTGATCAGATGGGCGCTGCCGACGAGACTGTTACCGCTCGCCGTGATCGTGTTGGAGAAGAACGTCCACGGGACGAGACCGGCGAGGGCGAATAGCGGGTACGGAATACCCTCGGAAGCGACGCCGGCCAGCCTGCCGAAGAAGATCGTAAAGATGATCATCATGAACAGCGGCTGGAGTATGGCCCACGCTGCGCCGAGCAACGTCTGTTTATAGCGCACCTTCACGTCGCGCCATGTCAGGAAGAAGAGCAACTCGCGATAGGCCCAGATATCTTTGAGATTGATCAGGTTCCATTTGCGGTTGGGTTGAATAACTACCAGCGGCTCGTCCGGCAGGTGAAACGTCGTGCCTGACGGTTGAGAGTTCTCGGCGGAGATCGCAGTAGTGACCGGGAGTGTTTGCGGTGCAGTCGGCTTCATCAGAAGAGCATGACAGTCTAGCCACCGATCCAAAACTGGTCAACCGCGTGG
>DATELZ010000190.1:0-3426 GCA_035276045.1 Pyrinomonadaceae bacterium | reverse complement strand
TCGCGATCAATGCAAACATCAAGTTCTTCTTTGAAGGCGAAGAAGAGGACGGGTCGCCGAATCTCGATCATCTCCTCAAGCGGCACAAGGATCTTCTCGAAGCGGACGCGTGGATCATCTGCGATGGACCTGTGCACCAGTCGGGCAGCAAGCAAGTCGTCTTTGGCGCACGCGGCGACACGAATGTCGACGTCACGGTCTACGCCGCGAAGCGGCCGCTGCATAGCGGTCACTACGGCAACTGGTCGCCAAATCCGGCGATGATGCTGGCGCGTCTCCTCGCGTCGATGAAAGACGACGATGGCCGCGTGACAATCGACGGCTGGTATTCCGACGTCGAACCGTTGGGCGACGCTGAACGCCGTGCGATTGCCGATGCGCCGCAGTACGACGAAGAGCTCAAGAAACAGTTAGGACTCAAACGCGTCGAAGGCGGTGGGAAGTCGCTGATGGAGCTGATAAACGTTCCGTCTTTGAACATCAACGGATTCGGCAGTGGCGACGTCGGTGAATTGGCGCGCAACGTGATTCCGACGACGGCGACTGCCGTGTTGGATCTGCGGCTCGTCAAAGGAAACGATCACAACCGTCAAACACAACGCCTGATCGAGCACATCAAAAAGCAGGGTTACCACGTCGTCGATCGCGATCCGACTGACGCCGAGCGCAGCCAGCATCCGATGATCGCACGCGTCAATGTTCGGCCCGGTGGTTACAACGCCGAACGCACGCGCATGGACTTGCCGATCTCCCTGGCAGTGATCGAGGCTGTGCAATCGACCGTGTCAGACAAAGTCGTGTTGCTGCCGACTTCGGGTGGCAGTCTCCCACTTTCCATCATCACCTCAAACCTGCGCACCGTCACGATGAGCGTGCCGATCGCCAACTACGACAATAATCAGCATGCCGAGAACGAAAATATCCGCTTGCAAAACCTGTGGGACGGAATCGAGACGATGGCGGCGTTAATGACTGTCAAATAGAGCCACAAAGAGGCACAAACGAAGCCCACAAAAGGGACAAGCAGGATAAGAAGTAGTTGTTCTGTGCCTCTTTGTGGCTAAAAATCTCGATGCGGTGTAGTATTGGCCCAACGGCCAGTCATTAGCGCTAACTCTCCCTAACGCTCTTTTGGTAAAAGGAGCCTCCCGATGAACACGAAGGCGTTGTTTGCCTTGCTGATATTGCTCTGCATTCCTGCGCAGGGCATGGCCCAATCAACAGATCAGGATGACGTCGTCAGGATCAACACCAACCTGGTGCAGATCGACGCTGTCGTCACTAAAGGCGGTAAGCTGGTCGCCGATCTCAAGGTCGAAGACTTCGAGATCTTCGAAGACGGCAAACGGCAAACGATTACAAGCTTTGCCTACATTTCGAATACTCCGCGAACGAGTGAAGCGAGAGACAAATCAGTTCCCTTTGCGCCTCTGAAACGCGACGATCCGCGACGCACACTCGCGATCGTCATCGACGATCTCGGAATGTCCGCAACGAGCGTGTCCGACGCGCGCCGCCAGTTGCGAAAGTTTGTCGCGGAAAAACTCCAGCCGCACGACCTCGTTGCGATTATTCGCACTTCCGGCCAGATTGGCGCTCTGCAACAGTTCACCAACGACAAGCGCGTGCTCAACCGGGCAGTGGAACAGTTGCGCTGGAATATTTGTAGCCGCGTGGGAATCGACGTCCTGCCGCCGACCCAGGGCACGTCTCCCCTAAGTAATTACGACGGCACATGTGGCGGCAGCTCATTTTTCTCGACGATGGGCGCGATGAAGGCCGTGCTCGACGCGTTGGCCGAACTGCCGGGCCGCAAAGCCATGATGGTCCTGTCCGACAGTCTGCCGATCGAATATCAGGACAGCCCTTTATTCACTTATGCCTCCGGACCCGTTAGCGATTCGGCCGTTCGCCGGATGGCCCTCCAGAGAATCGCCGAAAAAGCCATTCGCTCGTCAGTAGTGATCTACTCGATCGACACCCAGGGCTTGCAGCCGCTTGGTCCAACCGCCGCGGACAGCTTCTCCGGTAATTTGCGCATGACCGGTCCAACCATGAACGACATGCTCGCCACCCGTTCGCGGCTGCTCTTCGACCGGCGCGCCGGCGGCGAGATGATCGCGCGGCAAACAGGCGGCTTTCAGATCAGAAACTCAAACGACTACAAGTTTCAAAGCATTCTGGACGAACAGAGCGGCTACTACCTCATCGGCTACCGGCCAACCGAGGAAACTTTCAACCGCAAGTTTCATCGCATCACTGCGAAGGTGAAGCGCTCCGGCATGTCCCTGCGCACGCGTTATGGTTTTTACGGCTATAGCGAAGAAGACGACATCAAGCGGCCGCAGCCCAAGACTAACCTCGCATTGATGTCGCCCTTCGGAGCGCAGGACATCACCGTCGATTTCACTTCGTTCTTCGCAAACAGTAAGACCACCGGCTCCGTCATTCGCTCGTTTCTCTATCTGGAGGCGAAAGAACTGACGTTCGTGAAGGTGAATGACAAACACGAAGCAAATATTGAACTGCACGGCGTGATCTTCGGAGACAACGGCGTCGTCGTGGAGGAGTTCAATCACACCGGCGTTATTAGTCTGCCTGACAAAGATTACGAACAAGCCGTGCGCGAAGGCATTCGCATCAACTTCGACATGCCGGCCCGAAAGCCCGGGGCTTATCAAGTGCGCGTAGCGGCGCGTGACGCAGCTTCGTTAAGCATCGGATCGGCGGGACAGTTTGTCGCAGTTCCCGATCTGAAGAAGAAGCGATTGGCTGCTTCGGGCATCGTGCTGCTCAGCGTGGCGGAAGTCCAAACTGATACTGGCGAAGTGACGAGTGCGTCTCCCGCAGTGCGGCGCTTTCGTCCAGACTCGGATCTCCACTTCGCGTTCGTCGTCTACAACGCCCTGCTCGACCGGGCTTCAGGACGGCCGAACCTCGTCGTCGAAAGCAAACTCTTTCGTGACGGCAAACACGTCACGTCATTTCCCGAGGCGACGGTCGACGTCTCTAACCAACCCGATCTCGAGCGAATCTTCGTCAACCGCATGATCCGGCTCGGCGCGGATCTCGAACCCGGTTATTACTATCTGCAACTCGTGATCACAGATAAAGCCGCCGGAGAAAAACCTCCGGTGACGATCCAATGGGTAGACTTCGAAATTACTAAACGATCGGAGTAAGTCAATGAGAGTATTACTCGCTGTTTTTGCATTGCTGTGCGTCCTCGTGCCCGTGGTGGCCCAGACGAATTCTGACGACGTCGTGAAAATCACCACGAACCTCGTTCAGGTCGACGTGGTTGTCACTAACAAAGGCAAGCCAATCACAGATCTCAAACCTGAAGACTTCGAGATCTTCGAAGACGGAAAACTACAAACAATCACCAGCTTCGCCTACGTCTCCTACGCTTCGAACACTGCCGCC
>DATELZ010000189.1:0-7350 GCA_035276045.1 Pyrinomonadaceae bacterium | reverse complement strand
GCCTTTGCTCGTCTTCATGTACTCGGTTGCGAGTATCACGAGCATCACGTCCTTCGCGGCGACGTCGGCGCGCTTCTTTCCTTTCAACACGTAACGCACCGTCTCCGGCACACGGATGCGAATGTCTTTCGTGTACCACGCGTTTGCCATATCAGTTGAGCCGACACCGAACGCGAAACAACCGAGCACGCCCGCCATGCACGTGTGTGAGTCAGTGCCGATCACGATCTGTCCCGGCAGCGCGAGATCTTCGACGACGGCGTTGTGACAGATCGCTTCCGAGCCACCCTCGGGACTCTCGCCGTAAAGCCTGATCTTCTGTTGCGCAGTGAAACTCTGTTGCGTTGTCGCCAAACCTTCGGCACGTTCCAACAGTCCCATCTCGCGATGTTTCGGCGACATCACGCGCCCGAGAAACGTCAGGTGATCGCGAAATGCAAACACCGATTCGGGATCCGTCACGCGTGCATCCGCGCCGAGCGCCTGTTTGAACAACGACTCCGCCATCGGCGTGACGTACTCGTGCGAGAAGCGCACGTCGGCAACTGCGAATAACGCGTCGCCCGGTTTCACGGCCTCGACGCCGATCTTTCCGGCAGTCACAAACGCATGCCGCGCGATGATCTTCTCCACGATCGTCATCGGACGCGCGGCGGTGTCGAGCGGCGGCGGCGAGACCATCCCCCCGAGGCGCGCTTTGTTGTAGTTGAACAGGCCGCCGTATTTGACGATGTCCTGCGAGATCGGATCGAGTCCGTTGGTAAATTCCGTTAATGAAATTTCCTCACCACTGCGTATCCGATCGATGAGGCCGAAATCGGTCGACGTCAGCAAGCCGATGTTCTGGGAATTCTGCCCGTAGATCTTCTCGATACTCTTGGCGATGACGAGTTGAATACCCGCGGCTTTTTCGGCATACGGCGCGGTTTCGCGCGACGAGCCGCAGCCTTTCGACAACCCCGAAACGACGACGGCAAAACCGCCATTCTTCACTTCGTCTTTCTGCACCGCGCCCTCGCGCATGCCGGCGTAGACGTACTGCCCCAGCGTTTCGTCGTAGTAGAAGCAGACCCAACCCGGCGTGATCTCGTCGGTGGAGATGTTGCTCATCAATGGCAAGTCGTCGCTTTTGAGTCGTTCGGCGAGTTCCGCTTCGAGCGCCGCGGCAGCGTCGCCAGTGGCGGCGAGTTGTTGGCGAATCAGCGAGGTGTCTTCCGTAAGAAATAAAATGCGGCCCGAGAATTTGATGTTTTCAGTCACTTTAGTTTGTCGCGATCATTAATTATTATGTGTTGCAAAATGGATTATAACCCTCACCTCGATAAAACCTTTAGCGGTGTTAGCAGCGTCTAACGCGGCAGTAATTAGCGGTAGACAGCAGGAGCGAAGGAGAGTTCGAATGAAGTGGTTAAAGAGTTTTGTGACGGCGGTTTTTATGGTGGTTTCGTTGCTGGCGGCTGGTTCTGTCGTCTTTGCCCAGAAAGAGACTGACGACCCGGCCAAGATCGCGATCTACCAGCGGTTTCTCGACAATCACAAGAACAACCCTGTGGTCGCGTATCAAGCCGCGCGCGACTACCTGCAAAAGTACACCAAGGACAAAGACGAATATACGGACTACCTGAACAAGTGGGTGGCGGCGTACGAGCGCGACGAGCGCAAGCTGAACCTGCCGGGGCTGATCAACGAGAAGAAGTTTGACGAGGCGTACAAGACCGGCGCGAAGATCCTGGCCGACGAACCTGATTATTTGCGCGCTCAAATCGACCTCGGATACGCCGGCTACCTCGCGTCTTCGGCCAAGAATGAGACGCACAACACTGAGGCGCTTGCTTACGCAACCAAGGCGATTCAGGCGATTGAAGGCGGGAAAGTGCCGAGCGAGTGGGCGCCGTTCAAAGGTAAAGACGACACGCTCGCGTATCTCAACTACGCCGTCGGTTATCTGAACTTAAAGACCGACCCAAACAAAGCGATCGACTCGCTGTTGAAAGCCGCGTCGTACGAAAGCGAGATCAAGAAGACTCAGTCAACCTATTACTTCCTCGCCGTCGCTTATGAAGCCGGTCCATATAAAACACTTTCGACCGCGTACCAGACTGAGTTTGCAGGCAAGCCTGAAACTCCGGCGAGCAAGGCTGCGCTCGACAAATTGAACACGGTAATGGATCGCATCATCGACGCCTACGCGCGCGCGATCGCCGCGGCCGGAACAGATCCGAAGACGGAGCAGAGCCGGAAAGAGTGGCAGGCGCTGATGGCGAACTATTACAAGTTTCGGAACAACAACAGCGAAGCCGGCATGCCCGAATTGATCGCCAGCGTGTTGTCAAAACCGTTGCCGCCCAAGCCGTAAAACATCCGTGTGATCCGCGTTCCACGGTATACTCCCCAGCATGCGAAAAGCTTCCCTGCTGCTTTGTCTCCTGCTGCCGGTTGTCATAAACGCTCAACAGCTTTCAGTCGACGCCATGATCGATCGCGACATGGCGTCGATTTTGTCTACCTACAAAATGCTCCACGCCGCGCCGGAGCTTTCACACCGCGAGGAAAAGACGTCGCAATTCTTCGCCGGCGAACTGCGGAAACTCGGCTACACCGTCACCGATCGGCTCGGCAAGTTCGACAATCCTGACTGGACCGGCTACGGCGTCATCGCCGTGATGAAAAACGGCGCTGGTCCAACCGTGCTCGTCCGCACGGAACTGGACGCGTTGCCGGTCGACGAAAAGACCGGCGTGCCATACGCGAGCAAAGTGCGGGCGAAGAACGATGCAGGAGTGGAAGTCGGCGTAATGCACGCGTGCGGTCACGACATTCACATGACGAGCCTGCTGGCGACGGCGAAGATCCTCAGCGAACTGAAATCGCAGTGGCAAGGCACGCTCGTCCTCCTGGGCCAACCGAGCGAAGAATCAGGCGACGGCGCTCGCGCACTCTTGAAAGACAATCTCTACACGCGTTTCCCGCAACCTGATTTCGCCATCGCCTTACACGACAAGCCGGAAATCGAAACGGGAAAGATCGGCTACACGCCCGGCTATTCGATGGCCAGCGCGACTTCGATCGATATCAAGATCCGTGGTGTCGGCGGTCATGGATCAGCGCCCGAAACGACCAAAGATCCGATCGTCGTCGCGGCGCAGGTTGTTTTGGCATTGCAGACAATTGTAAGCCGCGAGAACTCGCCACTCGATCCGGCAGTAGTCACAGTCGGCTCGATTCACGGCGGCACGCGTTACAACATCATTCCTGACGAAGTTAACTTGCAACTGACTGTTCGGACTTACAAAGAAGACGTGCGGCAGCGAATCCTCGCGTCGATCGAACGGATCGTGAAAAGCGCCGCCATGTCAGCCGGCATTCCGGAAGATCGCGCGCCGATCGTGAAAGTCAGCGAAGGAACAACTTCGACTTACAACGATCCGAAGTTGCTCGAACGGCTGACGCCCGCGCTCAAACGCGCGCTCGGCGCGGACAACGTGATCCAGGTGCCGCCGATCATGGCCAGCGAAGACTTTGGCTACCTGAGTTTGGACCAGAAGATTCCGGCGACTATCATCTGGCTCGGTGCGTCGGATCCGGCAAAGGTCAAGGCACATCGAGAGGCGGGCGCGGCGCTTCCGGGTCTGCATTCAGCACTCTTCGCGCCAGTTCCCGAACCGACTTTGCGCACCGGCGTGAAAGCCACGACCGCCGCCGTGATGGAGTTGATGAAGAAGTAAAAGTTGTACTTTGTACTTAGTTCTTTGTACTTGGCGCTTTTGAACTGAAGCAATGAGGACAAAGTACAAAGAACTAAGTACAAAGCACCAAAGATCATGGACCTCGAACAGATTCGCGAATACTGTCTGTCAATGCCGCATGCGACCGAACGCGTGCAGTGGGGCAACGATCTGTTGTTCTGCATCGGCGAGAAGATGTTTGCGGTGGCAGGGCTCGACGCAAAATATCCGACGAAACTCTCCTTCAAATGCACCCCCGAAAAGTTTGCCGAACTGGTTGAACGTGAAGGCATCATCCCCGCGCCTTACGTGGCGCGGTATCATTGGGTCGCGCTCGAAGACCTCGAAGCCATAAATAAGAAAGAACTAAAAGAACTCCTCAAAAATGCCTATCAACTGGTGCACGACAAACTGCCTCTCAAAGTCCGCAAGCAGCTCGGCACCGCATAACATTTTCCGTTTGTCGTTTTCCATTTCCCATTTGTCATTTGTCTCGTTGTGCCCTGGGGCAAGCCAAATGACAAATGAGCAATGACAAACGAAAAATGGAAAATGCTCTCTCCGTCCCGAAGCCATAAATAAGGAAGGACTAAAAGAACTCGGCAGCTAAAACATTTTCCGTTTGTCGTTTTCCATTTCCCATTTGTCATTTGTCTCGTTGTGCCCCGGGGCAAACCAGATGAAAAATGAGCAATGACAAACGAAAAATGGAAAATGCTCTCTCCATCCCGAAGCCATAAATAGAAAGAACTAAAAGAACTCGGCAGCTAAACATTTTCCGTTTGTCATTTTCCATTTGTCATTTGTCATTTGTTCTCGTTGTGCCCTGGGGCAAACCAAACGACAAATGAGCAATGACAAACGAAAAATGGAAAATGCTCTCTCCATCCCGGACAACTCGCGCCCTCGTCTTACCCTCAAACGGTCACTCTTCCCTGCTCGTCCCACAAATCCGTCGTCCGGAGGTTCCGATGAACGCCAGGTTCGCCTTCCCGTCGTTGCTCCTGATCGTCCTGTTTTCCACACAAATTGCCTTCGCCAACGAGTCCGCCGCACTGCTCGCCCGCAAAGCCGTTTCCGAGAACGCGCCTGAAGCGACAGCCGCCATCGAAGAACTGCGCGCGCTTGGTCCCGGCGGTCTCAAGGCGCTGATGGCCGAGCATGCCGCCGAGATCAAGCACCACATCGCGGATCCAAAAGCCGTCGCCGGCCCAGAATGGCAACGAATCACAAAAGCCATCGACCAGGTCGGCCAACAGAAGAACAACTACATCTCCGGTCTCTACTGGTACACGAATCTCGAAGACGCCAAACGCGCCGCGCATGAAAGCAATAAACCAATCCTGTCGCTCCGTCTGCTCGGCAACCTGACTGACG
This sequence comes from Pyrinomonadaceae bacterium, assembly GCA_035276045.1. Lineage (GTDB taxonomy): Bacteria > Acidobacteriota > Blastocatellia > Pyrinomonadales > Pyrinomonadaceae > PSRF01. The sequence goes on along the minus strand of DATELZ010000189.1, from coordinate 2,248 downwards.
AACTGAGTTGCGCCAACAGTCGCTTCTTCCGCACCGTGCTCTATGCCAACACGGATGTGGCGGCGGTGATGAGTAAATTTTTCGTGCTGCACTGGCAGTCTGTACGTCCTGTGCCCGTGATCACGATCGACTTCGGCGACGGCCGCAAACTCGAACGAACCGTCACCGGAAACAGCATTCATTACATCCTCGATTCCGACGCGCAACTCATCGAAGCTATGCCCGGCCTCTATGGACCAGGCGCGTTTCGCAACGGTCTCAGCCATTCCCTGATGCTTTTCGAGAAACTCGCCGGCAAGACCGGTCCAAACCGCAGGGCGGCGCTCATGGGTTACTACCGCGATCGCTCGTATCAGATCTCTTCAGCGTGGGGCAGCGACACGATGCAGATCGGCGGCAAGATGCCCCAGGGATACGCGGTTTACAAAGGAAGCAATGGCGAGGCACTGGCAATCGGACCACTCGCGGTAACCAAAATGGCAACCGAGTCGACGATCCTGCGCTCGATGACCTCCGTCAGTGAAGCACTCGGTCGCATCACCGACGAAGCTGCGTGGCGCAAGATCGCTCAATTACATATAGCCAACTCGAAGCTCGACGAACGCAGTCTCGCGCTGATCAAATCTCAGAACCCGTCGCTGTCGAATGACGAAATGGCAAACATGATCAGGAAGTTTGAGGAGCTGGTGGCTCTCGACACGGTGCGCAACGAATACATGCTGCATCCCAAACTCTACATGTTGCTGTCAACAGATTCGCTGCGCCAGGATCTCGACAAATTCAACGATCACGTTTACGCAACTCTCTTTCTTACGCCGAAGTCGGATCCCTGGCTGGGTTTGGTTTCGCCCGACGTTTACACGGCGATCGACAAGGGCGGCATCAGCAAGGCCCAATAATTTTTTGACATGGATCACGCGGATTTGCTAAATGCTAGCCGCGTGATCCGAACACTACTACTCCTATCCATTCTTGCCGTTCCTGTCTTCGCTCAAACGACGCAGGAAAAAGTGCGCGACTATCGCCGCGCTAACGAACATCAGATCTTGCGCGAATACACCGACTTTCTGTCACTGCCCAACGTCGCCAGCAACATCGACGACATTCGCAAGAACGCCGCGCGCATCATGGAGATGATGAAGCAACGCGGTTTGAATCCGCGTCTGCTCGAAGGCTCGTCGCCAAACATTCCACCGTCGATCTACGGCGAATGGAAAACACCGGGCGCGCAACGCACGTTGGTCTTTTACGCGCACTACGACGGCCAACCGACAGATCCCAAACAATGGACCGGCAGCCTGCCGTGGCAACCCGTGTTGCGCACCGCGACGATCGAAGCCGGTGGCAAGATCATCCCGTTGCCGGCGTCCGGCACTGCGATCGATCCGCAGTGGCGTCTCTACGCGCGCTCTGCTTCCGACGACAAAGCCGGCGTGATGGCGATCCTGACGGCCTTTGCGGCGCTGCAGGCAAAAGGCGTCGCGATCAATACAAACATCAAGTTTTTCTTTGAAGGCGAAGAAGAGGATGGGTCGCCAAATCTCGACCACCTCCTCAAACGGCACAAGGATCTTCTCGAAGCGGACGCGTGGATCATCTGCGATGGCCCGGTGCACCAGTCGGGCCGCAAGCAGGTCGTTTTTGGCGTGCGCGGTGACACGAATGTCGATGTCACAGTCTACGCCGCGAAACGGCCGTTGCATAGCGGTCACTACGGTAACTGGTCGCCAAATCCGGCGATGATGCTCGCGCGTCTGCTGGCGTCGATGAAGGACGACGATGGCCGCGTGACGATCGATGGCTGGTATTCCGACGTCGAACCTTTGGGCGAACAAGAACGCCGCGCGATTGCTGACGCGCCACAGTACGACGAAGAGATCAAGAAGCAGTTGGGACTGAAGCGCGTCGAAGGCGGCGGAAAGTCGCTGATGGAGTTGATCAACGTTCCGTCGTTGAATATCAACGGATTCGGCAGCGGTGACGTCGGCGAGTTGGCGCGCAATGTGATTCCGACGACGGCGACCGCCGTGTTGGATCTGCGGCTCGTCAAGGGAAACGATCACAACCGTCAAACACAACGCCTGATCGATCACATCAAGAAGCAGGGTTATCACGTCGTCGATCGCAATCCGACTGACGCCGAGCGCAGCCAGCATCCGCTGATCGCGCGCGTAAATGTTCGTCCCGGTGGTTACAACGCCGAACGCACGAGGATGGACTTGCCGATCTCCCTGGCAGTGATCGAGGC
>DATELZ010000188.1:0-39200 GCA_035276045.1 Pyrinomonadaceae bacterium | reverse complement strand
CGTTCTCGTCCGGCACGGTCACGCTGGGCACACCGCTGGCAAACGGAGCATCCATCAACATCAGGCTGCTCTTCGGCATTCAACAGACCGGCAACTTCAAGGTGTTTTTGAATATCGAAGCCCTGCCGTAGTTAACCCAGTAGTTAACCCAATCAAGCAAGGTCGAAAGAAGCCGTCGGAGTTCTCTCCGGCGGCTTCTTTCATTTGTGCTCGCGAGTTTTTTTATTGACTTGATTCTCACTAGCGTGATATTAGTTCGCGCCACGAATTAAATCGTAACGAAAAATCAACGACGGTCGGCGAAGCTGCCCTGGTCAATTGAAGGCCTCAGCTATGCGAAGAATCGATCTGTCTAATTTCCAGGTTGCTACGAGCGAGACTGCGCGCGATATCAATCGCCGTATCGTTCTCAACCTGATCCGTACGCACCAGCCAATCTCGCGCGCCGACCTCGCGCGGCATTCAGGTCTGCAACGAAGCACTGTATCGGTAATTGCCGAGCAGCTAATCAAGGAAAGATGGATCACCGAGGGCGCCAATGGGCATACGCCACGAGGACGCCGGCCGCGATTTCTGCACTTGAACAAAGAGCGCGTGGGAATCATCGGGATCAATGTTCGGCCCGTCACCACCACGCTCGCACTCGCCGATCTCGACGCTAACTTTCTCTCGCAGGATTCACTGGCCACTCCAACAGATCCCAAACAGTTTTTAGCGGAACTGGTGCCGCGTGTTCAGAAGTTGATGAACTCGCGCACGGAATTAACCTGCGAAGGTATCGGCGTAAGTCTCCCTGGCCGTATCGATCTGGCGACTAAGCAGATTGTCTTTGCGCCCAACCTCGGGTGGCGAGATTTTGATCTAAAAACACCGCTCGAAGAGGCCATCGGGCTGCCGGTTGAGCTGGAAAATGCTGCAAATTCCTGCGCTCTTTCAGAGATCTGTTTCGGACGTCGGGCCGAGGGCCTGCGTAACCTGGTAATCGTCACCGTCTCGGAAGGCATCGGCTGCGGCTTGATACTGAATCATCAATTGGTCCAGGGATCGACCGGCACTGCTGGTGAATTCGGCCACGCAGCCCTTGTGCAGGACGGACTCGAATGCAGTTGCGGCAATCGAGGCTGTTGGGAGATGTATGCCTCCAACTCGGCCGCGGTTCGTTACTACTCGCAGGCCAGTGCTTCGAGCCGCGGCCGCCAGCCGACAAGTAGCGAAAAGACGATAAGTTTCGATCACCTGATGCAGCTTGCCGGGCAGGGCGATAGCAAAGCGGTCGAAGCTTTGCACCAGATGGCACGGTATCTGGGATTGGGAATCGCGCCATTAGTCGCGGGTCTCGCGCCGGACATGATCGTCATCGTCGGAGAAGTCACGCGAGCCTGGCATCAGGTTGGTCCCATCATTAAAGAGACCATCCGCCAGCATTCCTTTACGCGCGCGGAGACACAGATCGTGCCGAGTGATCCGATAACGCAGCCGCGCCTGCGCGGCACGATTGCCCTCGTATTGCTGAAACACTTCGGCGCTCCGGCTGTCGCCTGAGCGTCTTTCGTTTCTATCGTTCGTCTCTATTTTGTTGTGGACGCGAATTAAATCGGCAGTTCCGGTTCAACGGAGCACGCGCATAACGCCAAGCTTAAGAGGAGAGAGTCATGTTCAACTTCACCACCTGTCCCAAGCAAACAAAAGGTAATGCACATTTACCCGAGCAAATACTGTCCTTAGCGCGACGACTCAGGTTATCTACTCGCTGCCTCGCGCTCGCGGCCTGCTTGTTTTTCCTCGTGCCCAACGCCATGGCGCAGGTCCTTTATGGCTCTCTCGTGGGAAACGTTACGGATCCGAACGGCGCTGCTGTTTCGGGCGCAAAGGTCGAACTCACCAACATCTCCACTGGAGACGTATCGACCGTCAACACGGATGAGCGTGGCGCCTACGCCTTAAACGATCTTCAAGTCGGCGTCTACAAGGTCGCGATTTCGGGTTCGACCTTCAAGACAACAATCAAGGAAGGTGTTCGCATCGACGCCAATAAGACCTATCGTTACGATGCGGCATTAGAAATCGGCGGGTTAGAGGAAACGGTTCTCGTCGCAGCCGGTCTTGACGCAACGCTGCAGACCGATCGCGCCGACGTAAACGTCACGCAAACAGCGCGACAGATCAACAACCTGCCGCTGTTCGGCAGCGTCGGCCGCAACTACCAGAGTATGCTCCAGCTCATCCCCGGCACGACGCGGGGCACTGGCAGTTTTTTCCTCAACGCCAACGGCAACGGCGAAGACAACTCCGCTGCCGGTAACCCGCAGCGGTCCATCTCCTACAACGTTAACGGCGTTTCACGTTTGCAGAACAACACGAAGATCGATGGCGCGAGCATCATTTATCCCTGGCTGCCAACCAACACCGTCTACGTGCCGCCGGCCGAGGCGATACAGGAAGTCAACATCGTCACCAACGCGTTCGACGCTGAGCAGGGTCTCGCAGGCGGCGCGGCGATCAACGTCAGTATCAAGACTGGCGGAAACGACTTCCACGGCACGGGCTGGGGTTACACGACAAACAGCCGATTCAGATCGCGACGCTTCTTTCAAGCTGCCAACCAGGTGGTCAATCCGAAAGACATCCTCGCGCAGTTTGGTTATGCGTTCAGTGGTCCAATCATCCTGCCGAACTTCGGCGAGGGTGGACCATCCATTTGGAGTGGCAAGAACAAACTCTTCTTCTTCACCGATCTCGAACGGACGACACAGCGGAATGCAGCGGGCGCCACGGCGAGTGTCGCGCCGGCGAGCCTTCGTCCCGACGTTAACGGCAACGTGAACTTCACCGGCACCGGCATCACGGTCTACGATCCGGCGTCGAACCCGAATCCAGCGCTGCGCACGCCTTTCCCAAATAACACGATCCCCGCAAATCGGATCGACATCGCGGCGCTCGAGATCATCAGGCGTTTGCCGTTGCCGAACCAGCCCGGATTCACAAACAACTTCGCCACCGCGGGCGTCGCCGAGTTCAACCGCACAAACATGGATCTCAAGATCAATTACGACGGCGGCGCGCTCACGTTATTTGGACGTTATAGCCGTTCGCCCACGATGATCGTCGACCCGCCGATATTTGGCGAAGTCAGTGGTCCAGCTCTGAACGGCGGACAACTCGGAACCGCGCCCGGATTGATTAATGTGTTTGGCTTCGGCGGGACTTACACGTTCAGCCCATCGGTCGTCCTGGACGCAAACGTCGGCTACACACGCCAGCGACTCGGCGCGGAAGGTTTCGATATCGTTTCGAACTTCGGTCTGGAAGTTCTGCAAATCCCCGGCACGAATGGACCAGATCGACTACAGGGCGGCGTCCCCGCGTTTCAGATCAACGGCGGCTGGACCAACATCGGCAACGACAACACCGGCAACCCGTTTTTGTTCCGCGATAACCAATATGTCGCCGCGGCGAATCTTTCATGGTTGAAGGGAAGTCACTCGTTCAGGTTCGGAGTTGACTATCTAAACGCTCAACTCAATCACTTCCAACCACAGGGCGGCGCTTTTCAAACAGTGCGCGGCTCGTTCGGCTTTAGCGGCACTGCGACGAGACAGCAAGGCAACGCCGCCAGTCTCGCCGAAAGCCAACTCTTCCATAGTTGGGCCGACTTCCTGCTGGGCACGCCGGCCCAGGCAGGCAAGGTGGACCAACTGCGCAACCCGAACTCGGTTTGGTGGAAACAGTATGCGCTTTACGCTCGTGACCACTGGCAGATTGGACGTCGCATCACGTTGACTTACGGTCTGCGCTGGGAGCTTTTCGGTGTGCCACGGAAAGACCACACCGGCATTAACTTATTCGATCCGGCAACAGGCCAGGTCTTCACCGGCGGGCTGAGTGGTGTTCCCTTCGACAGCGGCGTCGAGACCGGAACGGGCCAGTTTCTGCCGCGCGTCGGCATCGCATTTCGTTGGAACGACAAAACCGTGCTTCGCGGTGGCTACGGTCAATCCGCCGATCCCAGACCGTTTCAGGATGTGAGAAACGCCTTCCCGATCGCAAACATCTGGTCCATGCCGGCCATCAGGTTCAACGGCGTCGACAACGGATTTATTCCGGTGACTACTCTTCGCCAGGGTTTGATCAACAGCAGCACGCCGCCTGATCTCACCCAGGGCATTATCAACCTGCCGGCTAACACCGGAACTACGACGTTCCCGAAGACGCCGATGCGCAAGGAGATTCACTCGTTCAACTTCATGATCGAGCGCGAGCTGCCGTGGAAATTCATCAGCCAGGTTGGATACGTCGGCACGCGCGCCTCCGGTCAGATGGGATTCATCAACATCAACGCCGGTCCTCCGGGAACCGGCAACGCAGGCCGCCCGTTGGCAGTCAGGTTTGGTTTAGTCGCAGACATCAACTCAATCCAGCCATACGGCGACTTAACTTACGATTCTCTCCAGGCGCTCGTTACCCGCCGTTGGGCGAGCTCGCTGTTTGGCGCCTCCTATACGTGGTCCAAGACGATCAACTACGCCGATAACGATCAGGGACCGAGGATCCAGTTCCTGCCGGAGAAGGAACGCAATCGAGGACCAGCCAGCTACGATCGAACACATAACCTCCAGATGTACGGCGTCTACGATCTGCCGTTCGGAAAGGGCCAACGAATGGCTCGTGAAGGTTGGGCCAGCGCGATCTTTGGCGGTTTCCAGGTGAGCGGCGTGGTGAGCGTCATGAGCGGTCTGCCGTTCTATGTGATACAAGGCAGTGCGCCGAATTTGCTCGCAGGCGGCAGCGCCCAGGTGCCGAATCAACTTAATCCAAACATCGCCACCCTGGGCGGAGTAGGCACGACGGCGCAGCGTGGTCCAGGCGCCGGACCATGGTTCGACAACACGGTGCTGGGAATAAACTGCACTGCGAATTGCGCCTGGGCGCCCGCAACTGGCGCTGCTTTCGGATCGGTCGGCCGGAATACTCTGCGTGGTCCAGGTTTCTTCGAGGCCGACTTGAGTATCTACCGCACGTTCCGCCTGGCGGAGAGCGTCAACCTGCAATTCCGCGCGGAAGCGTTGAACGCGACGAACCACGCGAACTTTGCCAATCCGCAGTCGGACATCAATAATGCCACCTTTGGTTTTATCACTTCGACGTATGGGCCGAACCAGTCGCGCCAGTGGCGTTTCGGAATGCGGCTTAGTTTCTGAGTTGATGACTGCAAAGAAAAGGAAACCACGGATTACGCAGATTCTCTTTTTGATCTGCGTAATTTGTGGGCCTGTGTACGGTCAAACTAGTTCGGATCGCTGGATCGACTACGCCGGCAGTGACTTCGACATCTTTCCGAACGTCACCTATGCCAAGGCAAACAACATCGAGCTCAAACTCGATCTGTATCTCCCCAAGAACAGGACCAACCCCACGCCGACGCTGATACTTTTTCACGGTGGCGGCTGGGTCGATGGACAGAAGGAGCGCAATGTTCTTTACCTGCTGCCATATCTTTCGATGGGGTGGTCCGCGGTTAACGTCGAGTATCGAACGGGGCATCAATCGCCGGCGCCCGCGGCTGTAGAAGACGCGCGCTGCGCGCTTCGCTGGGTAACAAACAATGCGCGCCAGTATTCACTTGATTCGTCAAAGTTTGTTTTGACGGGAACGTCTGCTGGAGGGCATCTGTCTTTGATCGCGGGCATGTTGCCGGCGAACAGTGTCTTCGATCGTCAATGTACTGTGGAAGGCGCGGCACGTTGGGGTAGTGCAACGGTTCCGGAAGTAAAGGTCGCGGCGATTGTTAACTGGTTTGGTATCGGCGATGTGGCGGATCTGCTGGAAGGTCCGAACGCGAGGAACTATGCGCGCGAGTGGTTTGGAAGTATGAGCAATGCCGAACAGCTTGCGAAACAACTCTCGCCCGTCAACTACGTGCGCGCGGGGCTGCCGCCGATCATCACGATCCATGGCGAGCATGATGATGTCGCGCCTTACAGTCATGCCGTTCGACTGCATTCGTTGTTGGAGAAGGCTGGCGTGCCGAACCAGTTGGTAACGATTCGCGGTCGCAAGCATGGTGGTTTCAGTCGTGACGAGATGGCCGATAGCTACGCCAAGATCCGGGAATTTCTTCGTAAAAATGGGGTATTGTAAGTTTTTCTTAATTTTCGTGCTTCTTTGCGGCTGCGCGTGGGCGGCGAAAGCGGATGATGGCTCACGTTTGTGGCTGCGATACGAGCAGCTACCAACGCGATCGGTAAATGTCTATCGAGAGCGTATCAAGTCGATTGCCGTTCGCGGCAAATCCGCGACCTTTGACGCGATCCGTCGAGAACTCAATCAAGGATGCTCTGGACTACTCGGCACGTCGATCCTCGTTGGCGACAGCGACAACGCCGCAGTCATCATCGGACTTACTGAAACCTCTACTCTGATTCGTAAACAACGTTGGGACGCTGAGCTGAAGCAGCTTGGACCAGAAGGTTATCGCATTCGCACCATCAGAGAAGGCGATCGAAACATAGTGGTGATTGCTTCGACGACCGACACCGGCGCGCTCTACGGCACGTTTCACTTTCTGCGTTTACTCCAGACCGAACAACCACTCGATCGTTTGCAGTTAGACGAAGCGCCGAGTCTGAAGCTTCGCGTTCTCAACCACTGGGACAATCTCGATGGCAGTATCGAACGCGGCTATGCAGGCAAGTCACTCTGGAACTGGGCTGAACTGCCGCAAAAAATCGATCCGCGACTGACCGACTACGCGCGTGCAAACGCTTCGATCGGTATCAACGGCACGGTGCTAAACAACGTCAACGCTGCTGCTGAGATCCTGACGCCAGAATATCTCGCCAAGGTTGCGGCAATTGCCGGCGTTTTCCGTCCCTATGGAATTCGCGTCTATCTCTCGGCCCGCTTCTCAGCGCCGATCGAGTTGAGCAAGTTGCCGACTGCCGATCCACTCGATCCGGCGGTGATTGAATGGTGGAAGAAGAAGGCCGACGAGATCTACAAAGTAATTCCTGACTTCGGCGGTTTTCTCGTCAAGGCAAACAGCGAAGGACAACCTGGACCACGAACCTACGGCCGCACTCACGTCGACGGCGCAAACATGCTCGCCGCGGCAGTCGCGCCGCATCACGGTATCGTCATGTGGCGCGCGTTTGTTTACGACATGAAACCCGGTTACGACCGTGCCGGAGCAGCGTACGAGAACCTCCAGCCTTTCGACGGGAAGTTTGCGTCAAACGTGCTGCTACAGGTCAAGAATGGACCAATAGACTTCCAACCGCGCGAGCCTTTTCATCCAATCTTCGGCGGCATGCCGCGCACGCAGTTGATGCCGGAGGTGCAGATCACGCAGGAGTATCTTGGCTTCTCGAATCATTTTGTCTTTCTGGCGTCGATGTGGCGTGAGTTTCTTGATTCAGACACGTATGCGCGCGGGCGTGGCTCGACGGTAAGTAAAGTCGTCGACGGTTCGCTTTATCGACAACGCCTGACCGGGATCGCAGGCGTAGCAAATACAGGATCAGATCGAAACTGGAGCGGGCATCACCTGCTGCCGGCAAACTGGTACGCCTTCGGCCGTCTGGCTTGGAACCCGAGTCTTTCGTCTAGAGAGATCGCGCGGGAATGGACGAGGATGACGCTCACGCTCGACGCGCGCGCGGTGGCGACGATCGTGCGCCTGATGCTCGAATCGCATGAGGCAGCGGTGAATTACATGACGCCGCTTGGTCTGCATCATCTCATGTGGGGCGGACATCATTATGGACCAGCGCCCTGGTGGGACACGGAGAAACGCGACGACTGGAATCCAGTCTACTTTCACAAAGCCGATGCGTTCGGGATCGGATTTGATCGGACGAACACCGGCAGCAACAGCGTGAGTCAATATCATGCGCCGGTGCGAGAGCAGTTTTCGGATTTGCAGCGATGTCCGGAAGAATTCCTGCTTTGGTTTCACCACGTCTCGTGGGATCACAAAATGAGATCAGGCCGCACGCTCTGGGACGAATTGGCGTTGCACTATCAAGACGGTGTCAGTTGGACCAGGGCGACGCGCGCAAGTTGGGCCGCGCTTTCAAAGGCAATCGATCCCGAGAGACACGAGGCGATCGCGCAGAAACTTGCCATCCAGGAGCGCGACGCCATTTGGTGGCGTGATGCGTGTTTGCTCTACTTTCAAACATTCGCGAAGCGCCCGTTACCAGCGGGTGTTGAACCGCCGGCTAAAACGCTCAATGACTATAAGGCAAACGCTTTGCAATGGTGATAGTGCTTCATTGATTTTCTCTGCGGCTCTCAGCGTCCTCTGCGTTGATATGCCTCTTTAACACAGAGAACGCCGAGATACGCAGAGGGACGCCGAGCCAATACGAATGAAGATTACCGATCTACGTACGACAACAGTAACGGTTCCGCTTGAGGCGCCATTGCGTCATGCGAATGGGTGTCATTGGGGACGGTTCGTGCGGACGATTGTCGAAGTGGAAACGGATGAAGGGCTGATCGGTCTTGGTGAAATGGGTGGCGGCGGCGAGTCAGCGGAAGCCGCATTTCAGGCGCTGAAAGCTTACCTCGTCGGACACGATCCGGCACGACTCGAAGAGATGCGATTCCTGATCGCGAATCCGACAGCATCGCTCTATAACAATCGCACGCAGATGCTGGCGGCGATCGAGTTTGCCTGTCTCGATATTCTGGGACAGAAATGGGGCGTGCCGGTTTCCGAAATCCTCGGCGGGCGTTTGCGCGATCGCGTTCCGTTTGCGTCGTATCTGTTCTTTCGTTACCCGAATTCAGGAGCGGGTGAAGTCAGAACAGTGGACCAACTTATCAAAGAAGCGCGGGCGTTGAAGCAGCGTTACGGTTTCACTTCACACAAATTAAAAGGAGGAGTATTTCCTCCGGAATATGAACTGGAATGTTATCGTGCTCTTGCTGCTGCGCTCGAAGGCGATCGCTTCCGCTTTGATCCAAACGGCGTCTGGTCCACTGAAACGTCGATCTGGTTTGGACAGCAGATCGAAGACATTCGCAACGACTATCTCGAAGATCCCGTGTTTGGTTTAGCTGGAATGCGCCGCGTGCGTGAGAGGGTCCGCATGCCGCTCGCAACAAATACGGTCGTCGTCAATTTTGAACAACTGGCGGCTAATATTTTAGACACGGCAGTCGACGTCGTGCTGCTCGATACGACGTTCTGGGGCGGCATCCGCGCTTGCATGAAAGCGGCCGCTGTTTGTGAAACGTTCCAACTCGGCGTTGCCGTGCATTCATCCGGCGAACTCGGAATACAACTCGCGACGATGCTGCACCTCGGCGCCGTTATTCCAAACCTGTCGTTCGCGGCCGATGCCCATTATCATCATCTGACTGATGACATTATCGAAGGTGGCAAGCTTAAGTATGAGAACGGGGCCATCGAGGTTCCTTCCGCTCCTGGCCTTGGAGTCAAACTGGATCGCAACAAGGTAGCTGAGTATCGTGAGTTATATCAGCGTCTCGGTTCGTATCCTTACGATCAGGATCCGCTGAGACCGGGTTGGACGCCGACGATACCTAACGATCGCTGGGCTGATCCCCTGGACGCGCGAGTACCCGGAATCAGCGTCTGAAGCACAAGGTGGTTCAAACTATGGTGACATCTACTGAAAGCCGCACGAAGTTTTACGGGTTGCTTACCGACACGGAAGAGCTTCGTGCCGAAGTTGAACTGGTGGTGAACTCAACGCCGGTGCTGGATGTCCACACGCATCTGTTTCCGAGTGAGTTCGACGAATTTTGTCTTTATGGAATCGATGAACTGTTGACATATCACTACCTGGTGGCGGAAACGTTCCGTTCCGCGAGGATCACTTACGACCGGTTTTGGTCGCTGTCGAAAACGAACCAGGCCGACCTCGTCTGGAAAACCTTATTCGTCGACAACACGCCTACGTCTGAAGCCGCGCAGGGAGTTGTTTCAGTGCTCGACGTCTTTGGTCTCGACACGCGCGCCCCGGACCTGAAAGAAGCACGCGCGTTCTTCAACTCACAAAGGTTAGCTGAGCACATCGATCAAGTGTTCGACATCGCGCGGGTGAGTGGTGTCGTGATGACAAACGATCCGCTCGATAATGCCGAGAGTGAGATCTGGAACACCAGCGCCGGTGTGGACCAACGTTTCAGATCGTCGCTGAGACTGGACCGCCTGTTGAACGAGAGCGGATCGGCGGCGGAGTTGCGACAGTTGTTGGACCAGTGGATTCAACGCTTGAATCCCGCTTACCTGGCCGCTTCGTTACCACCCGATTTCCAATACCCAGGTGATGATGCCCGCAACCGGTTGCTTCGCGACGTAGTTTTGCCGGCGGCGAAAGAGCATGGACTTGTTTTAACCCTGATGGTTGGCGTGCGTCGCGGCGTCAATCCCAACCTGAGAGACGCGGGCGATGCCCTCGGCCGGGCTGACGTGAGTGCGATCGAAAAGCTGTGTGCGGATTATCCCGACGTCAGGTTCCTGGTGACGTTTCTTTCGCGTGAGAACCAGCATGAGTTGTGCGTGGCGGCGCGGAAGTTCAACAACCTGATGCCATTTGGCTGCTGGTGGTTTCTGAACAATCCCTCGATCGTGTCGGAGATCACGCGGGAGCGGTTCGAGTTGTTGGGCCAGAGCTTCATTCCGCAACACTCTGACGCGCGTGTGCTCGAACAGTTGATCTACAAATGGAAGCACGCCCGCAGGCAAATCGCCGAGGCGCTCTGGTTTTCATACGAGCAGTTGTTGCATAACGGCCGCGCCGTGACACGCGAAGAGATCTCGCGCGATGTTACCCGCCTGTTCTCCGGAAATTTTAATGAATGGATCACAACTCGTTGAAAAAAAAGCCAACTGTTGCCGTGAGTATTTGCGTTGCCGTCGTCATGTCGTTCTCGTTGCCGGTAGCGCGTATGAATTCTCAGGAGAAACTGCCGGATTACAAAAACTCCAGCCTGCCCGTTGAGCGGCGCGTCGCGGATCTGCTTTCGCGCATGACGCTCGAAGAAAAGGTCGCGCAGTTGACATGTCTTTGGGCGAACCGGCCGCAGGTCAAGCCGCAAACAGACTTTGCCACTGACCGTGGTGAGTTCTCTCCCGCCAAAGCGGCAGAGGTGATGAAACACGGCATCGGCCAGATTGCGCGGCAGCGAGAGCGCAAAGATCCGCGTGAGGGAGCGAAGTTTGCCAATGCTGTTCAGAAGTGGTTGATCGAAAACACGCGGCTCGGCATCCCTGCGATTCTCCATGACGAAATACTGCACGGGCACATGGCCAAGGGCAGCACCAGCTTTCCGCAGCCAATCGCACTCGCTACGACCTGGGACCCGGAGTTCATCACCAAGGTCTTTACCGCGGGCGCGTTAGAGACGCGTGCGCGCGGCAGTCACCAGGTGCTTGGTCCAAATCTCGATCTCGCCCGCGATCCGCGTTGGGGACGCACTGAAGAGACGTTTGGTGAAGATCCATATTTAACGTCGCGGATGGGTGTGGCGATTGTGAAAGCCTTGCAGGGACCAGGCGCGCCCCGCATCGACGAAAATCACGTCATCGCCACTGCGAAGCATTTCACCGCGCACGGTCAACCCGAAAGCGGAACGAATATTGGACCAGTCAACTTTTCCGAAAGAACGTTGCGCGAGTCTTTTCTGCCGAGTTTCAAAGCTGCGGTGGTTGAAGCGGGCATCATGAGCGTGATGCCTTCGTACAACGAGATCGACGGCGTGCCGTCTCACGCAAATAAATGGTTGCTGCAAAAGGTGCTGCGCGAAGAGTGGGGCTTCAAAGGTCATGTCGTTTCCGACTATTACGCGATTCCGCAGATGATGGATCTGCATCGTCTCGCAGCCGACAAACCTACGACTGCGGAACTCGCGATCGAATCCGGCGTCGATACCGAACTCCCGGATCCCGATTCGTTCCCGACGCTCTTACAGTTAGCAAAGGAAGGCCGCGTTTCGGAAGCAGCGATTGACGGGGCGGCTGCGCGAAACCTGCGCGCCAAGTTTTTGCTTGGGTTGTTTGAGAACCCTTACGTTGACGTCGAACGCACCGTGCGGATCACGAACTCGAAAGAGCACATCGCGTTGGCGGCCGAAGCAGCGCGCAGATCGATCACGCTTCTGAAAAACGAGAACAATCTGCTGCCGTTGAATCTGAGCGCGTTGCGGTCGATCGCGGTGATTGGTCCAAATGCGGCCCAGGTCCATCTCGGCGGGTACAGCGATGAGCCCGGACGTGGCGTCAGTGTGTTGCAGGGAATAAAGGACAAGGTCGGTAATAATGTCAAAGTCACTTACGCCGAAGGCTGCAAGATAACGAAAGAGGGCGGCAACTGGTTTGCCGATAGCTCGCAGCTTAGCGATCCGGCAGACGATCAAAAGCTGATCGCCGAAGCGGCCACAGTTGCGAGAGCTGCCGACGTTGCGTTGCTCGTCCTCGGCGGAAATGAAGACACGAACAAGGAGGGCTGGGCTGACAATCATCTTGGCGATCGTGACAGTATCGAACTGGTAGGCCGCCAGAACGATCTCGTCAAAGCAGTGCTCGAAACTGGCAAGCCAACGATTGTGTTGCTGATCAACAGTGGTCCACTCTCGATCAGCTACATCGCCGAAAACGTGCCGGCCATTCTTGAAGGCTTTTATTTAGGACAGGAAACCGGTGTTGGCGTCGCCGACGTGTTGTTTGGCGATTACAATCCGGCCGGCAAGTTGACGATCAGCTTCCCGCGATCGGTCGGGCAGTTACCGCTTTACTACAATCGCAAACCGACTGCGCGTCGCGGTTATCTCTTTGCCAGCAAAGAACCGTTGTTTCCGTTTGGTTTTGGATTAAGCTACACGACGTTTGGCTATTCGAATCTGAAAATTAGTCCGGCAAAGATCGGCCCCGCAGATAACGCGAAGGTCAGCGTCACGGTCACGAACACCGGGAAACGTGCAGGCGATGAGATCGTGCAACTCTACATACGCGACCTGGTTAGTTCGGTGACGCGGCCAATCATGGAGCTGAAAGACTTCAAGCGCATCTCGCTGGCGCCGGGCGAGAGCAAGACAGTCGAGTTCGTGATCACACCAGACAAGCTTTCGTTTCTCGATCTGAATTTGAAGGACGTCGTCGAGCCGGGGTGGTTCGACATCATGGTGGGGACAAGTTCCGTCAAGTACGAGACGGTAAAACTAGAAGTAAAACAATGACAAGAGAATTTCAGCCAAAACCGGAACACAAATTTACCTTTGGACTTTGGACCGTCGGCAATCGTGGACGCGATCCGTTTGGCGATGCGACGCGTGCCACTTTAAGTCCAGTCACCATCGTCAAGCGGTTGAGCGAACTCGGGGCTTACGGAGTAAACCTGCACGATAACGATCTCGTGCCGATCGACGCGACGGCGGCAGAAAGAGATCGCATCGTCGCCGAGTTCAAACAGGCGCTCGACGATCACGGCATGAAGGTGCCGATGGCGACGACCAATCTCTTCTACGATCCGGTCTTCAAAGACGGCGCTTTTACTTCCAACGATCCGGGCGTACGCCGTTATGCGTTGCAAAAAACGATGCGGTCGATGGATCTTGGCGCGGAACTCGGCGCAAAGATCTACGTCTTCTGGGGCGGACGCGAAGGCGCCGAAGTTGACGCCGCCAAAGATCCGCGCGAGGCGCTGAAGTGGAACCGCGAAGCTCTCAACTTCCTGTGCGAATACTCGATCGATCAGGGTTACAACTATCAGTTCGCACTCGAAGCAAAGCCGAATGAGCCGCGTGGCGACATCTACCTGCCGACAACCGGCGCGATGCTCGGTTTCATCGCGACTCTCGATCATCCGGAAATGGTCGGCGTGAATCCTGAAGTCGGCCACGAGCAAATGTCGGGGCTCAACTTCTATCATGTCGTGGCCCAGGCGATTGAGGCGGACAAGCTGTTTCACATCGATCTCAACGATCAGAAAGGGCCGCGTTTCGATCAGGATCTGCGTTTCGGTTCCGAGTCGATCAAGAACCTCTTCTTTTTAGTTCGCCTGCTGGAGAGTGCTTACGATGGACCACGCCATTTCGACGCGCATTCTTATCGCAGTGAAGACGAGCCAGGCGTTTGGGAATTCGCGGCCGGCTGTATGAGGAATTACCTCATTTTGAAAGATAAGGCCCGGCAATTTGATGAGGACGAGGAGATCCAGTCTCTCCTGGCTGACATTCGCGGAACTGACGAGGAACCGGTTGGACCATACAGCCGCGAGAAGGCACAACAACTGAAAGGCCTTTCGCTCGATCGCGCCGCGTTAACACGCAAGCCTTTACCTTATGAGCGGTTGGACCAGTTAACCGTCGATATCCTGTTTGGTGTGAGGTAACGCTCATGGAAAATATTTCTCCCGCAAAGGCGCAAAGGCGCAAAGAAAGACGTAAGGGAGATTCGTTAAGAAACCAGAAAGTTCTTTGCGGCCTTCTTTGCGCCTTTGCGCCTTTGCGGGAGAAGTTCTTTCTGACCGCACTCCTGCTGCTCACGGTGATCTTCGCCGCGTTTCCTCTACATCATGCCGAGAGTCAATCTCTGCCGCCTTACAAGAACCCGAACCTTCCTGTTGAACAGCGCGTTGACGATCTCGTCTCGCGCCTGACGCTGGAAGAAAAAGTCGCGCAGATGGGAAATGCGACTCCGGCTATCGAGCGTCTCGGCGTTCCGGCGCATGATTATTGGAACGAAGCGCTGCACGGCGTCGCCCGATCTGGCACGGCGACTGTGTTTCCCCAAGCCATCGGGCTGGCCGCGACCTGGGACACGAAACTGATGTACGCCGTCGCCGACGTCATCTCGACCGAGGCGCGCGCCAAGCATCATGAGTACGCGCGCAACGGTCAGTTCGGCCGTTATCAGGGACTCAGTATGTGGAGTCCAAACATCAACATCTTTCGCGATCCGCGCTGGGGACGCGGGCAGGAAACTTACGGCGAAGATCCTTACCTGACCGGCCAGATGGGCGTGCAGTTTGTTCGTGGACTGCAAGGCAACGATCCGCGTTATTTCAAAGTCATCGCCACGCCGAAACATTACGCGGTGCACAGTGGTCCGGAACCTGAACGTCACAGCTTTGACGCCATTACCGACGAACGGGATCTGCGTGAAACCTATCTGCCGGCGTTTCGCGCAACGGTCCTCGACGGCAAAGCCAATTCGATCATGTGCGCGTACAACCGGGCGAATGGCGAGCCGGCGTGCGCCAACAAAAAGCTGATCGATATTTTGCGCGGCGAGTGGGGCTTCGATGGTTTCATCGTCTCTGACTGCGGCGCGATTTACGATATTTGGAAGTTTCACAAGATCGTTGCGACCGAAATGGAAGCTTCGGTGATGGGGGTTCGCGGCGGCACCGATCTGACGTGCGGCACGGAATATCCGACGCTGGTCCAGGCCGTAAAGCAGGGCTTGATTAGCGAGGCCGAGATCGATACGTCGGTGAAGCGTGTGCTTACTTCAAAGTTTCGACTCGGCATGTTTGATCCGCCTGAGATGGTTGCTTATACGCGCATTCCGTTTTCGCAGAACGACACTCCTGAAAATCGTCGACTGGCTTTGCAGACCGCGCGTAAGTCGATCGTGCTTTTGAAGAATGCGAATGGCGCGTTGCCGTTAAAGAAGAACCTGAAGAGCATCGCCGTCATTGGTCCAAATGCGGACTTGCCGGAGGTGTTGTGGGGTAACTACAACGGCAATGCTTCAGTTTTGACCACACCGCTTGCCGGAATTCAGAAAGCAGTCTCAAAAGATACGAAGGTCGTTTACGCGCCCGGATCGACGCTGGCCGGCGAAGCGCTCATCTCGGTTCCGGCGTCGGCTTTGACTGTTGACGGGCGTCAACCGGGAGTCAAGGCGGAGTATTTCAACAACCAGGAACTTCGTGGTCCAGCAGCAGCTACGCGCATCGATTCGCGCATCGATTTTGATTGGGGACGTTATCACCCGACGCTGGAGTTGACGGGAAACCATTTCTCCGCTCGTTGGACCGGTAAACTGACGCCGCCTGAATCCGGAACGTACAAACTCGGATTCACGGCTGACGACGGCGCGCGACTCTATCTCGATGGAAAACTGCTGGTTGATGCGTGGGCCAGTAATCCAAACAAGACTGCGACCACGGAGATAGCACTCGAAGGCGGACGCAGTTACGACCTGCGCATGGAGTATTTCCAGTTTCAGCGCGAGAACATCGCGAAGCTCGTCTGGTCGTATCCGCGGCTTGCGGATCGAATGGTCGAGGAAGCAGTTAAGGCGGCGCAGGCGTCGGACGTGAGCGTGATGGTGCTCGGCATTTCGGCGCGACTCGAAGGCGAAGAGATGAACGTGCCGCTTGATGGATTCCGCGGCGGCGATCGAACGGACATCTCGCTGCCAAAGCCGCAGGAAGCATTGCTGAAAGCTGTGGTGGCGACTGGCAAGCCCGTGGTTGTGGTGTTGCTGAGTGGCAGTGCGTTGGCGGTGAATTGGGCCAACGAGAATGTGCCCGCGATTATGGCGGCATGGTATCCGGGTGGTGAAGGCGGAACTGCGATTGCCGATGTGTTGTTCGGCGATTACAACCCGGGCGGACGTTTGCCGGTGACGTTTTATAAATCAGTGGACCAGTTGCCGCCGTTTACCGATTACCGCATGCAGGGCCGCACATATCGGTACTTCAAAGGCGAGCCGCTTTATCCGTTTGGTTATGGGTTGAGCTATACGAAGTTTGCTTATGGCGATTTGCGGTTTGATGTGAAGTCGGTGAAGGCTGGTGAGCCGATCAAAGTAAGTGTTGACGTGACGAATGCTGGTGATAAAGAAGGGGACGAGGTGGTCCAACTGTATCTCACAGACGTAGCGGCAACAGCGCCGGTGCCGATTCGCACGCTCGTCGGTTTCGAGCGGATTACTTTGAAGCCGCGGGAAAAACGTGCCGTAACGTTTACCATCACGCCACGGCAAATGTCGCTGATCGACGATGCCGGCAAACGCGTGATTGAACCGGGTGAGTTTGCTATCAGCATCGGCGGCAGCCAGGTGGGTTTGAAAGGCACGTTCACAGTTGCCGGCGAGAGGACCGATGTTGCCGAGCGCTAGCCGCATAGTTCTTTTGTGCCTTTTTGTGGCTTCCGTTTGTGTGGCCAATCCGCGCCTTGGCAAGAAGGTTTCGTTCAACCAGGACTGGCGTTTTCATCTCGGCGATGTTGCAAACGGACAAGACGCTGCGCTGAATGATTCCCAATGGCGTCGTTTAAGTCTTCCTCACGATTGGAGCATCGAAGGTCAGTTCAGCGAAAAGGCGCCCTCGGGTACAGGCGGCGGCGCGTTGCCCGGTGGACTTGGCTGGTATCGCAAGACGTTTACGATTCCTGCCGCCGCAAAAGGAAAACGGATCTTCATTGAGTTTGATGGCGTCTATCGCAACAGCGAGGTTTGGATCAACGGTCATCATCTCGGTAAACGTCCGTACGGCTACAGCACGTTTGAATATGAACTGACGCCACATCTCGTCTACGGCGCGAAGCCGAACGTGATCGCCGTCAAGGTCGATAACTCGCAGCAACCAAATTCACGCTGGTATTCAGGTTCAGGTATTTATCGCAACGTCTGGTTGACGACGCTCGAGCCGGTCCACATCGCGCACTGGGGCACTTACGTAACGACGCCTGAAGTCAACGCCGAATCGGCCACCGTCGACTTCAAGACCCAGGTGAACAATAGTTCCAGCAGCACCGCCCCGGTAAATCTCACCACGATTATTCAGGATGCGAGCGGAAGAGAAGTCGCGCGGCACACTCGGCGAGGCGTGGCCGCAGCAGAAGTAACTCAAACACTGAAAGTCACATCGCCGAAGCTCTGGTCAGACGAACATCCTTATCTCTATCGTGTTGTGTCGCAGTTAGAACAAGGCGGCAGAGTTGTCGATCGTTACGAGACGCCACTCGGCATTCGCACCTTTCGTTTCGACGTCGATAAAGGATTCTTTCTGAATGGCAAGCCGGTAAAGATACGCGGCGTTTGCAATCATCACGATCTTGGCTCGCTCGGTGCAGCCGTCAACACGCGCGCGATCGAACGGCAACTCGAGATTCTGAAGGCAATGGGCGTGAACGGCCTGCGCACTTCACACAACCCACCCGCTCCCGAACTGCTCGAACTCACAGACAAAATGGGTTTCATCGTCATGGACGAAGCCTTCGACGTCTGGAAGATTCAAAAGACGAAATACGATTATCATCTCGATTTCGACGAGTGGCACAAGCGCGACCTGGAAGACATGATCCTTCGCGATCGCAATCATCCCAGCATCTTCATGTGGAGTATCGGTAACGAGGTCATGGAGCAGTGGAACGACAATCCGGAAGGCGGCAACATCAGCCGAAGGTTAGTCGCCATCGTTCGCAATCTCGATCGCACTCGTCCGATTACCGCCGCGTGCAATGGTGTCACTGTTTATAACAAGGTGCTCACCGAAGGCGATCTCGATCTCGTCGGCACTAATTACCATCACGCGGACTTTATGGAGTTTCCGAAAAGGTTTCCGGGACGGCCGATTATCGGCGCCGAAACGAATTCCTCGGTTCACATGCGCGGCAGCTATGCGATGCCGGCCGATGAGATTCGACGTTGGCCCCGGAAGATGGAAGACGTCCTTAAGCTTGGACCAACCTACGAGTGTTCTGCTTACGACAATTCGACCGCGCCGTGGGGTGCGGGCCACGAGGAGATGTGGAAGCTCGTTAAGAAACACGACTGGTTTTCGGGGATGTACATCTGGACCGGCTGGGACTATCTCGGCGAGCCGACGCCGTTTCCGTGGCCGGCAGTCAGTTCCTACTTTGGCATTATCGACCTCGCGGGTTTTCCGAAAGATCCGTATTACTTTTATCAGAGTGAATGGACCAACGCGCCGGTGTTGCACATCGCGCCGCATTGGAACTGGAAATCTGGCGAGCAGGTTGACGTCGTCGCGTATTTCAATAATGCCGATGAAGTGGAGCTGTTTCTGAATGGTCGCTCGCAGGGTGTGAAGCGAAAGCAGGGCGATGATATGCACGTGCGCTGGCGGTTGGCGTTTGAGCCGGGTGTGTTGAAAGCAGTGTCGCGAAGGAACGGGCGAGATGTGTTGACTAAAGAAGTCCGAACTGCGGATTCACCGGCGAAGATCGTTTTGACTGCCGATCGCCAGACAATCAAAGCAGACGGCGTTGATCTTTCATTCGTAACGGTGAAGGTTGTCGATAAGAATGGAACGCTCGTGCCTTTGGCTGACAATCTCATCAAGTTTGACGTAACTGGTCCCGGATCAATTGCCGGCGTCGATAACGGGAACCAGATTAGTCACGAGTCGTTCAAAGCCAACCGGCGCAAAGCATTTCACGGAATGGCCCTTGCTATCGTGCAGACGCAGGAAAAATCTGGACGAATCGTGTTGAAAGCCAGTTCTGACAATCTGTCTTCAGCTTCAATCGTGATCACAGCGCGTTGAGTATGAAAGCCACAAAAGGGTTCATTAGTTTTTGTGTCGTTTGTGCCTTACTGTGGCTTCCCGTCCGCGCCCAGAACTCCAACCGGGCAACGCTGGCGATCCGTTTGGACCAACCGCAAGCGGTGATCAATCGCAACATATACGGCCAGTTCGCCGAACACCTCGGACGTTTGGTCTATGAAGGTCTTTGGGTCGGCCCGGACTCATCCATCCCGAATACCCGCGGTCTGCGCAATGATGTACTTGCCGCGCTTAAAGAACTGCATGTCCCGGTTCTGCGTTGGCCCGGCGGGTGCTTCGCCGACGAGTATCACTGGCGCGACGGCATTGGTCCACGCGACAAACGTCCACGTCGTCCCAACGCGAGTTGGGGTGGTGTTGACACGAACGCCTTCGGCACGCATGAGTTTCTGGATCTGTGCGAGATGTTGGGCGCCGAACCTTATATCAACGGTAACGCCGGCAGTGGATCGCCTCACGAGATGATGGAGTGGATCGAATACATGACTTCGGAGGCCGACTCCGATCTCGCCAATCTGCGTCGCAAAAATGGCCGCGACAAACCGTGGAAGATTCCTTATTTCGCAGTCGGCAATGAGACGTGGGGCTGCGGCGGGAACATGCGGCCTGAATACTACGCCGACGTCTACCGGCAATATGCGACCTTCATCAAGAATCATTCGGGCAACCAGATCCAGAAGCTTGCGGTTGGCGGTTATGACGAGAATTACAATTGGACCGAGGTGCTGATGTCGCAGGCAGCGAAGCACATGGATGGGCTATCGCTGCACTATTACACGCTCCCGACCGGCAACTGGTCGAAGAAAGGTTCGGCGACGCAGTTTGGTGAGAACGAGTGGCACGCGACGCTTGCGCGGACGTTGCGCATGGATGAATACATTCGCAAGCACAGCGCGATCATGGACAAGTACGATCCGCAGAAACGCGTCGGGCTGATGATCGACGAATGGGGCACGTGGTACGACCGCGAGCCGGGCCGTGATATGGGAGCGCTCTACCAGCAGAACACGTTGCGCGACGCTGTCGTGGCCGGCCTCAACCTCAATATCTTTCACCACCACGCCGATCGCGTGAGGATGTCCAACATCGCGCAGATGGTCAATGTGCTGCAAGCGATGGCGCTTACGGACAAAGAGAAGATGGTCCTCACGCCGACCTATCACGTCTTCAAAATGTATCGTGTGCATCAGGGAGCGACGATGATTCCGGTCGATCTCAACGCGCCGGAGTACAAACTGAACGATACTTCAATCCCCTCGTTGCACGCCTCAGCTTCGCGTGATACTGCCGGCCGCCTACATCTCTCCCTCGTCAACCTCGATCCAAACCGAGCGTCAGAAATTACCGTGACGATTTCAGGCGGCATGATCAAAAACGTCACAGGAGAACTCCTGACCGCCCCAGCAATGAACTCAATGAACACCTTCGACGCTCCACACACCGTCAAAACGGCGCCATTCAGCGGCTATAAACTCTCAGGCTCACAGTTAACGCTGAACATTCCGGCCAAGTCAGTTGTAGTGCTCGAGCTTAAGTGAGTCACTTCACTCTTCTACTACACGGGTGACTGACGCGTTCAATGTGCATGCCACGGATTGAAAGCTGAAACACCCATAGCGGGAATCTGTCCGGTGTCTCGGGTGACCAACGTGAGGTTGTGGTCCAACGCGGTAGCTGCACTGTGCTTTGGCTGTTTGTAACTGCCAAGGTTGCCCAGGCCGTTTCCCCCTTGCTCTGCGATCCTCGGTGAACTCTGCGTTAAATATTTGGAAGTCAGTATTTACGCAGAGATCTCAGAGCTACGCAGAGAACGCCGAGTTGAAATTAAGACACTACCCTCGCCTGCGTCCCTATGCGTTTTACCCGCCTGGTGATTACTATGAGCGGCAATGGTTAGCAGTTAACCTGAACCGCCCATGCTATTAAGAAACTTCTACCGCGCTCGTACGCTCCTGATCGTTCTCCTCCTGACCCTGAACACGTACGCCCAAGCTCCGCCAACCACCGACTTATCGGACCTGGACGAGTTGGCGACGACGCTCGTTACGCTCAAGTCAGAGCAGGAGCGCGAGCAGTTGCTGGCGAAGAATCGGCCTTTGGTGACGCCCAATCTGCGGAGGGCCTTGATACGCCAGGGGAACTCGGAGTTGCTCGCCGGGCGGTATGCGACGGCGCTCGAGATCTATGGCGTGGCGCAAAGCATCGCGGAGCAGATCGGCGACAGGGAGGGGGTCGCGACGGCGTGGTTGGACATCGGCACCGTCTATTATTTTCAAGCCAACTATCCCGCAGCGCTCGAACACTACAAAAAAGCCCGCACCCTCTTTACAGAAGTCACGAACCATTACGAAGCGGCCAAAGCACTCTCCGGCATGGCGCTGATTCACAAAGAGCAGCGTCGTGATGCAGAAGCACTCGCGACCTTTCAACAGGTCCTGCAAGAATTCACCTCACTCGGCGACAAAGAAGAGGTCGCCAACACGCTCAACATGATCGGCGCCATTCACTATGGCCAGAGAAACTACGCGGCAGCCGCCGAGGCTTTTCTAAAGAGCAGTGAAGCAAACAGCAATGTCGACTCGGTTGTCCGCCTCGGCGACGCTTTATACATGCAGGGCGACTATCCACAAGCGCTGGGCTTCTACAAAAAATCGCTCGAACGCGTTAGCAGAACGGAAATCGGCGCAACTATCGCAGCCCTGAACGGCGCGGCAAATTCCGCGTATTACCTCGGCAACTATGACGAAGCGCTCGAGAATTATCAGCGCAGTGTCGAGATTCAAAAGACGCAACCTGACAAGCTCGGTCTTGCCAACGCATACCGAGGAGTCGGAAACGTGCACCGTGCTCGCGCCGATTACGGAGCTGCGCTGGAGAACTATCTCAACAGCCTGCGCATCTCCGAAGAAATCAAAGCCCCACTCGGGACCACGCTCGCAAGCATCGGCTTAGTAAGAGCTTTGCAGGGTGACTACACTGAAGCCGTCGACTACTTCAACAAAGCATTACGCGAATTTCAAACCACCTCTAACAAGATCGAGACGTCGCGGGTCTTGAGTCTCATCGGAAATGTTTACTACACGCAGGGACTCTACGACTCGTCACTCAGTTCGTTCCGGCAAGCGCTGGCATTGCGTAAAGAGATGGATGACAAGTTGGGCGAGGGCGACGTTCTCGCCGGCATCGGTTCTACCCTCCTGCGCCAGAAGAAATACTCCGACGCGTTAGACAGTTTCGAACAAGCGCTCGGCCTCTATCGCTCCATTCCTAATCAGCAAAAAATGGCGGAGGTGTTGACGCGTATCTCTGAAGCTTTTCTGTTTCAGAACGATTATGAAAGAGCACTGAGCGCCGCCGAAAGCGCGACGACGATCGCCACCCAACTAAGTAATAACGAGATCCTGTGGTACGCCCGGATGATGGCGGGCAAAGCGCTTGCGAAGTTGGAACGTGGACCACAGGCTTACACTGCTGTAACCAGCGCTATCTCCACCGTTGAATCGCTAAGGGCGGAAAACTATGCAGCCGGAGGCAGCGCGTACAACCGGGCGTTGCCGTATCTTTCAGCAATCGATCTTTTGATCGGTCAGCAACGACCGAGCGAGGCTTTCCATTACGCCGAACGTGCAAAGATACAAGTCCTGATCGATCTACTGAGGAGCAACAACGCCACAACTCACAAAGGGCTTTCATCCGAACAGCGTCGCGAAGAGCAACGTTTGTTGGGCGAAGTCGCGTCGCTGGAAATCCAATTGGACCGCGACAGAGATCAGCGGTCGGCGAATGAAAGACGTCAATCAGATTTACGAGAAAGACTGCGAATCGCTCGCGCCGCGTATGCCGACTTCCGCAAGAAGATCTTCAGCGCAAATCCGAGTTTGAAAATCGGCAGAGGCGAACTCGCTCCGCTCAAACTGGACGACATCGGTTCTTTAATAAACGACACTTCGACCGCGCTGCTCGAATACACGATCACCGAGAACAACACGTACCTCTTCGTTTTGACAGCAGATAGAGGCACGGCCAGACCGTCACAAAGAAAACGGCCAATCGAGATCAACTTGAAGAGTTACCGGTTGGACGTCAGACACGACGAACTCTTACCACGAATTCGACACTTTCAGGATCAACTTGCTTCACGCACCGATAATTTTCATGAACTCGCCCGAGAACTCTACGACTTATTAGTGAAACCGGCGGAAGATCAGATCGCGCTCAAAACGAAATTAGTGATCGTGCCTGATGGTCTACTTTGGCGTTTGCCTTTCGAAGCATTGCAGCCGTCGGACGATCACTACATTTTGGACAACATGCAAGTGTCGTATGCACCGTCTTTATCCTCGCTCCGGGAAATGCAAAAGCTCCGCGTGCCGGCCGAACGCTCAAACACGTCATTGTTCGCTTTTGGGAACCCTGAGCTATCCAAAAACTTCACCACCAGGTTTGAGCTGATTCATGCCGGCGTAAAGGCAGATACGTCTGTCCAGCAGCAGGACGAGATCAATCGCATAGCAACCAGCTTTGGCCCTGCCGCCAGCCGCGTGTACGCTGGTCCACAAGCGACTGAAGAGCGAACCAGGTCAGACGCCGCGCGGGCAAAGATCATGCATTTCTCCGGTCCGGCCGTCCTTGACGACACGAGTCCGATGTCGTCGTTTATCGGACTCTCGTCCGGGGCAAGCCGGCAAGATGGGTTTCTTCAAAGTCGTGAAGTCATGGATCTGCAAAGCACCGCCGAACTGGTCGTCGCCTCGACGTCGCAATCAAACGCGGGTTTCAATGGCAACGCCGCAGTCGGTTTCTCGTGGTCGTGGTTTGTCGCGGGCACTCGCGCGACGTTGGTCAATCGTTGGCAGGTGGAATCGCCGGCACGCCTGGCGCTTTTTACTAAATTCTATTCCGCGATCAAACCGAACCGAGCGCCGTCATCCAAAGCCCGAGCATTGCATCAGAGCTTGCTCGCACTCAGACGATCGAGCGATCATTCTCATCCATACTACTGGGCGAGCTTCGCGATGATCGGCGACGCGCGTTAATCTTATGTCGATGATTGTTATTCTTCTTTCGCTGGCGATAGTTCTTCCGTTCAACTCTGCGGTGAACGGCCAGAAACGTTCGCGTGAAGAGACCCTAAAAGAGGCCGGAAGGATTGTCACCGAGGCTGAGCGCAGAGTCGGCGACGCGCACAAGAAGGTTAAAGAGGGTGGAGACCGCAAGCTTCTTGCAGAAGCTGAGCGAGGGATGATCGAGAGTTTCGTGAAGGCAATCGAATTGTGGCGCGAGGCCGGCCACGACCAGCGCCTGATTGCCGGGGTCGAGGAACTCACCCGCCTTTATTCGGTGCATGGCGATTACCAGACAGTGTTCGATCGTCTGACTTCTGAGGCTGAATATTGGCTCGCACGTGGCGACACTACGAAATACATCAACACGCTATCTCTTCTCGGAACACGCCAATGGCAAATGAGACGGGATGCAGCCTCAATTGAAACATTCGAGCGGGTGATCGGGATGAGCCGTGCCGTTGGTCTCGACCGGCTGGAACTTAGAGCGCTCGAGCAAGTTGCCGATTTGTACGACAGGTCGGGAAGAGCTAAGGACGCAGAAGCAGCCCGCGCGAAGTCCAGGGAACTGAGGATCATAAAAGAGCTGCCCATGTCTGTCGCGCCCACTCCGGTTCAGGCGTCAAAGATACCGGCGCAATGGATGGATCTTCCCCACGCGCCTCTCGCGGCTGAGTACCGCATTGTCGATGGAGTAAACCAGGCAGTGCTGGTCAATCGATCCGCGAAGGGAATCGAGATGGTGATGTTTGGCTGCGTGATGCTCGAAGAAAGTAAGACACGCGTGTTACACGGGCTTGGAGGCGTTGGTCAGAATCATGGCGGCGTGAGACCCGGGTTTCATTATCAGCCTTTCGGCATGTTGAATGGTCCATTGAACCGTTGGACTGACGAGCAGATGAGCTGCGAGGGAGCAGCTAAAATGGCAGTGATAGAAGCCCACTTCGATGACAACACAAGCTGGAAAGCCGAGGGAACTGAGCCGGTAATCCGCTGAACGCAACGTGCTGCTTTCACTGCTTCACTGGCTTCCGCGTGGAATGATGCGCGAGATGTCGTAGCTGAATGAGAATGCCGGTTTCCAGACATAGCGGTTCTCGGTTGTTACATTCTGACTACGGCTCAAGGCGGCGCCCTCGAAGAAACTTCCACCCAGGATCTGCTGCTTGCCGATAAACGTGCCGAACGTTAGAAAGACCTTGCGCCGGTAGATGTTTACCGATCCACCCAACAGATACTCGAGATCGAAATCGTTGTCCGTCTTCTTCCCGGTGATGCCGGTGGTGAAGTAGAAGTCGCGCGCGCCAAAGTTTGTCAGGCGAGTGTGCAGCAGGGCCAGTGGCGTCATGCGGTAGTTTGAACTCGACGTCACTCCAACAATGCGCGTCAGTGTCTGTCCGTTAGTGAGATTGCCTTGCCGGT
The DNA here is from genome assembly GCA_035276045.1 of Pyrinomonadaceae bacterium. GTDB lineage: Bacteria > Acidobacteriota > Blastocatellia > Pyrinomonadales > Pyrinomonadaceae > PSRF01. The sequence continues at coordinate 13,198 of DATELZ010000188.1, read as the reverse complement.
CGCGAGCAAAGCCAGCGATCTCGTCGTAGGTTCGCTGCTCGAGCGAGGTGAACGCCATACCAAGCGCGAGGCTAAACGGGATGCTGCCGATCCGTATTTCGTCTTTCAAGTCGTTAACTGTGCTGCTCCCTGTTTCACCGCTCGTAAATCTGCCTTCACCTCTGCGTGTCCGCGAAAAGCTGTAACTGAACGAGAATCCGGGTTTCCACGTCAGTCCCTTGCGGAAAAATTTGGCATCTCCCAACGAATCGGGAATAGCATCGCCGACTCGAACATCGTCGACGAGGTTCTGCGTTAGTCCTCCGTAAGCTCCGATTGTGAAGAGGGCGCGATCGTTCAGGAAACTGAAGGATGGTCCAAACATGTATTCGAGATCGACGTTGTCGTCGTGCTTGCCCGTAATGCCAAACGAGAAATACACGCTGCCTTGTCCGTAGTCGAGGACACGAGAGTTGAGAAACATCATGGGAAACAGCCGGCGGGGTGAGTTTTGATCGAACCCTACGACATTGGCATCGCCGTTTCCGGTCGGATTGCCTTGTGCGTCGAGAACAAAACCTTTGACGGCCCTGAAAGTGCGCCGCGGCAACGGCGAGAACACCAGGCCGCCGGAAAGCATCAACTTCGGACGGCCGAGTTGGACCACTTCGTTAATGTCGCCTTCCAGTGCGTTGGCGTTCGCGGGCTTTTCGGCGTTGGCTTTCGAGTTGTCCGCCGTGGTTCCACTTTGCAGCCCGGGTGACACGAATGATTTGCCGAACCTGTCTCCAAAAGTGCCTTCGCTATCGCCGTTTCCTGCACCGCCACCGCCTGTAGCAATGGAGGTCGCATTGCCGCTTTGAGTTCTGCCCGCGACATTGGCGTGCGTTCCTTCGAGTCGTTCCCGCTTCACTGTGACTGTCGCCTGGCTCAACTCAAATTTCTTCTCGATTGTAATCGTGCGCGCGAACATTCCCTCGTTGGTCTTTAGTTCATCGGTGAAGAATTTCATGTTTTGCATGTCCTCTCCCTTACTCCGCAGGTCGTTCAACTTGAGTTGATAACCCGTGTTGCCGAGAACGGCTTTGATCTCATTTGCATAAGCGAGGAACTGGCCGGCGCATTTGAAACCATTGCAGCGAACTCCCTTGTCCTTGAGGTCGGCGTCGGCGTTGTAAATGTTTGCGAGCTGGAGCAGATCGTTTGCTAGCGAGGTGATCCGGCTGATCTCCTTTTGTGCGGCGTTGAGATCTCGGAAGAAAGTCGTGAAGTTGTAGGTGCTCAACGTTGTATTGAGTGCCTGGGCCTGGCTGCATGTGTGATAGGCATGGACGTTTGCGTCACGGAGATCGGTGACGGCATTGCTGTACGAGATAAAGGTTGCGTTGGTGTTCAAGGGGCCGCCGGGAGAACCGATGGTCGAGCTATCGAGTGTTGCAAACAACGGCGACACATTAGCCGATGCGGGATCGACGTTCGTTTTTATAAGCAGGAAAACGCGTTGCATCTCCGCGGTGGCGTTGCATGCGGCTGCGTCGACGGTGCAGGCAGCAGGGTTAAAGGCGCTCAAACGTTGTTCGAGAAGCCGTAACCCATCGGGAGGCGAGGCCGCAAAAGCTCTATTGGCCTCGCCTGATTGCGTGCCTATCAGTGAAGAGAGGCTGTTTGGGAAGAGTAACTTGAGAAAATCAGTGAGTGCGGTGCTCACAAGTTCTTGTTGAGCTACCGAGATCTTGTAGTTGTAGACGAAAGGATTCATATGGACCACGGAAACGCGTCCATCACCACGCGGGAAGAGGAGCTTGCCGGTCGATTGGTTAACTGCAAAAGGACGCGCGTCCAGCACGAGGCTCTTAGCTTTCTCTAACTTGATGGCATCGTCGATCTGAGTTTCACTCAGGCAATTGCCAATCTTGATGGTCTTGAGTTCTTGTGCCGTTCCACTGCCGGCGCAGACAATCACGGCGATTAGGATGAGCAGGAGTTGTGTGAGCTTCATCATCAAACTTTCCAGGTGTTGAGTTGATCGATCACAGCGGGAGTGATCCGGACCCCGCTGTTAAAGGGAATGTTGCCAAAGTTGTGTATGGCGCAGGCTGTTTGCTGTTCCTCGCCGGCGAAAAAGACCGGACTGCCGCTCTGGCCCGCGAAAGTGAAGATGTCGTACGAGACGCGTGCGAGATCGACCTTCACGATCGGATTGGTCTCAAACCATTGGGTTCCATCGGGGACGTTGTCGGGATAACCCGCCAGAGTTGGCCGCGCTTCGTCCAGAAACTGATCGGAGAAGTGGTCGAAGTGAAAGATTCCTACTTGTTTGCCCAATGCTTGATCGGGCGGCAGGATGATCACTCCGTAATCGAAGTCGAGATTGCCGTCATTCTGCCAGCGCTCGTGGACGCGCAGATTCTCCTGGTCCACTTCCACCCAGCCGGCGAGTGATTGAGCAGCGTTTGTTTCTCCGTTTCTGGCCGGCATGACCAGAACTTTTCGCACCGGGCCGTGCGCCGATGTTCCAGGCTGAAAAACAAAGAGACAATGTCCACTCGTCACGAGCGTGCGCGGTGTTATGAAGAATGCTGTTCCGCTGTGTGGCGTGTTGTCAGCGGCAGTGATTATGAGATCGCAGATCTTTCGAAAAGGCGACACTCGCGTGTCAGTCACTCTTTGCCGATCGACAAGAGTTGCGGCGGCTTCAAGTCCGACTGCGCCTGAGATGTCACCGGATAGTTTGCGGATCGCCTCTTGGCCAAACGATAACAGGCCGATGTCCTTGAATCCGCCTTTGGGCGCGCGCGGTAGTTTTGGCGCCCGCGCTTTTGCCTTTGTCGTCGTGCGCTTGCTTTGAGCCATAAGTCCTGCCGGGAGAGACTTAAACACTCTCTCATCTACATATGGCAGAAATGGCGGAATTCGTTTCGAGGAAGGTGGGAGTAGATCTGCGCAACTACTTTGTGAGGGGCTTTGACATGTACCTGCCGTGATAATCGGCTCTGCAAAGCGACATCAAGCTGCCGGTTCGTTAACAAACCGGCAGCTTGATGTCCTTCCAACTCTCACAAAAGAAAACTCAATGCACGGTCATGTTGTCTGAGCCATGCGAGCCATTCAGGCCGGGTTTGAGCACCACCTTGATGCAGTTATCTTGCTTATGCTTGAACATCTCGTAAGCTTGCGGCGCGTCGTCGAGACTCATTGTGTGCGTTACGACAAAACTCGGATCGATCTCGCCGTTCTCAATCTTCTCCAGCAGCGGACGCATGTAACGTTGCACGTGCGCCTGCCCCGTTTTGATCGTCAACGATCGATTCATCACCGAGCCCATCGGAAACTTGTCGATGAACCCGCCATAAACTCCGATCACCGAAATCGTGCCGCCATTGCGACAGCACATAATCGCTTCTCGCAATGCATGCGGCCGATCTGTTTCCAGCATCATCGCCTGCTTGATCCGATCGTAGGCGAAGATTATTCCCGGTGCATGGGCTTCCATGCCGACGTCGTCGATACACGCATCGGGACCGCGGCCGCCGGTCATGTCCATCAGCGCTTCGTACACGTTTTGTTCCATATAGTTGATCGTCTCAGCGCCGCCCTGCTGGGCCATTTGCAAACGCTCCGGAACCATGTCGATCGCAATCACTCGCTCCGCGCCCAGCATAAACGCGCTGCGAATCGAGAACTGTCCGACCGGTCCACAACCCCAGATGGCGATCGTGTCGCCGGGTTTGATGTCGCACATCTCAGCGCCCATGTATCCCGTCGGAAAGATGTCAGACAGGAACAGCACCTGTTCGTCGGAAAGATGACTCGGAACTTTGATCGGTCCAACGTCGGCGAACGGCACTCGCGCATACTCCGCCTGACCGCCGGCGTATCCACCGGTCAGGTGCGAGTATCCGAAGATGCCGGCAGGCGCGTGACCAAACATCTTCTCGGCCATCCAGGCGTTCGGATTTGAGTTCTCACAAAGCGAGAACATCTGTTCCTTGCAGAAAAAGCATCTGCCGCAAGCGATCGGGAAGGGAACGACCACACGATCGCCGACAGAAAGGTTGGTAACCTCGCGGCCGACTTCGACAACTTCGCCCATGAACTCATGACCGAGAATATCGCCGGCCACCATCGTCGGAATGAACCCGTTGTACAGGTGGAGATCCGATCCGCAGATCGCGGTCGAGGTTATTTTTACAATCGCGTCGTGCTGATTGAGAATCTGAGGATCCGGAACTTCGTCGACGCGCATGGTGGTTTTCCCGTACCAACAATTCGCTTTCATCGTTGAACCCTCCCTTCGTCGAGCGATCTATAGTCAGCCGGCTTCTGGCTCGGCAACTTTTCAGCCCGCTGAAGTTCGAACACGTCCGGTGGCTGGCCGGGTCGTTGTTCCATGTAGCCTGTCCCGAAGATCGTTGCGTCAGACACGACGACTTCTCCGACTTCCAGCACCTGTTTGAAACGGCGCATATCGTCGTCGAGTTGTTGCTCAGGTTCTTCGCCGAAGAGTTGCGCTACGGTTTTTCCGATAACGCCGCCCGGCGGGTTGTATTGAATGTTGACTTTGACGATCGTGCCTCGTCCGCCCGGAGCGGCTTCAAAACGTACCGCGCCGGCGTTGTCGACGTCAGAATTTTCCAGTGAGCGCCAGGTAATGACGCGGCCCGGATCGTCGGCGACAATCACCGCTTCCCATTCGACGGTCGTGCCGGCCGGTCCTTTGGCGATCCAACGCGAACGTCCTTCCAACGTTTCTTCCACCGACTCGAGGTGTTTCATAAATCGCGGCAGGTTTTCAAATCTGCGCCAGAACTGGTAAACCTCATGCGGTTCGCGATTGACGATGCACGAGGCCTTCGCATGAATGCCCTTGGCGCCGTTGCTCAATTGCCGGGCGCATATCACGTCGACCGCCGTGAGTGCGAGTACGCTGGTGGTGGCGACGGCGAGTCTTCCCCGGTCTGCGTCGGGTGAAGCGGCGGCGGCGCCGAGGGTCGCAAGATCCAGCGCATCGCCTGCAACGCGCGACCAGACACCGGCAACCGGGTTCTTCTGACTGAAAATCGCAATGCCCGAAGCGATCTCGCGCAATCCAAAAAGCCTGATCAGGCCGGTTCGATCTTCTGACAGACCGAAGGCGCGCACGACCAACTTGGGGGCAAACAGCTCAGTCAGACCGAATCCGACGCTAAGCCAGCCTAACCCTCTCGCCAGACGTTTTGCGTTACCTGAGGGAAGTCCGGGTTGCGAACGTTCGGCCATGTAATTGGTTTCGTTTGAATACGGGATGTCTTGATTGATTTCATTCTGACGGAAGGTTTGACTGGTTCCGCCACTTTGCGGTCTTGTGGACATAGATTTCCCCCTTGGTTTAGTGATTGAGGAAGCCTAGTCCAATAGCATGTGCTAAAAGTGTCTGTGCTATTGCAAAGTGATGATGTTGGCTCGGCTTTGCACCAAAAGTGCTATCGGGAGGAAGATGTCTCCCGCAAAGGCGCAAAGGCGCAAAGCGCTGCCTCGTTACTAAGGACTTTCTTTGCGCCTTTGCGGGAGACTTTGTGCAAGGCTGTCAGGAGCCGGTTACATCACACCAGCGGCTTCGGCAAACATGCTCAAATTAGTGAAACTCTTTAACCTCTAAACAGGAGATCAATGTCGTGCCAACCTCCACCTTACTCGACGACGAGTCGTTGAATGCGGCTCTGAAATACATCTGGGGGCAGTACAAAACGTGGGACTTAACCGCGGTGGCGCTTAAAAGCAAAATGGTGCGCTGGCGTGACATCATTTTAGTGCTCAGTATCAGCGGCGCGATTCTCGGCACGTTGAGTCAGCAGATCGTCAATTGGCGGATCAATGGATTACCGACGTGGCTGGCGGCGACATTCGGAGTGCTGAGTGGCGGGGCTTTAGGACTTGCTGCGTACTTCACCAACGAAGTGTTGCGTCCCGAGACGGAAGCCGCCGCCGTGCAAAGCCGCGCCGCGGCGGAAGCATTCAAGCGTGAAGCGTATTTGCTTGCCACCGGTGTCCCGTCTTCCGCAGCCGGCATCACTGCCGATGGATTGCTGGAGAAAGCCAAACAGATTCGCTCGTCAGTGGTCAATATCGTGCCCGTCGCGAACGCGAAGCACCTGGACGACATGCCGCCGGTGGGAATGGCCATCGACGACTACATCGCGCAACGGTTGGACCAGCAAGTCGATGAGTATTACCTGCCGCAAGCGCGCGTCAATGCAGATAAACTGGCGCGAGGACGGAAACTCAGTGTTCTCCTGGGTGCGGTTGCGGTTGTGCTGGGCATATGGAGTGCGCAATCCGCTACAGTTGCCGGTTGGATAGCCGTGATCGGAACTGTGACGGCGGCAATTGCGGCACGCCAATATGCGAGCCGTTACCAGTTTCTGATCGTGAGTTTTCAGGCGACCGCCGATCGCTTGCAGTGGTTAAAGACGAAGTGGGAGATCGAAGGCAAAAACCAAACCGGCGACGACGCGAAGAATGCCTTCATCCTCTCCACCGAAGACACCCTTTCCCTGGAGAACAACGCCTGGATGGCCGAGTGGATCAAGAAGCAGGACGAGTAGATCGCAAAGGACAATAAATGCCCGAAAAGTTTCCCGTGCTCCAGGATCTGTTGACGCTGCTCCTCGCCTCGGTGCCAATCGCTTTCCTTTTTCATCGCCTCCGGCTGCCTACGATCGTCGGTTTCATGATCACGGGCGTGATCATCGGTCCGTATGGACTGGGATTGATCAGCGACGTGCATGCGATCGAGTTGTTGGCGGAGCTTGGCGTTGCCCTGCTGCTCTTCACGATCGGTCTGGAGTTCTCACTGCGCCGGATCCTCGATATGAGGCGGCTCGTCCTTTTCGGCGGAAGTTTGCAGGTTGTGCTTACGGTTTTGTTTGTGACCGTGATTGCTTACGTGTTCGGGCGTCCGCTGAAACAGGCGATCTTCTTCGGTTTTCTGATCGCGCTGTCGAGCACGGCCATCGTGCTCAAGACGTACATCGATCGCGCAGAGATCGACGCGCCGCATGGACGCGCCGGCGTGGGCATACTCCTGTTTCAGGATCTGAGCATCGTGCCGATGATGCTCATGATTCCAGTGCTTGGCGGACGCAACGCCAGCTCACCGGGGCAAGTCGCGATTACGTTTGGCACGGCCGTGGTTGCCGTCATCGTAATCATTCTTGCGACGCGCAAGGTCGTTCCGTTTCTCATGCAACACATCGTGCGGTTGCGCAGTCCGGAAGTCTTCATCATCTCGGTCGTATTCATCTGTCTCGGAACCTCGTGGCTCACGGCGCAGTTTGGGCTATCTCTCGCGCTCGGCGCTTTCCTCGCAGGCATGGTGCTTTCCGAAACAGAGTACAGCCACCAGATCATTGCCGACATTCTCCCGTTTCGCGACGTCTTCAACAGCCTCTTCTTTATCTCTATCGGAATGCTCCTGTCGTTGAGCGCGTTGGCGGCAAACGCCGGAGTCGTCGTCGCGTGGGTGGCCGGTATCATCATTGGCAAACTCCTGATCACCTTAATTGCGGTGCGTGTGCTCGGTTACTCGTTTCGCGTGTCGACGATGACTGCGATCGGACTCGCGCAGATCGGCGAGTTCTCCTTTGTGCTCGCGAAGACCGCAGTTCCGGAAGGACTATTGCCCGGGAATGACTATCAACGCTTTCTCGCCGCCTCGATCATCACGATGATCGCCACGCCGTTTCTGATCAAAGCTGCGCCGCGCATCGGCTACGCAATGCAGTCGTGGTTTGGACCATCTTCGGCGCTCGAACCGAGCGTGGCGAGTTTTCATCCCGAAGAAGAAGACTTGAAAGGTCACGTGGTGATCGTCGGCTATGGTCTAAACGGGCGGAACCTGGCGAAGGTGCTGCGTCGAACAAAGGTGCCGTACCTGATCCTCGAATTGAATGCCGACGCCGTTCGCAGTGCGCGTGCCGAAGGCGAGCGCGTGATCTACGGCGACGCCACGAGAAGAGAAGTGCTGCATCAGGTCGGTATTGGCGATGCGCTGATCCTGGTTTTGGCGATATCCGATCCGGTCGCCACCCGTCACACGGTTTGGCTCGGACGCCAGATGAATCCCGACGTCCACATCATCGTGCGCACGCGTTACATGTCGGAGATCACGGATCTGCGGGGACTTGGTTCGGATGAAGTGATTCCCGAAGAGTTTGAAACCAGCATCGAGATCTTTTCGCGCGTATTGAAAGAACTGGGTGTTCCGCGTCACCTGATTCAACGTCAGGTTGCCGCGATCAGGGCTGAGGGTTACGAGATGTTGCGCGTGCCGTCGCTGCCGATGTTCGATCTGGCGGACATTTCCGAGGCGCTCGGTTCGGCCTCGACCGATACGTTTATCGTCCCGGTGGATTCGCCGGCGGCAGGAAAGAGCATCGGCAAATTGCAACTCAGAACCAGGACCGGCGCTTCGGTGATCTCCGTCATTCACGAGGGCAACGCCGAGATAAACCCCGGTCCGGAAACTGTCATCAATTGCGGCGACGTGCTCGTCCTGCTTGGCACTGCCGAGAAGATCGATCGGGCCATCGAGTTGTGTCTGGGCGGTCCAGGCGCTGGGTCAAAGGCCGTGTCCCAGGCTGATCCCGCGTAATCTCCAGGTCCTCTGCGCCTCTGCGGTTTGTTTGTTGTTGTGGAATGGTCACCGTAGAGACGCAGAGCAGGCGAGAGAAGACCTTAGCTTAATACACGACCAGGTCGGACCAACGTCTTGACAAGAAAACTGCTGACGGTTTCTAATATTTTCCCCTTTGAATTACACCCCCGCAGTAGTTCTAAATTTTCCCAGGTGTCCTCCAATTTGAAGTCTGCCAGATGAGTTCCACACCAGGTAAACAACCGACTCCGAACGCCAAATCACCCGAATTGAGTTTTCTCAACGGCGGCGGCGAGATGGGCGCTCGCATGCGCGCGTTCGATTGGTCCAGCAGTCCGGTTGGACCGGCTGCGAACTGGCCGCAAAGTCTCAAGACCGCGGTTTCGATCTGTATCGGTTCGCGCTATCCGATAGTGATCTGGTGGGGCTATCCCGAGTACACGATGTTCTACAACGACGGATACATTCCGGTTCTGGGGGTGACTAAACATCCGGGTTGGTTGGGCAGATCGGGGAGAGAGTGCTGGAAGGAGATCTGGTCCACGGTTGGGCCAATGCTAGACAGCGTGTTCGCAACCGGAGAGGCAACGTGGTCTGAAGACCTGTTGCTCGTAATGGACCGCAACATCCCGCACGAGGAAAACTATTTCACTTTCTCTTACAGTCCGATTCGCGACGACGACGGAGAGATTCGCGGTATTTTTTGTGCCTGCTACGAGAGCACGCGGCAGGTGATCGTCGAACGGCGACTGCGAACGCTGCGCGATCTAGGTGGCAAGGTGATCGACGTTAAGTCAGCCGAGGAGGCGTGTGAAGCCGCCTCGAAAACGCTTCATGCGAATCCGTTTGACGTGCCGTTTGGGCTGATCTATTTGCTCGACGACGACGCCCAAAAGGCGAGTCTCATGGCGTCCATAGGCTTCAACGGCAAGCCGCGCGCGATTCCCGCCCAAGTTGCGATGACTGAGTCGGACGCGCTGACGAAGTGGCCATTTCTCAACGTCTTCAAAACGGAAGAAGGCGAGTTTGTTTCAAATCTCACGAGCCGTTTTGGACCGCTTCCCGGTGGTCCATGGCCGGAACCGGCGGACATTGCCTACGTGGTTCCGATCGCCGCGCCAGGTTCGCTCAAGCCAGTGGGATTCTTAGTGGCTGGATTGAGTCCGCGTCGAATTGTCGATGCCGATTACCGCAGCTTCTTCGATTTGATTGCCGGTCATATCGGCACCGCCATCGCGGATGCCCGAGCGTACCAGGAAGAACGCAAACGCGCTGAAGCACTCGCCGAGGTCGATCGCGCGAAGACGGCGTTCTTCTCGAACGTCAGTCATGAGTTTCGCACGCCGTTGACGTTGATGCTTGGACCACTCGAAGACGCGTTGACCGAAGAAGGCTTGTTGCCGGTCGTGCGTGAACGGTTGAACGTGGCCCATCGCAACAGTATTCGTCTGTTGAAACTGGTCAACACGTTGCTCGACTTCTCGCGCATCGAAGCGGGACGTATCGAAGCTGTGTATGAGCCGCTCGATCTGTGTGCGTTGACAAAAGAGCTGGCGAGTGTTTTTCGGTCGGCGATCGAGAAAGAGGGAGTGAGTTTCGTGGTCGACTGTTTGACCGTCGAGGCGCCGGTCTACGTGGACCGGGAGATGTGGGAGAAGATCGTTTTCAACCTGCTTTCGAATGCGTTCAAGTTCACGTTTGAAGGCGAGATTCGGGTCACCTTGCGTGAGAAAGACGATCGAGTCGAGCTTGCGGTGAGCGACACGGGTACGGGCATTCCCCACGCGGAATTGCAGCACCTCTTCGAACGCTTTCATCGAGTGAAGGGAGCGCGCGGACGCAGTTACGAAGGATCGGGAATCGGTTTGGCGCTGGTCCAGGAGTTAGTGAAACTGCATGGTGGAACGGTGAGCGTCACCAGTGAAGTCGAACGTGGCAGCAAGTTCACAGTCACGATTCCAACTGGATCGGGCCATCTGACAGCGGAGCGATTGGGTGGTGCGCGAACGCTCGTCTCTACAAGTTTGCGCAGTGAAGCCTATGTTGAAGAAGTGGTGAACTGGCTGCCGGTAAACGGTCACCAGGTCGAAAACGTGAGCGCGTCGATTGTCACGCCGGGTGTTCGAGAAAGCGTTCTTCTCGCCGACGACAACTCGGACATGCGCGATTACGTGCGCCGTTTATTGGCGACGAAATATGAAGTCGAAGCTGTTGCCGACGGCGAAGCTGCTCTAGCAGCAGCGCGGGCGCGGAAGTTCGACCTCGTCTTGTCAGACGTGATGATGCCGAAGCTCGACGGCTTTGGACTTTTGCACGCATTGCGCGCCGGCGAACTAACACGGACGACGCCCGTCATCCTGCTGTCAGCGCGCGCGGGCGAGGAGTCGCGCGTCGAGGGTATGGAAGCGGGCGCCGACGATTACCTCGTCAAGCCGTTTTCAGCACGCGAATTGATGGCCCGTGTCGAGGCTCATTTGCAGTTGCAACGCGAGCGCAAACGATCGGAAGAGAAGCTCGAACAGCTCGTGGTGCTCGAACAGAAAGCTCGCGCCAGCGCTGAACTGGCGAACCGCGTCAAAGATGAATTTCTGGCGATGCTGTCGCACGAGTTGCGCACGCCGCTCAACGCCATCGTCGGGTGGACCAACCTGCTCAAGAGCGGTAAGTTGGATGAAAGTGATCGTGCGCGTGGCATCGACGTGATCGATCGCAACGCCACCGCCCAACGCGCAATCATCGACGAACTGCTCGACGTTTCGCGCATTATCACCGGTAAGCTGAAACTTGAATCGAAGCCGATCGATCCGGCAGCAGTCGTCGACGCGGCGATCGATGCTATTCGCCCGGCGGCGTTGGTGAAGGACGTCGAGATCGTTACCGCGATCGAACGCAAATGCGGTTTGGTTGTCGGCGAAGCGGTGCGGCTCCAGCAGGTTATCTGGAACCTGCTTTCGAATGCCTTGAAGTTCACGCCCAAAGGTGGACGTATCACGGTCCAATTGCAGTTGGCCGGCAGGAGTTTCGAAATCTCGATCGGCGACACCGGTGAGGGTATTTCGCCTGACTTTCTGCCGTACATCTTCGATCGTTTCAGCCAGGCAGATACTTCGTCGCGGCGCCGGCATGGCGGCTTGGGAGTCGGGCTTTCGATCGTGCGCAGCCTGGTTGAATTGCATGGCGGTGAAGTGAGCGCGACGAGTGATGGACCAGGGAAGGGCGCGACGTTCACGATACGCTTGCCGATCGTGGGTCTGTCTGACGGCGACGCCAGACGGCGCGACGCCGGCGGACCGTTGCTGGAGTCGCGTTGGAAACAGAAAGGACGTGTCTCCGAGGAAGAGTTTCAGCCGGGGCTGCTCAGCGGGTTGCGCGTGCTGGCCGTTGACGATCAGCAGGACACGCGCGACCTGATCACGTTGGCGCTGAGCAGATATGGCGCTGATGTGAAAGCGGCGGATTCGGCGCGCGCGGCGCTGCAGACGATTGCCGAATGGCAGCCACACGTAATCGTCTCGGACATCGGTCTTCCCGAGATGGATGGCTACGACTTCATGCGCGAGCTGCGCCGGCTCGAAGGCGACGGAAACCGCATCCCCTCGATCGCCCTCACCGGCTACGCCGGCGCCGTCGACGAATCAAAGGCCCTAAACGCCGGCTACGAGTTGCACTTTTCGAAACCCATCAACCTCGGCGAGCTTGCCACGGCGATAGCAAAGCTGGCCGCGAAGTAGTAGATTTATCTTCGCTTCTTCATCGCTTCACCCAGCGGAGTTTGAAAACGTGAGTTTTCCTAAGACCTCATCCAAGAAGGAATGGGTTCTCACCCAGGACGCCTTCGATCGCTTCCTCGCGCTGCTCGACAGAGATCGAGAGACGGCGGGAACGAAGTATGAAGAAATCCGCTTTAGGCTGCTGAAATATTTTCAGTGGAGTGGCTCCGCTATTCCTGATATCGACGCAGATGAAACACTAAATCGTGTTATGCGCAGAATCGGGGAAGGCGGAAACGTCTATAACCTGGATGGCTACATTTATGGTGTGGCTAAGCTGGTCCATAGGGAATCGCATAAGAGGCGATACCTGAAACAGGAGCTTGACGAAGCTCATGTTGTTGAGTTGCCGTCGGTAGCTGTTGGCCCGGAGGCGTTCGAATATCAGGAATGCCTGGAGCGTTGTCTCAGTTATCTGAGCGAGGAGGATCGCGAGGTTATCACCGAGTATTATAAGTATGAAAAACTTGAGAAGATTGAGTGCCGCAAGCGGTTAGCAACAAGGCTTGGCGTCTCCTTGAATACACTGCGAGTAAAGATGCATCGACAGCGCGCCAATCTCGAGGCGTGCGTTCAGGAGTGTTGCAGTCGATTCGAATGAGCGAAATAGATACTAAACGAATCCAGTATTTACTAGGTTTGTGTTCGCAGGCTGAGCGCGAGCGCATTGAGTCGGAGTATTTTGCAGACAAGGATGCGTTTCAAAAGATGCTCACGGCGGAAGATGATCTTGTGGATGCATACGCTCGTGGTGGGCTTAGTGGTGAGGAGCGGCGGCGATTCGAGAAGCGGTTTTTGAGTTCGGGTGATGGGC
>DATELZ010000187.1:0-16933 GCA_035276045.1 Pyrinomonadaceae bacterium | reverse complement strand
GACGCCGGCAGCGATTGCGGCGGTGTGCGATGGAGAGAAACTGACGTATGCGGAACTGAACCAGCGGGCGAACCAGTTGGGCCATCACCTGCAAGAGCTAGGCGTCGGGCCGGAAGCGTTGGTGGGTGTGTGCGTGGAACGGTCGCTGGAAATGGTGGTGGCGCTGTTGGGGGTGCTGAAAGCGGGCGGCGCATATGTGCCGCTGGACCCGGCGTATCCACAGGAACGGCTGGCGTTCATGGTGGCGGATGCGCAACTGAGCGTGATCGTGGCGCAAGAGAAAGTGCTGGCGAGTTTACCAGCGCATGAGGCAGCAGTGGTGTGCGTGGATGCAGACTGGGAACGAATCGCGCAGGCGGCGAGCCACAACATGAAGAACGAGACGACGGCGGAGAACACTGCGTATGTGATCTACACGTCGGGGTCGACGGGCCAGCCGAAAGGAGTGGCGATCACGCAGCGGAACGTGCTGCGATTGTTCCAGGGGACGGAGAGCTACTACCACTTTGGGCCCGAAGACGTGTGGACGATGTTCCATTCGTATGCGTTCGACTTCTCGGTGTGGGAGCTGTGGGGCGCGCTGCTGTATGGCGGGAAGCTGGTGGTGGTGCCGTACTGGGTGAGCCGGAACCCGGAAGCGTTCTATGAGTTGCTGGCTGCGGAAGGCGTGACGGTATTGAATCAGACGCCGTCGGCGTTTCGGCAGTTGATCGCAGTGGATGGAGCAGCCGGAGCGGCGCTGAGGTTGCGGCTGGTGATCTTCGGCGGGGAAGCGCTGGAGGTGAATGCGTTGCGGCCGTGGTTTGAGAGACATGGGGACGCAGAGCCGGAACTGGTGAACATGTACGGGATCACGGAGACGACGGTGCATGTGACGTATCGGGCGTTGACGGCGACGGAAGAGCAGAGCGTGATCGGGCGCGGGTTGCCGGACCTGCAGGTATACGTGTTGGACGAACAGTTACGGCTGTTGCCGGTGGGAGTGACGGGAGAGTTGTATGTCGGTGGCGCGGGACTGGGCCGAGGATATCTGAACCGGCCGGGGTTGACGGCTGAGCGGTTCATTCCGAATCCGTATGCGAATCGCGGCGGAGCACGACTGTACAAGACGGGGGATCTGGCGCGTTATCTGCCGGACGGGGATCTGGTGTACGTGGGCCGAGCCGACGATCAGGTGAAGATTCGCGGCTTTCGTGTCGAGCTGGGCGAGATTGAGAACGTACTCAACCAACACCCACAGATAACAGCGGCTGCAGTCGTACGCCAGGACGGAGTTGAGCCGCGTCTTGCTGCTTATGCAGTGAGCGCCGATGCCGGTCTGACGACTGCTGAGCTGCGGCTATTTGCAAAGGATCGACTGCCCGACTACATGGTTCCGTCAGTCTTTACCTTCCTGGACCATCTGCCATTGACCGCGAACGGGAAAGTAGATCGTCGCGCGCTTCAGCAGCGTGAGGAGGATGCTCCCGTTTCGACGGAAACGTTGGTTGCGCCACGCGACGTCGTCGAACTGCAGCTCGCGCAGATCTGGGAAGACATTCTCGGCGTGAAATCCATCGGCGTAAAAGACAATTTCTTCGATCTGGGCGGGCATTCATTCCTTGCGGTGCGTCTGATGGCGAGGATCAAGGAACAGACAGGAAAGTCGCTGCCGCTGGCGTTGTTGATGCAGGAAGGAACAATCGAAGCACTCGCACGAAGTCTTCGCGACCAGGCAAGTATGCATTCCAGTTCACCTTTAGTGACCCTTCGCAGTGAAGGAACAGCGCCCGGGTTCTACTGTGTGCATCCGGCTGGTGGCAATGTGCTTTGCTATGCGCCACTCGCCCGGCATCTTGGACCAGGACAGAGGTTCTATGCTTTTCAGGCGCGCGGGCTGGAGGATGAAGAAGAACCGCTAACGTCGATCGAAGCAGCGGCTTCCGACTACGTCGCCGCGATGCGCGAGGCTCAACCGGAAGGGCCGTATTTCATCGGCGGCTGGTCTATAGGAGGTTTGATAGCTTTCGAGATGTCGAGAGTTTTGCACGCGCAGGGACAGCAGGTTGCTTTGCTCGCATTATTCGATTCATATCTCGTAACTGACACGCAAGTCGACGAAGATGAAGCAACGCTGCTAATCGGCGCCGCATTGCACCTGGGCCTGCCGCCGGAACACACCTCATCGTTACGCCAGAATCTGCTTGCGCTAGAGCCGGAAGCCACACTCGAATTTGTAATGAGTTACATCCGCGGCCTCGACCTGTTGCCGGCCGGCCTGGAGGAAGCGCAAGCACGTAAGTTGATCAAAGTTTTCAAAGCAAACCTGGACGCCGCTCGCAACTATTCGCCGCAGCCGAATGACGTGAAGGTTACATTCTTCCGGGCAAACGACGGGCAGGAAGAATCGACCAGCGATCCAGTCGCGGCCTGGATTCCACTGGCGCGCAAAGGCGTCGAGGTTCACGACGTCAGCGCGAACCACTTTGCGATGATGCGCGAGCCGCACGTCAAAGTTTTGGCGGAGCAGTTGAACGAGAGCATGCAAGAGTCAGTGCAGGATTTTCAGAATTTACAAGCTGCACACACACATCAATAGATCGTCGGGCCGGCAGGGGAGAGCAGCAAGTGGAAAACGGAAGCGTATACCTCAAGAACAACATTCAGGCTGAGCCGCTGTTCAATCAGTGGTATGCCTGGCCTCATCTCATTGCTCCGGCCACGGCCGCGATGAACATCGCCAACGCTCATCTGAAGATCATGAAGTCGTACGTGATGGCGCCTCATATTCATGCCGCGGCAAACAAGAATCCAGCCATGCGCGGTGGACCATTCATCGACTACGACGGCAAACGGGCAAACGAGATCAAGGAGTTGATGGAGCGCACGCAGAAAGAGCAAAGCGAGAAGATCAAGTTTGCCGAAGCGATCGTGAAGTTGAACGAGTTCCTGGCAAACGAAGCGCGCGGGTATTCGATGGAGCCCATGTATGCAAACATCCCTGACGATCTCAAAGGGTATGTCGAACTGACTTACGACTTGAACAATTTTCCGGCGGTGCGATTCATCGAGGGGTTGTTGTACCGGAGCAAGTATTACGATCTCTCGTTGCAGTCACTCGCGCTCTCCGAAGTGACGCGAGACGAACGCGCCTTCGTCTTCAGCACTCCACGCCTGGAAGACAACAACAACATCCACCTGCGGATACCTTTCAATCACGACGGCATCGACGAACTCTTCCGGATGCGCAGCGTGCCGCGGCCACTCGGTTACATCAAAGAGGCGCTGCAGCTCAACGGCCAGCACGACGAGCTTTTTCAAAGTTTCTTCACTGCCGAGCCGCCGCCCGCGCCGCCACGCTACGACGGCGACCAGGTCCGGATCAGGTACTTCGGTCACGCCTGCATCCTTGCGGAGACGAAGAACGTTACGGTGATGACGGATCCGCTGATCAGTTACAGCCATCCGAGCGAGTTGTTCCGTTACACGTATCTCGATTTGCCGGAGACCATCGATTACGCGCTGATCACGCACAGCCATGCCGATCACGTGATGTTTGAGACGCTGTTGCAGTTACGTCATAAGATCCAGAACATCGTCGTTCCCAAAAACGGCGGCGGGTTTCTGCAAGACCCGTCTTTGAAACTGATGTTGCGAAACATGGGCTTCAAAAACGTGATCGAGATTGACGAGATGGAGACCATCGAGATCCCTGATGGCGGGATCACGTCGGTTCCGTTTTTCGGCGAGCACGCAGACCTGAATATCCGCACGAAGTCGGCGCACGTGATTCGCCTGCTCGGCAAATCGGCGATGTGCGCCGCTGATTCAGCCAACATCGAACCAAAACTTTACGAGTACGTGCACCAGTTGCTGGGAGACATCGACGTCTTATTCATCGGCATGGAGTGTGATGGCGCGCCTTTGACGTGGGTTTATGGTCCATTGTTGACCAAGCCCGTGGATCGAAAGATGGACCAGTCGAGGAAGTTGTCAGGCTCGGATTGCCAGCGAGGCATGGGCATCATCGAGCAACTCAAGTGCAAACAGGTTTTCGTTTATGCAATGGGCGCTGAGCCGTGGCTCGATTTTGTTACCAGCATCAAGTACGACGACACTTCGAAACAGATCGTCGAATCGAACAAATTGATCGAAGAATGCACCGGCCGCAGTCTGCCGTGTGAGCGGCTTTACGGCAGTAAAGAAATCTTTCTCTAATCTCATCCCTTCTCAATTCGCACACAAACTTCAGGAGGCACAAAATGCTTGGTCGTAACGAGTTTCGCAAGAAACTGAGGGAAGAACTTGCCACGCGGTTGACGCTGGACCACCCGTTGATTCACGAGGCTGCAAAACCGGAAAAGAACCTGCCGCTTCTCAAACTCATGGCCACGCAGGGTTATCAACTGACGAAGGTATTCGCGCGCTATATCGGTGGCCTGTATTTCAATTGTCCACCGGTGCCGCGTTACTCCGCTCGGCTGGCCCATAACCTCTACGAAGAAGAGACGGGCAAGATCTCGAAGACGGCCGGACACCTGCAACTCATGCAGCGTTTCATCTACGCGTTGGGAGTCGATAAAGATGAGCTGGAGGCAGTTGAGCCGCTGCCGGAAACAAAAGAGCTGATCGACTATCGCATGCGCTGGGTAAGCGATCCGAACAATTTTCATCGCGGCGCGGCGGCGGTGATGATCGCAAGTGAGGGGCAGAACCTGGAGACACAGGCCGGGAGGATGCGGCACCAGATGTTTCCGCAGGTCTACGGACTCACCGAAAAGGATCTGATCTTCTTCACCGTGCACGCAGTGGAAGACGTGGGTCACGTCAAAGAAGGAGTCGATCTGGTTTCCATCGTCTGCACCAATGAAAAGATGCAGGAAGAAGCAGTGCAGACCATTCACGAAACGTGCGATCGGTTTTGGTGGTTCTACGATGGAATCGAGCGCGTGTACAAGTCGCAACAAGCCGCTTCATCGGCGGCGTCCTAAATACTCATCCGCAGCAAATCCTTTCCTCGCAAACCATAGGAGTGATCCGTATGAACATGAATGTGATGGAACTCGGCGTAACGCGAGCATCCGAAATTCATGAAGCCGGCGCGTCGTTGACCGCCAGGATACGAAATCTTTGCCAAGCGATTCGCGGCGTTAACCAGAGTTTTCCGGTGCTGCACGACAACATCATAGCGCTGGAAAAACTGGTTTTCTCCGAAGACGGCGCCACCGCTGAGGCCGCGCTTGCGCTCAGCGAGATGACCCCGGAAGAACGCACTGAACTGAACAATGCCTATTGTGCCTGGGAGACTCAACTCGAGAATCAATATGCACAGGACGTTCTCTCCGGCAAAGAGACCTCGCTCGACAATTACTTTCTCAACAAGCGTTTCGAGCGATTGGTGAATCGTGAACTGTCCCTGCTTACCGGCGATCCACCGCGAAAGATCTTGTTTGTGGGCAGTGGGCCATTGCCCATCAGCGCCTTTCATATACAGCGTGCAACCGACCAGCCAATCGACTGTCTCGACAGCAATTCGTCTGCTGTTGAGACCTCGGTGCAAGTGATCGAGAAGCTTGGTCTTAAAGATCACGTGCGGGTGTTCAATGGACTCGGCGAGAGTTTTGATATTTCGGAGTACGATCTGATACTGATCGCGCTCCTCGCCAAACCAAAGCGGCGCATCCTGCGCAATCTACGCAAGCGCGCTGCGCCCGGTTGCCGCATTCTTTGCCGCACTGCGTTCAGCCTGCGCACGCTGGTTTATGAACCAACGCCCGAGATCGCGCTCGGTGGTTTCCAATTGCTGGCGCAGCAAATCGCCGAGGGCGAACAGACGATTTCGACCTTCCTCCTCGAAGGCGCGCTCAACAAAGTTCTGAACGTAAAACTGCGGTGGCTGGACGAAATCGACTCGAAGACAGGCGCCGGCATTCTCAACGTGATGAACAACGTTCTCAAGTTTGAGACGACGATCGGTTTTCCTGGACCACTCGATCCGGCCGAAGGCGCGCGGTTGATCGCCGGTCTCGACGAAGACGTGAAAGCGAAGCGTTGCCATGTTCTGATCGCGGAGCAGGGTGACGGCGTCGTGGGCCAACTGATTCTGACGCCGCACCGCCTGCCCAACTGCAAACACCAGGTCGAATTGTCCCGCGGCATTATCGATCCTTCGTTCCGCGGCGCCGGCCTGGCTTTGAATGCGTTCAAGGAGATTGCGAAGAAGTGTGACGAGATCGGCGCTGAAGTGATCTATCTCGACGTCCGTGCCGGCACGGTCGCTGCCGAATTGTGGAAGTCGTTTGGCTTCGTGCCATTTGGCAGGCTGGCTGACTACGCGCGTGTGAATGGCCGCCGTTACCAGGGTCTTTACATGTCGCAGAAGGTTTCCTCGTTGAAAGAACACTTGGAGCGTATCTCCCAGGGACGCAGGGCAACGACTCTCAGTTCGAGCGAGGCAGCCAGTTTTCCAGCGTTCACTGCTTACGCCAAACGCCGCGTGCAACCGCTGCCGGCGTTCGAGTTTGCCGGCTGGCGCTTGAAGGTGTACCGCGTCAACGTCGAAGGGCGGAGCGTGCATCATTCGTTGATCGATGCGGCGCGGAGCGCGGCGCAGGATCTTCTGCCGCAACCCGCGGTTGCGCCGCCGGATAGATACGGGCTCGGTTTCATGATCGTGCATGCGGCCAACGAGGTCGATTTTGTTGTGATCTGCTGGTGGGGGGCGCAGAACGAATTGTTGTTGCGTGTGCTGACGGCGCCCGCCGGACAGCCTGAGCAACTGCGGCAACACTCGAACACGGATGGTCCAATCGGCTGCGTCTGGGACCTGGGAGTGATCTGGGGCGAGCGTGAAGCCTGGACCAAACACATCATGCGCGTCGAAGGACCAGACGTCGAAGGTTACCTGAACGCCCTGCAAGACGGAGAGATTTGATCCCGTTGGTAAATAACTTTCGAAGGCTCTGCCTTAAAGAGTCTTTTTTGCTGCGGCTCCGCCGTGTGATGTGCGGCGAGGCTTGCCTCGCCGGCGCTGGGTGAAGGGAAGTGGGGCTCCGCCCCTGGTATGGCCTTTGGCCTACTGAATAGGGCTGAGCCCATATTTCCATCATGGACCAGCGGCGAGGCAAGCCTCGCCGCACATCAGGCGGCAGAGCCGTCGATGTACTTTTGAGGCAAAGCAACTTTCGAGGCATTGTATGAGGTTCGCTGAGATACCGGATCGACTGTCTTCCTTTCCGGACAACACGATTACGTTCTACGACGCTGCGGGAAACGTGGTCCGCAAGGGCTACGAGTCTGTGCTCGTCGATCTGCGGCAGACCATCGCGCGACTCGAGCAGTGGGGTGTCGAGCCGGGGATGCGGGTGGGAATACTCGCGACAAATTCCTACGAGTGGGTGCTCCACGATCTCGCCCTGATGCACCTGAAGTGCACTTCAGTGGCTTTTCCGGACGAGTTTGGCGTTCACTCGAGCGGAGAGTTGATCGAGAAGTACCGGCTAGCCCTGCTTCTTCTGTCCGTGCGGGATAACTGGCCCACTACCGCTCCCGGAAGTGCCACGGCATTCATCGATCGAGAAAACCCCGAGGTCGACATACGCCGGTATGCACCGGCAACGGATGAAGAACCGATTTTTTCTTTGACGTTCTCGTCGGGCACAGCGGGCCGCATCAAGTGTCTGATCACACACGAGCGCGGAGCAGAAGAGACGATTGCAAGCTTTTATAACTTATTCGATTTCCGATCCACCGACAGTTTTCTGGTCTTTCTGCCGCTCTCGAGTTTTCAGCAGCGCCTGATGATCTACGCGGGCTTTTATTACGGCTTCGATCTGCTGCTGGTAAGTCCGCAACAGGCATTGAAGGCTTTTAAAGAACTCAAACCAACGCTGGTTCTCGCTCCGCCGCTGCTCTACGAATCGATTCATACACAATTCAAGAACGCGGTTCGCAACCTGAGTCCCGTCCAGCGCACGATGCTGCGTGGTCTAAGACTGGGAAGCTCAATTCCCGTCGGGCCGGTCCGTAAACGCTTACTGAAGATCGCCTTTGGAAAGATCTACGAGAGCCTGGGCGGGCGGATCCGGATCATGTGGACCGGCATGGCGCCGATCAAGCGCGCGACTCTCGACTTCTTTGCCGAGTTGCGCCTGCCGCTTTATGAAGCCTACGGACTCACCGAGTGTGGCGCGATCACCAGTAACACGCCGAAGCATAACCGTCGTGGATCAGTCGGACGTCCGGTAGTTGAAGGCAGCGTCTATCTCGCGAACGACGGCGAGATCATGGTGCGCCAGCAACACCTGCAAACATCCGGTTACCTCGAAGGTGATGCGCAGGAGCAGGCGCTCACTTACGTCGAGCCAAACGTCGTTGCCACCGGCGACATCGGACGTTTCGACGACGACGGCTTTCTCTATCTCATCGGACGCAAAAAAGAGCTGATTATCACCACGCAGGGATTCAAGACGCACCCGGAAACGTTGGAGGCGTTGATAGATCGCTGTGCGGAGATCGAGCGCGCGGTAGTTTTTGGCAATGGAATGCCTTACCTCGTGGCGCTCATCTCAATCCAGGAGCCTCGCACTGAACGCACCGAAGAGATCATTAGAAAGAGTATCGAGCAGCTCAATACAGAGTTGACGCCGGCAGGGCGCATTGCGAAGTTCGTCATCACAACCGAGCAGTTCACCCGCGATAATGGATTTCTCACTCGTAACCTGAAGCTTGACCGCCGCGCGATCTTCAAACACTTCGAACAACGGCTCGTCGAGACGAGCGACCAGCCGGAACCGGCCAAAGAATCCGCGGTCCAACCTGCTGTTCCACCAACCGCGAGCGTGTCCGAATACGCAAGGATTATCGCGGGAGTTTGGCGCGAAGTGCTCGCAGTCAACGAGGTTCGGCGTGACGACAACTTCTTCGATCTCGGCGGCAATTCGCTGCTGCTCAGCGAAATGCAGACGAAGCTCGCGCAGACGTTGAAACGTGAGCTAGCCATCGTCGAGCTGTTCAATCATCCGACTGTCGACTCACTCGCAAGGTTCCTGAGTACAGACGGAGTTGTGCAAGAGGAAGCAGCGCCGGTAAAGGCCCAAAGACGCCAGGAAGAGCCGATTGCCATCATCGGTCTGGCCGGGCGATTTCCGGGAGCGAAGAGCACCGACGAACTCTGGCAAAACCTTTGTGCCGGCGTGGAGTCGATCTCTTTCTTTTCGGAAGAAGAGTTGAAAGCAGCAGGTGTGAGTCCCGGAGTTTTCAATCGGCCGAACTACATCAGGGCCAAGCCGGTGCTGGCCGAGATGGACCTGTTCGATGCGGCTTTCTTTGGCTTCAATCCGCGCGAGGCTGAGATCATGGACCCGCAGCATCGCGTGTTTCTCGAATGTGCCTGGGGCGCGCTCGAGAGCGCGGGTTACGACGCGGATCGCTATCGCGGAAAGATCGGAGTTTATGCGGGCGCGAGTTTGAGCACCTACGTGTTCAGCGCGCTGATGAGTCTCAACGGACTCGAATCAATGGGCGCGCTGCAACAGGTCGGCATCGGCAATGGTCTTGGTTCGTTGGCAACACGTGTTTCTTACAAGCTAAACCTCAAGGGACCAAGCGTCTCAGTGCAAACCGCCTGTTCTACCTCGCTCGCCGCGGTCCATCTGGCGTGTCAGAGTCTGCTCGATCGTGAATGCGACATCGCGCTGGCCGGCGGAGTCTCCATCATCGTTCCCAACAATGAAGGTTACGAGCACCTGGACGGCGGAATTTTTTCGCCCGACGGTCATTGCCGCGCTTTCGACGCCAAAGCCCAGGGCACGATCGTAGGTGACGGCGTTGCCCTTGTTGCCCTCAAACGCCTGTCGGAGGCGGTTGCCGACGGCGACTCGATTCACGCTGTATTGCTCGGTTCCGCAATGAACAACGACGGTTCAGCAAAAGTCGGATTCACCGCGCCGAGTGTGGAAGGACAGGCGGAAGTAATCCGAGCGGCCCATGCGAATGCCGGCATCAGCGCCGATAGCGTTGGGTATATCGAAGCTCATGGAACAGGCACGCAACTGGGCGATCCAATTGAAGTCCAGGCCCTGACAAAAGCCTTCCGCGCCACTACCGACAAGAAAGAATTCTGCGCCCTGGGATCGCTCAAGACCAACATCGGGCATCTCGATACTGCGGCCGGCATCGCCGGTTTGATCAAAACTTCGCTGGCCCTGAAGCACCGCCAACTTCCACCGAGCCTGCATTTTGAGGAAGCAAATCCGCAGATCGATTTCGCGAATAGTCCTTTTTATGTGAACACGACGTTGACGGACTGGAATACGAACGGTCTGCCAAGAAGAGCAGGCGTCAGTTCGTTTGGGTTTGGCGGCACAAACATTCACGTCGTGATGGAGGAACCTCCGGAGATTGTTGCCGAGGCTGGACCAGGCCGGCCGTGGAACTTAGTTGTGCTATCGGCGCGATCGGAGCGAGCGGTGGAGACTGCCGGAGCAAATCTCGCGGATCACCTGCGGCAACATTCGGATCTGAATATGAACGACGTCGCCTATACCTGTCAGGTGGGCCGCAAGGCTTTCCGCGAACGGCAGGCGATCGTGAGTAGCAGTCTTCAGGATTGTGTCGAAGTCCTTGAAAGCAACGACCGGCGCCGGATCTTAACTGGAACAGCCGGCGACGATCCGGTCGTGGTTTTCATGTTTCCGGGGCAGGGCGCGCAGCACGTCAACATGGCCGCGGAACTGTATCGCACGGAGCAGACCTTTAAAGACGTCGTCGATCAGTGCTGCGAGTTTCTGCAGCCGACGCTCGGATTCGATCTGCGCGAGTTGCTGTTCTCGGATGCGGCAGACACCGCGGACATCAACGCGAAACTCAATCAGACAAGCGCGACGCAGCCGGCCCTGTTTGTTATCGAATATGCCCTCGCGAGGTTGTGGATGGAATGGGGAATTCATCCGCAGGCCATGATTGGTCACAGCATTGGGGAATACGTTGCGGCGTGTCTCGCGAATGTCTTTACCCTTGAAGATGCTCTCGCGCTGGTCGCTGCTCGCGGCAAATTGATCGGCGATCTTCCCGGCGGCGCGATGCTTGCGATTCCGTTCTCAGAAGCCGAAGTGAAGACGCACCTGAATGGCGGACTATCTTTGGCTGCACTCAACAGTCCATCGATGAGCGTGGTTTCGGGACCGGTCGAAGCGATCGATCGCTTGCAAGAACAGTTAACCGAACAGGAACTGATCTGTCACCGGCTGCACACGTCGCACGCCTTTCACTCACTGATGGTGGATCCGATCCTCGAGACTTTCACCGGCCTCGTGGCAAAAGCGAATCCGCAACCGCCACAGATGCCTTTGATCTCGAACTTGACCGGCACGTGGATGCAGAGTGAAGAGGCAGTCGATCCGGGCTATTGGTCCAGGCACCTGCGCAGCACGGTGCAATTTGCCCGCGGACTGGAGACGTTGTCGGCCGAACATCCCCGGCTGGTTCTCCTTGAAGTTGGACCAGGACAAAACCTCAGCGGTCTGGCGGCGGGGCAGTTGGATCGAAACAAGTGTGCGGTGATCGCGTCGCTGCCGCACCCGCGCAAGCCACGGCCTGAAGTCGCGTCGATGTTGGAAGCATTGGGAAAACTCTGGGTCTCCGGTGTGACGGTCGACTGGGATGGATTCAATGCGAAACAACGACGCCGGCGCTTGCCATTGCCCACTTATCCGTTTGAGCGGCAACGTTACTGGGTCGAAGCCAAACCGGTCGCCGCGCAAACTCAGCAGCAAATCGCAAAACAGTTTGCCGTGTCGGAGTGGTTCTACCTGCCGGGTTGGAAGCAGTCGCCCTCGCCTCGTTTGTTTGAGCCGGCGCTAAACGGCGACGCGCCAAAGAACAATTGGTTGCTCTTCACCGGCAACTCCGGCTTAGGCGACGAACTGGCGCGCGTTTTAAGAGCGCGGCGGCAGACTGTTGTTACCGTCGGAACTGGGGAACAGTTCTCCGCTTTGGGTGACGACAGTTACACGATCAGCCCGCGCTCTGCCGCTGACTATTCAACACTTCTCAAAGCCCTCGTCGACGAGGGAAAGACTCCCGCTAAAATCGTTCACCTCTGGAACGTAGACGCAAACGACGAGAGCCGGAGTTTCGCCGAGACACAGTATTCAGGATTGCACAGCCTCGTGTTTCTGGCGCGTGGTATAGGCGAGCAACGAGTTAACACAGCGCTGGAACTGTTCGTCGTTTCGAATAACTTGCATGCGGTGGTCGGCGATGAACAATTGAATCCGGCCAAGGCTACGCTGCTGAGTCCCTGCAAAGTCATTCCCCAGGAGTATCCGCAGATCAGGTGTCGCAGTATCGATATTTCCGGTTCCTATAACGACGAGCTGATTGATTCATTGTTCGCCGAGTGCAACGTCAGCTCTCAGGATTCGGTGGTCGCTTATCGAAACGGAAACAGGTGGGTGCAAACCTACGAACCGCTGTCGCTGAACGGCGACGAGCCTAGTCAATCACGTTTGAGAGACGGAGGAGTTTACCTGCTCCTCGGCGCACTGGGCCGTATCGGTTCGATCATGTCCGAATACCTGGCGGAGAAATACAAGGCCCGGCTTGTTTGGACCACGCGCACGAGAGTTCCGGACCGTACCGAATGGAACGATTGGTTAGAGAACCATGCTGATGACGATCCGGCCAGTGTGGCAATCCGAAAGGCGCTGCACATCGAGGGCTTTGGGGGCAAGGTGAGTATCGTCACTGCCGACCTCGGCAATCGCGACCAGATGCAGCAGGCGATCGAAGAAATTCTCGAACGTCATGGCGAGATCAATGGCGTGTTTCATTCGGCCGGCCAGGTGGTGATGGGCGAGGAAACAGCGCAGACGATTCAAGACGTTGCGGAAGCAGATTACGAAGTTCACTTCCAAACCAAGGTGAAGGGCCTGGTGGTCCTCGAAGAAATTCTTGGCGAAGTGAAACCGGATTTCTGCTTCTTGATTTCCTCCATCTCGTCCGTGCTGGGTGGACTCGGACTGACTGCCTACACAGCCGCGAATATCTTCATGGATGCCTTCGCGCGTTCTGCTGCCAGGCGCACCTCCGTGCCATGGACCACCATCAATCTCGACACGTGGCAGGTTGAGACTGAGTTGCAGCCATCCAGCAGTTTGGGAGCGAGCATTACCGAACTGGCTATTTCGCCGGGTGAGGGAAAAGAGATCTTTTCGCGCTTGTTACCCAGGCTTGCGTTTCAGCAGTTAGTTGTCTCAACTGCGCCATTGCAAGCGCGCATCGATCAATGGTTGAAGCTCGTCTCGCTGCGCGAAGCCGAACAGGCGCGACGGCAGCCGGGCACGTTCTACCCGCGGCCGGATTTACGCGAACCGTATGTCGCGCCGGACGGCGACGTGCAACGCAAAATGGCTGAAGTCTGGCAACGAGTGCTGGCTATAGAAGAGGTCGGCGTCAACGACGACTTCTTCGAACTGGGCGGCAACTCACTGCTCGCGACGCAACTGGTGATGGAGATGCGCGAAGCTTTTCGCATGTCGGTTCCACTGCGCGATTTTTTTGAGAAACCGACGGTGGCTGCGTTATCGGCAGTGATAGAAACCAGTCAGGTTGTCGAAGAAGTTCCCCGGATCAAGCGCGTTCCCCGCGAGTCGCTTCGGGTAGATCCTCAGGCCCTCAGACACTGACAGGACTTACATGATTCTTAGAGTCATGTCCCATCCGTCAACTTTGTAAACGATCATGGACGCACTTCAGGCTGATACGGCAAAACCGATCGATTCGGCTAATGACGTGTTTGCGGCGCCGGTGTCTTTCGCCCAGCGGCGACTGTGGTTTTTGAACCAGCTCGCGCCGGACAGCGCTGCTTACAACATATCGGCCCAGGTGCGCACCGAGGGCAAGCTCGACGTGCGCGCACTAGAGCAAAGCCTGAACGAGGTCATTCGACGTCACGAAACGTTGCGAACCAGCTTCGTCATGACGGGCGACCGCGTCCTGCAAGTGATCAGTCCGGAATTGAGCTTGACCTTTGAGCACTTCGATCTGACTGGGGCAGAGAACAAAGACGACGAAGTCCGCCGGCTTACACGCGAGGCGGTGCAAAGGCCCTTCGACCTGGCCCAGCTTCCGTTAATCACGGCGCGGCTGTTGCGCCTTGACGCGGAAGAACATGTGTTGGTGCTGGTGATGGACCACATCATCAGCGATGGCTGGTCGCTGGGTTTGCTGATCAATGAAGTCAGTGTTCTTTATCGAGCTTATTCGACGGGAGAGTCGTCGACGCTTCCCGAGTTGGAGATCCAGTATGTCGATTATGCCGAGTGGCAGCGCGAGTGGCTGACCGGCGAAAAGCTAAGCAGCCAGCTTGATTACTGGAAGCGCAAGCTGGCTGACGAAGTGCCCCTGTTGGATTTGCCCGCCGACCGGCCGGCTGCGCCAATGCCGAGTGATCGCGGGGCGACTGAAATCATTACGCTGCCGGGCCGTCTTGCCGCGAACGTCAAGGAGTTGAGCCGGCAACAGGGCAGCACGCTTTTTATGACGTTGCTCGCGGCGTTTCAGGCGCTGTTGTGTCGTTACACGAACCAGATCGATTTTGCGGTAGGCACTCCGGTGGCGGGCCGTATTCAGCCGGAGACTGAGAACCTGATCGGCTGCTTTGTAAACACACTCGTGCTGCGGGCCGATGTTTCCGGCAATCCCTCATTTCTCGAACTTCTGAAACGCGTACGCCAAACAACTCTCGAAGCTCATGCGCATCAGGACGTGCCCTTTGAACTCCTGGTCGAAGAGTTACAGCCGGAACGAAGCATGAGCCACGATCCGTTCTTCCAGGTCATGCTGGTGCTTCATCCGACACTGCCGGCAATCAAGTTGTCTGGTCTGACGATCGAGCAAATCGAAGTCGAGACTGAAACGGCCAAGTTCGACCTGATCTTCTCGTTCCGCGAAGAAGGGCACGGGCTGACTGGAATTCTCGAATACCGCACGGAGCGCTTCGATCGTTCGACGATTCAGCGGTTGGGCCTTCACTTTCAACAGCTACTGGAAGGCGTTGTCGCCGATCCGGCGCAGCGGATCTTTTCGTTGCCGTTGCTCACCGCGGCTGAACGTCAACAGTTGCTGACGGATTGGAATGAAACTGCGACGGCGTATCCGCGAGAACGTTGCGTGCAGGAGTTGTTCGAAGCACAGGTCGAGCGTAATCCACACTCAGTGGCTGTTGTCTTCGGTGATCGGGAAGTTACTTACGATGAGTTGAACCGGCGCGCTAATCAACTCGGGAACTACCTGCAGGCACTGGGAGTCGGGCCGGAAGTCGTAGTGGGCCTCTGTGTAGAGCGATCGATCGAGATGATCGTAGGAGTGTTGGGGATCTTGAAAGCCGGTGGCGCGTATCTGCCGTTGGATCCTCGAAATCCTTTGGAGCGCTCGCAATTCATGCTTGAGGATGCGGGCGTGCCGGTATTGCTGACGCAGCAGCATCTCCTCAATTCGTTGCCGTCGCACTGGTCGCAGGTCATCAGTCTCGACGACGACTGGGAATTGATTGCGCAGTCCAGCGACAGCAATCCGCCGGTTTCAGTCTCGCCGGAGAACCTGGCTTACGTGATGTACACGTCCGGTTCGACCGGAACGCCAAAGGGCGTGAGCGTGGTCCATCGCAACATCGTGCGCCTCGTCAGGGAAACTAACTATGCGGGGTTTGGTGCAGACGAAGTGTTCCTGCAAATGGCGCCGATGTCGTTCGATGCGTCCACGTTCGAAGTGTGGGGCAGCCTGGTGAACGGCGCGAAGCTGGTGGTGCTGGCGATACAGCATCCGACGCTAGCAGAGTTGGGGCAGGTGCTGGCGCGGCATGAAGTTACCACGCTGTGGTTGACGGCGGGACTGTTTCACCTGGCTGTGGACGAACGCGTGGATCTGACGCGAGTGCGGCAACTGCTGGCTGGTGGTGATGCGCTGAGCGTGAAGCATGTGAAGCAGGTGTTAGCCGGACTGAGTGAAGGGCAACACCTGGTTAACGGATATGGTCCTACCGAGGGCACGACGTTTAGTTGCTGTTACGCAATGGACCGCCATAGTGAGGTTGGCGGCACTGTTCCGATCGGGCGTCCCATCGCAAACACTGAAGTTTACGTGTTGGACCAGTTGCAACAACCGGTCCCGGTGGGAGTGGCCGGGGAGTTGTATCTGGGAGGCGACGGACTGGCGCGTGGTTATTTGAACCAGCCAGGGCTGACGGCAGAGAGGTTTGTGCCGCACCCGTTCAGCGCTGAGGGTGGCGACCGGTTGTATCGCACCGGCGATAGAGTGCGTTACCTCGCGACTGGTGAGGTCGAGTTTTTGGGACGATTGGACCAGCAGGTAAAGCTGCGCGGGTTTCGCATCGAGTTGGGTGAGATCGAAGCGACGTTAACGGATCACAGCGGCGTGCAGGACGCGGTGGTGATCGCGCAGTCAGACGGCGTCGAGAAGCGGTTGGTGGCCTACGTGGTGTTGCAGGCGGAACAGCCGCCGTCGGTGGGCGACTTGCGCGCGTTTCTTCAACGGCGCTTGCCTGAATACATGGTGCCCGCGGGCATCATGGCGATCGACGAGATGCCGCTGACGGCGAATGGCAAAGTTGACAGACGTGCATTACCGGGGATGACGGCGGTCGCGAGTGAAGCGGAATATGTCGCGCCGCGTGGAGGGATAGAAGAGTTAGTGGCGGGGTTGTGGAGCGAGGTGTTGGGTGTCGAGCGAGTGAGCGCAACGGACGACTTCTTTGAACTGGGCGGTCATTCGTTGCTGGCGACGCAGGTGGTGGCGCGAGTGCGGGACATGTTCCAGGTGGAAGTGCCGCTGCGGCATCTGTTTGAGCAGCCGCGGTTGGCAGAGTTCGCGGCGCAGGTGGAAGCGGAGTTGAGCGGCGGCGTGGTGGTGGAGAGGCCGGCGATCGAGCGGG
>DATELZ010000186.1:0-14313 GCA_035276045.1 Pyrinomonadaceae bacterium | reverse complement strand
CATCTCATGAAAAAATCCTCGGGCTCTGTCGGACACCTCACATTGTTGCCGTCCTCGACGATCTCGCCGAAGTATTGTGGAAGGATCCTGACCACGAATCTCGCGGGTGGGCTAGGGATCGACTTAAAGTCACGCTGGGTCACGCATTACTGGAGGCATGTTTGCAACTTTGCCCCCATTTCAATTCTGGCGATCTGATTTTGGATATTCATGCTGGCCCTCGATCCCTGGAATCCCCTCAGAAACCAACAAATCAGGGTGAGATCTGGATAACGGAATCAACCTTGGGAGGAGGGGGAGTAATTGAAGAAATCTTGCGCAGTTACGCGTCTGACCCCAGAGGTTTTTTTCAGCTTGCAGAGACGGCATTGGAACCTTCGGACTTTGAGATTGTTGATTCTGAAATTACTCGATTGCTCGAATTGACACGCGTTGACACATCCGTAATAGCGGCCATAAACGAATTCAGGATGGCCTACGGCAACGATAAAACACGCGACGCCTCACAGAGACTTCGCAAGGCTCTCTCGAACGCTGGAGTGCTTTGTACACACGCTGTAATGACAGCCCTCAATGCGCGCATTCTCCGACCAGGCAGTAATTCTGCGACAGATGAGTTTCTTTACCGCTTGATCAGCCATTGGAGGGAAGAGGAAGAAAGATTAGGTATCGAGATCGATGCTCGCGTCTACGCTTACGTATTGGCCGAGAAAGACAAGACCTTGGACGCCGCTTTCAGAGATTATGGACTTCCTGCTGGAGCAGGAGTGAATTGGCGTTTCAACACGGTCTACGGCCTTCTCTGGCCACGTGGAAATTCAGTGCAAGCGCGAGCACTGTCGTCCTATAACCCCTTCGCCAACCACCCGGATTCGGATCGGGAGTTGCTCTTGGACATACTCAGGACAGCCGAAGATCGGGTAATACTTGAAGAGCAAGACTGGAGAGAACAAGTCACACGCCGCCTTGAGCAAAAAGGAGTAGTTTCGCTTTTTGCAAAGGCGGAAAATCTGAGTAATTTGAAGCTCGCGCTTCTTGATTTAGCCGGTAATCCAATTCAGCTAGGTTTCCTCCAATTATACCCGCAGGTTGAAGGATTCTTCCGTGAACCGCGTGGGTACGTTACCCGACTTAAGTTACGGGAGGCTGTACAGTGAAAAGTCGTGGCAGTCGATTCATTCACTCGCAGTCTACTGAGACTCGTCAGATTCCCGACCTCCTTCAAACCATCTTTGTTGCCGAGTTAGCCGAGCCAAGCCGCTGCCTCTGGATCGTTTCGCCTTGGATCTCGGATATTCCCATAATAGACAATAGTGCTAACGCGTTTCTTATGCTGGATCCCTCTTGGGCACGGGGAAAAATTAGGCTGTCCCAAGTCTTGTCAGTTCTCGTCGATCGTGGCGCCACCGTACGGGTGGTAACTCGACCCTCAATACCAAGCAATCAAAGCTTCTTGCAACGTGTTAAGGGCTTCGTGCATATCACAGAAACAACTGATCTCCATGAGAAAGGAATATTAGGAAGTCAATTCTATTTGAGTGGCTCCATGAACTTCACCTATCTGGGAATCACTTTAAATGAGGAACTTCTCCACTACGAGACAACTGATGAAGTAGTAGCTGAGCACATAATTATCTTTACTAAAAGGTGGGGAGGACCGCAGCAGTGAAGCAAGTTTCGGAAGCCCAAAACTTCCTCAATCGCTTTTTTGGAGAGGGCAATAAGTTTCACCTTGATGCCATTAAGAGGAATCAGGGTAAAGCAGGTCGAATCTTGCCATGGGTAAGGAGGATTACTGATCAAGAAGAACATTCAACTGTGCTTCCGCGGTGGGTGAATTCACAAATCGTTTGGTACGGCATTGCAAGAAGCGAGCGGGAGTTCCGCAGTCTAGGTGAGGAGTTGGTTGCGTTTGTAGGGCCAACGTATTCGAATTTTCGCGGTCAGCGAGCATCTCTTGATCCTAAAGACCCGGTGGAGGCTTCGGTACTAGATTGGACGGGCGGCGCCGCCTTTAAGATAGAGGGTGATGCCAGCGCCGTGTGGGAAGCCATCGAGCGAATGAGGGTTGCATGGGAGAGTCGAGTCGCACGCATCTTTGAAAAGCCACGACCTACCGGAAGAGTTTTGCGAGATTTTTATATGGCCATTCGTGCTGGCAATAGAAAATCGGCCGAGATCGAGTTGCTCTATCTCCAAAACCACTACCGACTAGATTCTCTAAACCTCCTTTTCCTTAAAGTCTATCTACTCACAGAACTCGGGAGTGCAGATGAACTGCTGAATCTGAACGAGCTGCCTTTGCTTCTCAGAGTTCGACGTCCAAATGATGTGACCTGGGCGTTAATTGACGCAGTTTACCGAAAGGAATTGGCGCCGTATGAGGTGCAAAATACGCCCGCTTCGGCGGTAATGCACTTTCACGAAGTAGTTTTGCCAAAGTATGGAAATCTCTACTCGGCTCGAGCAGGCGGTACCAAACCAAGTGTCGTGAAGAGTTTTATCCTACTCGCTGTAGGAGGCATCAACCCCCGCCTTGAACTGAGAGATGAATTACTCGGCGTGCCCGGACTCAGTCAGGTAGATTCTGAATATGTGACGCGTCTCGCGGCGTTTGCACATCCCACAACGATCCGCTCCCAATACGGAGAGTTCGAAGAGATAAAGAGAGTAGCAATTGAAGGGAACTACGACCGTGCTCTATCACTCGGAAAGTCGGCCGATCACTCTCCTCGGTTAGCGCGCGTCATGTTCGAATGCGCCTATGAACTGCAGACTCTAGAGGCCCAACGCGCGGCGCTAGCAGTGTTCGACCACCTCTCGAAAGAGGAGAAACAAGAGTTCCTTTCAGTTCGCTGGAACAAAGACTACTTCAAGCAACTCACTGGTTTCCAGGACGCTATCCCAGTTGAGGAGTCAATCCCAACTGGTTTGGTCGAGTGGATGCAACTGCTGCTTAAGTCAGAGACGTGGCAGCGTGCGTTACCTCTCGCTAAGCAGGGAGCAAACGAATGGTCAATTACTGACCTGGTCGATGATCTGCAAGTAATTCATCGTGCGGAGGAGTTGCTTCAGCAACTTGCGGGCAATGAAACCTTGCACAACGCATTTCCCTTCCTGCTTTCGTTCCTACAAAAGGATGATCATTGGCCGCGAAAGGAATGCTCGAAACTATACCGACTCCTGATTGACGTGCTTGTGATGAGTACATCTGGAGGAGACGATGATCTAGCAATCTTCAACGAGTTAGTTTCGGTGCTTCTGACCGTCGGCGTTGATGACAGTTCGTATCTTGAAATCATGGGTTATGCCCAGGAGTTGTGGGAGCGTTATGGATCACCCTCAAAGACTGACTGGGTACTTGATTTCCTAGATCTGCTACTTACATTTCCCTGCCTTTCCGTCGGAGGTCGCACTCAGTTGCTATTTTCTATTTCCTCAAAGATACGTGGATTCGGGAGACGCTTGAATGAGGATCAAAAGCAGTTATTGACACTATTGGTGCAAGACATGGGGCAGGAAGAAGCGCTGTCTGATCTTCTTTTCGAACTGCTTCTTACGGAAACTGTATCTGATGAAACGCATCAAGATGTTTATGGTTCGCTCAGTCAACTATCCATCGCGATCTATACATTGACTGAAGCTGTGGGCGATCGAGTAAAAAGAATCCTGGAGCACGCCGCCCCAGGTGTAAGGGTATCTATAAGCCATGACAAGGTGGGAACAACGCGTTTGGGACAACTCGCCGGTAACTCCGACCTATTCGTTATTGCCACCGCCAGTGCCAAGCACGCCGCCACACAATTTATTGAGTCGAAGCGTTCAAAGGACTTGCCTATTCTACGACCAACAGGTAAGGGGAGCGCCAGTATGCTTCGTTCAATCCGTGAATTCCTGGCGGGAAGTCCATCTGTTCGTGATTGAGTATTCTTTCAGGATAACCGGGCGTCCTGCGTACAACATGAACCATTGTTCGACTAGTCACCGTCTTCATGGGATCCCAAGGAGTTTATGGGTCTGAAGACTCAACCGCCACTTCGGATTTTGAAGACAGTATTGAATTGCGAGAACGGTATTCGCTCCACGCTCTGGGCCGTCCATTGGTTGAAGAAAGAAGTGATCAAAACTCAAAGACTCGAAGTCCCTCGGATCTGAATCTCGCTGCGGAAACACCAGCTTCAACTCATTTCCGGCAATCAGGATTAACTCAGCCCCTACTTTTGGACTGACACATATCCAGTCAATTCCATTCGGCGGCAAACGTGTACCATTCGTTTCAACTGCTATTTCAAAGCCTTTATGGTGGAAGGCCTCAATAAGGGATTCGTCCAGTTGCAGCAGTGGTTCACCTCCCGTGCATACAACTAACCGTTGCGTTTCACCCCTATGGGAAGAATCCGGCCAAAGAGTAGCTACTGCTCTTGCCAGATCCTCACACGTTGAGAAATAGCCTCCGCCCGTTCCGTCCGTTCCAACAAAATCTGTATCACAAAAGGAGCAGGTCGCGGTTGCGCGGTCTTTTTCATGTCCGCTCCAAAGATTGCATCCTGCAAAACGACAAAAGACGGCGGCCCGCCCGACATTGGCCCCCTCGCCTTGTAAAGTGTAATAGATCTCTTTGACGGCGTAGTTCATATCGTTTAACTACGCACCTCTTGATAGCGCGCTGGATCCGTAATATTGTTCTCCCTAAAGCCCTTGAGTCGCAACCGGCACGAGTCACATTGTCCGCATGCGGATCCGTCGGATGAGGGATCGTAGCATGTCAGAGTCAGCGAATAGTCAACGCCAAGTTCCAGACCCTTTTTAATAATTTGAGCTTTCGTGAGATGAATTAAGGGAGTGTGAATACTTAATCGTTGTCGCCCTTCCACTCCAGCTTTCGTGGCTAGATTGGCCATCGACTGATAAGCTTCGATATATTCAGGTCGACAATCAGGGTAGCCGCTGTAATCGAGCGAATTGACGCCGATGAAAATATCGCTGCTTTCAAGTACTTCGGCCCAAGCCAGTGCGAAAGACAGGAAAATGGTGTTTCGTGCTGGCACATACGTAATTGGAATTCCGTGTCCCATCTCGTCTAGTGCGCGGCCCTTAGGAACTTCGATATCGCTTGTAAGAGCCGACGCTCCAAACACTCGCAAGTCAATGTCGACAATAACATGTTCGGCTATTCCAGCATCCTTCGCAATCCTCTTAGCAATTTCTACTTCTAATTCATGACGCTGACCGTATCTGAATGTCATGGCATAAGGCTCGTAACTCTCACTCTTAGCGATCGCAAGCGCCGTTGTGGAATCGATGCCGCCGCTTAGAAGGACCACCGCTCGTTTTGTCTGCATACTGTTCTCTAGTCTCCTGTGCCCTAAACTTGGCACAGCCTATTCCTTCTATTTTACAGAACATCGCCGAAGCATTACATTAACATGGTTCTCTGAACCTCATTTACCGCATCTCTTGAATTGGCGCCTTAACTGCAGTGTGAACCCGAGATATCCGATGCACATCGTAGGTCTCCCAAGTATTCATCATCACGCGTGGGCAGTGATTAGAGACGGAAGGATAGTAGTTAGCATTGAAGAAGACCGCCTCCATCGTCAGAAAAACCGCTTTGGAATAGTCAGTCGTACTGGTGAAATTGATGTCCTAAGAGGATGGCGATACTGTCTAAAGGCCGCAGGCATTTCTACAAACGATATCGATTATCTTGCATTGGGATTTAACCCTAGCAGCGTTTGCCAGCCTGACCAAGTTAATTACCGCCACGAGACGCGTCTCCATGAACGAGTATTCGGCCAGCAGAGCCTCCTGTTAAACCATCTTCGGCGAGTAGCTGTGTTCCAGGGCATATCCTGTAGATCTGCCGGCAGTAGTTTAGCGAACTCTTGCTCGGTGAGATCGAGAAAGAACGGCTGCGGCTTATCAAAATGAGGATCGCACAGAAGCGCCAGGGTCCCCCTGTGGGTGACGCTAAAAAAAATAAGCGTCGCGGACTCAGCGAGCAGCCGCTCGCGCAGGGCGGAATAGCTGATGCTCGGGGTTTTCGATGCGTCCGTCGGCTCAACGAAGTGGTTACGTAATTGCAACGCCTTGCCGCTTTCGGCCCACGTGAACGCTTCCTCTGTGCGTCCAAGCTCGGCTGACATACGGGCTCCGCTTTCGTGCAGCGCTGCCAGGGAATCAAGACCGCTCTTCAAATCGGTTCCACTGCGCCGGATCTGTTCGTTGAACGCCGCCACTGCCTTTTCGATGACGCGCAATGCTTCGTCTTTCGCGTCCATGCCGCGCAGCACGGCTACTCGAACAAGTAAGACGCCAGGGTCTTCAGGCGTAGCTTGTTCTGCTTCCTCAATATCCTGCAAGGCAAGCTCAAAACGCTTTTGCTGCAAGTAGGTGAACGCCCTTGCCACGAGGGCGTTCTTGATCTCGTCCTTATCTCCCAGGACACGCAGCTCTGAGAGATAGCGTTCCGCCTCAACCGGATTGTTCGCGGCATGGAAAGAGACGAGGGCGCGCAGGGTGGCGATGATGGCTTGTGGCAGGCCGAGCTTTCGGGCTGCCGCCAACGCCTCTTGAGAGTAATCGGTCGCCGCCTGGATGTCTCCCTGCGTTTCGGAGATGTCGGCAAGTTTGCGGAGCAACAACCACTCCCTATCCAGCGGCGCTATTTTGCGTCCCTTTTCCAGGTTTTCCCTTGCCAGATCATGTTCTCCGGCTGTGAGGAAGTATTCTGCGAACAATTGCCACGATTCGAACTGGAACTCGGGATCGTTGCTCTCCAAGATACGCTGCTCGCCCTGCGAAACGACCTCTTGCGCGCGTTGCGCGGTCGCGCCGCTCGCATCGACATCGAGCACAAGCAGGTAGCTTGCCTGTCGCAGCCAGAGCTTATCAGCAAGGTTCGGCAAATGGTGCTGCTTGGCGAAGTCGATCGCCTCGTTGAAGCCTTTCTCGAAACCAGCATGGTCGCCGCGACTCAGCGCCGCGTGCGCGGAGTCTGCCAGCGCCTGGGCTGCCTGGCTCCAAAATTCGGGAGCGCTGGCCGGTTCAGTCTGGGCCACCTTGGTTGCAATCACAGCGTATTCGGCATGCGCGCGCCGGAGCAATTCTTCTGCTTCTTCATACGCTCGCTGGTCGTTGCGAATCCCGCCGAGCCCGTATAACCGGGACGCATGCTCCGGAGTTTCTGCAGGAGTCAGCTCCAGCGCGCGCTCACACGCGGCGCTGGCTTCGTCGAACCTCCCCATCCACCGCAGCGCCAGTCCTTCGAACGTCAGCAGCGTGGCCTCCTGATCCGCCATGTACTGCCGCCACGAATCGGCAACCGCCGGCTCGCTGCTCTGAATTTCAGAATTCCACCTATCGTGAAACGTCTGAAAGTCCCGGTGACTTGCCCGGTAGAGGTTGATTGCCTCGTCGCCGCGACCTGTCTGCACGAGGTTCCTCGCCTCGGCAAGGAGTGCTTGATGGGATTCTGCGAGCTGCGTCACCTCACATTCAAGCTGTTGTTGCGAGCTATGCTCCACCTGGACCAGTTGCTCCTTTGATGATTCCCTTCCAAACCTCCGACGGCAGCTTAGCCACGAATTGTCCAAACTCCTTCACGAGTGCGGCTGCGTCTCGAAGTTGACCGCCCTCATATTGCTTCTTCTTGAAGTCTATCTTCTTCGGCAATGCAGCGAGGATAACGATCACCGCGCCGATGATGAGCGGAAGCGGAGCCATGTGTGGCTGCTGTGCCTGCTGCGTTGCCTGCTCGACAAAGCCGCCCAGCGATTCCTGCTCATAGAAAATGTTAAGCACGGCCTTTGCGGCTTCGCCTTTTTCCTCTTCACGGCCCTCGGCCAGCAGCATATCAGCGACCGGCCGCACGTCCTCCGTTGCGTCGTCCCGCAACTTCTCCGCCGTGTATTTGAGTTTGACTGCCGAAGGCTTCTTGCCACCTTCCCAGAAGTCATGTGGGAGGAGATCGTAAAAAATCATCAAGGCACGTTGCGCTTGTTCATGCGAAAGCGATGCAATTGATTGTTCCATATGCCTCTTTCATTGATCAGAGTCAAAAACTCCGATTATTTTTCGCACCCGTAGGCAACACATTACGGGATGCTTTCCGGTTGGATTCAGCCGAACCGTTCGCGCAGGCCATGAAAGTTCCCTTCTTCTGGGTGATTAACCTCTGCGAGCGAGCGTCATTTCACGACCCGTCAAGATATTGTTGGCAATCTTCTCTAACGCGCCGATGTGAAATTACGCTAACGAGTGGGCGAATGAAGAACAGACGTGAGCGCGTAAGGAAAGAGCTAAGCTGAGGGCACATTATGCCTCTCCGAAGTGTATGTCAATAGCTTGCTGCAAATTCCGTTTAGCTTTCTCAGTCACCATACAACTATCGATCTTCCTAAATGGATGCGCAGCGACACTATAGCTAATTTGTCTAATGCCTTATTCACGGGGCATCGAGAAACCCTTTAGCTACAAAGTACCCGAGGTAGCGATCGATCAATTGAGCATTAATCGGTGTGGGAATAACTGGAGTATCGCCGAGTTCCTCGAATGTATTCCGGCAGTCAAACTCCAACCCGATCTCAAAATTAACTTCAGGAATTGTATGTTCGATTTCGAAGCCTGCTTCGGGAAGTGTTTGCAATAGTGGATACAAGACATTGTCAACCGAATTCTCGATACCCATTCTCCACTCCGCGTATGGCAAGTTCTTAACCGCATAGCCATAAGACCTGAGCCAGTCAATTAAATCCTGCCAGCGGGCTGGCTGGGGATGCCAGAAGTGAAACACCCTACCTAACGAATCCGGTTGTAGCAGAAGCCGCCCCAGCGCCTCGCTTACGTAATCCACCGTTACAAGATTCACCGCACCGTTCCAGTCAGGTATGGCGCCGAGTTGAATGCATCCCTTGATAAAGCGAGACGTAAAGTCACTCAGATTGGAAACGCCAGTTCTGCTATTGCCCGCGATTCTTCCGGGCCGGTAGATGTTGACCGGCAAACCTCGGGAGCGTGCCATCATCACTAATCGTTCGGCCACCCATTTACTCTGAGCATAGCCATTAACAGCGTTCGATTCACTAATTGGAAGCGGGGGCGCGTCGTTCTCACTTATCAGCTCACGATCGGCAACTGAGGCAAAGACTGATAGCGTAGAAACGTAGTGAAAGGGTTTTGCTTTAACCCGGCATGCGAGCCTAAGCGCCTCTTTAGTGCCGTCAACATTTGCAGACTTCAAGGTCGCGTAAGGCTGGATGAAATTTACGGCAGCGCCGTTGTGATAGACGGCATCGATATTGGCCGCCAATGAGTGAAACTGATCGGCGGAAAGTCCAAGCAATGGTTTTGTGAGATCACCTTGAACCGGTTCGATTCTCGACGCGTAAACTGGTTGCCAGATATTGAAAGACTCCAGTATGCGTCCGATTTTTTCGGCTCCGTCTCGTGCGTTGTCACAGCGAACCAGACAATAGATGTTCGCCTGTGTTTGTTTAAGCAGTGCATCAAGCAGGAAGGCTCCAAGAAATCCGGTAGCTCCGGTTAAAAAGATCTGTTTCGGTGCAAACTTGTCCTTGGACCACGACGATTCAGGATAAATGTCTGCATCGAGAACGGCGTCGGCTTCGAGTTCTCTGGCGAGTGCTTGATAACGATCTACATCGCTCGTCTTCGCACCACGCGCTTCCGAAAGCGCTTTGATGGTGCGAGCCTGGAAAAGTTGGGCGGGCGTAACAGTGATTCCTGCCTGTTTGGCGCGTGCGATGATTTGGATGCTGAGGATCGAGTCCCCTCCGAGCGCAAAGAAGTCATCTTCGATGCCTACCGGCGACACCTGAAGCGCGGCAGACAAAATCTACGCTAAAGTTTTTTCATCCTCATTGCGTGGCGCGACGTACTCCGCTCCACCACGTTTTGCATCGATTGGCTCGGGAAGCTGTTTGCGATCGAGCTTGCCGTTAACGTTAACCGGCAACGCATCAAGAAAGACAAAAAGACTGGGAACCATGTAGGACGGCAGCAACCGTTCCAGTTCGGCGCGAATAAACTGCACCGACGGAGGGTTAACCTCATCTGGCACGACGTAACCAACGAGCCGCGCTTCACCACCTGCGATCGATGAAGCAGCAATAGCCGCATCGCGCACGCCAGAAACCGATTTCAGAACCGCTTCAAGTTCTTCCGGCTCGATCCGATGCCCGCGAATCTTGAGTTGCCAGTCAACACGTCCGAGATACTCGATGCGTCCGTCGCGCCGGTAAAGCGCGCGATCGCCAGTGCGATACATGCGTGCTCCGCATCGTGTTGAGAACGGATCGGGGAGAAACCTTTCGGCGGTCAATTCCGGCAGATTAAGGTAGCCGCGAACTACTCCTTCGCCACCGATAAACAATTCGCCTGGAGTTCCCACGGGAACAGGCATCAACGCCTGGTCCAATATGTAGTTGGCTGTATTCGGTATCGATTTGCCGATTAACACTACATCGTCGGAAGCGGTGCAGTGTTCCGCGGTGCTCCAGACAGTCGCCTCGGTTGGTCCATATTCATCGTAAAGCGCAACCGCAGGAAGTTCCCGATAGTGATTTCGCACCAACCCCATCGGACATGCCTGG
The DNA here is from genome assembly GCA_035276045.1 of Pyrinomonadaceae bacterium. Taxonomy (GTDB): domain Bacteria; phylum Acidobacteriota; class Blastocatellia; order Pyrinomonadales; family Pyrinomonadaceae; genus PSRF01. The sequence continues at coordinate 3,700 of DATELZ010000186.1, read as the reverse complement.
CCGGCTACAATGACAGTGTTCAAATCAGGTAGATGCCTGCCGGCGCAACTCTCCAACACATTTGCATAAAGCGCCGGAACGGTCAGCGTAGTCGTGATCCTTTGCGTCTCGATTAAGTCCCCAATCGCCACCGGATCTTTATGCAGTTCACCCTGCGTCAAGACGAGCGTTCCACCGGAACACAGCGTCCAGAATATTCCGGCAATGGAACTGTCGAAGGAGTACGGAGAGAGCAACAGGAACCGCCCCACGGGTTGCTTGTACCATTCAAGCCGCGCGGTAGTGGAATGAAGCAGATTGCCTCGGCTGACAAGTGTGCCTTTGGGTCGTCCGGTCGAGCCAGAGGTATAGATCAGATAAGCCAAGTTATCTGGTGCAGTTTTATCGTCGAGGTTTGAATCTGGTTCTTCGACGATTGCCGGCTCGTGAGTTTCAAGCGCGATGATTGGAATTGTTTCAGCACTTACCTTACTCGCATGTGCCTGAGTGGGTCACAATGGCTGCGGGCTTTGCGTCTTCGAGAATTGCGTTGATACGGTCTGCGGGTTGATTTGGCTCTATCGGCACATACGCCGCGCCGGATTTCAAGGCAGCAAAGATCGCCACCATCATTTCTACAGAACGATCGAGAACCAACGCGACGCGAGCATCCGGACAGGCGCCGTACCGCTGTAGATAACGTGCAAGCTGATTGACCCGCCTATTGAACAGTTCGTAGCTCAGCGACTCATCCCCACACACGACTGCCTGCTGCGGCGGCGAACGCCGAGCACACTCTTCCAGCATCGTGATAATCGTTCCCTGCGGAGCGTCGTGAGCAATACCAAACGCATGGTCCAAAGACTGCGATCGCTCCGTCTCAGAGAGCAGCGGCACGTATGCGTAGTTAGCGAATGCATCCGAAGCCATCGACGCCAGCGCGCGCTCGTACTGGCCCCCAATTGACTGCACCTGTTCGAGGGGAAGTTCTGTCGTGTCGTACGCAAGGTCGAGCGAGATCTCGGAAGTGCGTGGATTCAGACTAAAGTTTGCAACCAGCGCAAAGCTTGTTTCTTCATATCCGAGTTGGTCCAGAATCTCGAAGCTGGGAAGCTCGGACAGGTTTTCGACGAGGTGATAGTGAGTGTAGTAGAAACTCGTTTCCGACAGCCGGCGAAATCCCAGATCTCGCTGGACATCTGCAAGCGGATAACGACGCCAGGGCAACGCGTCTCGTTCCGCAGCAAACGCTGCCCGAGCGAGTTCGAGCCAACGTCCACTACCAAGATTAAGTCGCAACGGAGTGCTGTTGAGGTGCAGACCGATCACGCGATGACCATCGGCGCTTTCCAGGCGTCCCGCGGAACTAATCGTCGTGACGACGTCTGTACGGCCGCTGACGAAGCCCATCACTTTCAAGTGTGCAGCAAGCAACACGCTCTTGAGTGGAATCGCAAGTTCTCGCGCCAGGTTGATCAGTGCTTGTGAACGTTCTTTTCCAATCTGCACGCGGTGCATCCGCACACCACGGCGACCGTCATCGCCGGGTTTGGACCAGCGCGGAATCGTAAGTGGCGAGCATCCATCGAACAGATTGAGCCAGTAGCGCCGATGTTCGGCGGAATGCGAGGCGATTCGTTCGGCGGCGATGAAGTCTCTATATAAAGAGGACGGGGCGTCGATGCCGATTGGCTTGCCGCTAACCAGGCGGTGATAGCTCAACGCCAGTTCGATCAACATTGACGCATCACTCCAGCCGTCGAGGATCGCGTGATGAAAACTGAGTGAGTAGTAAAAACTGTCAGGACTTGTTTCGTGCGCGCGGAAGCGAAGCAAGGGGGCTTTCGAGTAATCAAATCCGACGCGCTTCTCCTCTTCCATCCAGCGCGCCACGAAATCACGTTGCTCCTGCCGAGAAAAACCTTTCAGATCTTCGAATGTTATCGGAGGCGCGACGGAACGGTGCACGATCTGGAGCGGTTCGCTAAACCCTTCAAGCTGAAAAGAAGTGCGCAGCATCGGATGGCGGTTTACAAGCTCCGTCACCGCTCTTTCGAGCGCAGCCCGGTCAAGCGGCAGGCTAACGTGAAAACTGAAAATATCGTGGTAGATAGCGGAACCCGGATGAATCTGGCGCTCGAACACCATGCCGGCTTGGAGCCGGCTTAGCCCGTAACCATCCTCCGCATCAGCCGGCATTCTGCGCCGGTTCTCTTCCGAGACCAATGAGAACGGCTCAGTTGAAATGCGCGTTGGCGCACTTGGACCAACAAGAGTCGCAGCCAAGGCTCGGACCGTCTTGTGGCGGAAGATCATGTCGAGATCGATGTTCAATCCCGACTCGGCAGCGATGCCGGCGATCTGAATCGCGCGAATCGAATCACCACCAAGCAAAAAATAATCGGCATCGATACTGACACGATCCACGCCAAGCACCTTCGCCCAGACAGTAGCCAGCACCTCTTCCTCGAGTGTTCTTGGCCCAACATAACCGGCCGGCCCGATTGCCGCGGATGAGTCCAAACTCATTAGCGCCGCGCGATCGATCTTTCCGTTCGCGTTGAGCGGCAGAGATTCAAGCGGATGATAAGCGTGCGGAATCATGTAAGGCGGTAACTTCGCACTCAAGAACTCTCGCAACTCGCTGAGTGCAACAGTTTCGCCTGCGCCTTCGTGCCTGGTGAAATAAGCGATCAGGCGCTGCGCCGTCTGTTCAGTCTTTATCAAAACCACCGCTTCACGGATCTGCGGATGTTGCACGAGCACGTGCTCAATCTCTCCCAGTTCAACTCGGTGGCCCTGTATCTTGACTTGATCGTCGATACGTCCGAGATATTCGATACAACCGTCGCTGCGATAGCGACCAAGATCGCCCGTGCGATACATGCGGGCTCCGGCCTCCTCGGTGTGCGGGTTTGGCACAAACCGTTCGGCGGTCAGATCCGGCCGGCCGAGGTATCCACGCGCGACGCCATCACCGGAGATGTAGATCTCTCCAGTGGCTGCGATAGGAGCGGGCTCGAGATTTTCATCAAGCAGGTAAATTGCCGTGTTCGCCATTGGACGGCCGATCGGCACCGGGCCATCCTGTAGCGTCGCCGCCAGGGCTTTGTAGACCACACAGCCGACTGTTGCCTCAGTTGGACCATATTCGTTGATCACTTCGACAGCGGGTGAAACGCTGGTCCAATCAGCCAGATCGTGAGCGGAGAGAGATTCGCCGCCAAGGATCAGCGTCTTGGTACAACGCAAGGCACGTTTTGTCGCAACTTGCTGCGCCGCAATCCGCGCGTGACTCGGCGTAAGTTTTAGCCAACGGTAATTCTCAGATTCGTCAAGCAGTGATGGCAGGTTATCGGCTCGTTGTGCCGTATCAGGTAGATGCACAGTCTCGCCGAGCAGCAGCGGCGCAAACAGGCTCGTCATGCTGAGATCGAATGAAAGAGACGAGTGCAACGCGCAGCCGTATCCGGTCTTTGCATACTCGCGGAGGCACCAGTCGAGATAGTTTGATAACGAATGATGCGAGATAACTACGCCTTTGGGTTCGCCTGTGGAACCCGACGTGTAAATCACATAAGCAGCGTTGTCGGGAAAGAATGAGGGGAAAGTGATCGTGGAACTTGCCTCGGCTGCTTGTGAGTCGATGGCCAGCGTGACCCACGTTCCGTTGGGAAAATTCTCCGACTCAGCTTGACGGCAAAGCACCGTCGTTACATTT
>DATELZ010000185.1:0-33832 GCA_035276045.1 Pyrinomonadaceae bacterium | reverse complement strand
GCGCGGATGCGCGACGGCTCTTGTTACTCCTTTTGCGACAGATGGCTCCGTTGACGAAAAACGGTTGCGCGATCTGATCGAGTATCAGATCGCGGGCGGCGTGCGAGTGCTCGTGCCGTGTGGGACCACCGGCGAGAGTGTGACGATGAACGACGACGAAAACCGTCTCGTCATTGGCGCCACTGTCGAGCTTGCTCGCGGGCGCGCCAGAGTGATCGCCGGCACCGGAAGCAATTCGACGGCAGTCACGATCGAACGTTCCCAGGCCGCGCGCGAGATGGGCGTCGACGGCGTGCTGACAGTCGCGCCTTATTACAACAAGCCAACCCAGGACGGACTCTACGCGCACTTCCGCGCGATCGCCGAAGCGGTTGGCAGTTTGCCGGTCGTGATCTACAACGTCCCCGGCCGCACTTCTTCAAACATCGCCGCCGAAACAACACTCCGTCTCGCGCGCGACTGCGAAAACATCGCCGCCGTCAAAGAAGCATCCGGCAATCTCAGCCAGATCATGGAAATCCTGCACAGCCGTCCGGCACACTTTCGCGTGATCTCCGGCGACGACTCGCTCACGCTCCCGCTGATCGCGCTCGGCGCCGACGGTTTGATCTCGGTCGCGTCAAACGAAGCGCCGGCCCTGATGTCGCAACTCAACGATCTTGCGCTCGCCGGCAACTGGGACGATGCGCGCAAACTTCATTACCGCCTGTTGCCGTTGATGGAAGCGAACTTCATCGAGTCGAGTCCTGGACCAGTCAAAGCAGCGATGGCGCTCATGGGCCTGTTGGAAGAGAAATTACGACTTCCCCTCGTGCCGGTGCAGGAAAAGACGCGCGCGCGGATGCGCGAGGTGTTGACCGAGTTGGGCCTGTTGCAGGAAACGTCGCATGCCATTGCGTGAAGAGATCGAGGCACTCGCCGCGCGCGGCAGCAACGAATTCACGCAGGAGGATCGCGCTGTCTTCGATCAACTGAAGAGTGCTCTCAACGGGGGCGAAGTTCGGGCGGCGGAAAAAAGCGCGAGCGGCAAGTGGATCGTCAACTCGTGGGTGAAACACGGACTGCTGCTCGGCTTTCGCATGGGCGCCTTGGTCGATATGTCCACGAGCGAGAGCTTCAAGTTCTTCGATAAAGACACCTATCCCGCGCGGCCTACGAAGATCCAGGACAACATACGCATCGTTCCCGGCGGCTCGACGATCCGCGACGGCGCTTACGTCGCGCCGGGCGTCGTTTGCATGCCGCCGATGTTTGTCAACGCGGGCGCCTATGTCGACGAAGGAACGATGATCGACAGTCATGCCCTTGTCGGATCGTGCGCGCAGATCGGCAAGCGCGTGCATATTTCGGCGGCAGCGCAGATTGGCGGCGTGCTTGAACCGGTTGGCGCTGTTCCGGTAATCGTCGAAGACGATGTTCTGGTTGGTGGCAACTGCGGCGTCTACGAAGGCACGATCGTTCGTGAACGTGCTGTGCTTGCCACCGGCACGATCCTCACCGGTTCGACACCGGTTTACGATCTCGTGCGTGGCGAGATCTATCAACGGACTGCCGCTGGACCACTTGAGATTCCGGCGGGCGCAGTCGTCGTTCCCGGAGCGCGCGCCGTCAACAACGAGCGGGGACGCGATTGGGGGCTGTCGTTGTACGCGCCGGTCATAGTCAAGTATCGCGACGAGAAGACTGACTCGTCAGTGCAACTAGAGGATTACCTGCGTTGAAAAGTTTTGCGCTTCCCGCGCGGTTACAGGGAATTCAAAAGAGCGTCATCCGGCAGGTGTTCGATCGCGCCCGGCCCGGCAGCATCAATCTCGGATTGGGCGAGCCTGATTTGCCGACGCCGGATGTGATTCGCAACGCTGCGGTGCGCGTGATCACTGAAGAGCAGAACGGTTACACGTCGCACGCGGGCTTGCCGGAGCTGCGAAAGAAGGTCGCAAGCGAGTACCCGTATCTCGCAGGCGATCCGGAACGCGTTATCATCACCGCCGGTTCGCAGGAAGCCCTTTACCTTGCATTGCTGACGCTCGTCGGAGACGGCGACGAAGTGCTGCTTCCGGATCCGGGCTTTGTTGCATACCCGACAATCGTGAAGATGGCGGGCGGCGTCGTGCGTTCTTATCGTTTGCCGCGCGAGCGCGATTTTGGTTTTGACGTGGAGGAATTTCGCGCTGCGCTGACGCCGCGAACAAAGGTCGTCGTCTGTATCAGTCCGTCAAATCCAACCGGCCGCACGCTCTTGCCACAAGACCTCGCCGTGATTGGGGATTTACTGCGCGACACGGGCGTGTATTTGATCAGCGACGAGATCTATCGCGATCTTTACTACGGAGGCGAGCGTCCCGAATCGTCATCTGCGTTTTACGATCGCACGATTGTTATCAGCGGATTGTCGAAGTCGATGAGTATGACGGGTTGGCGGCTGGGTTGGCTGGCCGGCGATCCGGACGTCGTCAAGGCTGCGCTTATCCTGCATGGCTATGTGACGACTTGCGCGTCGACAGTTTCACAAAAGGCATCGCTGGTGTCGTGGAGCGACGAGGCGGAAACAGCGCGGGCCGGCTTTCGTGAGACGTTTCGATCGCGCCGCGATCATTTAATAAAACTGATCGACGACAAATTAGGATTGCCGGCAGTAATGCCTGACGGCGCGTTCTACACGATGGTTGACGTAAGCAGGTTTGGACCATCGATGAAAGTGGCCGAAGCTTTGCTCGAACAGCGCGTGATCACCGTGCCGGGCGCGGCGTTTGGCGGTGAAAGCGAAGGGTTTTTGCGGGTTTCGTTCTGTGCCGGTCACGACACGTTAACTGAAGGGGTGCAACGGATAAAGCGAGGTTTGGAAACGCTATGAGTGGTAAATATCGAGTCGGAATTCTCGGCGCGACCGGCATGGTGGGCCAACGTTTCGTGCAACTGTTGGAAGGTCATCCGCAGTTTGAAGTGACTGCCGTAGCAGCTTCCGATCGATCGCAAGGGAAGTCGTTTAGCGAAGCGTGCACGTGGAGATTGATGGGTGAGATGCCTTCGTCTGTGCGGTCGATGATCGTCCAACCGCCCGTGCCGCCGCTCGATTGCGATCTCGTGTTTTCGAGTCTGCCCGGAGAAATGGCGCGCGAGTGTGAAGGCAGTTTTGCCGCAGCCGGTTATCCGGTGATCAGCAATTCGTCGGCGTTTCGCATGGACGAAGATGTGCCGCTGTTGATTCCGGAAGTGAATCACGAGCATCTCGGTTTACTTGAACGGCAGCGACAGCGTTACTCGTCGGGCGGATTTCTCGTTACCAATCCGAATTGCTCGACGATCAATATCGCACTCGCGCTCGCGCCGTTGCATGCTTCGTTTGGCGTCGAAGCGTGCGTGGCGACGACGCTCCAGGCACTTTCCGGCGCAGGTTATCCGGGCGTTGCGTCGCTCGACGTTCTCGACAACGTGCTGCCGTACATCGGCGGCGAAGAAGAGAAGATCGAAACGGAGACGAAGAAGATTCTCGGGCGTTTCAATGATTCTGGAATCGACGACGCGCCGATGGCAGTCAGCGCGCAATGTCATCGCGTCAACGTCAACGACGGTCACATGGCCGCGATGCGCGTTAAGTTTGCGCGCAAAATCGAGTTAAACGAACTGCGTGAAGCCCTCGCGTCGTTTCGATCTTTGCCGCAGGAACTTGGCTTACATTCCGCGCCGTCAACGCCGATCGTTGTTCGCGACGAACCGGATCGCCCGCAACCGAAACGCGATCGCGACGCCGGCAACGGCATGACCATCACCGTCGGCCGCATCATGCCCGACGCCGTCCTCGACTATCGCTTTGTCGCCCTGGGTCACAACACGGTCCGCGGCGCTGCCGGCGCGGCGATTCTCAACGCCGAGTTATTAATCGCAATGGGTCATCTTAGGAAGTAGATCCGTGGTATAACTGCACCCTCCCATTCGTTCACTTGTCCTAAGCCGCAAGGACGCAAATTCCAACACCTCGTATTCACTGGCGCCCCTTAGCCAGAAAACTATCTGTCCGCGGAGGATTGCATGGTTAAAGTCAGCCCACAAATTATGAAAGTGCTGCTCTTCATCAGTACGCTCTTTGTCGTGCTGATGATCTCAAGCACTGCGTTTGCTCAAGCTGGTTCTTCGTTAATTCGCGGGATCGTGACGGATTCAGAGGGTCATCCTGTCCCGGGCGCGATCGTCACACTTTTCGATGAACAGAAAGGTTTCTCTCGTCCCTATATCACCGACGACCGCGGCAATTACACGTTCACGTCGATTCCGCCGGGAACGTATCGTCTTGATATCGAAGCTAAAAATTTCAAAAAGTATTCGGCCTCGCAGATCCATGCGGCGGTCGACACCTCGATCACGCACGACGTTAGGCTGGATGTCGGCGACAACATTGTCGAAACAGTCGTCGTGACTCCTCCCGAACAAATACTCAACACTACTGACGCGACCCGCGGTGCTACTCTTGATTCGCGCGGCATCCGCGACCTCCCGATACCCTCGAACAATGTCAACCTGCTTTGGTCATTACAACCCGGAGTAAACCGCACGGGCTATGTCAACGGCGCCAGGGCCGATCAGACGAACATCATTCTCGACGGCATTGATATCAACGAACAACAGAACGGGTTGGACCAGGTGACCAACCAGGCATTTTCCGGCGTGCTGCGCATACTGCGCGAATCGTTGGACGAACTCCGCGTCGTCACTGCTAATTCAAACGCAGACACTGGCCGCTCTTCCGGCGCGCAAGTGTCACTCGTCACCAAGTCAGGCGGCAACAGTTTTCACGGCTCGCTGTTCCACTTTCATCGCAACACCGTGACTACCGCGAACGACTTCTTCGGCAACAAGGCCGGGCGTTTTCTGCCGAACGATCCGCAAGTGATCAGCGGCACCGCCGTCGCCGGTGAACCAAAACTCCCGCGGCCGCCATTGCTGAGAAACTTCTTCGGCGGTTCGATCGGTGGTCCAATCAAGCACAATCGTGCTTTCTTCTTCTTCGCTTACGAAGGTTTTCGTGAAGCAACCTCGACGCAGGGTTTACAAATCGTGCCGCTGCCGCACGTCGGCCAGGGCATCATTCGTTATCGCACGGCGAGCGGCACGAGCGATGGTTCGTGTCCCGCAGGCACGCCGTCCGGCTTTCGTTGCCTGAACGCAGCCCAGATCAACGCTGCTTACATCGCCGCCAATGGCATCAGTCCCGGTGTGAACCCGGCCGCGCTCGCTTTTCTCGCGGACAAAACACAACGTTACGTCGCCAACGACACCACGGTCGGCGATGGCGTCAACACCGGCGGCTTTCGTTTCAATGCGCCGACGCCCACCACGTTCGACACCTACGTTCTCAAACTGGATTTCAAACTGACTGACCAGCAAACGCTCTTCGTGCGCGGCAATTACCAGCAAGACGACATCGGCCAGGCGCCCGCGTTTCCGGATATGCGCGCGCCCTCGATCTGGTATCACCCGAAAGGCTTCGCGCTGGGCCACACATGGACCATCTCAAACAAGCTGGTAAACCGGTTCGCCTATGGTCTAACTCGCGCAGCGTTCACGAGACAGGGCGATCAGGACGGAAACAATCTACAGTTTCGTTTTATCTTCAACCCGGCGGTGACAACCGCGCTGACACGCGTTACGCCTGTTCACAATATCGTCGACGACGTGACTTACGCCGCGGGTCATCACACGCTGCAATTCGGCGGCAACATGCGTTTCATCAAGAACACGCGCCGCTCATTTGCAAATGCGTTTGACCTGTTGACGACTAATCCATCGGGCTACGTAGCCTCAGCCGCCGTGCTCACGTCTGCCGGTCCCGACGGCGCGGGCGCGGCAATCTTTCCGGATGTCGCCGACAGTTCGTTGACTCCGCTGCGCAACATCCTCGCCGCCGTGATCGGACGCTTCTCGCAATACACCGCAAACTTCAACTACGACCAAACCGGAAAGATTCTGCCCGCCGGCACTTCCGCGGATCGCACTTTTGCGACGCAGGAGTATGAAGTCTACTGGCAGGACCAGTGGCGCATGCGGCCCAACCTGACGCTCACTTACGGTTTGCGTTGGGGCACGTCAGTTCCCGTTTACGAAGTGAACGGCTTCCAAACTCAACCGACGGCGAGCCTGGGTGCTTACTTCGAGCAGCGATGGAGAAGCGCCGACGCCGGTATTCCATTCAACGATCCGATTTCCATCGATCTTTCCGGCAAAGCTAACAACCGCGCGGGCTTTTACAAGCAGGACTGGAACAACTTCGCGCCCGCGTTCGCCGTCGCCTGGCAGCCCGAACTTCCGAACAACTTCTGGGGCAAGCTGATCGGCCGCAATGGAAGTTCGGTTCTCCGCGCGGGCTTCCGCATGACTTACGATCGCATCGGCAGCCAGTTGGCCGTTAACTTCGATCTCAACAATCAGCTCGGCTTTGCGTCAGCGTTATCGATTCCAGTGAACACGTACAATGTCAGCAACCGTCTCGCGCCGTTGTTCACCGGCGGCCCGCAGGACGTGCGAACGCTGCCCGGAATCGCAGGCAACTTCACGAACACGATCGTCTTCCCGTTGAGCCAACTTCCAACTGGAGCGGAACGCATCGAGACTTCGCTCGACGACACGCTCGTCACGCCCGTCAACTACAACTACACCGTCTCTTACGCGCGTGAAGTCGGCAAAGGACTCGCATTCGAGATGAGCTACGTCGGCCGTTTCGCCCGCCAGCTTCTGGGCCAACGCGACATCATGCACTTCAACAACCTGCGCGATCCTAAATCAGGCCAGACTTTCTACGAGGCCATGCAGGCGTTGATCGATCTGCGTTACGCGGGTGTGCCGATTACGTCAGTTGGAGCGATCCCGTTCTTCGAAAACGTGCTGCCCGGTATCGCCGGGAACTTTTCTATTTTAGGACAGACACTTTTTCTGACTCCGACACAAAGCGCTTATTGGCGCGTCGCTCTTCCGTCTGTCGGGGGACAGAACGTCACCGACTACACGTTTCTTCAGTCAGGCGCGAGGTGGGACGACCAGCCGTTCTCGATCTTCAACAACACGTTCGTCAATCCGCAGTACGCGGCGTTGAACACGTGGTCCACCTTTGCGCTTTCAAACTACAACTCCGCGCAACTCAGCGTGCGCCAACACCTGACGAGCGACGTGACATTCGACTTCAACTACACGTTCTCGCATTCGCTCGACAACGCTTCCGGTCTTCAGAACACCGGAAACTTTGGCCAGGCTTCGTTGATCTTCAATCCGCTTAGTCCTTCACAAAACTACGCGGACTCGGATTTCGACGTTCGTCATAACATCACTGCGAACTGGTTGGTCACCATGCCGTTCGGCCGTGGAAAAAGATTCCTGAACACCACCAACAAGTTTACTAACGCGCTCCTCGGCGGCTGGGACCTGACCGGGATCTTTCGTTGGAACTCGGGACTCCCGACCGCAGCGCGCCCTATCGCCTTTCAACGTTGGACCACGAACTGGCAGCTCTCTTCCGGCATGGTTCGTGTTCGTCCCGTGCAAACGTCGCCAGGTGATTTCAACGGCGAACCAAACCTGTTTGCCGATCCGCAGGAGGCATACCTGAGTTGGCGCGATCCGCGACCCGGCGAAGGCGGAGATCGCAACGTGCTTCGTTCACCGGGTTATGTCTCGCTCGACACGGGATTGCACAAGACGTTCATGATGCCGTGGGAAGGTCACAGGCTGACGTTTCGTTGGGAAGTTTTCAACGTTACCAACACGCAATCGCTGACCGGCTTCAACGGCAACGGTCTAAACGTCGATCCTTTTATTTTTGGCGGAAGGCCGCCATCGGGGTTCGGCCAATTGACTGCCACGCAACCACCGTTGGGTGAGACTAAGTCAGGCAGGGTGATGCAGTTTGCGCTGCGTTACGCTTTCTAGGTGTTATATTTTGCTCCACTTATGAACGCGCCTTGCACAAGAAGTCTCCCGCAAAGGCGCAAAGCGCTGTTGCGTTACGAAGGGTTTCTTTACGTCTTTGCGCCTTTGCGGGAGACTTCTTCTCTTAGAATGAAGCACTTTTTGTGCAAAGCTTCGTGGACGGACTGGGCCAGACCTGCAAATGAATTCCCGACTCTCCCTACAAATTTTTATAGACACTCCTAGGAATTTGGATATACTTTGCCCCATCGCAGCCTTCGTTCTTGGGTCAAACGTGAAAACGCGAGCATTTTTTAGCAGCGAGATGACTAACTCGCTCGCGGAATAGTATCTGCAAGAAACTGAACTGTACTCGACAAGTTTTCCACAGTTAGTTCCGCCTCTCATCTTTTTTCGGATCTGGTGACACAGCCATCCCGTCCGGATCCGCAGACACATTGTATTTGGAGGACTCAGATGAAACCTAGAATCTGCTTGAGAAGCTCCACCCGATTACTCGGCGCCACCTTACTCATCGCGCTGTTTGTTTTGTCGGCCTCCGCGCAGCAGGGTACTTCCACCGTGCGCGGTACGGTCATAGACCAGAACAAAAACGTGGTCCCCGGCGCTACCGTGACACTAACCAACACAGGCACTGGCGCCACCCGCACAGCCACGACGTCGGACGCCGGTGTATATGCTTTCGACTTCGTTGCCGTAGGAGATTATAAAATCGAAGTTGAAGCCGCCGGTTTTAAGAAAACGGCCGTAACGGACATCCATGCGTTGATCGCCCAGTCCTCGACGGTTGACGTAGTGCTGGACGTCGGTACTGTCACCGAAGTGGTAACCGTGGCCGCGAGCGCGACTGAAGTAATGGTGAACCGGGATGATGGAACTCTTGGAAATACCTTTGTCACCAAGCAAATCACGCAATTGCCCCTCGAAGGCCGCAACGTTACCAACCTGTTGTCGTTGCAGCCCGGCGCCACCAGAGATGGCTTTGTAGCCGGAGCGCGCGCCGACCAGTCAAACATTACGCTTGACGGCGTGGACATCAACGAGGCCGAGACGAATCAGACCACGAACCCCAACACTGATCCGGCCGACAGTACGAACGCGTTGAACCTCGTCCCCGACCGCAGCACCGTGCTGCGACTCAACGCCGAGGCGGTTGAAGAATTTCGCGTGACCACCACCAACGCCAACGCTAATCAAGGCCGCTCGGGAGGCGCGCAGGTAGCATTGGTAACCAAGAGCGGCAGCAACGAGTTTCACGGAGCGCTCTTTGAGTTCTACCGAACCAAGAAGTTTTCGGCCAATAACTTTTTCAACAACAAGGCGGGCATCGAGAAGCCAGCCTTGATTCGCCACACTTTTGGTGGCGCGCTGGGCGGGCCGATCATCAAGGATCGCGCGTTCTTCTTCTATAGCTTTGAGGGAGATCGAATTACGCGCTCACAGCCAATCGAAGCGCCGCGCAATGTTCCTCTTGCGAGTCTCGGCCGCGGCGAGGTCAGGTACTTTGGTTGTAATCCAGGCACTAATCCCGAAGATTGTGGCGACTCGGTCCCGGTCACACTGCAAACGTTGACCACGGCCCAGCTAACCTCGATTTTCCCGGCCGTAGGCATCAATCCTGCAGCCGTCGCCGTTCTCAGGGATGCTGCCGCCAAGTATCCGGCAAACGACTTTAGCGTTGGCGACGGATTGAACTCTGCCGGTTTCAGATTCAATACCCCGCTGCCGGCCTCGAGAAACTCTCACGTTGGCAAATTCGATTTCAACCTGACGGAGAAGCAGACGGCGTTTGTTCGCACCAGCGTGATTTACGATTTGCTCACGCAAGAACGGCAGTTCCCGGATACAGCGGCGCCGACCATTTGGTCGCACCCGTTCGGCCTCGCCGTCGGCCATACGTGGACCATCACCAACAGCATGGTGAACAACTTCCGCTATGGTTTCACGCGTGAGGCTTTCAGCCAACAGGGAGATTCAGGTGATAACGCGATTAGCTTCCGTTTCATATTTTCACCTCTCACCTTCTCGCGTACCTTGACTCGCATCACACCGGTTCAGAACTTTACGAACGACCTCTCGTGGGTGAAGGGAAACCACAGCTTCGGCTTTGGCACTAACATCCGGTTGGTTCGCAATCGACGCGATTCTTTCGCCAACGCTTTTGATAATGCCATCACCAATCCTTCGTTCTTTCAGGGTGGCGGCGCCACAATCGCCGGTCCGGTGAATAATTTCGCCCCGATTTCCGGCGCCACGACTGGTGTTGAGAATGCAGTGACCGCCTTGATCGGCAGGTTCTCTCAATACTCCGCACTATTCACGTTTGACCGGGATGGAACTCTGTTGCCTTCGGGCACGCCCGCTGCACGCGAGTTTCGCACCGAGGAATACGATCTTTACTTCCAGGACGCTTGGAAGCTCACACCCAACCTGACCATTACCTATGGTCTGCGCTACGGCATCAGCACGCCGGTTTACGAGAAGAATGGGTTTGAAGTTAAGACAACCGTGCCTCTAGGCGATTTCTTCGACGCCAGGAGAGAGTCCGCTGCCAGGGGCATACCCCTCAATGACCCGTTGACGTTGGAACTGTCCGGTAAGGCCAACAACGCCGCACCGCTCTACGACTACGACAAGAACAACTTCCAACCCCGAATCGGAGTCGCCTGGTCGCCTTCGTTCAAGACTGGTTTCCTTAGCAAAGTGTTTGGCCGCAACAATCAATCTGTCATTCGTGGCGGGTTCGCCGTTACCAACGACTACTATGGTCAACAACTCGCAGTTACTTTTGACCTTGGTAATACGTTGGGGTTCTCGTCCAGTCAGGACATTGCGGCTAACACCTTTAACCTGACGACTCGACTAGCGCCGTTGTTCACCGGCTTTGGTCAGAACGTGCGCGGTCTTCCCAGAATCAACGATCCCGGGAATATAACCTTCCCGCGCACCCAACCGTTCGAGCCATTTCCCGCTGGGTTCGCGCAAGATCGGCGCATTGAAACTTCGTTAGATTCAAGATTGGTCGCGCCCATCAACTACTCGTGGAATGTTACTTACGAACGCCAATTACCGAAGGGGCTGGTTATCCAGACCTCGTATATCGGCAGGCTGGGCCGTAACCTCATCGCATCTCGCGACACAATGGCCCTCAATAATCTGGTAGATCCCGGCTCCGGGATGGATTGGTACACCGCAGGCGGAATTTTGGAAACCCTGCGCGCAGCGGGTACCAGTACCGCCAGTGTCCAACAGTTGGCTTACTTCGCGAATATTCTGCCGGGGAACATCGCCGCGTTGATGAACCTGAATTACTTCGGAAACCCGTGGTTAGGGCCGGATCTCGGTTGTACCTTCCCTGACGACTATTGTGTGCCGGAGAATTTAAATCAGACGCAGGCGGTTTATGATGTCGCCCTTAACTTCTACGGCAATGACTGGACTGACACGCAGGACGTCATTGAGCAGGGATTGGATCGAAACATTTTCTTCCACCCGCAGTATGGCGCCCTGTCAACTCATAGCAGCATTGCCCGCTCCAACTATCACGCCGGCACACTCAGTGTGCGCCAGCGCCTGGGCCGGAGCTTTACTGCCGATTTCAACTACACGCTCTCGCATTCGCACGATGATGCGTCGGGACTTCAGACCGCCGCTCAATTCGGTGGCGCGTTCATTCATAATCCGCTGCGCCAAAAGGACAGCTACGCGGAGTCGGATTTTGACGTCCGCCATATCATCAACGCGAATTCCGTGTGGGACATGCCATTCGGACGCGGTCGCACCTTCTTCAGCGGCATCAGTCGCCTGGCAGATGCCTTCGTCGGCGGCTGGCAAATGACGGGAATCTTCCGCTGGAACTCCGGTTTGCCGCTCACCGCTCCGTTCGATAATGCTCGCTGGGCAACTAACTGGAACGCTCAGAGCAACACGGTTAGAACTAGAGACATCGAGCCTTGTCCCGTAAGAGGCGGCAGGATCTTCGATTGCAATTTGCTCGAGTTCTACAGAAGTCTGCGCAATCCATTCCCGGGAGAAACCGGAGATAGAAACGTGTTCAGACTGGCGGGTTATGTCAATCTCGACATGGGTCTAACCAAGAACTTCAACCTGCCGTGGAATGAAAACCACAGGTTGCAACTCCGCGTTGAAGCCTTCAACGTAACCAACACGCAACGGATGAACGCTCCGGACACCGGCAGTCGTACCGGCTGGGGAGTTGGGCTCGATCCATCGACTTTCGAATTGGACGACATCCCAGTTAACTTCGGTCGGTTTACCGGTATTCAGGGCGCGCCGCGCGTAATGCAGTTCGGTATCCGTTACTCCTTCTAACCTGAGCTTTGCTCAAACAGAATTGTGGGCTGAAGCTCAATGCTTCAGCCCGCTTTTCTATGGTAATACCCTGGTTTTTCGGCTTTTCTCAGCGGTCCTCTGCGTATTTCTGCTCCTCTGCGTCTACGTTGACTTCAACGCACAGGAAAGCAAAGATACGCAGAGAACGTTGAGAGGATAAACCAATGCGACTTCTGGTCCTTTTTTTCATACTAATAACCTTCACCAGCGGTTGGTTAGACCGCCCGGCGATGGCCCAGGGCGGCGGCCACATTCTCTATGGCGATCTCAAGGTTGATGAAAGCAAGGCGGCAGGTGTTAATCGGCTCACTTATGAGTTGATTCTCTATACGTTGGCTCGCCAGGTGGTTGCACGGCAAACTGTGAGCAGCAACGGCCGCTATCGTTTCAATAACCTGCAAAGTGCAGTGTACGACCTGGCGGTAGAACTCGAGAGCGTTGAGGTTGCGCGTATCCGGGTCGAGCTGGTTTCTCCACTTCCTATCGATCAACGTCAGGATATTACGCTCGAGTTACGCGCGCCTGCCGGCTCCTCTGCAAAGCCGGCTTCAATTTCCGTCGACGACTACTACAAACGCGCGCCGGCGGATCAGAAGTTGTTTGAACGCGCGCAGGCGGCTACCGATCAGAAGAAATTTTTGGAAGCCGTTCGCCTGTTCGATGAGCTGCTGGCAAACGATCCGAAAGATTTTCAAGCGTGGAGCGAGCTGGGCACTGTTTACTTGCTCGAACAGAAACAAGCTGAGGCCGAGAAGGCCTATGCCAGCGCGGTCGAGATCAGGCCAAAGTTTTTCCTGGGCCAGATGAATCTTGGCCGGGTGCGCATGATGCAGAAAAACTTCGCAGGCGCGATCGAGCCTTTGACCGCCGCGCTCAGCGTCAATGCGGCATCCGCCGATGCCAACTACTATCTCGGCGAGGCGTATCTGCAAGTCAAAAAAGGTTCGAAAGCCGTCGGTTATCTCAACGAAGCGCTAAAACTCGATCCCCTGGGAAAAGCCGACGCCCACCTACGCCTCGCGACGCTCTACAACGCTGTTGGAATGAAAGACAAAGCAGCGATCGAATATGACGAGTTTCTGAAAAAGAAACCTGACTATCCGGAAAGCAAAAAGCTCCGCGACTACATCAACACCAACAAACCGAAACAATAACCCGTATGAAACTAGCCATAATCGTGCTGCTTGGCGCGACACTGATCGACGGATCTGGTCGTGCGCCGTTGAGAAACTCAATCGTTATTTTGGAAGGTGACAAGATCGTCGCCGTGGGCTCGCGCAATAGGGTGCGCGTGCCGGAAGACGCGCAGGTCGTCGATGCCCGTGGACTTGTGGTCGCGCCTGGTTTTATCGACGCGCACAATCATTCAGATCGCGGATTCAGCGAGGATCCTTCGGCTGCGTCACAGGTGTCGCAAGGCATCACGACAGTTGTGATCGGCCAGGACGGCGGCTCGCCTTATCCGATTCGTCATTACCTAAGACAACTCGACGATAATCCAATCGCATTGAACGTGATGACATTTGTCGGACATGCGACTCTGCGGTCACGCGCGATGGGCGAGAACACCAACCGCAAGGCGACACCCGGCGAGATCGAAGCGATGCGGCAAATGGTGACGCAGGCGATGCGCGACGGCGCAATCGGTCTCTCAACCGGTCTCGAATACGAAACCGGAAAACCCGCCTCGATCGAAGAGCTGATCACACTCGCCAAAGCCGCCAGCGCATTCGACGGCATCTACATAAGCCACATTCGCGACGAAGCCGACAAGACGTTCGAAGCACTAAACGAGGCGCTTCGTATCGGCAGGGAAGCACGCATTCCGGTGCAGATCTCGCATATCAAACTCGGAAGCGTCGCCGTCTGGGGCCGAGCGCCGGAAGCGGTCGCGCTGATCAATCGCGCCCGCGCGCGCGGTCAGGACGTCACCGCCGACTGTTACCCGTACGACGCATGGAGCTCGACGATCCGGGTGTTGATTCCGAGTGGCCGTCACGACGATCCGGTTGACGTCGCTCGCGGCCTCGCCGACGTCGGTGGACCAGCAAATGTCACGATCGTCAGTTCCCAGGCCCATCCCGAGTATGAGTTCAGAAACATGGAAGAGATCA
The DNA here is from genome assembly GCA_035276045.1 of Pyrinomonadaceae bacterium. Taxonomy (GTDB): domain Bacteria; phylum Acidobacteriota; class Blastocatellia; order Pyrinomonadales; family Pyrinomonadaceae; genus PSRF01. The sequence continues at coordinate 19,451 of DATELZ010000185.1, read as the reverse complement.
GCAAGCAGGAGGGAATCACTCCAGTCGAACTCTACATGAAGATCGTGCGCGACGGCGGCGCGGGCGTCATCGGCCACTCGATGAAAGATCCGGACATCCGCACTTTTTATCGTCAACCGTGGGTGATGGTGAGCAGCGACGGGGGGATCGCAGGCCGGCATCCGCGTGGCGCCGGTTCGTATCCACGCGTGCTCGGCCGTTACGTTCGCGAACTTGGCTGGCTGACGTTACCGGAAGCGATCAGAAAGATGACGTCGCTGCCGGCGAAGCGCTTCAACTTGCGCGACCGTGGCTTGATTCGGCCCGGTTACAAAGCAGACCTCGTGCTATTCGATCCGGCGACTGTAATCGATCGCTCGACGTTCAAAGAGCCGCAGTTGATCTCCGATGGCGTGAAGCGTGTGTTTGTGAATGGCCAGGAAGTGTGGCTGGATGGAAAAGTGACCGGCAATCGTCCCGGCAAAGCGTTAAGACGCGGTCAATAAGTAAACCCCGATCTTTCGATCGGTCATAAAAAAATCGCTAACGGTGTAACCTGCATCGAGCGCGGCAGTAAAAGCGGCGCGCGTTGGTTCGCGCCAGGCTTCCGCATTAACCTCACCCGGAATCTCAATAATCAATTTCTCATCCGTCATATCCGTGTTCACAACCGGTTCGCCATCCTGGCCCACGCGCACCAGCGCGGTGAAGTTAAGCTCTGGAGCTTTTATCATTTCATGCCGCTCGATCTTCGCCGCAACGCGTTCGCTATCCAGCACCCACGTCACCCACAGACGATCCGTCCCCGATCGATGCAGAAAACTCGACGTCTCGCCATAGTAATTAACAAGATAACGATCGGCAATCACGCCTAGCTTGCCGAAATTGAGATGCGCGTTGCGTGATTGGAGCGGATCGAAAGTCCACGTGATTTTCCTGATGCCGCGGTCCAAAGCCGCATCGCGTTGTGCGCACTTCAACAGGTAACCAAGCCCATGCGAACGATACTCACTCGTCACGCCCAGCATGTCTGAATGAATGATCGTCTCGCCCTTGAAGATCCCGGGGAACCCAAACACAAATCCCACCATTCGTCCCTCGGTAAACGCGCCCATCAAGATCGCGCCCACTTCCTTCTGCGGCCGCAGCGCGAGCGCCGGATAGACGTCGAGATCCGAAACGCCCCAGATCTCGCGCTGAAGCTCTTCGACCTCGTGCATCTCGTCGAGCGTTTCGAGGTCGCGAATAACGATTGTGGAAGGACTGCTACCGGGAGTGCTGCTCATTTGGGAGTCAGATGAGTCCGTTTATAAGTTCCTTGAGCCAGTTGATATCGATCGGTTTGGTAACGTAAGCGTTAAATCCGGAAGCCTGCGCATCGGAACGAAAACCGGATTCCTGGTGCGCCGTGACGGCGATGATCGGCACGTTCTTGAGTTCTGATTTCTCACGCATCAGCTTCGCGGCGGCGAATCCGTCCATTCGCGGGAGCGTGAGGTCCATCAGGATCACGTCGGGCGCGTCGCGCATCGCACTGGCCACCGCGGCGTGGCCGTCTTCCGCTTCAAACACGATAAAGCCCTGGTCTTCGAGGGCCAGGCGCATGAAAAGGCGCGTGTCCTCGACGTCTTCGACCAGCAATACTTTGAGGTCCCTGGAATCCCGCACGGTCATGGAGGTTGAATTGAAACACGGAATAACACATTCTAAAAGTCCTTTTTAATCGGGCGAAACAAATTTCCACCGCTTGTCGTTAAAGAGCCCGAGTGTCGATTTTCACACCTTTCTGAGGCAGGAACCATGAAACGCTTAATTCTTTTGGTCGTGCTGGTGCTTCTTGCCGGTATCGCCGGTATCGTCGCCCGCTCTTCTTCGCGTAATGAAATCAACGAATATGTCTCGCACAAAGCGGGTGATACCCAGCAGGTGATTCGCGAGTCTCACGAGCTGGCGCCGGGCGCGCAGGTCGAATTGGCCGGCCTGAATGGCGCCGTGAAGATCGAGACTTCGAACAGTAAAACCGCCGAGATCCTCATCGAGCGCACCGCTTCGAATCAGGAAGCACTGGACCGGCGACAGATCAAGATCGAGGCCACCGCAAACAGCCTGCGGATCCGGAGCGAGAAAAATAGCAGCGGCTTCTTATCGCGATTTTTTGGCTCCGACGCTTCCGAGAAAGTCACTTTAAAACTGCCGCGCCAAATCTCGCTCAATACCAAGGGTGTGAATGGACCAGTCACTGTCGGCGAGCTTGACGGTTCGGTCGAAATTGCCGGGGTTAATGGAAAAGTCGACATTGCGAGTGCGAGCGGAGCCGCTTCGTTCAGAGGTGTTAACGGAAATATCGTCGTCGGACTCAGAACGATCTCGGGTGAGGGCATCACGTTGTCCGGCGTCAATGGCAACATCGAATTGCAGTTGCCCGCGGATGCAAATGCCGACCTCGAAACGAAGGGCATGAACGGACGCGTTGTATCCGACATACCCAACGTCACGGTGGTCAACAAGACGGAGCACGGCGGCAACTACACTGCCCGGATCGGCAACGGCGGCAGTTCGATCAGCGCCAAGGGCGTCAACGGCAACATCCTGCTGAGCAATCAAAAGGCGAAAAATTAGTTAGCCACAAAAGGCACAAGCGCAAAGAGAACCTGGAATCAGGAACAACTCTTTCTGGTTTGTGCCTTTTGTGGTTCTTGTGCCTCTTGTGGCAAAACTTTCCTGTGGCTACCTGATTGCCGAAAATGGCACGTTGACGATCGGATACTCTTTCCAATCCTTGTAGTCGTAGTGCCACCACTCCGGTTCGTAAACAGCAAACCCCTCCGCTTCCATCGCCGAGCGAAGCATCTCACGTAACTGCTTCGCTTCCGGCGTGGCGCATGCGTAGTTGATATGCGCCCGCTCGGTCATCTCGTCGTACTCACTCGGCATCTGCACGATCTTCCCGGTCGACAACTCATACATCGACAAGTCGACCGCACAACCGCGATTGTGACGCGATCCCTGGCTCGGATCCGCGACGAAGATCTTTTTGTCCGGCGGGGTCACGTCCCAAAAGATCTTCGTGACCGACCACGGACGATAACCGTCGAACACGACAATGCCGTAACCCTGCGGTCGCAATCGCTGATGCGCGCGGACCAGCGCTTCCGCCGCGGGCTTTTGCAAAAACGCGCGTGCCTCTTTGTAAACCGGACGGCCGAGGAAGTTGTTGCGCGTCGCGTAACGAATGTCGAGCTTGATCGTGGGATCGAGTTTGACGAGTTCGCGCAACTCAGTTTGGCGAAACGGTCCTGCTTCCTTTGGCGGTCCCTGCGCGAAAGCGACAAGGACAAACACGAATACAACGGGGATCGCGTACTTTGTATTTCTCATAATCAAAACTCAAACGGCTTGCGTGTCGTCAACGTCGGCGCATTCCAACTGCGCAATTTGTCATTCCACTGTGGCAGAGTCTCACTTAGAAACTTGTTCACCTCGCCCATGCGCGTGCGATACGCCGGTTGGATCTCGCCGAAGTAATCCTTCTGTCCGCGGGTTGGTCCAAAGTTCGAATCGAGCGAGAAGAACAGGCCACCAATGTCGTCGGCTACTTGCGATCGGCCCGCAAAGCCAAGACCTTCATCGCGCGCCGCGAGTTTGTCCTGCAGCGCGTCGACTGCTTTAACGTAATCCTCCAGCGCCTTGATCATATCTTTATCAGGATCGCGCGAGAGGCCCTTCATCGTCGTCTGCGCTTGCTTGAGCTGTTCCTTGACGCTGTCGAGAAATCGCAGCGAGCTATTTAACGTCGACTGCATGTCGCGTAGTTTGACTTGCATGTCGAGCGTTTCCTGCAACTCGGCAACCGAAGTGCTGATGCCGGGATCGAGTTTCACCTCCACCGGCTGCTCGTAAACTTTGCCGCCGGCCGTCAGCTTCACCGTGTACGTTCCCGGTAAAACCTGTGGACCACGCGGCGCGCCGCCGAACGCGATCTGTTCTGCCGTTGGCAGTCGCCGCACTTCCGGACCGCCGAGACGTAAGTTCCACGAGATCCGGTTTATTCCCTTTTCACGCGATGGACGTTCGAGATCCTGGACCAGCTTGCCGGCGCGATCGAAGACCTGGATCTTGAAATCCGCTTTGTCGTCGAGCTTTTCTTTCAGGTAGTAAGTGATCGTCGCGCCACCTGCCGGATTCGGTCCGGCAAATACCTTGTCGCCAATGCCGTAACGCGTGAAACGGCTGGTGTAACGCAGCCCGGGCCGAACGGAAAACAGGTGCGCGCTGCTGTCGATAATCTGCGGCGTCATCTGTTGAATGACGGTCGCATCGTCAAAGATCCAGATGCTGCGCCCGTGCGTTGCGAGAATCAGATCGTTTTCGCGTGGATGTATGACGATGTCGTGAACCGCGACGTTCGGCAGGTTTTTCAGGTTTAAGGGTAACCAGTTTTTTCCCCCATCGTAGGAGGCAAACAATCCGATCTCGGTGCCGGCGTACAGCAGGTTCGTGTTCTTCGGATCCTCGCGAATGATCTGCACGTACGCTTTCGCCGGCAGGTTGCCCGAAATGTTGGTCCAACTCTTCCCGCCGTCAGTTGTCTTGAAGATGTAAGGCCGGAAATCATCGAACATGTGCCGTTCGAAGGACACGTAAGCTGTGTTCGCGTTCACGCGCGAAGGTTCCACGTGCGAGACCGGCGAATGGGCTATTAGTCCCGAAACGTTCTTGACGAGGTTGGACCAGTTCTTACCGCCGTCGGTCGTGACCTGGAGGTTGCCGTCGTCAGTTCCGACCCAGATCTGTCCTTTCTGAATCGGCGACTCGCCCACCGTGATGATCGTCGAGTGATACTCGGCAGTCGTGTTTTCGATCGCGACTGGACCACCGGAGTCCTTCAATTTTTCCGGATCGTTCGTTGTGAGATCCGGGCTGATCTGTTCCCACGTCTTGCCGAAGTCGGGCGACTTGAAGAGCACGTTGCCGCCGAAAAACACGGTCGCCTTTTCGTGTGGGGAAAGCACGATCGGCGCGTTCCAATTCCATCTGAACTTCTGTCCCGCTGCTGGTCCACCGCCACTGCCGCGGCCCCACGGATTCACCGACTGTTGTTCGCGGGTGCGGAAGTCGGTCCAAACGATGTCGCCACCCTGTGATTCGGAAAGATAAAGGTCGGGATTGTCAGGATGATTGACGACGTAGAAACCGTCGCCAAAACTCACCATCCGCCAATCGTCGTTCATGATGCCCGCGGGTTCGCGCGTGCGGCTGGGGCCGGTCCACGATCCGTTGTCCTGCAAGCCGCCCATCACGTGGTAAAACGGTTGGCGGTTGTCGGCGTGGACCTGGTAAAACTGGCCCAACGGCATGTTGTAAACGGCTTCCCACGATTCGCCGCCGTCATAGCTGACGCCGATGCCGCCGTCTTGCCCGTGCCACATGCGTTTCGGGTTCTTGGGATCGATCCAGAGTGCGTGAAAGTCGATGTGACTGCGGCTCGTGATCGAACGAAAACTTCTGCCGCCGTCGACCGAAGAAAATAAGTTTGACGCTACGGCGTAGACGTGGTTTTCATTCACCGGATTCACGCGCACGGTCGTGTAGTAGAAACCGCGCGACACGATCGATTCCTGTTTTGAAACGTTGCGGAACGTTTCGCCGCGATCGTCGGAACGATAAAGCGTGCCGTCTTTCGCTTCGACGAGCGCGTAGACGACATTCGTATTGCTCGGCGCGACGCGAACTGCGATGCGTCCCATCAGCTTCGGCAGACCATTCTCGAGTTTTTTCCACGTGCGGCCGGCGTCGATCGATTTGTAAACGCCGCCTTTCTCGCTGCCGCTCCGGTGCGTCCACGGCTTGCGCTCGAAACTCCACATGCCGGCGTAAAGAATGTTGGGATTATTCGGATCGATGTCGAGATCCGCGACGCCGTGCTGGTTGTCGATGTAGAGCGTCTTGGTCCACGTCCTACCACCGTCCGTAGTCATAAACACGCCGCGTTCTTCGTTTGGACCAAAGGCATGACCGAGGGCGCCGATGTAAACGACGTCGGGATTGTGCGGATTGATCGCGATGGCCGAGATGCGTTCCGACTCGCGAAGTCCCATGTGCTGCCACGTTTTGCCGCCGTCAGTCGACTTGTAAACACCATCGCCGAACGACACGCTGTTGCGCACGTTCGACTCGCCAGTGCCGACCCAAACCACGTCGGGATTATTCGGAGCGAGCGCGATGTCGCCGATCGAGATCGTTCCTTCACGTTCGAAGATCGGTGTCCACCTGATGCCGCCGTTCGTCGTCTTCCACAAACCACCGGACGCAGTGGCGACATAGACCACGTTGGGATCGCCGGGAACGCCTTCGACGTCCGCGATGCGTCCGCCCATGATCGCCGGGCCGATGCTGCGCCATTCAAGTCGTGATAAAGCAGTTTCCAGTGGAGACTTTGGTTGTCCGCCGTTTTGCGCGTAGACGTTGACGACGACAGTGAGCAAACAGATAGCGGCCAGGGGAAATCGAAAGCGCATTGTGTTCTCCTAAAAGTTGGTATCCGTGGTAGTCTGGGGCGAGATTATGACATTTCCCCAAACGAATCGCACCAAACTTAAACGACTCCCCAAGCGCGGTCACTTCGATCGCGAAACAGTCTACGGAATTTTGGATGAAGGTTTCATTTGTCATATTGGTTTTGTAGTCGACGGGCATCCGATCGTGATTCCGACCGGTTATGCGCGCGTTGACGACAAGCTTTACGTTCACGGTTCACAGGCGAGCCGGATGTTGCGCACGCTCGCGGGCGGACTCGACGCGTGCGTGACGGTGACGTTGATCGACGGTCTAGTATTGGCGCGATCGGCGTTTCATCATTCGATGAACTATCGTTCGGTGGTCGTGTTTGGACGAGCGATGTTGGTTGAAGATCCTGAAGAGAAGATGTCGGCGTTGGTTGCGCTATCGGAACACATCATTCGCGAGCGTTGGAACGACGTGCGCGAGCCGACGGAGGTGGAGATGAAGCAGACGACAGTGCTTTCGTTAACGCTCGAAGAGGCGTCGGCGAAGATCCGCACTGGTCCACCAATCGACGACGAAGAGGATTACAGCTTGCCGATGTGGGCGGGCGTGCTTCCGTTGAAACTGGTGGCGGGTGAACCGATCAACGATCCGCGTCTACCGGAAGACGTTCCTGTCCCTGATTACGTCCGGAATTATCACCGCTGAATCAACCATCAATCCAATTCTGGATTGTGCCGGCCACCTCCATGCCTTTAAGGGCGCCGAATTTCGCTGAAGCTGCCGAATCGAGATCTGTGTCAGGTATCAACGTAAGATTGTTGGCTTCGATCAGGTCGTAGATCGTCGGCGCGGCTCGCTGGAACAGCGCCATTAACCACGCTAACTTGCCATCCAACCTGGCGGAGTCTTCCATCAGGGATCTGTCGGCAGCGCCGTCGAACATCTTCAACACATTTACCCAGATGTTTCCCGATAGCGTTTTACCGGCTTTGACCTTTCGCTCCGCCTCGAGGATGCTGCCCTCGCCGTGTCCACCCGTCGAACGGACGTTCTTCATGGCTGTGCCCGGCATTATGTTCAGGAGCTTAAGAACGTCGTTGATACCTGCTCGCAAACCGCCTTGTGCTGCACCGGGATCGGCAGGGTCGATTGCGTTCAACCGTCCGATCAGCGCGTCAGCCTGACTATGCCACGATGAATTGATCGCGCCGGTCTTCACAAACCCCTTGGCGGCGCCCACCAACTCCGCCAGTTCTTCGCCGGCTTCGTCCAGCGCCTTGCCCCTGACGCACGTTGAGACAGTTTGCGTGATGAGTGAGTACGAAACGATGTGGTCACCCTGCCCGCGCCGCGAATTGCTGGGCGGGCGATCAAAGAAAACCGCCCTTGCCACCGAGAGCTTATCCGAACTGAATTCACACGAGCCGTAGTGCGTGCCGGCATGCTTTCTTCGTTTTTTGCGTGTCTGTTTGGTTCTGCCACGCTGAATGACGTTTTGCGCTGGTTGAACTACCTGGCCGGGCGATGTATTGAGCTTGCGTTGGACCAGCAACGGATTTGGAGAGCGTCCGGGTGGAATGATCGTTCTTGACTTCGTGGGCAGCGTCGCCGGCGGTTTTTGTTGGTGTGCTGCGCCTGGTTTAGCAATCACCGGAGTTGTAGTGGGCCGTGCGGGCCGAACGCTTTTCGGAGGTGAGACGGGAACAACAGTCTTCAATTGCACGGGCCTGTTTGCGGGCTGGTTTGCCAGCTTATTCGATAGCGCGTTTACCACGCCTTTCGGACGCTGAGGCGGACCCGGCGGGATCGGTTTCGGCGTTGCCGGGGCGGCGGTTCGGGGAGGCAGCGCCGGTGATTTCTTTGTCTGCAAGACTTTGGGCACCGGTTGCGGACGATATACCGGTGGTGCGACGGGTCGCTTCGGCTGCGCGACATTCCGCTGTGGCTGACGATTATTTACCGCAGGTACAGGCGTTGGTTTCTTCATCATCAATCACTTCTTAATAGCTTCTATCAACACGCGTCCAGTTGCACTCGCCGGCGCAGTTATGCCAAGCAACGCAGACAATGTTGGGGCGATGTCGGCCGGAGTTGCGGGTTCCAGGTAACGACCTGCGATCACACCCGGACCCATGATGATCGTCGGCACGTTCGTGTCGTAGGAGTACGGCGAGCCGTGCGTAGCCGGGATTGTGTCGCCGAGATATTTAAACGGGTCGGCGATGAGCACGAGGTCGCCGCTGCGTTTCGGATAAAAACCGTGCAGCACGCGTCGTTCGATAGGATCGGTGATCGACGTAGCGCCACGCAGCAATTGGGCGCGAGTGAAGTAACGAGCAATGCCCGGAACGTTGAGCGCCGCCACGCCGGCGAGTTGCGTGATGTCGTCGAGGTTCACGCCGTCGCGTTCGAGGGCGGTGTAGTTGAAATAAACGTTTCCATTGATGAAGCCGTCACGCATCGCGCCGTAGTCTTCAAACTTGTAAATGTAATCGGCAGTTGGATCGGGCGACTTCGCCGACGGGTTGTAACGCTTGCTGATCGCCGTGCGAATCGCGCCGAGGATGTCCGGAACTTTTATTCGCGCGCCGTCGAGACCGATCTTGAGTGCGTGTTCGGGAATCGGCGCCACGCCGTGATCGGCGGTTAATGCGACAAGCGTGTTCGCGAGACCAACGCGAGACTGCACGAAATCCAACAAGGTCGCGATTTGTCGATCGGTGCGCAGCGTCACGTCCATCACTTCCTGGCTGTATGGTCCATAGCGATGGCCCACGTAGTCGTTTGCCGACAAGCTGATGGTGAGCACGTCGGGATCGTCGTCGCCGCCGAGGTCTTCGTTGATGATTGCTTGTTGCGCGAAAGAGATCAGCAAGTCGTTGCTGAACGGCGAGTAGTCGATGGCGCTGTAAAAGGCTGGTCCAACCTGCGTGGCGCCGCCTGTGATCGTGTGCGGAAAGGTGTTCTTGTCTCCGGCAGCAGTGACGGTTTCCCACTCAGGCGCATCCGGGCCTGCTCGCTTTTCATATTCGCTTACGGGCAGCAATCGCTCCCACTTCTTACCGAAATACGCGTCAGCAGGACGGCCGTTGTTGAACTTCGTGACCCAATCGGGAAGCTGTTCGAAGTAATAAGTAGACGAGACCATGTTGCCGGTCGAGATATTGAACCAGTAGGCAGCGTCTGCGTTACGGCCGGCGGGCAGGATTGCCGAACGATCTTTGACGGAAATACCGATCACTTTCGAGCGGCCGTCGGTGACGAAACGGAGTTCGTCGCCCACCGTCGACGTCATCAAGCGACGCGGGCTGGCAGCGGGATCGTCAGGTTTGCCGCCGAGGAGTTTTACCGTTGTATCTGAGACGCTCGAGACTCGCTTTCCGGTGGCGCGATCGGGCCAGTCGTTACCGACGATGCCCGTCTCAGCCGGATAAGCGCCCGTCATCATCGTTCCATGACCCGGGGCGGTGTAGGTCGGAAAGTGATCGTAGTTTGACTGCGTCCACGAAGCGCCTTCGCGCGTCAGCCGGCGCAGGCCGTTAGCGGCGAAGAGATCGCCGAAGCGTTCGAGATAGTCGTAGCGAAACTGGTCCACCGCGATCAGCAGCACCAGCCGCGGCCGCTTCGCTGGTCCAGGCTGCGCGGGGCGTCGCTGAGCTACCGTTAAGGAAGTGAATGTAAAAACGATTAAGAGCGAAAGTATTACCAGTTGCCGGTAAACGGGTCGTGGGTTCATGGGCCGCATGTTAACCGATACGGGTTACAAAGATGTAGAGCACGACCCTCTTAATAAAACTATTGACACCCCGACTCCGAACGCATACTATATCGCGCGTCGATATAGCTAGTCCCGATATAGATTGCTCCCATTAGAAAAGGATTCTTCGTGGCGAAAGAAGAACCCGAAGCCTGGCTACCCTTGACGCCCGCGATGTTTCACATTCTGCTGGCGCTGGCGGACAAGGATCGTCATGGTTACGAAATCATGCGTGAGGTTGAAGAGCGCTCGGCGGGAGAAGTCCGTGTTGGCCCCGGAACGCTCTACGGATCGATCAAGCGCATGCTCAACGACGAGCTGATCGAAGAGCTGGAGGAGCGTCCGGATCCTGAGCTCGACGACGAGCGCCGGCGTTACTACCGGCTGACCGATTTTGGTCGCAGGGTGGCGATTGCCGAAGCTAAACGACTGGAGAAACTGGTGAAGAGCGCTCGCAGCAAGAAGCTTCTGTCTGCGCGTAGCGCTTAAGGCAGAGATGAGGATCTCTTACAGAATTTACAGTTGGCTGTTGTTTGCCTATCCGCCCGAGTTTCGGCGGCGGTTCGGAAGCGAAATGCTCCGGACATTCCGGGACTGTTGCCGCGACGAGGCGCGCAGGCGAACGCTCGCCGAATTCTGGTTGCGAACTCTAATGGATCTGATTTTGACGGCAGCTAAAGAGCGTGCCGATCGCTCGGGAAAGGAAGGTGTCTTGATGAATAGAAGAAGAGACTTTACGGCTGTGCTCGGCTGCGTAGGGATTATTGCGATTGCTTTCCTGTTGCTGAGCTACGGGAGACGAAACGAAGTATCGTCCATTCTGATGTTTGGCTATATTCTCGATGCGCTCGTATTCACCGGCGTAGTGGGAAATCTAATCGTGTTCCTGCTTATCAAGACGACGAGGTTGAATCCCTTTCGCACTGCGCTCTGGACCTTTGCTGTGGTCCACGCGATTCCCGTCATCTTTGTGGCACTCATCGGCGGGCGCGATCCTCGATTCAATGTTGTTAACGTGGTGGTTGGTTATGTCGTGAGCTTTCTCATCTGGACCGGACTGCATTGGACCTGGCGACTGTCCGTCCCACAACCAACCACCGAATAAGAATTATTCGTAGCGCAGCGCTTCGATCGGATCCAACGCCGCCGCTTTACGCGCCGGGTAGTAACCGAAAAAGATTCCCACCGCTGCCGAGAAGACCACCGAACCGAGAACCGCCATCATCGACACGAGCGTGGGCCAGCCGAGCATGGCCGGGATGGCCAGTGACAACGCAATACCGAGGATGATGCCGACTGTGCCACCGGTCAGACTCAACACGATCGACTCGATCAAAAACTGACTGCGCACTGCTGACGAACGCGCGCCGATAGCCATGCGAATGCCGATCTCGCGCGTGCGCTCCGTCACCGACACGAGCATGATGTTCATGATGCCGATGCCGCCGACCAGCAACGAGACACCGGCGATACACGCCAACAGGATCGTCATCGTCTGGCTGGTTTCGTTTGCCGCTTCGGCGATGTCCGTCATGTTGCGGACCGTGAAATCGTTGTCCTCGCTGGCCGTCAGTTTGTGACGCTGACGCAGCAAGTCGGTGATCTGTTGTTGCGCCGTGTAAGTCGCGTCCTGCGAGATCGCGGAAACGTAAGCGATCTGAACGCGGTCACGGCCCAGTATTTTCTTTTGGACCGTCGTGTACGGCGCAAATGCAATGTCGTCCTGGTCGCGACCCTGTGGGTCCTGACCCTTCGCAGCCATCACGCCAACAACTCTAAACGGCAAGTTGCTGACGCGTATTGTCTGACCCACAGCGTCGCTGCCAGGATACAACGTGTCAGCCAGTGTCTGGCCGATCACGATGACTCGCGCGGCTGTTCGCACATCTGCATCCGTGAAGAATGCGCCATTTGCAACAGCCCACTTTCGAACTTCGGGATACTGCTCGCTGACGCCCTGGAGCGAAGTGTTCCAGTTCATGTTGCCGGCGATCAATTGGCCCCGCGTGTTCACCGAAGGAGTGACCATCGAAACACTCGGCACTTCGCGCTTGATTGCTTCGAGATCGTCGACGGTCAAGGTGTTTGTGCCGGTGTCGCCTGTGCCACTGCGAACACCGCCAACGTTTTGCGCCCCCGCGCTGACAAACAATAGGTTTGTGCCGATACTTTCGATCTGTGCCTGAACGGACGCCGACGCGCCCTGTCCGATACTCACCATCGCGATCACCGCCGACACGCCGATGATGATGCCGAGCATGGTCAAGGCTGCGCGCATCTTGTTACGAATAAGGGCGCGAAACGCGACACGAATGATCATTAGTAAGTTCATCTTGGTTACTCAGCGTCTTCGTCGTCGTCTTCATCGTTGACGACTGGCAAATTCTTCAACTCTTCCGCGGCGTCGCGTTTATCCTGGACCTGGTAATCGCTCTTGATCTTTCCGTCCTTAAAAACGATCACGCGATCCGCATACTGCGCGATGTCCGGCTCGTGCGTGACGAGCACGAGCGTGATGCCTCGTTCCCGGTTCAAGCGCTGAAAGATCTCCATCACTTCGACTGACGTGCGCGAGTCGAGATTACCGGTCGGCTCGTCCGCCAGGATCAGCGCCGGATGATTAACCAGGGAGCGAGCGACGGCGACACGTTGTTGCTGGCCGCCCGACAATTGATTCGGGTGATTCTGCTCGCGACCCGCGAGCCCAACCGCAGCCAGTGCCTCCATCGCCCGCTGTCGACGCTGCGCCGCATCAACTCCCAGATACAGCATCGGCAACTCAACATTCTCGAGCGCCGACGTGCGCGAAAGCAGGTTGAAACCCTGAAACACGAAACCGATCTTCTGGCAACGGATGTCGGCGCGCTCGTCTTTCGACATCTGCGAAACGTCATCTCCGTCGAGGATGTACGAACCGCGCGTCGGACGATCCAAACATCCGAGGATGTTCATCGTCGTCGATTTACCCGAACCCGATGCACCCATGATCGCCACAAACTCACCTTCACGAATCGTCAACGAGACTCCACGCAGCGCATGCACTTCAACGTCGCCCATCGTGTAAGTCTTGTGAATGTGATCCAGTTGGATCACCGGCCGCGCTTCCAGCTCCTGTGCCAGAAGCGCGGGGTTAACGTTTGGTTGTGGTTCGACTGTAAAAGTTGTAGCCATTTTCGTTACCTTCCACGACCGCCGCCGCCGACGCGTGGCGCATTACCGAATCCCGGTGGCCGAGACTGGTTCGACTGAGCACTGCTCGAACCCGAGATCTGCTGACCGGTAACAACCATGTCGCCTTCCTTCAGTTCGCCTTCGACAACTTCCGTCGAAGCGCCGTCGCTGAGACCGACCTTGATTCGTCGCCGTTCCGGCTGACCGTTCTGGCCCATGATCCAAACAATCCGTGTTTGGCCTTCAAGCACCGGTGATGATGCTGACGCAAAATTGTTATCACCTTGCTGCCGCTGACGCCGCTGTCCCTGGCCCTGTCCCTGGCCCTGTCCCTGACCAGCACCCTGGCCTTGACCGCCAGTGCGTTGCCGCTGTCCATCCTGCGGCGTGAATCGAAGCGCCGAATTCGGGACCTTCAAGACGTCATTTCGCTCGTCGATCGTGATCGTCAGGTTCGCCGTCATACCCGGTTTCAACTTCTGCTCCGGATTGTCGACATTGATCACGACGTTGTACGTCACCACGTTCTGCACGTTGACCGGGTTCAAACGCATTTCAGCGATCTTGCCGTCAAACTCCTTGCCCGGAAACGCGTCGACCGTAAACTTCACCGACTTCGCCTGCTCCACCAAACCAATATCAGCCTGGTCGATGTTGGCGATGACCTGCATCTGCGTCAGGTCGTTTGCGATCGTGAACAACGTCGGCGCCGACAAACTCGCGGCCACCGTCTGACCCACGTTCACGTCACGCGAAACCACTACGCCGTCGATCGGCGACGTGATTGTCGTGTGACTCAAATTAACTTCCGCCATATTTAACGCTGCCTGCGCCTGCTGCACCTGCGCAGAAGCCTGCTGTACTGATGCCTGTGACTGCTGTACCTGCGCCTGCGACTGTTCGACTGCCGCCTGCGACTGCGCGATACCCGCGCTCGAAGACGACTGCTCGGCCAACTTCGCCTGTTCCAACTGCGCGACCGCCTGGTTGTAGCGCGCTTCCGCTGTCTTGTACGCAGTCATCGAGACGTCATAATCGCGCTGCGCGATCACGCCCGCTTTAAGTAACGACTCCTGCTGTTTCAACAAACTCAGCGCGTCGTCCTGCTGCGCTTTCAACACTGCCACGTTCGCCTGTGCGCCCGAAACGCCGGCCTGATTGTTCTGCACCGTCGAACGCGCGGCCAAACCTCTCGCCTGCGCATCACTCACGCCGGCGCGCGAGTTCACGACCGCGGCGCGCGCATTAGCTAAACTTGCTCGTGCCTGTTCGAGGTTCGCGCGTGCCTGGTCCACCTGCGCTTTCGCGGTTGCCGGATCGAGTTGCGCGACCACCTGGCCTTTCTTCACGACTGAATTGAAATCAGCGTAGAGCGCGGAAATTGTTCCTGACGCCTGGCTGCCGACCTGGACCGTCGTTACTGCTTGCAGGGCGCCAGTGGCAGTCACTGTGTTGCGCAGGTTTCCGCGCTCGATACGCGCGGTCATGTACTGCGGCGTGCCTGAATCGTTGCCCCAAAACAAGAAGCCCGCCAGCACTACCGCGGCCATGAAGCCGCCTCCGATAAATAATTTCTTTTTACCCGCCAGCAACCTGGCCCAAATTTGTCGCAGCCACGTAGCGTTTACGCCGCTGTTCAGGCCGGTAACTATGGGTTGATTATTAATAGTTTGAGTCGACATCTCGGTTCCTCTAGTACTGAACAAAAACTCACGCTTACAACTAATCAGACACCGGTCAAGCTACGTTGGTTACATCGCGCTAGAGTCTGTGTGACGGGCTGCCGATGTGAATATGTGGTCCGGTAGATACGCCGGGAACCGCCCCGCGAAAGGCGAGAAACGGAATGCCCTGGCTTTGTAAATACGCGATCAACGCACGTCCTTCCGCGCTGTCGGGATGCAATCCGACGTCAACTGCATGACGGTGATCCCATCCCATACGGTTATGGGTGGCACTTTGACCGATCGTGCTGGTCGGCAACGGCCGTCCAAACTTGCTCGAAAAGAATTGTTGAACCGCGCCCAAATTAGCCATCGACCAACTGCCTGCGGTTGAACGCATTGCGGTTGAACGCATTAATGTTGGTTTAACGAGCGGCTTCACTTTAGCCAGTTCCTCGGCTTTCTTGGTCTCTGCTGCGACGCGTTCAGAGTTGGCGATTTGTAACCGAGTTTCTTCAACGCGTGCTTTCGCCGCCGTTAGTTCCTGCTCGGATTTTTCCAGCTCATTCCGTGCGATTAAGCCCTCGGAATAGAGTTGTCTCAATTGATCCGTGTTTGTAGTAAGTTTCTCGACTTCCGCTTGCTGAAGATCTACCAGCTCCTGCGCAGGAGCCGTTGAGAACACACCGATAATGGCGATTAGTAACAGAGCTTTTTTCATCACGGGGCTAGACACACGTTTGGTGAAATTGGTTACACGGATGACATGGATGTAACCGATCTGAGGAAGGTGGTGTCTTACCAGTCGTGAGGCTCCCCTGGAGACTTAAGATCAATTAGGAGTAAGAAGAACTGAAATGAACAAACTCGGACGGTTTAAGATACTGGCAATCGCTACTCTCTCGGCCATTGCTTTAGCTGCCTCGATCGCCGTTGCCCAACAGTCCGGCACGACCGGACAGGACAACCAGGACAATAGCTCAAAGGGCGCGCGCCGTGAGTGGCGTGGCCGCGGTCGGGGTGAACACAAAGGACGTGGCTTCGGAGGAATGCGCGCTGGCGGATCCTTTAGACAGCTAAATTTAACTGACGACCAGAAAGCGAAGATGAAACAGATCCGTCAGACGTTTGGCCAGACCAACAAGCCGTTGCACGAACAGCTCCGTGCCAAGCGGCAGGAGTTGCGTCAGGCGAGCGAAGGCGGTACGTTCAATGAAGCGCTGGCAACTCAGAAACTGACGGAAATGGCTTCCCTCGAAGCCAGACTGATGGGCGAGCGGTTCAAGCTTCATCAGGAGATGCTTTCCGTTTTGACGGCTGAGCAAAAAGCCCAGTTGGAGCAGGCGAAAGCGCAACGCAAAGCCCGACGCGGGGAAATGCGCGGACGTCCATCGCAGCAGTAAGCGTCTCCCCCACGGACCTGGTCATTTGGTCATATCTCATTTGACATTTGTCAATGACAAATGAGAGATGACAAATGAGATATGACCAATGGCCAGCCGTCATCCTGATGAGGACCGCATCTGGAGAGTGGGATTGAACAGACCCTGGACCTCGACCTGGCGCGACAAGCGCAAGCCGGAGACGAGTCTGCCTTCGCAGAAATAGTAAGACGATTCAGTCCGCGGGTGTTTAGTGTTGCCAGCCGGTTCTTTCGCGAACGAAGTCAGGTGGAAGACGCGGCGCAGGAAGTGTTTTTGAAAGCGTTCACACAGCTCGGCAGCTTTGAAGGACGCGGATCGATGGAAGGTTGGTTAACGCGAATCGCGACCAACACGTGTTTGAATATATTGAGAGGATCGAAACGGCGTCCCGAATTGACCGTTTCCGATTTGAGCGACGACGAGAATGGCTGGCTGGACCAGCAGCTCACCGATGGGTCCGTTGGTTCAGTTGAAAACAGCATAGTGGCCGCTGATTTGGCCGATCGATTACTCGGCACGTTGTCTCCCGAAGATCAGCAGGCGTTGTTGATGATCGATGGCGAGAATGCGTCGATCAAGGAAGTGGCTGAAGCGACGGGATGGTCGGAGTCGAAAGTTAAAGTAAGAGCGTTTAGAGCGCGGCGTAAAGTTCGGGAAACGATGGAAAAGTTATTGGGTTATAGAGATAAGCAGGTGAGCAAATGAAAGACATGCACATTATTGAAACCATCGATAACGTGTCGCTCGCGAGTCTCTCGAAGACGGAACTGGAAGAGATTCGAATTCACACTCGGGCTTGTGAGTCGTGCGAGACGGCCTTCGAGGCTGCGCAAATCTCGGCGCTCGCGATCAAAGAGCGAGTGCAAACGACGATCGAGCCTTCGCCGTTCTTTCAGACCAGGGTGCTCGCCGCGTGGCGCGAACAGCAGGCGGTGGAAAGCGTGCCGGCGTTTGTGAGGTTGTGGAAGTCGGCGAGTGCGTTGGTTTCGTCAATGGCGGTGGCGACGGTTGCTTTGGCGGCGTTGACGTTTGTCGTTCCCGATCCGGCGACGGCCATTCAGGATCAACAGACGGCATCAGCAGATTCGGTAATCTTCGATCAGGATGACGATCAATTAACTGACGGGCAATTAACTTACGCGCAGGTGCTCAACGCGATCTACGAGGAAGAGGACGAGGCAAGATAAATCATGGATAACGTTGCTAAGAACAGATGGCAGGTTCGCTTTGCGGCAATGATCATCTTTGTGCTTGGTTTTGCGGCAGGCATTCTCGCGCTCAACGTGTATCGCGGCCTGGCCAGCAAGGCCGGCCCGCGCGATCGATTTGAGCAACTGGCTGAACGGCTGGATCTCAACGCCGATCAAAAAACAAAGGTCCAGCAGATACTCGGCGACTCGCGCGAACAGTTGCGGGCTGTGCGCCGGGAGTCAGAACCGAAAGTGATTGAGATTCGCCGCCAGACGGACGAACGGTTGCAGCAGGTGTTGTCGCCGGAGCAGTGGCAGCAGTTTCAATCTATGCGGCACGAGATGCGCGGCCGCAGGGGCGGTCGCGGTGGTCCACGCGGCGAAGGACCATAAATTAAGGCCGGATTATCGCCTTTAAAACACGACCATCTGCAACAGCCGCTAGCGCTTCGTTAGCGGCTTCTAATTTATAAGAATCCAGTTTCATTTCGGACCAAATCTGTGGTTTCGCGGCGGCGAGTTGCGCGCTGCGATAGAAGTGAGAGAAGTCGGAACCCCAGCACCCGCGCACGTCGAGATGTTTCTTATTTAAATCGAGATGCGGGTTGAATGAAACTTCGCCGTGGTCGGTGTACTGTCCGACGATGACGACAGTGCCCGCATCGCGAGTAAATCGCATCGCCTGAACGACCGCTTGCGGAGCTCCGGTCGCTTCGATCGTCACGTCCGCGCCGCGTCCGCCAGTTTGTTCCATGACCCAATTCAATCGTTCTGTTTCGTCGTGTGTTTCGATGTTCAGCGTCGCAGCGCCGGTGCCTTGAGCTGCGTCAAGACGCGCTTGCGGCGCGCCGATGCACAACACGCGCAACGCGCCGCGTAGTTGTGCCAACGCGACGGCATTTACGCCGACCGGTCCCGAGCCGAGGACGAGCACCGTGTCGCCGATCTTTATGTCGCCACGTTCGACGGCGTGCAACGAAGTGGGTAAAGCACAACCACCTGCCATAAATGTTTCTGACTCGGCGGCGAGCCCGATGACGCGAGTGCCCGGTTTCAGATAGATGTGCGTGGCCCATCCGCCGCACAGACCGTCGTCGAGTCCGTAGGTGATTCCGTAAACCTTGCGTTGCGGGCAGCGCGTCGAGGCTTTCGCGACGAGACAGTGCCAGCATGCATTGCACGTGCGATGAACGTCGAGAAACGTGACGCGATCGCCTTCGCGAAACGGTTTACCTTCGATGTCTAACATCTCGCCGCGGATCTTCTGCAGCCGTCCGACCGAGACGTGGCCTGGAACGAGTGGATACGGAACGCCTGCGAGCCGTCCGTGTTGCAGGTGCACGTCCGTTCCACAAACTTCCGAGAGTTCGACTTCCAGCAGGGCCGAATTGTTTTCGAGATCCGGCTCCGGGACCTCGCGCAGCTCGACAGGACTGTTTGGTTCCGGGATTAGGGCGACGATTGGCATCAGTCTCTTACCTTGTGCTTTGGGTTTTCCCTTGCGCCTTTGCGTCTTTGCGGGAGATAAACTAAAGACGCAAAGACGCCAAGGAAGATGGTCACTTGAACGCGGGCAATAATATCTGTATAAGAAGCTCCGTGCCACAGAGTCGACACCGAAAAATCAACCGCGCTCGCAGGAGACCGAAGGATCCAAACGCGCCTGCGGGTTCTAATCCCGAGACGGCAAAGAATCAATATCTCAGGATCGGCGCCATCGTTTTAGTGCTCGCGATCGCCGGAGCGGCGGTCGTTTATG
>DATELZ010000184.1:0-30208 GCA_035276045.1 Pyrinomonadaceae bacterium | reverse complement strand
TCCCGCTGTCAGACCAAACGTTCCCGCGGTTCCACCAACGAACGGGAACTGAACGAATGGCTGATTATTCAACGGACGAAACACTGCGGTGTTCGCGAGTGTGCCGACGTTTGGTCCAGACGGCGCGAGCACGATTGCCGGCGGACTGCACAGCGTCGTGCCACAGAACAATTGAGAGTTTGGCAGATAGAAACTGGAAAGATTCTGCGGATTGTTAACCTTGACCCCGCGATAACCGTTTGTCTTGAAGAACAACTCGATGTGATCGTTCAAGCCAACGTTGAAGCTCAAGGGCACTTCAACGATATCAACGTTGCCCGGATCACGATCGTAGTTGCTGTACGCAATACTGAACGTGAACTCCCCGCGACGCAGCGTTGAACCGTCGTAAATAGTGAAAAGACCGGTTGGACCACCTTCCGGGCCACCGGTACCTACTGAAGGAGACTGATTGCGCGGGTCATTTGGCGACCGCAAAGTCTGTGCTGATACTGCGGCACACAGCACCAACGAAACGAGCGCAGCTATAAGCGCCCTATGTGCGAGTCTCATCGCATTCCTCCTGCGAAATGAGTAATAAGAATTCGTAATAGTGCCGCCAGAACGGAACAAGTACCAACACCCTTCTCCCGCGGAGGCCCCAACTACAGTTGTCAATTCATTTGCACCGCATGGACCAGCAAGGCCAGCGGCGTCGCTCGAACCGCGGCGTAAACAGAACACTTCGGCCTTCTGATAGTGCTCCAATACCGCCAATTACTATTTCCGAGTGACTCCTGAACTGAGTCCATTTCTTATAGGAAATGAACATCCACTTGTCAACGATTTCGTCCCTTAAACCATTGCGTAATTATTGAGAAATCTTAACGCTGGTCCGAGGCGTAAACCATGCCAGACCATACTCTACCTTAAATGGGAAATCAAGCCTTTTTCACTACTTAGCGGCACTTCGTTTATGTTTTTTCCGTCACGCATAGATGCCTCTCATGCGCGTGTCATAGGCCACACGGTCTATCGCCAACATGTACGCCGCGGTCCTGGTATCGACGTGATGCGCATCGGCATAACGACACAGATCGTTGAAGCTCGCGACCATCTTGTGCTGCAGCCTTTCGTTCACCACGTCCTCGGGCCAGAAGTACCCCATTCGATCCTGGACCCACTCGAAGTATGAGACCGTCACGCCACCCGCGTTCGCGAGGATGTCAGGCACGACGAAGACTCCTTTTTGGTGAAGAATCTCATCAGCCGCAGCCGTGGTCGGTCCATTGGCGCCCTCAGCGAGCACTTTGCACTTCAGCTTGTCCGCATTCTGAGAGTTGATCTGGTTCTCAGTCGCCGCCGGCACGAGGACGTCACACTCAAGCTCCAGTAACTCCTGATTGTTGACGAACTCCACACCTTCGTAACCCTCGAACGACCGTGTGTTTTTCAAGTAACCGAGCGCCTTCGGAATATCGATGCCATTTTGGTTGTAAATCCCTCCATGAATGTCCGATATCGCTACAACCTTGTAGCCGGTTTCATGGAGTAGTTGCGCGCCGATTCCGCCAACATTTCCAGAGCCTTGAACAACAACGCGGGTCCCGGCCGGGCTCATCTTGAATCGCTTGATGGCTTCATTGACTACAAACAATATGCCGCGGCCGGTGGCTTCGCGCCGGCCCATAGACCCGCCCAGGTCGATGGGCTTGCCCGTCACGACGGCGGTCACGGTGTGACGCGCGTGCATCGAGTAGGTATCCATGATCCACGCCATTGTCTGCTCGTTGGTGTTCATGTCCGGCGCGGGCACGTCTTTTTCCGGCCCGATGAAGTCGAGCAGTTCCGCGGCGTAGCGCCGGGTCATGCGTTCCAGCTCGCCTACCGACATCTGTTGCGGGTCGCAAATGATGCCGCCTTTCGCCCCGCCAAACGGAACGTTGACGACCGCGCACTTCCACGTCATCCAAGCCGCGAGCGCGCGCACTTCGTCCAGACTGACGTCCGGCGCATAGCGGATGCCGCCCTTTGCTGGACCACGCGCGAAGTTATGCTGCACGCGAAAACCCTCGAACACCTGAATGCGGCCCGAATCCATGCGCGTCGGAATGTAAACCTTCAATTCGCGGTTCGGCACTCGCAGGACCGCGTAAAGATCCGGATCGAGGTCCAACAGTTGGGCCGCGCGATCGAAGCGCGACATCATCGACTCAAACGGGTTCTCTTCTTTTATCTCTCGGATATCGTCTACGTATACTGTGCTGTACATGCTGACCATATGGCCCTCTCGATCCTGCGAAACCTTTAAGACGCTCGCTTTATTTGCACCGGTAAAGCTTCGTTCATCGATCCACTGCGAAACCCATGCAGGTCGAGAGTCACATACTTAAAGCCCAACTCTCGAAACCGCGCTGCCAGTCGATCGATAACATCCTTCTGTAATACACGGTCCATCTCCGCGGCAGAAATCTCGAGACGCACCAACGTGTCGTGATGACGCACGCGGAACTCTCGAAAACCAAACTCTCTCAAAACCTCTTCGCCACGGTCTACCTTTGACAACCGCTCGATCGTTACCGGCGTTCCATACGCAATCCGCGACGAAAGACAGGGACTCGCGGGTTTGTCCCACGTCGGCAAGTTCGCGCGCCGGCTCAACTCACGCACCTCATCCTTATTCAACCCGACTTCGATCAACGGACTGCGCACGGCGTGTTGCTTTGCCGCCTGGCGCCCGGGACGATAGTCGTCGAGATCGTCGACCGTCGAACCGTCGACGATGTATTCGATCCCGCGAGCGCGCGCGAGCGATTCGAGTTTGCCGTACAACTCGTCCTTGCAAAAGTAACAACGATCGCCATTGTTCGCACGATAACCCGGGTGCTCCAGCTCGTCGGTATTAATTATCTCGTGATGAAAACCAAACACGGCGACAGACGCGTCGATCTCGTCGCGCTGGTACGCAGGCAGACTCGCCGACTGACCGGTGACGCAAACTGCGCGTGGTCCCAACTCGTCATTCGCGACGTAAGCGACATAACTGGAGTCGACCCCGCCCGAGTAAGCGACGATCACTGACTCAAGCGTGCGAAACAACTCACGAAGTCGTTCTTCCTTGTGGATTGCACTCATGTATTCGGTGAACCGCATGGTAGCTCATGCGTCACAAGCAAAGCAACCAGCATCTCGCTGCATCTCAAGAGGCGATCCGGGGCGTAAACACAACGGATGTGCTAACATCGCTACCTCCCCGGATCATTCTTCAATGCCGGAAGTGAATGCCTCATTAGTGAAGAGACTTTTGCCGATCGCAACCTGCTTTGCATTGCTTCTGGCAGGCTCGGCTCTGCGCGCCGCCGCACAGGATGACCCTTTCGGCGACAGTGCGGCAGATCCGATCAGAATGTTCGAACGCGGACAAAGCGCGCACGCCCGCGGCGAGTTGGAAAAGGCGATCGGGTTCTACGAACAGGCGCTCAAAGTCAAACCTGAGTTTCCCGAAGCGGAGTTTCAACGAGGCAACGCACTCGCCTCACTCGGCCGGCTCGCCGAAGCAGAGGCCGCATTCCGTCTCGCAATATCGCAAAAGAAGAACTGGTCGCTGCCACATTCGGCGTTGGGCGCGTTGCTGATGCGGCAGAAGCGTGACCCCGACGCCGAGCAATCGTTTCGGGCCGCTCTCAAGATAGATGCCAACGACAGCGTCGCCCTGCGCATGTTGTCTGAGATCCGCTTGCGCGCCGGCGATAAGAAAGAAGCCGTGGACTTCGCGAGACGCGCGACCACGCTTCCCGACGCGCCCGCGTCAGCGTGGATCGTACTGGCAGTCGCCGAACGAGCAAACGGAAACGCCGTCGTCGCCAAGGGAACATTGGATCGCGTGCTGGCAGAAGACCCGGCAAATGTCGCCGCTCTCATGGAACGCGCCGATCTTTTGACTGACGCAAAAGACTTCGACGCCGCCATCATCGATCTGCGCGCGGCTGAGAAAATAAAGCCCGGCGAGAAATCGATCCTTTCGCGCTTGGCTTATGTCCTGCAGCAGGCAGGTCGTAACGAACAGGCGGCGGAAGTGGCAAGCGCCGCTGGTTTGGAAGTGCAGCAAACCGGTGGTGACGGTAAAGGCGGAGTTGCCGGCAAGCCGGAAGAGATCGAAGCAGCGAACAGCGACGATCCGGCGGTCGCTCGCAAGGCCCTCGAAAAACTGCTCGAAAAAAACCCGCGCAACGCGACGCTGCTAGGTCGTCTTGGTGCTTCATACCGTACAGACGATCCGGCCCGATCTCTTGAATTCTATCGCCGTGCCGCCGAGATCCAACCGGACTCTGCCGAATACGCAATCGGCTACGCGGCGGCGCTGGTCCAAACTCGCCGCTTCGCGGACGCGGCACGGATACTGAAGCTGGTCGTGCAACACAATCCGCAAAATTACCCGGCGCGAGCGAATCTTGCGACGGCCTTGTACGAAGCGAAACGTTATAACGAAGCGATCCCGGAATATCAGTGGATCCTGGCGACAAAACCGGAAATCGCCGTGGCGCATTATTTCATTGCCACGTCGCACGATTATCTTGGAGAATACCCGGAAGCACTCGCATCGTACGAAAAGTTTCTCGCAGCGGCTGATGCCAAAACCAATCAGCTCGAGATAGATAAAGTTAAGCTGCGACTACCGTCATTGCGACGCCAGATTCAATTGGGTGAGGGCGCGAAGAAGAAGCCGCGATGAGATTACTGTGGACATTATTGTTGATCGGTTTCGTCTATGCCCCGGCCGCGCAGGCGCAGGAGGCGCAACCGTCGCCAACTCCGCTCACCGCACCACCACCAATCCGGCTCATCACTAAAGAAGAACGCACGCAGATCGATCAGGCGGGAGACTCGAAAGGACGAGTCCGGCAAACGATTGAGTTATCAGCGGCCCGGCTGACGCGCGCCGAACAATTCACCAGGCAGGGCAATTACGAAGCGGCCGGCGCTGAAGTGGGTAGCTACCAGGCGCTGATCGACGACGCGCTTGAATTCATGGCCACAATGAAGCGCGACAGCAATAAGACCCGTGACTTATATAAACGACTCGAACTCGCCCTGCGCTCCCATGGACCACGCTTGACGACGATGCGCCGCGAGACGCCGCTCGAACATGCTGTCTGGATAAAGAAAGTCGAAGAGTTCGCCCGCGAAGGCCGCACTGAAGCGCTCAATTCATTCTACGGTCATACCGTCGTGCGCGAGCCGAAGAAGGAAGCAGAAAAGCGCAACGAGAAACCCAAAGATTCCCCAACCCCAACCCCATCGCCAAAGAGTGATCAGCCATGATGACCCGCACCTTGCTCTGTCTTTCGCTCCTGTTGTTCTTAATCTTTCCTGCATCAGCTTTTCAGAAACGCGATCATCTCACGCAGCAGGAAGTCGACCTCGTCAAAGAAGCTCAGATACTCGACAAACGTATTGACGTGTTCATCAAAGCTGCCGAACGGCGAGTGATGGTGATCAACGGCACGGCCGCCGCCAATGCGAAACAGTTAAAGAAAGACTCTGAGCGTTGGGGTGAACTGCCAACCGGATCGCGTTTCGAGTTGGTGGGAGACATAGGGCGGATCTTCGACGAAGCGATCACGAACATAGACGACGTCAGCTCTCGTGACGAACGAAATCCACTGATTCCGAAAGCCCTCCGCAAGCTGGCGGCGTCCGTGACGAGCATCATGGAACAACTGAAGCCGCTGCGCACCGAAGCCAAGAGTGACGCCGAAATCGCCAGTCTCGAACTACTAAACGAAGACGCCCAATCAATCCTCGAAGCCGCCAACAAGCTGCCGCCGGAAGTCGACAAGAAGGCGAAGAAGAACGAGAAATAGCCACGAAGAGGCACAAACGAGGAACACAAAAGGCAAAGTAAGAACCCGTGTGATTGCGGGTTTGGTTTGTGCCTTTTGTGTCCTCGTTTGTGCCTCTTCGTGGCTCAATCGCGAGCTTGTTTCAACGTCGTCGTGGCGCGTTTGATCGCCTGAACGATTCGTTCCAGCGACTCTTTTGCATTCGCGCCATTGCGATCGTCAAGCGCTTGCCTGAAATCCGTTAACGGTTGGGCAGCATAGCCCGTGTAAAAACCGGGCGCGTAGATCTGGTGCTTGTACCACACGCGTCCACGCAATCCTCGCGAATCGATTAACTGTCGTTCCGTCTGAATCAACGCATCGTTGATCCGCCGCAGTTTCTCGCGCTCCGAATCCTGCACAGCGTCGCGTCGAAGCTTCTCAACCCGCTCCGCCTCTTTCGCAAAATCTTCGATCGCTTCATTCATCGACTTCTCGTCAAACGTATTCGTGAGATTGCGAATACGCGCGAGGCGCATCGTCTCCGCGAAAAAGTCGCGAACCTGGTTCGCGTAATCCGTGTAGTCAAACGACAACCCATCGGCGTCCGCAAGCCGCAACGCCAGCGTGCCCCAGACCTGCGCCGCCGCCACGTGGTAAACAAACCCGGGATCGCCAAACTTGTCCATCCAATAAAACGAGTCGTAAGACGAATGATAGACGCCGTAGTCGCCACCGAATCCCATGTCGGTCGACGGAATGCCGAGGTGTTGCAGAAACGGCGTGTAGTCAGAACCCGATCCGAGTGCGCCAATACGCGCCTCCGTGTTCGGAGCGCCTTCCGGCCGGCCTTCACGCGAGCGATCCTGCCACTGTTGATAAACAGTCTTTCCCGTCTTCGGATCTTTCACGTCACGCGTCACCGCGCGCATCAGCTTCCACAACGAAGGCACTGACGACGCGCCGAAATGTGGACCAGCAACCGCCACGTCGAGATTCAAATAAGCAACCGCCTTCTCTCTCAACTCCGGCGCCAACTCTTCGGCCCACTCAGTCGAACCGATCAGCCCATACTCCTCCGCATCCCAACTGCAAAAGATGATCGTGCGACGCGGTTTCCAACCCTGTTTCAATAACTCGCCCAGACCGCGACCGACTTCCAACATCGCCGACGTGCCGCTGTTTGGATCGACTGCGCCAAACACCCACGCGTCGCGATGATTGCCGAGAATGACCCAGCGATCCTTTTCTTCGTTTCCGTCAATGCGGCCGACGACGTTCCAGATCTTGCGGATCTTGTAATCCATGTCCGTCTTCAAACGGAGCTTCACGTCGTTGGTCCCGCCGAGGTGATAAGCGAACGGCAGTCCGCCTTGAAAACCACGTGGTCTAACCGGGCCTTTCAAAATCGACAGAATCGCTTTCGCGGCGTCGTAAGAGATCGGTTGCACGGGGATGCGCATGAGGTCCGTCGCTTCTTCGGGCTTCAAGCGCGGCACGCCGGGAATCGCCGGACGTCCGGGAGTCAACGGATCGCCGGGATAATCGAAAAGATACTGCACCGAACCACGCTGGCCCGACGCGCCCGGACGCCACGGACCTTTCGGATAAGTATCGCCTTGCATGTAACCGTCGTCGGCGGGATCGGAGTAGATGATGCAACCGATCGCGCCGCGATCTTCCGCGACCTTTGCTTTCACTCCGCGAAACGAGTTGCCGTAACGAACAACCACGATCTTGCCTTTGACGTCGACGCCCGCTCGCTGCAACGCGTCGTAATCGTCAGGCAGACCATAGTTCGCATAGACCACCGGCGCGGTCACGTCGCCGCTCGCGCTGTAGCCGTTGAAGAGTGGCGAGATCAGCGGATGCGACGAAGTCGGATCACCGGGAACGACGGGTTCGTTGATGTTGAGCCGCTGGCGGCGCGCCGTGATCAACTCGACGATGCTCGGCGCGTTGGGATAGTTGAGCCAAACGTCGTACTCCTTCAACTCGACCGCGATGCCGTAACTGCGCAACTGATCGCGCACGTAGATCGCGGTCGCGTAGTCTTCCTTAGTGCCGGCGATGTGCGGTTCGCGCGTCAGGATGCGCAGATGTTCGCGCGCGGAGTTCGGCACGGGCACTGCGCGGAACTGTTCTTCCCGGCGTCGTTGGACCACGGCGCGTTCGGCGGAGAAGCCATCAAGCGCGTTTTGCGCGAGCGCGGCAGGTGATGACAGCAGAATGGTTGTGATGAGCGATAGAGTTAGAACAAGTTTCATATTAGTATCGTTTACCAGCGACAAGACAGCAGCGAAAGGAAGCCGCTAAATGGACAGCAGATATTATCCGGGCGTGGAAGCCGACATTTCTCAGTTGACGGCGGAACTGCGGGACTTGTTTGACAGCGAATATGAAGTGCAAACATTCCAGGTTTCTACCACCACCGTCGTGCAGGCGCGCAAGTCGAACACACTGCGTGACCTGACTGGTCTCTCTTCTGCTCTCACGATCAATATCACACCCGAGCCGGGCGGCACGCGCGTGGAAATCGGAATGCAAAAGTGGTTCGACAAGGCCGCGGTGGCTGCTGTCGGCGCGATCGTTTTCGCGCCGCTGCTCGCGCTCGCCGCCCTCGGTGCTTACTGGCAATACAGACTTACGGAAGACGCGTGGAAGATAATCGAAGATCACATCGGGCGCAAAGCAGGCGGCTACGTGCCCCCGTTGCCGGGCCGTTGCGGCACCTGCGGCGCAGCGAATGTGGCCGGCTCGGATTTCTGTTCCTCGTGCGGCGCTAACCTGAAAGTCGGACGCAGTTGCCCCTCATGCGGCGCAACGCAGAAAGACATCTCGGCGCGATTCTGTAATCGCTGCGGTACTGCGCTGGCGGGCTGAAAGCGGAAGGGGGGACGGGGAGAAGGGGGGACGCGGAGATGAGGCGGCGCGTACGCTTAAACACGGGAACACGAGCTTGCGATTCGATAGTTACTAAGCGCCCGGCCCTCTCCGCGTCCCCCCGTCTCCCCGTCCCCGCGTCTCCCCTTCTTCCCCGTCTCCTAATCGTGCCGGAGGGCACGGACCGGATCGATGCGTGCGGCGCGGGACGCTGGGTACAAGGCGGCGGCGATCGAGATCAATAGGGCGAAGAGAATGGCGCCGATTGACAGATAGGCTGGGATCGAGAAGAAGTCGACGAATGTTGCGCCCTGCGGTTTGAGGATGAAACGATAGGCGAGACGATTGGCGATACCGTCGATTCCCCACGCCAGCAATACGCCTACAACCCCGCCAGTCAATCCAATCACCGCTGCTTCGACGAAGAAGATCAATTTGATCTCGCGATCCTCTGCGCCGATTGCCTTCATAATCCCGATCTCGCGCGTGCGTTCGAGGATCGACATGATCATCGTGTTCGCAATGCCAAACGACGCGACCAGCAACGAGATTCCACCCAGCAATCCCAGCACCGAGTCGATAATCAAGAACACGAGCCGGATCTGGTCCAGTTCGTCGACAATGGAAAAACTTCCAAACCCAAGCGCCGTGATCTGCGAACGCACTTCGGTCAAGTGAACCGGATCAGTAACCCGCACAACCGCCGCGTCATATCCTTCGTTCTGTCCTTCGCCGAGATTTCCCTGTTGGCGCGCCAACGCGAGGGCCACCTGGCTCATTGGACCACGATGCGTGATGTTCCACTTGTGGGCCACGTCCAGCGGTATGTAGACGCGCGCCCCCGGCATCATTCCCCGCAACCCACCCTGCCCGGCGCCCTCCTTCAGTTCACCCAACACACCCGCGATCGTGAACCGCCGCACTTCGACAACATTCGATTCATCCAGTCCCGGGTCGTCCAAAGGTATGCCAAAGAAGTTTGGCGTCTCTTCTTCCTCGTCTTTGTTTTCATCCGGCGGGGCGAGCAATTCGAGCGTCTTCCCGACAGCGTCGGCGGGATTTGCGAAGCCGAAGTCGCGAATGAAACGTTCGGTAACGACAGCTTCTTCCGCCGTTGACGAAGAGATCATGCGACCGGCAGCAAAATGCTGAAAACGTGACGACTCATTCGGCACGTTTGTGCCACCAACCGTTTGCGTGAGCACCTTGTCGTTCAGGCGAACGAAAGCGCCAAACGCCACGCTCGGTTCGACGTACATGACGCCGGGAATGGCCGCGATCTCCTTGATACCCGCATCGTCGAGAATGCGAGTGGCGTTTCGCTCGCGCCGGCTGCTCCGGTCGCCTTCATCGCGTGGTCCACGTCCGACGAGACTGCTGAGACCGCGGCCAAACACCTGGATCTCATTGAACAGATCGAGCATTTTGAAACGCTCGAGCATGTTGCTCTGCAAGCCCAGACCAAACGACACCATCGTGACGATCACAGCCGTGCCGACGATCACGCCCATGGTCGTGAGCGTGGCGCGCAGTTTGGCCTGTCGCAGATTTCGCAGCGCGAGATGAAGGATGTCCCAGATGCTCATACGTTTTGTGCTTTGTGCTTTGAGCTTTGAGCTTTGTGCTTTGTGCTTTGGTCTTGGGTCTTAGCTTAGTGGCCAAAGACCTAAGACCTAAGACCTAAAACCAAAGACCAAGCACAAAGCTCAAAGCTCAAAAAACCAATTTAACCGAATCGACGGTCCAATCCGCCAGGCTCGCGGTGACGACATCGGCTCCGGCCGCACGCAGTGCTGCTTCAGAAACAGTGTTCGTGACGCCGAGCGTTCGCATGCCTGCCGCGCGCGCCGACTGAATTCCCGGAGGCGAATCTTCAATCGCCAAACATTCACCAGGCAACAAAGGCAACAGACGCTCGTGTTGCCGTTTGGCATTCAACTTCGCCAGGCCCGTCACATAACAAGTGGGATCGGGTTTGCACGCCGAAGCATCTTCCGCAGTGATGACGACCGAAAAGAGTGGCATCAATCCAGCGCGCTGAAACACGTATCCGATCTCGGTTTTGTTGGCCATGCTTACGAGACCGAGTGAGAAGTGACGCGAGGTCGCTTTGAGAAACGTGATCACGCCGGGAAAGATCGGCAGTTGATCCTCGATCATCTTCCGATGGTGGCCGGTCTTTTCCGCCAACACTGACTGCCACACCGCATCGCTCAAAGGTTTCTTTGCGCGCTCGAACATTGCGCGCACAAAGGTGCGATCGTCCATGCCGAGCGCGTCGAAGTACCACTCTTCAGTCAGCTCGATGTCGTGGCCGCGCAACACCTGCTGATAGGCTTTCATCTGGATCGTTTCGTCGTCGATGATGACGCCGTTGAAGTCGAAGAAGATGGCTTTGATCATTATTTGTCCGTGGTGGGTTTTAGATCGCTGATGAGTTTCGGTAAACGTTCGCTTTCGAGCACGTCGAGACGACGCAACACTTCCGCCAGCGAGAGCTCGTTTTTCAGGTTCACCTGGTAGTCGAGATCGGCGCGCAGACGATCTTTTTCGCCCTGGCGATTTTGCGACATCATGATGATCGGCGCCTGCATGCCGGCGATGATCGCCAGCGCGAGATTCAGCATTTGATATGGAGCGGGATCTACACCGCGTGACAGCAAAAACGAGTTGAAGATAATCCAAAAGATTATCAGCCCGATGGAGACGCCGATGAACTTCCAGCTTCCGCCAAACTCCGCAATCATGTCGGCCGCCCGGTCGGCGATCGTCAAACGCGCTTTTTCTTCTTCGTTCACGTTTTTCGTAACGCGCGAACGCAACAATTCGTCAGTCCGCCGCAAGCGATCCGTCAAAGCGGCGAGCATCTCGAGCGCGACGTCGGGCTTGGTGCGCACAAAGCGGAGGAAGTCGGCGCGGGAGAGAATCGCGAGTCGCGCATCTTCAAGCACGCGCGCGTCGGCCGAGCGCTGGCGGCCGTCGATGATCGCCATCTCGCCGAAGAAGTCGCCCTGGGCCAACTCGGCGAGCGTCAACTCCTGCTTGTCGTCGTCGCGAATACTGATCCGCACCCGCCCGCTTTCGATCAGATACATCGAATCGCCCTTGTCTCCCTGATTGAAGAGACGCGTGTTCTGCGGCACTACTTTCTCAGAAAGCAGATCGCGTAACTCCGTCGCGGCCTCGTCGTCCAGCGAAGCAAAAAGCGGGACCGATCGCAGGCCCTCGAGAGTCATTTGGCTAGCGGGGTTGGGCATTTTAAACGTCCTCACTGAATAGAGCTTTGAGCTTTGTACTTTGTGCTTGGTACTTGGTACTTGGTTACGCGAAATACAAAGCTCAAAGTACAAAGCTCAAAGCACAACTTTTCCATCTTTCATAAACACAATCCGATCCGCGAAGCTGTTGGCAAGTTCCTGATCGTGCGTGACCATCAGGATCGTCAACGAATCCTGGTTGACCATATCGCGCAACAAGCCGAGCAGTTCGTGCGCGCGAATCGAGTCGAGGTTTCCGGTCGGTTCGTCTGCCAGTAACACCTTCGGATTGTTTGCGAGCGCGCGCGCGATCGCGACGCGTTGTTGCTCGCCGCCGGAAAGCTCCGAAGGCTTGTGCGTCAGGCGATCGCCGAGACCAACGCGCGCCAATAGTTCACTCGAACGCGTGCGCCGTTGCTGCCCGCGCAATCCGCCAAACGCAAGGGCCAGCGAAACATTTTCGCGTGCCGTCATCGTGGGTATCAGGTTGAAGTTCTGAAAAATCATGCCCACCGAGAAACGGCGGTATCGCGCCATCTCTCGCTTGGTGAATGGTCCAAGCGGCTTCGACGCAAAGTACACTTCGCCTTTGGATGGATGATCGAGCCCGCCGAGCATGTTGAGCAACGTCGACTTGCCCGATCCCGATGTTCCCTGGATCGCGACAAACTCGCCTTCGCCGATCTCGATCGATACGTTATCGAGAGCGGTGACGCTGTTGGCCCCCATCTGGTAGATCTTCGAAACTTCCTGCGCTGCTAAGATCGGTGTCATTCCTGTTTTGAACTGATTCTCCACAAGTGGGCTTCGTCTTCAAATCCCTTCAACATCGCGTCGAATGCCGTTGCCGTCAAATTTTGCGACTCGAGCAATTCGCGAACTTTCCGGTCTTCGAAAACAGAGCGCGAGATTATAACGTCGCTGCCGGTCGAGAGTCCTTCGAGCCGCGCGGCCATGTTGACTGTCGAACCGAAATAGTCGAGTCGATCGTTGAGCGTCACGGCGATGCATGGCCCGGTGTGCAAACCGGCTTTCAACTTGAGCGGCATTACACCTTCCGGCGGATTCGCGAGCGATTGCTGTGCTTCGAGCATCGCGCTCACGCCATCGGCAGCACTGCGAAAGACTGCCATCACTGCATCGCCAATCGTTTTCACAATCGCGCCGTCGCGTTCCGTGATCGATTTTCGCAACACGTCGAAATGGTTCATTACCCGGCCAAACGCCGTCGCGTCGCCGATCTCTCGATACAACTTTGTCGAATCGCGCAAATCGGTAAATAGAACCGTCAACGTGCCGACTGAGATCTGTTCGCCGGGACGAAGTGCTTCGCTGGAGAACAGGTCGCGGAACATTTGCAACGCCGTCACTTCTGCGGCGGTGGTCGCCTGGTCGGTCCAGGCCATGCGCTCCAGCATCACGAGCTGTTCGGCGACGGTGTTGTTTTCGAGTGTCAGCGAAAAGTTTTCCGCGACGTGCAAAGGTTGATGGCCCATGCCTTCATTTGTTACCGAAGCCTCGACGGATTTCTCGCCGTCATCCGAGACGATCAACTCCTGTGAACCCGGAAGATCGTGCGTGCGCAAACGATAGCGGCCCGGTTCGAGCGGCAGCATCAACTCGCGCTTGTCGCCGGCCGGCAGAAGCTGCTGCGCGACCACGTGCGGCGTCGACTGCGGGCTGCCAACACAATACGATTCGACCTGAACACGCCGCACCGCAGCGTTCGGATGAAACGTCAACTCGACGTAGCGATCAAAATCGACAGTGAAATCGATCTGACACGCTTCGCAATGTACGTGCGGGTTGATGTCTTTCAACGAACCGGGCGACTCCTGCGGCCCGCGACACATCGGACAAAGCAAGTCCCACTTGAAGTCGAGCAAACCGATCCGCGTCGCGCGCAAACACATCTCGAGCACAAGACGGCGCGACTCGCGCCAGTTGTCCGCAAGGTTGTAAGCGCGAATACGCGAGACGTCGAAATCGTCGGCATGCTCGATAAAGTTAGCCAGTCGATCGGCGATCGCGCGTTTTTGATCCGCTTGATCGGTATCGGCAATCGAATCGATCAGTTTTTGATGGAGCGACTGCAAGCGCGCCAGATCGAACGAGGAAAGCGACGTGTCCGGATCGCGCGGAACTATGGCGAGTCCCGGAGTGACTGCCAACTGGTCGTACTCCATGATCGCCGACCGGAACCTCGGTTCAATCATGAACTTCACTTGCGAAGGTATCGCGATCGAGCCGATCAGGTTGCGTGGCGTGGCCCAAAGTTCATACGTGAGATCGGTGCCGCCGTCAGGCTTCTCGTTCAACTCAGCCCGCACCCGCAAACGCGCCATCGGCCCCTTGCTGTAGACGCGTTCGATCCCGAACCGCGTAGGCTTGACCCATTCAAACGGCTGCTCTTCCCACTCCAGCGGCATTCCATAAATAGACAACCGCACCTTGCGACGCGCATTCGGCCGCCGCACTTCTTCCTTCTCGACGTCGATCTTGGGAACGCCTGTGTCGCGGTTGAACCGGTTGGTGTCGGCAATGAAGGGCCACAGCCGCTCGGGGCTCGATTTGAGATCAAACTTCCATCGATAATGAAACTCGCGATTGCTCATCTACGATCTAAGATCTCAAATCTGAGATCTCAGACTTCTTTGTACTCCGAGTCGACATCTTCGTGAGACAGCGCGACGCGGTAGTTCTTTGACTGTAGTTGTTTGGTGATCAGCAGATCGTCTTTTGTCTTGAGGAGATCTGCGCGACTGTAAACTGAAAGCTCGAAATTGTAACCATGCGTGATCGCGTCTTTGGGACACGCTTCGACGCAGTAGCCGCAGAAGATGCAACGGCCGTAGTCGATGTTATACACGGCGGCGTAACGTTCGTCGACGCCGGTTCGCTCCTCGGCCGGACGCGGATCGTCCGCGGCGACGATGTAAATACATTCCGAAGGACAGGCAGCCGCGCACAAATAGCAGGCGACGCATTTTTCGCGGCCCAACTCGTCGACGTGCAACAGGTGCTGCCCGCGATAACGCGGCTGCACCGTCACCGGCTCGTCGGGATATTGGACCGTCCACTTCCGCTTCGGAATATAGGACAAAGTCACGCCCATGCCCTGGATGATCGCCTTGGTCGACTCGATAACGTCAGTGATGATTGACATGTGTTGTTATGAGCTTTGTACTTTGTACTTTGTGCTTGGTTGTTTAGCGTACAAAGCTCTAAGTACAAAGCTCAAAGCTCATTCCCTTCCCTTAACTTCGGAACCGGTCGCCTGCCAGCGTCCGTTCCGCCAGACAAACTTATCAACAAAATCAAACTCGCGATCGCCGTCGGGAAGCACGTACTTGATCTTTCCCGTCAACGTGGCGCGATCGCCTGCGAGACGTATTTTTAGATCGTCAAGCTCCCACCGCTCAACCTGCGTGTTGCGCTGGACGCTGGCGAGGTACTGCGTCTTGCCCTGAAACGAGCCGTTCTCGCCGGAGTTGTCGACATAATCGTCGGCGAGAATTTGTTCGAGCTTCTGCTTGTCGGCATTCAGGTTCGCGGCGGTCCACTCGTGCTCGATTGCAGTCAGTTGCGCGAGCACCTGGTCTTCGTTTGTGGGCGGTGGCGCGTCGACATTCGGGCTCGTTTCCGTATGATTCGTGTTATCAGTGGTTGTGACGGGAGGCCGAACGTCACGTTGCCGCACCATTCGCGGCAGGAAGATCGCCCCCGCGATCATCAGTCCCACTACACCCAGAACAAACGCACCGACGATCCCCAGCACCCACGGCCACGCTCGCCGCCGCTTTTGCTCCGCGGGCGGAACATACGCGCTGGGCGGACGATATGCCTGGACGATCGTCGACTCGTCGTCAGCAATCTCGACGAGCGGAGTTCCGTCCTCGACACAAAAACCAAGGTTCGGATCGGAGTAGGTCCGGTTGCAACTAGGACAACGTTTCATTACGCCGAAATTCTAAACTACGGCGCAACTTCACCCAAACGCGATTGCCAGAATCAGCCAAATCATCCACAAGACGAACCATGCCAGGCTGAGGCCGCCCATGATTATTCCGGCAATTGCCAACCCCTTGCTCGGCTGAGTCGGTCTCCCCTTTAACTGCGACAGCGCGATGAAGCCAAAGATCACCGCCAAAATCGCGGGAATCGGGATCGAACAGATCAAGCCGAAGATCAGGGCAAGCGCGCCACAGATCAACGACGCGATCGACATCGGATGCGGTGACGCGTTGGGATTCACGCGCAGCGGAGCGGGCGCGGCGGCCGGTTGCCAGGGCCCCGGCATCGGCGGTCGCTCGTCGGGCGCCACCCAGCCGCCGGGATCGGGACGATCGCGCGGCAGCCACTGTGTTTGTTGTTCTGACGGATCTTCGACGCTAGCAGGACGGATGCGCGGATCCCAATTCGGATCGGCAGGCGGCGACAGGTCGTCTCTCAAGAGCGAACCGTCGTTCGTGCAGAAAGTAAGCCAGGCTTCAGTGTATTGTCTGTTGCACTGGGGGCAGTATTTCATTCGTGTAGCTTTAGACGAGTTCGAGACGGCTGAAGAAGTACGCGATCTCGATGGCCGCGTTTTCGTCTGAATCCGAACCGTGGACGGCGTTTTCGCCGAGTGAGCCGCCGAACTCTTTACGCAACGTGCCCGCGTCGGCCTTCGCTGGATCGGTTGCGCCCATCAGGTCGCGCCAGGCTTTGACTGCGCCTTCTTTTTCGAGCGCCATGACGACGCATGGTCCACTCGACATAAACTCCACGAGGCCGGCAAAGAACGGTCGTTCGCGATGCACGGCGTAAAAGCCTTCCGCTTCCGTGCGCGTCATGTGGATCAGTTTCAGTCCGCGGAGATTGAATCCGTTATCGAGAATTTTTTGAATGATCGAGCCAGTGTGTTTGGCGGCTACTGCGTCAGGTTTGATGATTCCGAAAGTTAGATTTGACATGTTCTCGTGTTTACGTTGTTAGATTGCTTCCTTCATTGCCTTACCAATATCAGCAGGCGACTTGACGACGTGAATACCGGCGTCTTCCAGCGCCTTCATCTTTTCCGCGGCCGTGCCTTTACCACCGGCGATGATCGCGCCTGCGTGGCCCATGCGTCTTCCCGGCGGCGCGGTCTGTCCTGCGATAAAGGCCACGATCGGTTTCGTCACGTGCTTTTTCGCGTAGGCCGCTGCTTCTTCTTCGGCGGTGCCGCCGATCTCGCCGATCATGACGATGCCTGTCGTTTCGTCGTCTGCCTGGAAGAGTTTTAGGGCATCGACGTGCGTCGTGCCGACAATCGGATCGCCGCCGATTCCGATCGCCGACGATTGGCCCAGGCCCAGCGCGGTCAGTTGACCGACGGCTTCATACGTCAGCGTTCCGGAACGCGAAACGACGCCGATCGGTCCTTCGCGATGAATATGGCCCGGCATGATTCCGATCTTGCACCTGCCGGGAGAAATGATGCCCGGACAGTTTGGACCGATGAGTCGAGACGCGGGTTTGTCGCTGAGGTATTCCCTCACCCGGACCATGTCGAGTGTGGGAATGCCTTCGGTGATACACACGATGACGGGAATGCCGGCATCAGCGGCTTCCATGATTGCGTCCGCAGCGAATGACGGTGGGACGTAAATCACGGTCGCATTCGCGCCTGCGTCTTTTACCGCGTCAGCAACCGTATTGAAAACGGGAATTCCCTCGTGGGTCGTCCCGCCCTTTCCCGGCGTGACGCCACCGACCACATTCGTCCCATACTCAACCATCTGCTTGGTATGAAACGTTCCCTCTTTCCCAGTAATACCCTGCACGACGAGGCGGGTAGATTTATCGACTAGCACACTCAACGATGATGGCTCCTCTAGATCAATGGCTCAGGATGGAAAAGCGGGAGTATAGCAACGGCGGCGAGATGGGCAAAGCGAGGTAAAAACCGGGTAGTGTCTTATTTTGGCTCTGCGTTCTCTGCGTTCCTCGGTGAACTCTGCGTTAAATATTTGGAAGTCAGTGTTTACGCAGAGATCTCAGAGCGACCCAGAGAACGCCGAGTGAAAGTAAGACACTACCAAAAACCGTAAACCTTTGAACCACTCATTAATGACGAAGGTATTTAATGTTAGGACGTGCTAAGTGTTCCCCGTAGACCGCAGATTACTGAGCCGTTCTAATATCTGCGGTTCTTGTTTGAGAGCTACTAAAGGCTCCAGGCTCGACAAAATGTAATCCCAATCCAGAGTGGCGACGCCCTGTCTTGTTATAACCGAGGAAACGTCCTGCCAATCCTGGGTTCGATTGGCAAAGGACTTTAGAACGATAAGATCCTCGGGCGAACAGATGCGCAACTCCACACCCGGCAGGTACTCTACGTTCCTGCTACGGTCGATCATTCTTTCTTCAAAAGGCAACGCAGCCAGAGACACATCGAAATCGATTCCGGAGTTCGTCTTCACGAGCAGTACCCTGTGTTGTTGAGCAAAGGCGGCTGCGTCGGGAAGTCTCGGTTTGTAGACTTGGAGAATCGCCGAAGCAAACTCAAGCTCTAAGCCAAACCCTGCAAGAATC
This sequence comes from Pyrinomonadaceae bacterium, assembly GCA_035276045.1. Lineage (GTDB taxonomy): Bacteria > Acidobacteriota > Blastocatellia > Pyrinomonadales > Pyrinomonadaceae > PSRF01. The sequence goes on along the minus strand of DATELZ010000184.1, from coordinate 11,709 downwards.
GCAACGTCAACATCACGAGTCAGACGTGGTTCGCCCCAATGCTGTAGAGCCAAACCGCCAATAAAGCAGAACTTCCAATTCAAACCTTCGCAGTAGGTCTGAAACGCTCGCGCCTCGGTGATTAGATCGATCATTTTCGCGGAAGCTTGCGCAACAACCGTTGGAACTCAATCAGGCCGGAGGTTGTGCGAGGAGGAGTGTTTCGGATCGCTGCTTTGAAAGCCAAATCGAACTGTCTTATCGCGTCTGGTGTGCTCGCCGAACGAATTCGTTCGCGGCGCAAACGTTCAAGCTCAGGGCCAAGCACTTTCCAATTCTGAACCCACTCGCGCAATCGATCTGTATCAGATGTCTCCATAAATCGGCCAAGAGAGTCTACTCCATTTTCACTCGTAATACTTCTCTGCTATTTTTAGCGCCTATGGACTACCTGGAAGAACTGCGTGATGCGATCCGGCGCCTGCATGGGTTGGAGTCGGAGTATGTGGAAACGATTGAGGTTGTTGAAGAGTTCGAGGGGCGGACGATGTGGGACGGCGAGGTGTCTGTATTCAAAGTAAGTGGACACCCGCAGACCGATACCGCGTACGCCTGGAGAGATCAACAGGGAGACAAGAAGCGATTTGTCGCCGTGTTGAAACTGCCACCCGTGGATTCGCCGCAATTAGCAGTGCGCGCCGCTGTCGTCGCTACGATCAGAGCCGCGCGGCAGCCACAAGCCACAGATCAACCGAACTAAATCCGCGCCTTATTCGAGTTCGAACCGTTCGCCATACTGCGGCACGTGTACGTTCCAACCGAACCGTTCTTTAATATGCCCGGCCATCGCGCTCGCGGCTTCCGGTTCGCCGTGGGTTAAAAACGTCCGGCTCGGAATGCCTGACTCCATCCCTTCCAACCACTTCAACACTTCACCGTAATCAGCATGCGCGGAGAAACCGCCGATCTTCGCGATGCGGCAACGAACCGGTATCCACTGGCCCATGATCTTTACTTCGGGTTCGCCGTCCTGTATCCGCCGTCCCGTCGTCCCTGCCGCCTGAAACCCGACAAAGACGATCGTCGCCTCGGGATTCGGCGCCAGTCTCATCGCATGATGCAACACACGCCCGCCAGTCATCATCCCGGAAGCACTGACGATCACGCGCGCGCCTTCGGCGTCGTTTAACTTCTTCGACTCCTGCCGCGACGAAGCCGTCATCATCGAATGCGTCCGCAACGGATGTCTCTGTTGCCGCAAAACGCTGGCGTACTCTTCGTCATGTTCCTCGGTACGTTTTGCGTAAGCTGCGGTTGTCGCAGCAGCCATCGGCGAGTCGACGGTCACCGGCAACACCGGAATCGCCTTCTCATCTTCGAGTTCGCGAATCAGGTAGACGATCTCCTGCGTGCGCCCGACCGCGAATGCCGGTATCAACACCGGCGCATCGCGATGCGCGGCATCGTTGATGATCCGCGCGAGGGCGATCTTCGGATCCTCCGGATCGTGCAATCGATCGCCATACGTCGATTCGACGAGGAGATAGTCACACGAAGGCGGTGGAACCGGATCGCGAATGATCGGTTGATCGTAATGGCCCAGGTCGCCTGAAAAAAGCACGCGACGGCCGGGGTGGTCCAATTCGAGCAGCACGAGGCTCGATCCGAGAATATGACCCGCGACACGAAACCCGGCGCGAATCCCGGGCGCCACTTCGAGCGACTCACCAGTGTTATCGACCGGTTCCAGCAGTTCCAGCGACGCGTACGCATCTTTCTCGGTGTAGAGCGGCAACGCCGGTTTGTGCTTCGTCAGGTTGTGCCGGTTACGAAAGTCCGCGTCTTCTTCCTGCAACCGTCCGGAGTCGGGCAGAAGTATCTTCAACAAATCCGCCGTGCCCCGCGAACAGTAAACTGGACCATTAAAGCCCTGCTTGACGAGTCGCGGCAGGTAACCGGTGTGGTCTATATGCGCGTGCGTGATGAGCACGGCGTTGAGCGCGCGCGGATCGAACGGCGGCTCCTGCCAGTTGCGCTCGCGCAGTTCCTTGAACCCCTGGAACAGACCGCAATCGACCAGCACCCGCGAACCGTTTGACTCCACCAAATACTTCGATCCGGTAACAGTCCCGACGCCGCCCCAGAATTCGATACTTGCCAAAACGGACCTCCAAAGTTACGCCGCGAGACCGACAACCTTCTCGGCTGCGTCCTGCATGCCTGTTGCGACGGTGAAGTTCATCCCCGATTCACGAATCACGCGCTGGCCTTCTTCGACGTTCGTGCCTTCAAGCCGCACGACGACCGGCACGTCGATATTCAGGTTCCGCGCCGCTTCGACGACGCCACGCGCCACCATGTCGCAACGCACGATCCCGCCGAAGATGTTGATCAAAACCGCTTTCACGTTCTCGTCCGCCAACAGGATGCGAAACGCTGCTTCGACGCGTTGCTGCGAAGCGCCGCCGCCGACGTCGAGAAAGTTTGCAGGTTCACCGCCGGCGAGTTTGATGATGTCCATTGTCGCCATCGCGAGGCCCGCGCCGTTAACCATGCACGCGATGTTGCCGTCGAGCTTGATGTAGTTGAGATCAAACTTCGACGCCTCGATCTCAAGCGGCTCTTCCTCGTTCAAGTCGCGCAGATCGAGAAAGTCTTTGTGACGGAAGAGGGCGTTGTCGTCGAAGTTGACCTTCGCGTCGAGCGCGATCAGCCGGTTGTCTTTCGTCAAGAGAAACGGATTGATCTCCATCAGCGAAGCGTCCATCTGTTCGTACGCCAAATAGAGCGACTGCATAAACTTCACGGCCTGGCCCACGAGCGCCGGCGGCAGTCCGAGACCGAAAGCGAGTTTGCGTGCCTGGAACGATTGAAAACCGACAGCGGGATCAATCGTCTCTTTAAGTATCCTTTCCGGAGTCTTCGCGGCGACTTCCTCGATGTCCATGCCGCCTGCCGACGAAGCCATAAACACCTGGCGGCCCGACGCGCGATCGAGCACGATGCCGAGATAAAACTCCTTGTCGATCGGCAAGCCTTCCTCGATCAGCAACACGCGCACTTCCCTTCCTTCCGGTCCGGTCTGGTGCGTGATGAGGTTCATGCCCAGCATCTGCTGCGCAACCTCGCGTGCTTCGTCGGCACTGCGTGCCAACTTCACACCGCCGCCTTTGCCGCGTCCGCCGGCGTGAATCTGCGCTTTCACGACGACTATCTCACCGCCCAACTCCTTCGCGGCGTGATACGCCTCTTCCGGCGAGCGCGCCACGATTCCACGCGGCACCGGCACGCCATACTTTCTCAGCAACTCTTTTCCCTGGTACTCATGAATCTTCATGCAATGGCCTCAAACAGATTTATATTAGATTTACTCACGGAGATCGTGTTGAATGGAACGCAGGCGAGTGTAGCCGCGCGCCGATTCGACCGCAAGCGCCAGCTTAGAGGAGTGTATTCATCATGAGCGAAGTTGTTGTCACTTCCAAAACGAACTTACAGAACGAAGTTAGCTACGGCCTGGGCCATACTTTCACGACCGACGAGCCGGCCAATGCCGGCGGCGACGATGCCGGTCCCGATCCTTACACGCTCGTGCTGGCTGCGCTTGGCAGTTGCATCTCGATGACTGTGACACTCTACGCACGGCGGAAACAGTGGCCCGTCGAGACCGTCACCGTGCGCTTGCGGCAGAACCGCATCCATGCGAAAGATTGTCAAACTTGCGAAGACGAGGAAGGCTTCATTCACCGCATCGAGCGCTCGGTAAGTTTCACCGGCCCGCTTTCGCCCGAACAACTCACGCGTCTCCAGGAGATCGCCCACAAGTGTCCGATTCACAAAACTCTGAGTTCCAAGATCGTGATCACGGATCTAAAAGATGAGCAGCTCGAGAGCAGCGAGGCTGGAGACTTCTTCTAAGCTGGGAACTTTTTCTAACGTCTGATGTCTAACGGATAAATTCTCGTCGGACTGGAGAAGGTATGGACATAAATAAAATGGCTGGCTTGTGTTTGATTATCCTGGCCGTGGTTAACCTGCTGCACGAAGTTTTCATTCGCTACCGGGACGCGGTCGCGCCGGGAATCGGCTACGCGATAGTGACGGCGGCCCTGTTCACCGTGGGCGTTGCGCTGATCGTCCGCCGGCCGATCCAGCATGGTAGAAAATAGCTCGCTAATGCCTATCGCTGCGCGATATGCCAAAGGACGCCGGAGGGATCAACCACGTAGGCGACACGAAGTCCCCAGGGTTGCATCGCTGGGGGTTTCGGTGGAGGCACGCCGAAGTTCGTTGCGAGATCGAGTGATTCGATATGGGCCCACCAGGCGTCGAGATCGTCGACCATGAGCTGCATCATGAAGTTATTGGCCCAATCTTCCTGGAAGTAACGCTGCAAGATAAACCCACCCGACCCCGCATTGAATATCGCGACCTCGCCATCGAGAACCTTCTCGAAGCCAAGCGCTTCGTAGAAACGCTTCGACAATTCAAAATCCTTCGCCGGCATGAAGGGGCGCGCCAGCGCTGTACCTAAGAGAGCTTTGCTCATTTTTACTCTCGCCGTTTGCAAACAAAATACATTTAAATTATTGGGGCGTGCATATCGTCGTTAAAACGCGAGTCCTCGGTGAAGTTCGTTTGGCCGGTCCGATCTCGTGTGCAGTTAGCCGTTTTCATACGAGATTGAGACGTCTATTTTCATCACGAGTCAGGCTGCATTCGAGATTATTTGGCGGGCCGCGCGAGATTGAAGGTCCCGGTGTAATACGCGCTGGTGAAGAAACCAACGAACTCTTTCTCGTTCGCACGGCCTATCCAATCAAAGACACCGCCGTCCTGCGCGCCAAGATCCGTCGTCCCCTTGAACATGACAACTTTTCCGACCTGCCGTCCTTCCATCGTGATCTTGTACTTGTACGGCCGTCCGCAGTCGCCTTCAAAGGTGGCCAACCATTTCCCGTCTTTGTTCTCCACCTTCGCGTCGAGACGTTTACAAATGTCCTTCGGCGGGGTAGTTCCCTGCGCCGGACTGTAAACACCCCAGGCGCCGGTCCAATCACCTGAAATATCAGACGCCTGGGACGTGGTCTCAGCAGTTTGGGTTTGGGCGACGGCTACAACTGAGCAGATAAGAATGACTATGCAAGGCAGAACTGACCAACGACGAGTTCGCATGAGATTCTCCTTTGTGTCAGATAAACAACCGGGCTCGAAGGTTAACGCGGCAGCAAGAAGTTCGGCAAGAGGTTGACTCACGATCGCTCAGTTTGGACCACGATCAGTCAGTGCTTACATTTGAGAATGCTTTCTCATTCTCGAGCAGCCGGCGGAGGTGGACCACACACTCATCTTCGGCGGTCATCTTTTCCTTGCCCAGGACGCGCTCCTTGAGCGTTCGGTGCTTGACGATCTGTAGCACCCACTCACGTTGCCCGTTTTCTTCATCGGACGCGCTCGCGCCCAACATGTAGGATCGACCTTTCCAATCGATATCCACGTACCAACCCCAATCTTCTGTCTGCGGTTCAGGCGCCGCGACTTCGCCCTTTAGTTTCTCAGCCAGCCACAGGAGCAGCGACTCTCCGTAGATCGGGTTGATGTCGTTGGAACGTTCTTTCGTTACGTCGAAGAGATCGGTGGTGAACCTGATGACCGTAGCGTCCATCTACTGCGCTTCTCAACTTTATGCCCGTTGCAAATGCGAGAGATCATCTTCGCCAAAGGACTGGGTTTTACGTATTCGTGTGAGTATGGGTCGCCACGAACTGAATGCTCTTGCCGGCGATAGACAGTGTCACGTCGTTGTGTCCCATCCCCTCAAGGCCGTTCTCCCAGAGGATATCTCCCGTCGCTCCATCGAGAGCAAAAACATATCCATTAGAACCGGCAAAGACCTGGCCCTCATGTTCGAGCACACACACATCGCTCCCGCCCATGGAGGAGAAGAAGCCGCTGGAAGACAGTTCAGTGCGCCAGACCTCGTTCCCGGTCTGAGGATCAATCGCAGCTACACTACCATTGGTTCCGATGTATAGGTACATGAAGTTCTCCTGACAAAGATGAGATAAGCGCCGCTGAAAAACAATGATGAATTGAATGACGCGAAGTACAAGCTATTGGATTCCAGTGACGATTGTAATCCGTGAAAATATTCCCACTTCGAAGTCCATCTGGCCGACTCAGTCCTCGATTGCCTCGACTCCTTGTTCCTTGAGTCGCTCAAGGTGGTCCATCATTGCTTTGAGTTCCTCCGGGGAGTGACCCTGCCAGTCCGTGATCTCACCCGTAACACGAAGTGGATCGCGGGAGCGGTATGACTTCGTCGGATTGCCCGGGTATTTCTGGTCCGTCAGATTAGGGTCATCCTCAAACGGGCCGGTCGGTTCCACGATGTAGATCCTCCCGGGTCCGTCGCCGAGGGCCAGTTCGGCGCCCCAGGTGGCCGCATTCAGGGTGGCGGTTAGATAGACGTAGGCCGCCTGCTTCCTCGAACCGAAGTTGGAGTTATATCCGGGCGCGATCAGATCCCCAGGCTTCAGCGCGGCCTTCGTGCCATGGTAGAACTGCGCCGAATTCTCGTCGTCGATAGCTGCTGTCAGTTTGTCCTTCATACGGTGGTGTTTCGTTCAGCCTTGCGGCTCACCATGAAGTCGATCCATATCGGGGCAAAAGGTGACGTGCAACCCTTCGAAACCGGATAGTCTCGATAGACTCCCAACTTCTCGCCAATAGCGATCGCCCGTTTGCGGAGTTTGGGGAAGTGAATTCCGATTTCCGCCAGGGTGCTGTTCATCGTCCACTGCACCGCTGGATCGGCATGTGCCATTTCAGACTCAATGCGATCGAGGAGTGCTGAAACGTCGAGCCCATCCGGACTCCTCACGACTCGCCCGGCGGTGAGGCTCCATCCGGCACGTGCAGCCCAACGCTGGTCCGAGGCCATCCATTCCTGGCGCAGAGTCTCCTTGTCAGCGTGCTGCTTGACAACATAGTTGATGAGCCAGTCCGCCACGTGCGCAAAATTGATGGACCGCACCATCCGATCCATCTCTGCGGCTGACAACTTCTTTGGCTTAATCATGAGGGCCGCCAGTAGCTGGGCATCAGCATTCCCGGTTTCCCAAAGAGACATAGCCAACTCATGGTTGGAACCGATCTTCTTCGCGATCACCCGGATGTCGCCGTGCTTGACACCGTACTGATTGTCATCGGCGCCATATTTAGTGTTGTGCGTCCGCGTCTTCTCGTTGCCGAGCGCTTTTAGCTGTTTGAGAGTCTCATTGAGCGTCATGTTCGCGATTCTAACTTATCCAACTTTTCACCGAACAAGATTACTGACTATCCCCACTCTCGCGGAAATGAACCGCCGCCTGTTCCAACAACTGATGGACCCGGGATCCCTCAGCATCTTTCCGCGACTTGGATTTATGGAGAGCGGTTATCTGCATCCAGCCCGGAAGCGTCGGATTTGCGCCTGCATCGACGAGAAGTTTCGCGACGTCAAACGAACAGGTGGCGGCAACCTCGCGCAGAGGAGTATTGCCGATGACTCGTTCATCATGTGCATTCACGTCCGCCCCGGCAGCGAGCAAAACGTTTAGCACCTCCAGATGCTCACCCTCGGCGGCGTAGTGAAGCGGCGTCTTACCCAGGTCGTCGAAAACGTTAGGCTGATAACCGGCGGCCAACAGCCGTTTCACATCTTCAACCTGGCCATCCCGAGCGGCGAAGTGTAACTGTTCCCGTTCGAACGTCACTTCCCAGGGGTCAGGTTCATCGTCAAATGGATCAGAGTTGGACATAACGTAAGGTATCCGGGTCCTGAAACGTCGTGCGAACGCTTTGTTCGACAACTTTGCCACAACAGCAGAACGGCTGCCAAAGCTGGCAGCCGTAAATGCTTGATAGAAATGGTCGGGACGGCGAGATTCGAACTCGCGACCTCACGCACCCCAAGCGTGCGCGCTACCAGGCTGCGCCACGTCCCGTCTCCCTGAGTTAGTATCCTGACAAAGAAAAATTGTCAAACGAGCGACGCACGACCAAGAACGGTTCGAGGATTACTTGGCCCGTCCCTGGTTCTCCTGCTCGAGCAACGTCAACAACTCGCGTAACTCAGCAGCGAGCTGTTTCAATCCCTGCCGCTCCTCAGCCGACCGCGGCGCGACGCTGTGCACGTAATCCGCAGGAGGAGGAGACGGCGGCGGCGCTGGTGAAACTTCATTCTCGGCAAACAAAGAAGGAGGCTCCGAAACTGAAACCGCTGACGAATCCGAATCGTCGTCGGTCCCAACAACCTTCAACTTCCCGCCGCCACGCAACTCATTCGTCAACCGCTTCTTCGCACCCGCGATCGTGTACTGGTCCTCGTACAACAGCTCCTTGATCCGCAGCGCCATCTCAACATCACGCTTGCGATAGACGCGCTGCCCGGCGCGGTTCTTCTGCGGCGCGAGCATCGAAAACTCCGACTCCCAGTAGCGCAACACATGCGCCTGCACGCCCGCGAGTTCGCAAACCTCGCCAATCTTGAAGAACAGCTTTTCGGGTATGGCTACAGCGGGACGGCTCATTCGCTTAATTGCCAAGTAAGAAAAACTACTGAGCTGGCTTCGTATCGGGTGTCGGGCGGTCGTTGCGAAAAGTTGGAAAGTCTCGATGTCTCGTTGGTTAGTTGCCAGCAGCCCCTTGCATCGACAACGGCATGTTACTCGTGCGGATTTGACGTGTCAATACTTACACTTAGCCGTCCTCACTTAAAACTTTTTCTTAAAAGTATCACCTTAGTACTTGGAGCTTTGTGCTTGGTCCTTTGGCGAGCAAACAAAGCACAAAGTTCCACACACCAAGCTCCCCAAGTCAACGCGTTGGACTCACCATGATCGCCACGATATAATCCGCTGTCCCTCGTACAAACCGGAAGGAACGAATCCAAACAGTGACAACCTTGCCCACGGTTCTTCGCCTCGCATCGCGATTTGATGAGGTCGGATTTTCAGACATTGTTAAGCTCCGCAACCGCATCATGGAGTTGCGAAATCAAGGCGCAACGGTCCACCAGTTTGAAGGCGGTGAGCCGTTCATGCCGACGCCCGAGCCGATCCGTGAAGCCCTGAAACGAGCGCTCGACGAGAACAAGACTCGTTACGCGCCCTCATCCGGCATTCCCGAACTTCGCGCCGCCATTGCCGAAAAACTCCGCGCCCGAAATCTCATCCCCGCGCAGGACGGCGACGTCATCGTCGTCAACGGCGGCATGCAGGGACTGTTCGGCGCGTTTCAGTCGGTCGTGAATCCCGGCGACGAAGTGATTCTCTTCTCGCCTTACTGGACGCCGATAAAAGATCTCATTGCCCATTGCCAGGGCCGCTGCATCTTCGTGCCGACAGCCGAAGCTCGCGCCGAAGGCTTTCAAACCACACTCGCGCGTTACGCGACCGAAAACACAAAAGCCATTTACTACAACACGCCGCAAAACCCGACCGGCGTCGTCTTCACACCAGAAGAGGCGAAAGCTGTCGCCGCGTTTGCCCAGGACCACGATCTGATCGTCGTCGCCGACGAAGCGTACGAAGATCTCGTTTACGACGGCGCGCATTTTTCAATCGCGTCACTCGACGGCATGTGGGAACGCACGATCACCTCGTACACGTTCTCCAAGTCGTACGCGATGACGGGATGGCGGCTCGGTTACGCAGTTGCGCCCGAACCGTGGATGACGGGACTCAAGAAAGCAACGCTCTATTCCTCAAACGGTGTCTCCACGCCGACGCAGTGGGCCGGGCTCGCCGCTTTCGAAATCGACGCCGCAACGCAGGAGAAGATCACCAACGAGTATCGCCGGCGTCGCGATCTAATGTTGTCAGGTCTTAACGAACTCGGTTTCACCTGCGAGCCTCCAGCCGGTGCGTTTTACGCGTTTCCCGATGCGAGCCGCCTCAGTCGCGACAGCCGGGAAGCAGCCGAGATCCTGCTCAACCAGGCGCAGGTCGCCACCGTTCCCGGCATCGTCTTTGGACCAGACGGCGAAAGTCACCTGCGCTTTTCTTTCTCGACTTCAATCGAAACGATCGAAGCGGGACTCGACGCACTGCGCCGCCAACTCTGATGAAAGACGAGTTTGATTTCATCCGGGCGTTGCGAGAGCGCGCGTCTGTTTCGTCGTCTACAACCGGCATCGGAGATGACGCAGCAGTCTTTCAAACCAGTTCCGGTAAGCAATCAGTTGTCACCACCGATCTGCTGATCGAAGACATCGACTTTCGCCGCACAACCACACCGCCATACATGTTGGGCCATAAGGCCCTCGCAGTCTCACTTTCTGACATTGCCGCAATGGGCGCGAGACCGCGTTGGTCGTTGATCTCGATCGGCATTCCCGCGGACGTGTGGCAAACGGATTTTGTCGATCGCTTGTACAGCGGCTGGTTTGAACTGGCGAACCGTTACGACGTGCAGTTGATCGGCGGCGACACGTCGCGCACCGAAGCGAAGATCGTGATCGACTCGATCGCGATTGGCGAATGCGCGGCGAACCAAGCGGTGAAACGATCCGGCGCTCAACCCGGCGATCAGATTTTCGTGACCGGTTCACTTGGCGCAGCAGCCGCGGGACTGCGACTTGTCGAACGCGGCGCTCATCTTGCCGAACAAAAGCTGGACCACGTGTTGTTGCGTCAACTTCGTCCGGAACCGCGCGTTGGCTGGGGAATCGTTCTGGGCGAAGAACGTTTCGCGACGTCGATGATCGACGTCAGCGACGGGCTTTCGTCCGATCTGAATCATTTATGTGAGGCAAGCGGCGTAGGCGCGTTGCTCGATTCGTCGTTGTTGCCGATCGATCGGCAGGTCGTCGAGCTGTGTGGCCGGCGAGCGCTGGACCCGCTTCAGCTCGCGCTTCATGGCGGCGAAGATTTTGAACTGCTGTTTACAGTGAAGGCGAACGATGTGAATCGCCTGCCGCGCCGCGTTGACGGAACACAGATTACGCGGATCGGCGAAGTCCGAATTAAAGATGAGGGCGTCAGGATTTCGGAAGGCGCGCGGACCTGGGATCTAAATCCGGGCGGCTGGCGACACTTTTGAGTTAGTATTGGTTTCTCATGCTCAGATTTCATAACACGCTCACCGGACGGATCGAAGAATTCCACCCGCTCAACGAAGGCGAGGTGCGTTTCTATTATTGTGGTCCAACCGTCTGGAATTACGGTCACATCGGAAACTTTCGCAGCGCTGTCGCTGCCGACGTCGTGCGCCGCTACCTGAAGTTCAAAGGCTACAGAGTCATCCACGTGATGAACATCACCGACGTCGAAGATCGCATCATCGCGAAGTCGCAGGAAGCGGGCCTGACGATCGACGAGTACACGGCAAAATACATCGACGCACTCTGGGAAGACTTCGACGCGCTCGGCTGCGAACGGCCCGACGTCGTGCCACGCGCGACGCGTCACATTCCCGAGATGGTTTCGTTGATCGAGAAGCTGCTGGCTAGCGATCACGCTTATCGATCTGAGGGATCGATCTACTACCGGATCGCCTCTTTTCCCGAGTACGGAAAACTCTCGAGGATCAACTTCGCGGGAAACGTCGCCGGCGCCAGCGAACGCGTCGACACCGACAGGTACGAAAAAGAAGACGCGCGCGACTTCGCGCTTTGGAAAGAGCGAACCTCGGAAACCGAACCGTCGTGGGACACGGCGATCGGAAACGGCCGGCCGGGCTGGCATA
>DATELZ010000183.1:0-86894 GCA_035276045.1 Pyrinomonadaceae bacterium | reverse complement strand
TCGATCGGAAAACGTTTCAGGTAGTTGAGCGACGAGTAGCCGGTGCCGAAGTCGTCGATCGCGACTTTGATCCCCATGATCTTCAGCTCGTGAAGTTTTTCAATCGCCTGCTCCGGATCTTTCATCACCGAACTTTCCGTGAGCTCCAGCTCGAGCCAGCGCGGATCGAGGTTCGTGTCTTTCAGTATCTCAGCCACTGACGAGATGAACGTCGGCTGTTGAAACTGCCGCGCCGAAAAGTTTACCGAAACACGCATCGGCGCGAGTCCCGCATCCTGCCACATCATGTTTTGCATGCACGCGGCGCGCAGGATCCAGTCGCCGAGCTGAATGATCAAGCCGCTGTCTTCCGCGAGAGCAACGAAGTCTTTGGGATACAACAGGCCGAGCGTCGGATGTTGCCAACGCACGAGCGCTTCCATGCCTACTAGCTGAAAGCTGCGTGTGTCGACCTGCGGTTGATAGTGAACGACAAACTCGTTTCGATCGAGCCCGCCGCGCAGGTTGCTTTCCAGCACCAGTTGTTTGAGCGCGCGGGTGGTTCCGCCTGCCGTGTAGAACTGATAATTGTTGCCGCCTTCGCTTTTAGCGCGATCCAATGCGACACCCGCGCTCTTCAACAACCCGCCCGTGTCTCGGCCGTCCTGCGGATAAATAGCGATGCCGATACTGCTGGCGACAAACACTTCCTGATCGTCAAACAGAAACGCCTGATCGAGTGCTTCCTTGATTGCGCGCGCTGCGTTTGCGGCGTCCTGGGCGCGGGGAATCTGCGTCAGCAGAACCGCAAACTCATCGCCGCCGAAACGCGCCACCGTGTCGCTTTCGCGCACGCAGCTCGTCAACCGTTGGGCTACGGACTGCAAGAGTCGATCGCCGGCAGTGTAACCGAGTGAATCGTTGATAGTTTTGAAGCGATCGAGGTTGAGCAGGAGCACGGCCTGCATGTGATCGTAGCGGCGCGACAGAGCGATGGCTTGTTTCAGGCGATCTTTGAAGAGCACCTGGTTTGGGAGATCGGTTAGGGCGTCGTGATAGGCGAGATGGTTGAGTTTTTCCTGCGTTCTGCGGTTCTGCGAGAGGTCGGCGACGAAACAGATGATCTCCTCGCCGTCCAGCGCCGCGCCGAACAGCACGGGAAGACAACTGCCGTCTTGTTTCAGGAGGCTCTTCTCGAAGGGCGCGCACGCGCCGAAGGCCATCAGTTTCTCGAACGCTTCGTCGTCAAGACGATGATCTTCCGGCAGCGTCAGGTCGTAAATTTTCGACGGCAGTTCGTCGCGCCGGTAGCCGAGCGTGTAGAGAAAACTGTCGTCAGCATCGAGGATGTTGCCTGATAGATCGACGAACAGTATTCCAATGAGATTTGTCGTGAGCAGGCGCCGCAGTCCTGCGTCGAGCTTATTCATCGCGGTTTGCCACTTTGTGAGGAGGATGAGAAGGGCAAACCTAGACTAACACAGATTAACGTTGACTGAGCAACGAATTGTTTTTCAATCCGTGGTTCCGTTCTTACCACCCGGCGGCATCTTGTCGTGCAGATAACGCGTCATCAGGCCGAGCAGGTGGCGTTGCGTGCCCGGGCCTTCCGCGATCGAGTGCGAACGGTTCGGATAGGAGAACATCGAAAACTGCTTGTTCGTCGCGATCAGCGCATTGATCAGCGCTTCCGTTCCCTGGTAATGGACATTGTCATCGCCCGTGCCGTGAATCAGCAGCAAGTTCCCCTTCAACTGGCTCGCAAACGTGATCGGCGAACTCTGTTTCCACTCTTCAGGATGATCTTTCGGCAACCCACCGTATCGTTCCTGGTAAATCGTGTCGTAGTAACGAAGATCCGGCACCGGCGCAACCGAGATCCCGGTCGCATAAACATCCGGATAACGAAACATCGCATTCAGCGTCGACGAACCGCCACCGCTCCAACCCCAAATACCAATCCGTGACGCATCGACAAACGGCCACTTCGCAATCGCGCGTGCCGCATTCGCCTGATCGGCCGAACTGACAAGCCCCATCTTGCGATAGACAATCTTGCGCCACGCACGGCCACGCGGCGCGGGCGTGCCGCGATTGTCGACACTCATCACGATGTATCCCTGCTGCGCCAGCATTCCGTGCCAAAGCCGGTTGCGCCCGCCCCAACTATCCATCACGGTCTGGCCCCACGGCTCACCGTAAACGTAAAACAGCACCGGATAACGTTTCTGCGGATCGAAGTCGGGCGGCTTCATCATCCAGCCGTCAAGCTGCACACCCTCGCCGACGTCGACTTTGAAAAACTCGACCGGGGTTTGTTTCAACTTCGCGAGCCGATCCTGAAGCTCGCGATTGTCGATCAACGTTCGCGCAATAGCGTGTTCCGGCAGCCGAACGACTTCCGTGACCATCGGCTTGTTGAAACTGGAGTAATAATGAATCGCGAGATCGCCGCGCGGCGAGATGTAGTACGAATGAACACCCGGAACAGCATTGGGCGTCAATCGTTGTTCCTTGCCACTGCCATCGATACGCATGCGATAGAGATAACGCTGCGCCGCGTTGTCGGGCGATGCGAGGTAATAGATCCAGCCGTTCTGCAAATCGACGCGTTCGACGCTGATCACGTCGTAATTGCCCGGCGTGATCAGTTTGACGTCGCGGCCATCGCGTGAGATCGAGTAAATGTGACGCCAACCGTCGCGCTCGCTGGCCCACAGAAAACGTTTGCCGCTGTCGATCCATTCGACGTCGCCGCGCGCGAGACCGGTCTTGTCCCAATCGATGTCGCCCCATGCAGTGTCAACCCACGCTTCGTCTTTCTCATTCACGATGGGACGGACTTTTCCGGTACGCACGTCGCCGAGCATCACGGTGTTTGTGTCTTGGCGGCGATTGAGCTGTTGAATAACGACTTCTTCGGAGTTCGCCGCCCACTCCATGCGTGGCAGATAGTTGTTCCGCGGATCGCCGGGAACTTCAAACCACTTCGTCGCGCCGCCATTCGCGCTGATAACGCCGACGCGCGCGGCCGAATTCGTTTCACCCGCTTTTGGATAGGGAAAAGTCTGGGTTTCCGGGTACAGCGCGGCGGTGTTGTTGATCAGCGTCATTTCTTTGACGCCTTCGGAGTTGAGCTGCCAGTAAGCAATCTGCTTGCTGTCGGGGCTCCAGCGAAATCCGTCACGGCAGAACAACTCTTCTTCGTACACCCAATCAAACGTGCCGTTGACGATATAGCGCGAGCCGTCGGTGGTTAGCTTTTTGATCTTGAAATCACCGCTGAGATCTTCGACGTAGACATTGTTTTCGCGCACGTAAGCCACGCGCGTTCCATCCGGCGAGAACTTCGCAAACATCAGCGACGAAGGCTTGGCGTCAGCACCGCCCAGCTTGCGCAGACTGCCGCCTGTTAGATCGAGCACCCAGTAATCGCCGCGAGTGTTGCTGCGCCAGACGCGAGCGGAGTTCGTAAAGATCAGTAACTTCTGCTCGTCGGTTGTCATCAGAAACTCTTCGACTTCGAGCGGATCGGTCGCGCCTTGTGGCGTGAGTTTCTCGGCGGCGACTTTCACCGTGCGCTCGCCGGAAGCAGCGTCGTAACGAACGAGGTCGAGGAAGTTTTTCTTCGTCGGCGACGGCTCGAGGGCCAGGTAACCGCTGCCGTTCTCCTGCCACCGCACCGGACCAAGCGATCTACCGCGATAGGTAAAAATCGTGTCGACCGTCAGGAGCGACGGGTCCATCTGCTGCGCGAAAACAGGCAACAGCAATACGAGGAGAATAACGGGAATAAATACGACTCTTCGTTTCATGGAGCACCTCTATATTGTTCTGACGACAGGCCAATCAAGCTCGCAATCGCGGCGATCATCTCTGACTGCTCGATCGGCTTGGCCATGTGCTTATGATAACCCGCGGCGAGCGCGCGTTCACGGTCCTTGCGCGAGGCATAGCCGGTGAGCGCGATCGCGGGCGTCTCTCCGCCTTTATCGGCCGGGAGTGAGCGCAACTTACGAATCATCTCGTAACCGTCCTCGTCCGGCATGCCGATATCGCTGATCACGATGTCCGGCACCTCTTGTGAAAATACCTCCAGCGCCTCAGCCGCCGATTTTGTCGACGTCACTTTCGCGCCGTAACGTTTCAACATCGTGCCGAGCAGCTTGCGGGAATCGTCGTCGTCTTCGACCAGCAATATATGAACACCGTCGAGCCGCACTTTATCGCCAGTGCGGCCGCGGCGACGCTCGACTTCACGCCGTCGCTCCTCAGCCCGCGCCGGATCGCGACGCTCCTGCGCGAGGGGCAGATCGACCGTGAACGTCGATCCCGATTCCGGGCCTTCACTTTCGGCGCTGATCCTGCCGCCATGCAACTCGACGAGATGACGCACGACGGCGAGACCCAGTCCGAGCCCACCCTGTCTCCGCGAGATCGACGCCTCAGCCTGGCGAAAACGCTCAAACACGTACGGCAGAAACGATTCCGGAATGCCCTCGCCGGTATCGCTTACGACCAACCGCGCATTCGAATCCACACAGCGAAGCTCGATCTCCACGCTGCCGCCGCGCGACGTGAACTTGATCGCGTTGGAAAGCAGATTCCAGATCACCTGCCGCAAACGGTTCGGATCGCCTTTCACCAAACACTCAGCCGACTCGAATTGCGTTCGCACTTCGATACCCTTCACGTCTGCCGTCGGACGCAACGCGTCCACCGCAGCTTCGACGATCGGCGTCAGGTTGAGCGGGTTGAGATCGAGACGAAGATTTCCGGTGATGATACGTGAGACGTCGAGCAGATCGTCGATCAAACGCGCCTGCGCGCGCGCGTTGCGCTCGATCGTTTCGAGCGCGCGCGTGGCATTTGCGCCTTCGACTTCCCCGTTGCGGATCATCGAGGCCCAACCGAGAATCGACGTCAGCGGCGTGCGCAGTTCGTGGGAAAGGGTCGCGAGAAACTCGTCTTTGAGTCGATCGGCTTCTTCTGCGTGCTGGCGCGCGTCGCGTTCGCGAACGAGCAGCGCCGCGCGTTCCTGTTCGGCTTTTTCACGCGCCGTCACGTCGAGCACAAGCGAAAGGACCGAAACCAGGTGTCCGCGATCGTCGCGCAACACCGAGTTGTACCACTCGCAAAACAACACCGTGCCTTCACGCGTGTAGTTGCGATTGCGCAGCACGCCCTGAACTTCCACGCCTTCGCGCTGGCGATTTGTTACGAGGGCCACAGCGTCGACGTCGTCCGCGAATACGAACTGCCATTCGTTCACGTGTTTGCCGATCACTTCGTCGGCTTTCCAGCCGAAGAGACGTTCGGCCGATTGAGACCAGCGGGAGACGCGGAAATCGCTGTCCCACTCGACGACGGCGAGGGGCGAGCTTTCGACGTGAAACGCGAGTTGCCGGTAAGCGGTTTGAACTGCTTCCTCGGCGTGTTTGCGCGCGCTGATGTCGGTGATGATGGCGATGCCGCCGGCAATGTGGTTGTCTTCGTCGACGAGCGGAGTGTAACGACACTCGAAAGCGCCCGTTTCGGCCGGTCCGTAGGGATGGCTTTGACAAACTGACTCGCGGCCGGCGAGTGCGCCGACCAAAGTGCCCTCCGGACCTTCGTGCAGGAAAGGAAAGACTTCGACCGTGCTCTTACCGAGCACTTCTTCGCGGGTCAGGCCGGTGATGCGTTGCATCGCGTGGTTCCAGGCGAAGAGCCGGAGTTCGCGATCGAACGCGAAGATACCATCGACGCTCGCGTCGATGAGACGGTTCAACAGGAATGGGGAAACACTCTCCAAAGCCAGGGGAACAATCAGTAAAACAGAGTAGACTTCGCGCTCGACAGTCGGAGGAGGTTGTCTGCGCCTACACTCTGTGTAATCTGTCGTTCACTTCCCTGTCAAGCAGGAAGGATTTCTCTGCGTACCTCTGCGATCTCTGCGTTTGATTTGAATTACGGCCATATTAACGCAGAGATCGCCGAGGTACGCAGAGATCACCGTTCAAAATTACTTTCCCGTCAATAGCATTAACCCGGTGGCGTCGCGGACGAGGATGTTCGAACCGAGCAGGATGGGCATTGCCCAGGTCGAGGCTTCGGCCACTTCGTAGCGCTTTTCCACTGCAAAAGCGGCGGTGTTGCGTTTGGCTACGATCAGGTCTGCGCTGTTGGTTAGAAAGATCACGTGTTGCGGTGTCAGCAACAGCGACGCGTGTTCGCCTTCGCGTCCTTCGGTCGCCCATTTCAAGGCGCCGGTCTTCGCATCGACCGCCACAAACTGGCCTTTTCTTTTTGACGAGTGACCGTAGATCAATCCGTCGCCAAAAACCGGCGAACTCATGTACATCGCAACGTCCGGGTTCTTCCACGCCTCAGTCGCCTGCCACTTCCCACCTGCCTGAGCGAGTGAAAACGCATGCGTCCCCGCGCGAGTGCCCGAGACGATCAGGTGCGTTCCGGTCCAAAGCGGCGTGCTGATGTTCTCATGCCACTCGTCAGGAAACGGCACGGACCAAAGCTCTTTCCCATTCTTCGCGTCAACCCCGACGATCGAGCCTTCCGTCATCGTCACCAAATGCCGGGATCCACCGAGATCGATAACCACCGGCGACGCGTAACCAGGCCCGAGCCCTTTCCACTCCCATTCAGTCGCGCCGGTAGCCGGATTGAGACCGAGAATCTGTCCGCCGTAAATGTCGCTGCCGACCTGCGCCACGACGCGCCCGTCAGCGGAAAGTGGCGAAGCCGCCGTGCCACAAAAAAGCTTGCTCGTATCGATTGATTTCGAGAAATCACGCGTCCACAGCAGCTTGCCGGTAGCCGTGTCCCACGCGTTGAGCACACCAGTCACGCCCAACGTGATCAGGCGGTTGCCCATGACGAGCGGCGTCGCGTTTGGACCTTTCGCCATCTCGACGGCGTACTGGTTTTTCTTGAAAGCAGCCTGATACTTCTGTTCCCACACGACCTTGCCATCGGCGAGATTGATTCCTGAGACAATTTCCTCCGGATCGCGCCGCGTGTGAACAAAAACGCGCCCGCCGGCGACGACAGGCGACGAATATCCCTCGCCAACCTCCACTCGCCACGCCCGTTGCAGCGACTCGGGCCACTTCGCCGGCACATTTTTACCGGAAACCGAGCCGTCCCGCGCGGGACCACGCCACTGGGTCCATTCCTGGGCATTGGCCGTTATTGCTGATGTAAAGAGAATGAGCGCGATAAATATTTTCATGACGCGGATGATAAACCACGGTCTGGTATCATCAAAAACAAAATGCGGAAGCGAGTTTTCAAGTGGCTGAAGATCGTCGTGATCGTGATCGTGCTGGCGCTCGCCATCACGGCGATCAGGATCTACAGCTACAGCAGCGCTACCACGGACATGAAGGCCGACGCGGCAGTGGTCCTGGGAGCGGCAGTCTGGAGCCAGGGAGTTTCGCCGGTTTTTAGAGAACGAATAAACCACGCGATCGATCTTCATCGCCGCGGCCAGGTTTACAAAATCATCTTCACGGGCGGCCAGGGTAATCGCAACGAACCGACCGAAGCCGCAGCCGCACGGTCCTATGCGGTCAGCAACGGCATCTCCCCCAGCGACATTCTCATCGAACAACGTTCGCATACGACTTACGAAAACCTGATCTTTGCGAAGCAACTGGCAGACGTGCACGGATTGAAAAAGGTCCTGATCGTCAGCGATCCGATGCACATGAAGCGGGCGGTCGCGATGGCCCAGGACGTCGGCCTCGACGCTTATCCGTCGCCGACGACGACCACGCGCTACACCGGCTTTCGCACGCAGGTCTCAGAACTGACGCGCGAGACGTTCTATTATCTCGGCTATATAATCAGCAGCTTTTTGAGACTGCCATCCGTGCAATCCGCGTCCCTTGTTGTAGAAACTCCGGAACCCGATGACGATCACATTGCTCAACTAAGGAAACGGCTCCCATCGCGCGACTTCTCGATCCTCGTCCAACCCCCGTTCGTCGTCATCGGCGACGAACCTGAATCGATCGTGAAACAACGCGCGGAAGGAACAATCAAGTGGGCGGTCGAGAAACTCAAACAGGACTACTTCCCGAAAGATCCGAAGGAAACCATCGACATCTGGCTCTTCAAAGATGCCGATTCTTACAAGAAACACACGCGGCTGCTTTTCAACGACAATCCCTCGACGCCCTACGGTTATTACTCACGCTCGGACAAAGCGTTGATCATGAACATCGCGACCGGTGGCGGCACGCTGGTTCACGAGATCGTTCACCCGTTTATGGAAGCGAATTTCCCCGCGTGTCCGCCGTGGCTCAACGAAGGACTCGGTTCGTTGTACGAGCAATGCGGCGAGGAGAACGGGCACATTCACGGCTACGTGAATTGGCGCCTGCCGGGATTGCAAACGGCCATCAAAGCCGGTGGAGTTGGACCATTCAAAGACCTGCTCGCAATGGACGCAAACGCCTTTTACGGCGACGAGCGCGGCGTTAATTACGCGCAAGCACGTTATCTCTGTTACTACCTGCAACAGAAGGGCCTGCTCGTCACCTTCTACAAACGGTTCCACGCAAACCAGAAAACAGATCCCACCGGCTATAAAACTCTCAAACGCGTCCTCGGGCGCACTGACATGGTCCAGTTCCAGCGCGAGTGGGAAAAGTTTGTTTTGGATCTAAGCTCCGTGAGAGACAATTAAGAGGTTTCCCGCAAAGGCGCAAAGACGCAAAGAAGACAAGCCCGCAAAGTCTATTTCATAACAAACCTTCTCTTTGCGCCTTTGCGGTAACCTCTCTCCTCAAATCACGTCCGCGAAGCTTTTCCGCGTCCGCGCAAACCACCAATAACCGAATACAAAAACCACCAGCGCCACGAGTGCGAAATATGCGAGACCGCGCCAGTCGGGTGGGTAACCGTCGAGAAAGATCCGCCGGTAACTGCGCACCAACGGCGTAAAGGGATTCAGATCGATGAGGCGGCGGAAACGATCGGGCACGATCGATTCCGGATAGATGATCGGCGTCAAATACATCCACGCCATCAACAAAAGCGTAATTCCCTGCGCGATGTCGCGCAGAAACACGCCGAGCGACGCGATCAGCCACGCCGCGCCAAGCGCAAACAACAACTGCGGAATCAACAACACCGGCAGCCACAACGTCGTGAGATGCAGTTCGCGCAGAATTACAAGCGTCGCGATCAGCAAGCCTATAGTCGCAAACAACTGGTTCCCGAGCGCCGCGAAAACCTGCGCGGCGGGCAGCGTTTCCAACGGAAAGACGACGCGCTTCACGAGATTTGCGTGAATGACGATCGTGTTCGACGACTGCTGCATCGACTCCTGAAACATCGTCCACGGCAACAGACCGCAGAAGAGATACAACGCGTAATCCCAGTGCGATTGGCTGGCGCCGAACCGCGCGCCGAAAATGCCGGCGAAGATAAACGTGAAGATGGCGATCATCACGACGGGCGTCAGCACGGCCCATGCGATGCCGAGGAACGAACCTTTGTATCGTCCCAGCAGTTCGCGTTTAGCGAATGAATAGATGAGTTCCGCGTGCATTAACTAATAGTGCCAATCCCGCGCCAACTGTTCTTATTGTGCCAACCGATCACCACGTCCGTGGCCCCAATCTCGCGCCACCACGATTCAAAATCGTCACGCGAAATGTAAAACGCCGTCGGCGCGACGAGATGGTCGAAAACGATCGTGTGCTGCTCGCGCCAGCCAAACGGCGCAATCGACTTCAGGTAATCGTTGTAGAAGAGATGCCGGCCAAGCTGAGAGCCGCGGCGGTTGAGTGGTCCATAAACCAACTTCGTCGCCAGGAATATGCCCGCCGCCGGAATCTTCGACAAGTGCAACAACGCGCGCTGATCGATGCGCGACGTGATCTTCTCGCGCACCGGGTTCACTAGACGAATTATCCACTCGTTGTTCTCCGCGCCGTAGATCCACGCCGAGATCTGTCCGCCGGGTTTCACCTTCGAAGCCAGCGACAAGAATCCCTGGCGCGGATCGGGCAGATGATGCAGCACGCCGACCGAGAACGCGTAATCAAACTTGCGCGCGAGGGGCAGGCGAAAAATATCAGCCTGAATGACATGAGCGTTCGGCAGCGAACGAGTCGCGACAAACGCTGTCTCAACCGCCTCGCTCAAATCGACGCCGACGACTTCACGCGCGCCCCATTGCGCGGCGAGTTGCGTATGACGGCCTTTGCCGCAGCCACCTTCGAGCACCACTTTGTCGCGGAAAAAATCAGGCGTGACGGGCGCGATCCAGCCAAGCAACTGCTCGGCGTAGCGCGTGTCTTCCTGCGTGAAATGTTGCCACTGCCAACCGAAATTGTCGGCGGTGGCTTTCTTATCGCTTTCGACCTCGGCGAGATCGGCGAAACGGGGAATGCCGCGGGTGATCGCAAACGAAGCCGCGCCCCTCGATTCACAGGCATGGCAGCGCAGTTCGCCTTCCATGATCTCGGCGTCTTCAGCACGCGAGACAGACAAGTCCAGCGATCCATTGCAGGCAGGACACACCAGGTACGCGAGTAGTTTTTCTTTCAAGCCGCCAATGCTAACACGGATCTCAGTTGCATTCGCGAGTGGTGTGGGTGGTGAGAATGCCGAAGCGCGATTGATACTCTTCCGAGTTCAGAAACGAGCAGACCATTGCACGCGCGGCAACGCCGTCGCGCAGCGGTTTGCTCTTGAGTGTGTTTATTAACGAGTTGTATCCAGTCTCGTCGGGATCACGGCGGAGGAACGAGAAATACTGGAAGGATACGAACGTCGAATTGTATTGCGAGTCAACGATGTCGCTGCGTGTTGCGACGCGCGTCAGAACCGCAGCGCGACCGGCATTCGGATCGTCGACCAGCTCGATTAGATCTTCTTTCTCCGCGCTCAAATCGATACCGCTGACCTGCATCACTGTCGCGCTAATCGCATCGACGAACTCCGCGGACTTCATCGTCGCGGGATACTTCTTCTTGAACTCAGGCCGTTGCGCAAAAGCGGCCGCCAGCGTCGCTCGCGCACGTTCCTGGTCTTCCTCGTTCAGCAGCAGCGCGCGATCGGCTTCAAACTCCATGAGTTTCGGACGCCGGCCTAAGACTGCCGCATAAAGACTGTTCAGAAACAGCGCGTTCGACGGCAACTCGCTTACGAGCAGGTTTGTCGAAATATCGACTCTCACGTTCCGCACACAATCCGCTCGCGGTCCGCATTGATTGAGCTGCGCGATCAGTTTATCGGCGGCTGCTGAGTCGGCACTGCGTCCGGTCATGTCGGTGTAGTGCTGACTGACAAAGAACCGAGAATCGTCAACCGGATTCGCGCTTGGCGCTGCGACAGCCGGATCGACCGTGATCGCGGCGGGAACGAATGCGGTTTCACCCGAGTTGGATTGCAGCCGGATCGTGTAATCGCCAAACGGCGCATTCGCGGCCACCTGGACCTCGATGCTGATCACCGGAAACGGCGCTGAAATCTGTTCGCGAACGAGAGTCGCGGGATCGACAGTGAAGAACGGCGAGTTGACGAGAATGCTCGTGCCCGGCACTTGATCGACGCCATCGCCGCCGAGATAGATCTTCGCGCGCTTGCCGGGTTCGAGCGGCAGCGCGAGGGTCGACAGTTCGGCGTTGAGACCGATGACTTTCGGCGCGAGCACGGAAGGTTGCGGCGGCACGAGGTGATAGTTCAACGAACTGGCGCTGTCAGGCTTCACCGTCACCATGTTCGAGACTTCGAAACTGCGAAACTTCGTCGCGCTAATCGTCACGCCATCGTCGGCACGCGGCGAAACCATCACGCGATACTGTCCGGGCGTCAATCCTTCTAGGTGATAACTGCCGTCATCGGCGGAGACGTCGCTCGCCACCACGCGGCCATTCGTCACGCTTTCGGCCCAAACATTTACACCACTCAACGGCACAAGCGCGCCGGGAGTGCGGTTGTCGGCGAGCCGGCCTTCAATGCGGCCGACTTTCGGTTTCGATCCATAAAGCGAGCGCAGCTTTTGGCGATCGTCTTCGCTGAGCGTGCGTTCGGTCATCGCAGGCAAACCGAACGTGCCGTTGAGACCCTGGCGGCCGCGCATCGTCGAACCGAGCATGGCGGAATGATCGAGCCCGAGCAGGTGTCCAATCTCGTGTGTAAAAGTGGCTTCCAGATCGTAGGTTCCGGGTGTGCCGTCGGTTGAAAACTGGATCTCGGCGCCATTGTCGGCGCGCGGGCGCGGGTTGATGCTGATGTCTGCTTCGGCGATGTTTCCGGTTTCGGGATCGAAGAAGACGCGCGTGCGGCCGGCGGTCGTATCGGAGTTAAAAGCCTCGTTGTCGGTCGTGTCGGCGATAGTGATGAGACTGACGCCGTCGCCTGCGTCTGCGGGACTGATCGAAGTGGCCGTGGACCAGGTGACGACGAAATTAATGTCCGCCAGGCTGGACCAGCGCAGCAGGGCGCGACGCGCAGCGCCGACGACGTCGCTGTCCGGTTTGATATTCGCGCCGGGGGTATTCAGCGAATTTGAAAAAGCGAGCTGGATGGTCTTTCTGGACCAGCGGATTCGGCGTGTCGTTTGGGCTGTGGGTTCGATCTCGGAAGAGTCGCGGATCTCTAGTCGTCCACCGGGGCCAGTGCCCAGAAAGATTGCCGCACTCGCAAGTATGGCGACAAGCAACTGCATTGAAAGCTTCCTGGCGAGGACTGTTGGGCTGGGGAGGCCAGCAACGCGCGCATAGTAGCACGGCTCGCTGCCGAAAGTCCCCAAGAATTCTCTGCGGTTCTCTGCGTTCCTCTGTGCTCTCTGCGTTAAATATGCCTGGAACTAAATATAAACGCAGAGAACACAGAGGACCGCAGAGAACCGCCGATCAGTTGATCGTTATGCGTGGCGCAGTGGCCGCGGGGCGACTGGACGTAGTTACCCCATTTTTGGACACAGTTACCACAACAGGCACGTCACCCGCGCCCGCGAGGGACGCCGGGAGCGTAAAGTTAATGATGTCGAAGCCGGGCATCTCCCGATTTGGCTGGACCGAGATAATCGCGCCGCCGGTGATCGCAATATCCCTGACGGTGACCGTAACTTCAGCCGGGAGCGCCGCCCGAACGCCAGTTACACTCAACTCGATCACGGTCGGAACTGTGGCCCCACTCGCATCCGTCGAAGTGATATTGAACGGTTCGGTCGTACGCGCGTTCGGATTGGTTACGTTGAACGCAATCGCGCGCCCTCCAGCGTCGTTCGTAGTCGTAAAGACGTCCGGCTGCACGGCGATCACCTGGACCAGGCCACGGAAAATCGTGTCAGTATTCGCCCCGGCATCGAAGAGGTTGATGACGACGTTGGCAAGCCCCGTCTGCGCGGCGATCGGCATCACGAAGTTGATCTGCTGTTCGGCATTGCCGACAAAATAGAGTCCTGCCGCGTAACCATTCACCGCCAGGGAAACGCCGTTGAGTTCGATCGGCAAAGCGGGACTGCGTTTCGTTTCCGAGCCGCTGCCGGCGGCGGCATTCGACGGCGCCAGCGCGACAGTGGAACGAACGATCGTCAGTTCACCGGGCGCGACTCCGAGCGGAGATCCTGGAACAGGGCTCGGCGTTGGCGTCGGACTTGGGGTCGGGCTCGGAACCGGCGTGGCTGCGGCCACAGGCATGTTGCTGGCGCCCGTAAAGAACGAGAGCACCGCGGACGAACTCGCCGTCACTTGCGGACTAAACAGGTAAAAGACTTCGAGCGAAAAATCACCGTTGCCGCCGCCGAGTTCCACGCCGCCGAGAACGAAAGCAATACGCTGGCGCGTCTCGCTCGGCGTTGGACGAACACCGCCGAAAGTAGTGACAGACGGTATGTTCGTCATGCGGATGAACGTGTTTGATGTTGTCGCGGGAAGCTGAGTCAGGAAGATCTGCGACGCTCGTTGCGGATTCAATCCGGTTGCATCTTCGGCGGCCGGCGGAAATGTTCCGTCGGTGCGGAAATTCAACGCCGAAGCAAACACGAGACTCGAAGGCGCAAGCGAGGCGTTGTAATCGGTGAACGTCGGGAAACGGGCGATGTCCGCGAAGGCCGTCGGACGGTTACCGACTTCGACAAACGTGTCGGTGGCGATCGTGTAAACAAAAGTGCCGAGGAAGAAACTCGTCGGAACTGCGCCGTTTTTCGGATCGGTCGCTCGCGATTCAAACGCGATCAAAGCGCCGTTGCGGCTGAGACGCCGTCCGGGACTCAGGACATTCGTATTGCCAAGGCCGTTCTGCGTACGAGTAACCTGGCGCACATTGCTCATCGCGGAACCGTTGAAATCCGCCACGAAGATCTCGGCATTGCCATCCCCATTAATGCCGTTGGGATTACCAACGCTGGGAAGGTTCGCGCTGGAAATAAAAGACACTACTAACCCGTCGGAAGACAGATTCGGATTACTCTGAAAGACGAAACCAATTCCCGGAGTTGCATCCTGCGTGTTTGTCGCCTGGATCGGGGTGGGGGTGGCTGTGATCTCGCAGAAATAAAGCTCCGGATTGCCATCGGCGTTGCCATTGCCGCTGGGAAGACTCCGCGTTGAGATGAAAGCCAGAAACCTGCCGTCGTCGCTGATCGTCGGTTCGCGATTGTCGTCGGCGAAGAACGGCGCGGCAATGGCTGAACCGGCAGTAGGCCGGCGACTCGCGGTGGAAGTCGTGATCTGCAAGAAGTTGTTGTCGTTGACGAGATCCTGAAACGGCAGATCGGCGCCAAGTGTCAGATCGACATCGGCGACGGCCGGAATGCGATAGATCCAGATCTCGGAGTTTGCGTCTGCTTCCAAAGGATCGCTGGTAACGCCGTTGAAGTTCGCTGGATTCGGCGCGTTCGAGCTGAACACGATGATGTAAGAACGGACGCCGCCGACTAGTGCCGGCTGCAAGCTGATCATCGGCGATCGATTGTCGATCTCGATTTTCACCTGCGTTAGATCCGCGGGTGTCGGCGTTGGCGTTGGTGTCGGGCTCGGCGATGGAGACGGCGATGGCGACGGACTCGGCGTTGGCGTCGGGCTCGGACTTGCCGGTGGATTCGGAACGTTCCGGGTGTTTGTGATCTGGAAGATGCGGCGCTGTGCGTAGTCGAGCAGGAAGATCTCGCGATTGCCGTCGGCGTTGTTCCGCGCCAGCGTCTTTTCAGTCGAGACGTCGCCGTTTGAAACGAAGACGACGAAACGGCCATTGGCGGTCATGTCGCCATTGACGGTATTGAAAGATGGGCCCGGGTTCGAAGTGATCTGAACGACGAAAGGGTCAGGCGTTGCACTCGGCGTTTGGGCCGACACAGAGGCGAATGAGCCCCCGATGAGCACAGGCAATACGCATGCGCACAAAAACCAGAAAGCTTGCTTCACGAAATCCTCCGCAACAAAGACGCGAAAACCGAGCAGATTAGATGCCATCGGGGAGCTGAGCAGCGTCGTACGCAGGTGAATGTATTATTGCCGACACCGGCGATTAAAGAACGGCCATTTTAAGCAGAACCCCTCCAGACCGCAAGCAGACTGAGATCTCAGATCTCAGATTTGAGATCTCAGAGGCTTTAGACCGCGCATCATGCAATTCCGTTGGCCTGATACAGAAACACGGATTTCACCTGTTACAATCCCCGCCGTGACCAAACGAGCGCTGATCACTGGAATCACCGGCCAGGACGGAAGCTATCTCGCCGATTATCTGCTGGGTCTCGGTTACGAAGTGCACGGCATCGTTCGCCGGGTCGCTCTCGAAGCACCCGACACGAGGTTCAGCCGCATCGCCCACCTGCTCGATCGGATCACACTGCACGCGGCGAGTCTCGAAAGTTATCCCAGTATTTTCCACGTCCTGAGCCAGCACGAATTCGACGAGTGTTACCACCTCGCCGCCCAGAGCTTTGTCGCCGAAAGCTTCGCCGACGGCTTTTCCACGATGAACATGAACATCAACGGCACGCATTATGTGCTCGCCGCCTTGCGCGAGCTGCGTCCGAAGTGCCGTTTTTACTTCGCGGGTTCGAGCGAGATGTTCGGCAACGTCGACGAAGTGCCGCAAAAAGAGACGACTCCGTTTCAGCCGCGCAGCCCGTACGGCATCAGTAAAGTCGCCGGATTTCACTTAACGCGAAATTATCGCGAAGCTTATGGACTGCACTGCGTCAGCGGCATCCTCTTCAACCACGAAAGCCCGCGGCGCGGTTTCGAGTTCGTCTCGCGTAAGATCACGAGCGCTGTCGCACGGATAAAACTCGGTCTCGCATCAGAGCTTCGGCTCGGCAATCTCGAAGCAAAACGCGATTGGGGCCACGCCGCCGATTACGTCCGCGCGATGCACGCGATGCTCCAACTCGACAAACCTGACGACTTCGTCATCGCCACCGGCCACGCGAGCAGCGTCCGCGAACTGTGCGAGATCGCGTTTGCCGAAGCCGATCTCGATTATCGCGAGTTTGTGAAAGTCGACCAGCGATACTACCGCCCCTCGGAAGTCGATCAATTGATCGGCGATGCGTCAAAAGCCCGGCGCGTATTGAAATGGGAACCGACTTACACGTTCCGCGATCTGGTTCAGGAGATGGTCGCCTCGGATCTTTCGTTAACTGCTTATGCCGCAAGCAATACGCGTTGAATCGGTATCGAAGCAATACCGGATCTACAACCGCCCCGTCGATCGACTTAAAGAGTCGTTGACACGCGGGTATTGGAAGACGCATCGCGAATTCTGGGCGCTCAGCGATGTCAATTTCGCAGTAGAAGCGGGAACGACGATCGGCATCATCGGTCCCAACGGATCGGGCAAGTCGACGCTGCTGCAAATCATTACCGGCACCTTGGAGCCGACACACGGCGCGGTGTCGCACGAGGGACGGATCGCGGCGTTGCTCGAACTCGGCGCGGGTTTCAATCTCGAATTTACAGGCGTCGAGAACGTCTTCATGAACGCTTCGTTGATGGGGATCTCGAGATCTGAAACCGAAAGGCTGTTGCCGGAGATCGCAAACTTCGCGGAGATCGGCGAGTTTATTCATCAGCCGGTGAAGACTTATTCGAGCGGCATGTACGTGCGGCTGGCCTTCGCGATCGCGATCGCCACGACGCCGCAGATTCTGATCATCGACGAAGCGTTGTCGGTCGGCGACGCGGTTTTCCAGCATCGTTGTATTCGCCGCATTAAAGAGTTGCAGGAAAGTGGAACGACGATTCTCTTCGTTTCGCATGACCTGGGCGCGATACGCGCGCTGTGCTCGCGCGTCATTCTCATGAGCGACGGCCGGATCGAGGCTGATGGCACGCCGACTTACGTGCTCAATCGCTATCAGAAGCTCATCATGAAGCGTGAAGCCGCGTATATTCAGGAATCAACTATTGAAAGTGACGAACAGGCGGCGGTTGTTCCCGAACACACGTTTCGACATGGCGACGGCAGCGCGGAGATCGTCGCGGTCGAACTGCTCAACAGTTCCGGACAGCGCGTCGAAGTCGTCGAAACAGGTGAATCGCTTCGTTGCCGCGTGCGCGTGCGTTTTCATGCCGACCTCGACGATCCGGTGTTTGGTTTCGTGATCCGCAACCGTCATGGCATTCATCTTTACGGCACGAATACGAAGGTGCAGGGAATTCCGACGGGACGCGTCGCTCGCGGCGAAACAGTCGAAATCACATTTGCTTTCGACTGCTGGGTAGCGCCCGACTCTTATTCGATCTCGATCGCGGTGCACAGCTACGCGGCGGTGAGTTTTGATTGGTTGGATGGTGCGTTATTTTTCCGGGTGGTGAGCGCGATACCGATCGAAGGAGTCGCTAATCTTAATGCCGGCATCACAGTACAACGCGAAGTCATCGGATCTCTTCAAGAGTGCCGGCGTTGAAGATCTGGCGCAGTTTTATCGCGATCGATTCTTCACCGGCGGCGTGCTCGACGCGCGTTATTTCGACGCGATCTCGCGTTTTGATATCAAGTTTGCGCGCACGATGTGGGTGTACGACAACGTGCGCCACGGCTCGTCGTTGCTGGATCTCGGTTGCGGCGAAGGGATGCTGGCGCTGCTCAAGCGCAAGGGCGTGAAACTGTCGGGCGTCGATCTGTCGCCTGACTTTACGCGCATCGCTCGTGAGAATGGTTACGACACGACGTGTGTGGCCCAGTTGACTTCCCTGCCGTTTGCGGATGCTTCGTTTGATTACGTCGCGAGTCTCGATCTGATCGGACACATCGGTTTCGACGAAAAGGATGCGCTGATCGCGGAGATCCAGCGTGTGTTGAAGCCGGATGGCGTGACGCTGCACGGGATCGAAGTGCTGAATCGAAATCTTCATCGTGATTACGACGCGATGAGTGAAGAGGAGTTGCTGCGGTTCGTCAGCGTCGACGGGCATATCGGACTCGAAGACGAAGAGCAGAATGCAGCGCGCTTCAGATCGTTCTTTGCTTACGTCGAAACGGAACCGCGTTATTCGCTTTGCTTGAGTTGCGATGAGATTCTCAAACAGAGCGAGAATTACGGAATGCCGTTCGACGACGATTTGCTCGATTATTTGCGGAAGCTTTCGTTTACCGAGCGGCGCGCGTTTGATATGGCGATGGGTTACGTCTTCGGAAAGATCTCAGACCTGCATGTGAAGCTTCCGAATGATGGGCTCTACTTGTTTCTAAAGGCTTCGAACACTGAACCGGAACCGTTTTACAACGCGCATCGAGATCGGCGCGATCTGGTGACTGCGGATCTCGGGGCCGCGCCGGTTTGTATAGACCGCGACTCGCGAGCGACTTTCGACAGCGGATGGTACGCGGCGAACAACATTCCTCCCGTCGCGCGCTGGATGGGCCGCCGCGCCGGAATTCGGATAAAAACAAGTTCCCTATCGAAGATTAAACTCGATCTGATTACGCACTTGCCGCATTTAGAAGAGAATCCGATCGGATTGGAGTTCTACTTCAATGGCGTCCTGGTATCCGCGTTCTCCCTGTGTCGTTACGGTTGGTTGGAGTTGCAAATGAATATTGAAAGTTCCGGCGCCGAGCTCGAAATACGCGCCAACCGCGCCTGGCAACCATCCCAAACCAACCCGGCCAGTTCTGACGATCGTGAATTGTCGATTGCGGTCTGCAACATCGTGGTTTTTCGATAAACCGAACCAATGAAGCGAATATCCATCGTCATTCCTGTTTATCAGAACGAACTAAACATTGCCCCCACCTACCAGGCGCTCACGTCAGAACTGTCGAAAGACAATCACGTCGATTTCGAGCTCGTCTTCGTCAACGACGGCTCCACCGATTACTCGTGGGAAGAACTGCTCAAGGTCTACAACGCCGACCCGGAACGCGTCACGTTGATCAATCTTCTGCGCAACTTCGGACAGGTGCCCGCTATGCTCGCCGGTTTCGCGAACGCTGCCGGCGATTGCGTCGTCGCGATGTCGGCCGACTTGCAGGATCCGCCCGGCGTCGTGCTCCAGATGGTCGAAGAATGGCGACGTGGTCATAAACTGGTGATCGCGACGAGAGAATCACGCCGGGACAGTTTCCTGAACAAACTAACTTCGAAACTGTTCTATCGCATGATGCGCAAATTTGCCCTCCCCAACATGCCGCTCGGCGGGTACGACTTCTTTCTTATCGATCGCAGCATCGTCGAACTGCTGCTGCGCATGGACGAACGAAATCGTTTCCTCCAAGGCCAGATTCTCTGGTTGGGCCACCGTCCCAAGTTGATCCATTACGAACGGCGCAAGCGCGAGCTGGGCAAATCGCAGTGGAGCCTGTCGCGCAAGGTCAAGTACTTCATCGACGGCTTTGTCGCTTATTCATTCTTTCCGATCAGGCTGGTGTCGGTCGCGGGAATCGCCGTGTTTTTCGTCGGTCTGATTCTTTCTGTTATCATCGCCGTTCAAACAATTCTCTTTGGCACGAGGGCGGTCGGCTGGAGTTCGTTGATGGTCGCGTTGTTGACGCTCAACGGGTTGCAGATGATGATGATCGGCATCATGGGCGAGTACTTGTGGCGAAATTTCGACGAGACCAGGAAGCGCCCCCTCTACCTCATCGAAAGTGTCAGTAAGAGCAATCGAACCGAGCGCTGATGTCATTTATCGTTTTCCATTTGTCATTTATCGTTTTCCATTTGCCATTTATCGTTTTTCATTTAAATGAGAGATGAGCAATGACAAATGGAAAATGGAAAATGATCATTTGGGGAGCTTCCGGGCATGCGCTCGTCGTGGCTGACATCGTGCGCGTGTCGGGGATGTACGAGATCGCCGGGTTTATTGACGATTTGAACTCGCAACGTCCCGGGCTTTCGATTCTTGGCGGCAGAGAGCAACTCGATCGACTGCGTGAATCCGGTGTCGAGCATTTGATCGTCGGCGTCGGCGACTGCGCGGCGCGTTTGCAACTGGCCGCCATCGCACGCGAAAAGGGATTCACGATTGCGCAGGCGATTCATCCGCGAGCGGTCGTTGCCGAAGATGTCGAGATCGGGCCGGGCACGATAGTCGCCGCCGGAGCGGTGATAAATCCAGGCTGCCGCATCGGCGCGAATGTGATCGTGAACACGTCTGCCAGCGTCGATCACGAATGCGTGATCGAGGACGGAGCGCACATCGGTCCGGGAGTTAACCTCGGCGGCAACGTGAAAGTCGGCACAGCCACCTGGATCGGCATCGGAGCGAAAGTAAAAGACGGTGTCTCGATTGGATCGCGATCTATCGTGGGTGCGGGCGCAGTCGTGTTGCGCGATGTGCCGGACGAAGTTGTCGTGTTTGGAGTGCCGGCGAAAGTACAGAGGAAGATAACGCCCCGGTGAGTGAAAAACGTACCGTAAACGATCTCGCGATCTTAGGCGGACCGAAGACTTTCGCAGAAGTGCGTCACGTCGGCGCGCCGAACGTCGGCGATCGCGCTCGGCTGTTCGCACGCATCGACGATCTGCTCGACCGGCGCTGGCTCACCAACGATGGCCCACTCGTACAGGATTTTGAAAAGCAAATCTCGGAAAAGCTCGGCGTCCGGCATTGCGTCGCGCTCACAAACGCCACGATCGCGCTAGAGATCACGATCCGCGCCTTAGAAATCAGCGGCGAAGTAATCGTTCCATCGCTGACCTTCATCGCCACCGCGCACGCGCTTCAGTGGCACGGGATCACGCCCGTGTTTTGTGACGTCGATCCGAAGACATTCACACTCGATCCCGATCGCGTCGAAGAACTGATCACGCCACAAACAAGCGCCATCATGGGCGTACACCTGTGGGGCCAGCCGTGCCGGATCGACAAGCTGACCGGCGTCGCGCGGCGAAACAGCTTGAAGCTCATCTTCGACGCCGCGCATGCGTTTGGTTGTTCGTGGAACGGCCGGATGATCGGCAGCTTTGGCGACGCGGAAGTGTTCAGCTTTCACGCAACGAAGTTTTTCAACACGTTCGAAGGCGGCGCTGTCGTCACCAACGACGACAAACTCGCCCGCCAGATTCGCGTGATGAGAAACTTCGGTTTCGCCGGTTACGACGAGGTCGTCTCGCTCGGCACGAATGGAAAGATGAGCGAAGTAAGCGCGGCGATGGGCCTGACCGGGCTTGAGAGTTTGCAACAGTTCATCGATGCAAACCACAGCAATCACAATCAGTATCGCGAAGAGTTGAGCGACGTGAATGGGATCACGCTGCTGACGTACGACGAAACTGAAAAGAACAACTATCAATACCTCGTGCTCTTCGTCGACGAAGCCCAAACCGGCATCACTCGCGACCAGTTGATGAACCTGCTGTGGGCCGAGAACGTGCGCGCGCGGCGTTATTTCTATCCGGGATGTCATCGCATGCAACCGTACGACACGTTGTATCCGGACGCTGCTGCAAGATTGCCGGTGACGGAAAGCGTGGTCCAACAAGTGTTGCTGCTGCCCACCGGAACGACGATCTCCCCCGAAGACATAACCAGGATCTGTCAGATCATTAAGTTCGCCGTCTCGCACGGCGAAGAGCTGAACCAATTGATGTCCGCTGAACTCGGCACGCATGCCGGCTGACACCACGCCCACTTTGATGACGGGTCAACTCCTGCAAAAACCCCGCGTAAGAATAATCGGCGAATACGTTTTGGCCGTTGTCGTGTGTCTCTTGATCCTGATGTGGATCATGAAATTGTGGCGCGCAGACCTGACGATTCCGTTCACCTACACCGGCGACTCGCTCGTCTATTCCACGTTCATCAAGGGGATCGTGGAGAACGGGTGGCATTTCTATAACCCGTCCGTCGGTGTTCCCGGCGGGCTGGAGATGTACGACTTTCCGTTGCCGGACAACTTTCATTTTCTCCTGATCAAGTTTCTTTCGTTGTTCACTTCAAACCAGGAAGTGATCCTGAATGTCTTCTTCCTGCTGACTTTTCCGCTTACGACTTTGGCGTCGTTGTTTGTGTTTCGACAGTTTGGGATCTCATATCTGCCGTCGCTGTTCGGCAGTCTGCTGTACACGTTTCAGCCGTACCACTTCTTCCGCGGCGAGGGCCATCTTTTCTATTCCGCCTATTACATGATTCCACTGATGGTGCTGATCGTACTGTGGATCTATCTGGGCAGGCTGCAAGTGATCAGGCGAGGCGAGGGAAACACGGGCAAGACGATCTTCGACTTTCGCAACTGGCGCGCGATCTTTAGTTTGTTTGTGGCAATCATCATTGCCTCGTCCGGCGCTTACTACAGCTTTTTCGGTTGTTTCCTGTTGCTGGTTGCAGGTGTGCTGGCGATCGTCCGGCGCCGGGGTATTTATCCGCTCGTCACGGCGATCATCTTGGTCGGCGTGATCTCGTTCACGACTGCGCTGAATCTGTCGCGCAGCATCATCTACCTGCGCGAACACGGCAATCCGCAATCGATGGCGCGAAATGCAGGCGAGGCGGAACGGTTTGGACTGAAGATCGTCCAGATGCTCTTGCCGATAACTGCGCATCGCGTGCCGTTCATGGCTAAACTGAAGCACGACTACAGTCACGCACCGCTCACAAATGAAAACAACAACGCCAGCCTGGGATTGATTGGAGCGGCCGGGTTCCTGTTGTTGCTGGGCGTGCTTTTCAACTATCGCCGCACGGGCGAGTCAGGTGACGAGGACGATCTGCTGCCGATTCTGAGCAAGCTCAATCTCGCTACGTTGTTGCTGGCGACGATTGGCGGATTCGGATCGTTGTTCGCGCTCCTCGTCTCGCCGCACATCAGGTCTTACAACCGCATCAGTATCTACGTCGCGTTCTTCGCCTTGTTTGCGATCGTGGTCGTGCTTGAAGCATTTGCACGCAGGCGGGTCACGACGAAGAACGGCCGGATCGTCTTTGCGTCGGCGCTCGGACTTCTGCTGATCGTGGGTGTGCTCGATCAGACCAACAAGCACTTCACTCCCGACTACACAAATCTAACTGCCGGATACGCCGAAGACCAGCGGTTCATAACCAGAGTCGAGCAAACGGTTCCGGGCCAGTCGATGATCTTTCAGTTGCCGTACGTTCCGTTTCCCGAGTATCCGCCCGTGCACGAGATGCTCGACTACGATCACCTCAAAGCGTACGTCCATTCGAAATCTCTGCGCTGGACTTACGGCGCGATTCGCGGGCGTTTCAGTGATGAATGGCAGAAGACCACTTCGTTTCTACCCGCGCCACAGTTTTTGGAGACTCTCGCCGCGGCCGGATTCAACGGCATTTATATCGATCGGTTTGGTTACGAAGACAAAGGCGCAAAGATCGAATCCGAGTTCGCCAAACTAACCGGAACCACTCCGATTGCCAGCGACAATGGCCGGCTCGCATTCTTTCCGCTCGTCGACTACAACAACCAGGTACGCCAGAAGTATTCAGAACAGGAATGGCTCGCGAAAAAGGAAGCGGTGTTTCCGTCGCTGATGTTTTATTGGCGCAATGGATTTTGGGATCTGGAGTACACGCAGAAGGGTGAGCTGCCGTCGTGGATCCCGCCCGAGGAGAACACGCCGCAAAAGAATCTCGGCGAGCAGTATGTGCCGGAGGAAAACTGGCGTTGGTGCGATGACCGCGGTGAGTTGCACATCTACAACCGGACGGATCGAGAAATCAGGGTCGCGCTGGAGATGTCTTTTTCGACTGTTAACAAGGAGTATGCGGATCTGACGATTAACGGCCGCCTATATTCCGACAAGCTACAGATCAACAACGAGCCGCGTCCTTACACGATGAACTTAACGGTTCCGCCGGGTCACAATGTGATCGAGTTTGCCTCGAACGCCAAGCCGGTTGACATGCCGACGGATCCGCGCGTGCTCGTTTTCCGTATAAACAACTTCCGCTTCAAAGAGATCAAGTAAGTTATTCGAGACCGATGCGATGAACGGCGATGCCGAGCTGGCGGGAGTCGGCGGATGAGGTTTCGCGGCTTGGTATCCAGACATTCGAGATCTCGATCTGGCAATTGAGGATGCGCGTTTCAGTTCCGATAACAAAAGTAAGATCCTGCCAGGAGTGATCGGACAACGTCGCAACGCCCACAGAACTTCCATTCACAGTCAACGCGACATTCACCGGTTCGCTATCGATTCGCGGATGCGCAGAACGAGCGCGAAGCACGATTTTTGTGTGTCCGTTGTTTCTCAAATAAAACTGCGCCGCCTGATTCGACCAGCGATAACTGACCTCCGCTCGTTCGACGTCGTACCAGCCGCGGCCGATCTGCCCGATGTCGTCGACCCCCATCGTCAAAGCTGCGCGAGCGACGTTCCGGTATTCGTCCATCAACACGTAAAGGTTGTCAGGAAAACCCGCGCGCGCTTCACCCACCGCCCGGCCAAGGGCGAAAATGTTGTCGCGACGGCCGGCGAACGTGTCGAGAAACGGGCGATACACGCTGCGCGTTTCCACCCGCTCGGCCTCGTATCCGTTGGCTTTCAACAGGTCTGCGACTTCGCTCGCCGAGTATTCGCGGTTGTGCCGGCCGTAAATTCCGTTGCCGTGATAGCGGTCGTAGATGTTCGACCCGCGGATCATCGCAAACAAATTGTCCCAGCGAAGCGCGTTTGGCGTCGTGATGAGGACATGTCCGCCGGGCTTCAAGACCCGGTGCGCCTCGTAAAGCATATGACTCGGATTTATCAGCAAATGCTCCAGCACTTCGCAACAAAGAACGAGATCGTACGTGTTGTCTGAAAATGGGAAAACGTCAGTTTCGATGTTCAGCGGCCGGTATGCAAACTCGTATCGCTCGCCGCACTCGGCGTTTTCAACCGTGTGCGTCGCCGAGTCAGACTTTTCAAACTCGAAGAAACTGAGCGTGTCCGGAACGATTCCGCGGAAACGCGTCAACAGGATCGTGAAGTAATACGGCAGCGCGCCCAGTTCGAGAACGCGCGCTCCGGGAGCGAGATCGGGCAAGAACCTGAGTGTTTCGTAGAATCTTTGGGCGTGAGTCTCGACGTAAAGATCGCCTTCCCACTGTCCCTGGACGTGCCGTTCAAAGAAATCAAAGCCTTTCAGATACCTTCTAATCTCCTCGGTCCGAGGCAATGGCGAGGGGCGTTTCAGGTCATTTTTCATGCGTTAGAATTTGTGTTAAAACACGTCGTTGACAAGGCTGAGAACCATTACTTATACTCCAAAACGGTCTTGGCAGAACGGGCCGGGCCCAGAGTGACCCCAGCCTCAGGTCTTATCACAAAACGATCCCACCGACGTCGTAGGAGCTAATGCAGATGCGGAAACTGTTACTCGTTGCGCTAATCGTAATTTTTGCTTTCGGAGGAGTCATAGCGCAAACCCCTCCAACACTACGGATTGTGACAGAGACTCCCAATCTCCCATCCGAACTTTTTTACGGTGACATCAAGGTCAAGCCACTGCGGCTCCGACCCGGCACAAACATCCCCATCACGATCGACGATGCGGATTTCTTTGCCGCCCAGCAGTATATCGACTTTCTCCGTCGTTTCCCGGATGCTCCCGGACATGCGCACTGGACAGCCGAAATCACCGTGTGCGCCGACCCGTCAGGCCGTTTGCCCGGCGAGTCGCAGGAGCTGTGCGTTTCTCGTAAGCGCGCGAACACCTCGGCGGCGTTCTTCTTCGCTCCGGAATTCTCGGCCACGGCCTCCTTTGTGCTTCGCCTCTATTGGGGAACCTTAGGAAAGCAGCTCAATCAAGCGAACTGCCCGGGCGTACCGCAAAATCTTCCCGGTCATTGCCGTCCGAAGTACACCGATTACATCGGCGACATGGCGACCGTCGCTAACGGCATCGTGGTTAACAACCAACTCGATCCGAGCGTGATCAATGCCAACAAGGCGGCGTTCACTCAGAGCTTCATCAACCGGGCGGAGTTTACGGCAATCTATGGCGCCCTGACTCCGACTCAGTTTGTCGACAAGCTCAGCCAAACGACCGGCGTTCCGCTTTCGTCAGGCGACCGGACTGCGTTGATCAACGAAGTCACCGCGAACCCAGCCAACAAAGCGAACGTGGTTTTCAAGGTAGTCGACGGCGCCGTGGCCATCAACAACGAAGGCCATCTTCGCTTCGACACGACATACGGTAAAGCGTACTTTGACAAAGAATTCAACGACACCTTCGTGTTCATTGAATACATCGCTTACCTGCGTCGCAATCCGGATCAGGCTGGCTTCGACCACTGGCTCGGTAAGTTGAACCAGTTTGGCAATTGGGTGGATGCACAGATGGTGCTCGCGTTCATCCTGTCGCCCGAATATCGCGGCCGCTTCTAAACAAGGCGAGTCATTCACTTCTCAATGCTGACCTGGCGAGGGCTTCTTGATATACCTCGCGGGTCAGCATTGCTGTTTTATCCCACGAAAATTGCGCCGCATGCTTAAGTCCCGCTGCTGATAGCGTTTGTCGCTCGTTAGCGTCGCTGAGTAATTCAATGATGCTTCGCGCGAGCGCTTTAACGTCCGTCGCCGCGATCACTTTTGCCGCATTCGGCGTAACGCTCGGCACCGCGCTCGCAATCACCGGCGCGCCACACGCCATCGCCTCCAGCGGTGGCAGACCGAACCCCTCATAGATCGACGGATAAACAAAAGCACGGCACGACGAATAGAGCGCGCGCAGATCCGCGTTTGATGTGTATCCAACCACCTTCACATGAGCGCTCAATCTTTCGATCTGTGTCACTACATCCTGCGACTTCCAACCCACTTTTCCGGCGACGACAAGCTGCGGGCGAAATTCCGTGGCCCGCAGAACCTCTTCAAGTGCGCTCAGCAGCGTGGTGAGGTTTTTCCGCGGTTCGATCGTTCCCGTGAAGAGTAAGAACTCTTCTTTGACGCCGAGGCGTTTGAGTGTCTCGATTGTGTCTTCCGGCGGCATCGGAACGAACGAGGGTTGCGGCGCAAGTGGAATCGCAAACACCTTCTCAGGCGCGACGCCGAGGTGCTCGCAGACCTCACGGCGCACGGATTCGGCATCGGTGATAATCACGGTTGCCTTGCGGGCCATGCGCGGCAGACGCAACCGGCCGCGCAGGACGGCGCGCGCTTCATGCGTGCTAGAATGCAGCAGCAAGGAAAGATCATGGATGGTGACGACTGTCGGGCAGTTACCCCGCAGCGGCACTTCGAAGTTCGTCCCGTGAAAGAGCGCGAGTGAAGCGTGGCGAATGTAGGACGGCAATCCGAAGGACCACCAGCGTCGCTGCCACGCGTTCGGCTTCGAATAGACCAGCGAGAGGTTCGCCGGCGTGCTCTCGCTTGATGCTGCCGGCTCGAACGGACGTGGCGACACGAGTTCGAATTCGTCTTGCGGCGAATGTTTCGCAAGCGCCCGGGCCAGCTCGAACGTGTAAGTGCCGACACCGGTCTTGAGCTGCGTCAGCGGCATGCCATCGAGCCCTATGCGCATGAAATGAATCGTTCCTCAGCGGTCAATCTATGATCAAGCCAGAGCAGCCACGGATTGAGATCGACGAGTTGACGGCAGTCATTCGCGAATCAATGGCCGCGCAAAAACACGAGAACGGATCTGCGGTTATTTCTTCGACGCCCGACAATCATGTTCAATCCGTGTTCCCGGAACTGAAGCTGCAACCCGACTTCCAACCTCGTTCGAACAATCGATACCACATCGGCGGCCTTTTGCGGTATCACGATCGTGCATTTGTCGAGAATGCGTATCGCGCGATCCTGAAACGTCCGCCTGACGCGACCGAACTTGCCCGCGACCTCAAGCGCATCCGCACCGGTGAGTTCAACAAGGTCGATCTGCTCGCGACCTTGCGCTATGCCAACGAAGGCAAGGCAAAAGGAGTCGAGGTCGAGGGGTTGACCGTGCCCGCGCTGGTGCGGCGGTTGGGCCAGCTTCCGATTGCCGGTTATTTCGTTCGACTCGCGATCGCTCTCGTCCGTCTGCCGAATCAGATTCGCGACCAACGCGAGTTTGCCGGTTACGTGCTGTCGCAAAACCAGCAGATCGCGGATTTCGTCAACGTCATGTCCGCTCGCATCTCAGGAACCAATCAGGGACTCGCGCGCGTTGAAGAAAAACTCTCAGCGCAAATGCACGCTTTGAATGACGAACAGCGCGGCGCACGCGAGACAATCGAGCACAACGCGAACGAGCGATTCGACGCTTTGGTCCAACAGCTCGACACGCACGCCACCGAAATACAGCAGCAAGCCGATCACTTAAAATCCATCGAACCGCGATTCGAGAGTCGCATCGGCGAAGAAAAGAAACTGCTGCAAGATCGAATAGAACAATTGCAACGTCTTTCAGATCTGATCCAGGTACGCACGGAACAACTGCAAACGACCATAAAACAAGAAGCCTCTCAGCTTCAGGAAAAGATCGATCATTGGTCGTCACAACAGCAGAAATCCGGTTTACAACAGCGAGAATCAGTGGCCGCGGCCGCGACTGAACTGCGCGCGGAGATCGAGCGAGTTTATCGACAGTTGCAACAAGCGCGGACCGAGTTGTCATTACAAGGAAGAAATCTCAACTCGCTGCTCGCGCCGCAAGTCTCACCCGAATCCGAAAGCGCAACGCCGCCCGTTCCCTTCGACGCTCATCGACTCGACGCACTCTATGCCGCGCTCGAAGATCGCTTCCGCGGCAGCCGTGAAGAGATCAAAGATCGTTTTCGGATCTACCTGCCGTACGTCGAGGCCGCGCGCGCAACCGGCGACGTGATCGATCTCGGTTGCGGCCGCGGCGAGTGGCTCGAACTACTGACCGAGTCGGGAATCAAAGCGCGCGGCGTGGAAATGAACCGCGTGCTGATCGAGCAGTGCCGCGAACGCGGTCTCGAAGTCGTCGACGACGACATGCTCGCGCACCTGCGCAGCCTCCCAAACGAAAGCGCGCGCGCCGTGACCGGTTTTCACATCATCGAACACGTCTCGATCGATGCGCTCGTGAGTTTGCTCGACGAAGCGATGCGCGTGCTCCGCCCGGACGGCGTCGCGATCTTCGAAACGCCAAATCCCGAAAACGTTCTCGTCGGCAGCAACTTCTTCTATCTCGATCCCACACATCTTCATCCCCTGCCCCACGAGCTGATGCAGTTTCTCTTCGAGAGCCGCGGCTTTCACCCGATCGAAATGCTCAACCTGCATCCGTGGGACACGGGCCGAGTCGCCGGCGAAGGCGAACTCGCCGAACGCTTCAACGGCTACTTCTTCGGGCCGATGGATTACGCGATCCTGGGATGGAAACTTGAGCCGCAAAAGGCACAATGAAAAATGAGCAATGAGCAACGACAAATGGAAAATAAACTGCGTCAGACATGCGAATCTTGATTACTACCGTCCAGGTTCCTTTTATCCGGGGAGGCGCTGAGGTCCACGCCGAAGGGCTGCGCGACGCGTTGCGCCGCTTCGGACACGAAGCCGAGATCCTCGCGATCCCGTTCAAATGGTATCCGCCGGAAAAGATCCTGGACCACATGCTCGCGTGCCAGTTGCTCGACATTTCCGAAGTCGCCGGCACGCCTGTCGATCGCGTGATCGGTTTGAAGTTTCCGGCCTACCTGATCCCGCACCCAAACAAGGTGCTCTGGATCCTGCACCAGCATCGCACGGCTTACGAACTCTGGGACCATCCACTCAGCGATCTCGTTTATTACCCGAACGGCACGCACGTCCGCGACGTCATTCAACAAGCCGATCGCAAACTGATCCCGCAGGCTGTCGCTGTGTTTGCAAACTCGCGCAACGTGGCCCACCGGCTCAAGAAGTATTGCGACGTCGACTCCACGCCGCTCTATCATCCACCGCCTGACGCCGAACAGTTCTACACTGGTCCAGCGGAAGACTACTTGTTTTTCCCCAGCCGCCTCTGCATACCAAAGCGCCAGGCTCTCGTGCTGGAAGCGTTGGGCCATACGCGAAATCCGGTGCGCGTTTGTTTCGCGGGCACGTCGGACGTGCCTGCCTACGCCGACGAGTTGAAAGCGCAGGCGCGAAAGTTAAAGGTGCACCAGCGCGCCGAATGGCTCGGCGGGATCAGCGGTGAAGAGATGCGCCGCCGTTACGCGCACGCGCTCGCCGTGATCTATCCACCCACCGACGAAGATTACGGCTACGTCACACTCGAAGCGATGCTCGCTGCGAAACCCGTCATCACCTGCACCGACTCCGGTGGACCACTCGAGTTCGTTCTCGATCGCGAAACCGGACTGATCGCGGAACCGACACCCGAAGGTTTAGCCGCTGCGTTCGACTTGCTGTGGGAAAATCGCGCCCAGGCAAAGACGTGGGGCGAAGCAGGACGGGCGCGTTATGACGGTCTCAATCTCTCGTGGGAAGCAGTCGTCAAGAAATTACTCGCATGAAGCTCAACTGGTTCTCACCACTGCCACCGGCACGAACCGGCATCGCCGATTACACGTTCGGCATTCTTCCCGAACTTAGCAAGCGTGCTGATGTAACGCTGTGGACCGATCGCGCCGGTTGGGAACCAGAGCTCGAAAAATACGGTGCCGTTCGTCACTATCAACCGGAGAACGTCAACTGGGTAGAACTCAACCAGGCCGAACTTAGTTTCTACAACATCGGCAACAATCACCTGCACCACGCGTCGATCTGGCAGGTAAGCCGGCAATCGCCTGGTATCGTGGTCCTGCACGACGTGCGTTTACATGACTTCTTCGAGAGCTTGTATCGCGGGCATTGGCGCGATCAGGAAGGTTACCTCGCGCTGATCGAGAAGCATTACGGCGCAGAGGGTTTACAGATCGCCACCGAGTTCGTCAGCGCCCGGCACGGCGATTACGATCTCATGGCCCAACGCTTCCCGCTGGCCGGCGCAGTGATAGAGAATGCTCTCGGCGTGTTGGTCCATACGCAAACTGCCCTTGACGAACTGGGAAGCAATCGCTGCCC
Source organism: Pyrinomonadaceae bacterium (assembly GCA_035276045.1). Taxonomy (GTDB): domain Bacteria; phylum Acidobacteriota; class Blastocatellia; order Pyrinomonadales; family Pyrinomonadaceae; genus PSRF01. The sequence goes on along the minus strand of DATELZ010000183.1, from coordinate 55,549 downwards.
GAGGTTCCTTGTGCCGCTGCCGTCGGCGCCCATCATCGGCAAAACGAGCGGCAACGGACGACGCGTGGAACCGCATCGCCTGATCATCTTCGGACACATCGGCCGCAATCGCCGTCTCGATGCAGTGCTCGAAGCACTGTCGCAACTGCCGCAACAAAATCTCTTTCAACTGGACATCTACGGCGAGATCGACGACGCGAAGACGTTGCGCCAGCGCATCGCGGCGTTGGAATTAAAGGACACGGTTAAAGTGCACGGCTACGCGCCCGCGGCCGATCTGGACGAGGCGTTGAGTGTCGCGAGTTTGGCGATCAATCTTCGCTATCCGACGATGGGCGAGGCGTCCGCGAGCCAGTTGCGCATCTGGGAGCACGCGTTGCCGAGCCTCGTAACGCGCGTGGGTTGGTATGCATCGCTTCCGGAAGACGCCGTGGCTCACGTGCGGCTCGACAGCGAAGTCGCAGACATTCGCTCGCACCTGGAAAATTTCCTCGAAAACCCCGAACGCTTTGCTCGTATGGGCCATCATGGACGCCGACTGGTTGAGACAGACCACCACCCAAAAACTTACGCCGCCGCGCTTATCTCGTTAGTGGAAGAGGCGCGCGATCTCAAGTTACGGCAGTCCGCCTTCGATCTCGCCCAACGAGCCGGCGCAATCATGGGTTCATGGTCCAAGGAGATGAATGACGATCTGGATGCGGCGAGACGAGTAGCTGAAAAGATTCACGCGCTTACTGCAAAAAGCGGGATCGATACTCCGGTGAGACGATAAAAGCCAACACCAACTGCGCGTCCACCCAATTGCCAAACTGGTTCAACTTACCGAGCCAGTGATCGAAGCCAGCCTGATCCGGATTACGGCGCAGATACCCGATGTATTGCATAAACACAAACGCGTCGTTGAACTGTTCGTCAAAAAACGCTCTGCCATAAGCGGTGTCGAAGCGGAGATGCCCCTGGTTGTTGATGGCCGTCGTGCCGTCGACCACTTTGAAAACCACACTCGAGCGCGTTTCAGTCCCGCCAGTCAATCCATTGACCAACGCATTCCGTTCGTCGGGGGTCGGCGTAATTCCGGTCGTGAAAAACAACTTGTCGACAAAGGCCTGGTTGGTCATCGCGTCGGGATAGGCCGTCTTGAACTCCGCCCGGTTCACAAACTGATCGACAAACGCGCGCTTGTTGGCATTGATCACAACCGGATCGAGTTGGTTGTTGACGACGATGCCCTGCGAGACGATCGCCATGTCCGCGATGTACTCGGTGAATCGCGGACGGCAATGACCCGGCAGGTTCTGCGGCACGCCCGGACACTGCGCGGAAGTGAGTTTGCCCAGCGTCCCCCAATAAACACGCAACACGAACGATCCGGTGTTCTGAAACTCCGGCGAGAGGAAGAACGCCGCCGACACATTCTCGCGCTTGCGCAGCGTGCAGGCTTCGAGCGACTCGCCCGGTTCGCGGTTCGCCGGATCGGAGCACTTGGTAATCTCGCCAGTCCAGAAAGCGAGTCCCGGCGCGTCCGGTTCGCGGTTGAGAAAATCTAGATAGTGCTGGCGCACGAAGAACGAGGCTTCATCGATCGGATTGGGTCTCGCTTTGATCTCGTAGACGCTGCCGTTCGACAGCGACACCACGAAGACGTTGCCGTTTGGACCAGTGACGATATCGGTGGTGACGCCGAAGTCTTTTCCGATTACGAGACTTTCGCTCTCCGTTTGATCGAACTTGTCGACGTTGTCGGCGACTCGATCGGCGAGACGCGAATCGGTGAAAGCAAAGTGCTGGCGATCGTCTGTCAACTTGAAGCGAAACAGGAACCCGTTGAGCAACGTCGTGCGCGACGCGCCGACCAACATATCGCCTGCGAACTGTGGTCCAAGTCCCGCGCCGTTGATGAAGCCAATCGGCGACGGCGCGACGGCATACTTCCAACTAAATTCCGGATCGAGATACTGCGCGCCGGGCAGCATGAACATCCGCGCGAACGCTTCCTGCGACGTGTTGGCGATGTTCGACGGCGGCCAGCGCAGTTGTTGCAGATTTCCCGCGGCATAGGTTTGCTCGATCGATTTGAACTCGGCGATACGGCTGAGTGGTCCCATTATCTGGATCCAACCGCCGTTGAATCCGGGCGTGACGCGATTGATCTCGTCGAATGCATCGTCGCCGTTCTCCTGCGTCCAGAGGTTCCCGCCGATCGGATCGAACGCCATGCCGAAACTGTTGCGCACGCCATAAGCAAAAACCTTCTTCACGTTAGCGGCCGCTTCACCGGTCAGAGTCGTGGAGGCGTTGAAGAAGGGATTGTCGACAGGCGTCGAACCGTCGTCGTTCAGACGCAGGATCACGCCGGTCATGTGCGCGTTGTCCGGTTCGGGACCGCCAAACTGATCGTCAGGCACTGGTCCACCGCTGGTGATGTTTTGCAGAAAACCACGCCGGCCGTTGTCGCCAAAAATGATGTAGAGCTTGCCATCTGGCCCAAACCGGATCACGCCGCCATTGTGATTGCCGCGCGCTGGTTGGCCCGCGTCCTGTTGCAACGCGCGCAGCCTGACCAGGTTAAGATCGAAGGTTAACGTGGAACCGTTCCAGACGTAGCGATCGACGCGATTGCCGAGCAACGCGATCTCGTCGATGTTGGACGTGTCGACTCCGGTGCTGCTCTCGGTCCAGAAAAGATAGACGAAGTGATTGACGGCAAACTGCGGATGCAACGCGATGCCGAGCAACCCGCGTTCGGAAGCGTTATTGACCGGGAGATCGAGTGGCGTGTCCGACACGACGCCGTTGACGACGCGCCGCACTCTTCCCGTCGCTCGTTCGAGCACCAGGAAATCGTTCGCGGCGAGAAATGCGAGCGACGTCGGTTGGTCCAATCCGCTGACGACTGTGTTGACGGTCAAACTCGGATCGGTCATCGACGGGGTCGCCGCGGCTGGTTGAATGAAAGTCGTGATCGACGACGAGTTGTTGCTCGAATCGAAGTCCGTTTCCCCCGCGCTCACGGTGGCGGTATTGGCTAGTTGGCCCTGGGCGGAAGGCGTGACGGTGATCGTCACGATTGCGCTCGCGCCGTTTGCGAGACTGCCGAGATTGCAGGTGACTGTCGTCGTTCCACTGCACGCGCCCTGGGTCGTCGCCGACGAAACAAAAGCGACGCCGGCGGGCAGTGTATCGCTAACCATGACGTTGGTCGCCGCTGCTGGTCCATTGTTGGTCGCGACGATCCGATATACGAGACTTACGCCGGCTTGTCCCGGATTCGGCGAAGCGGTTTTGACTACCGCGAGATCCGCGCTAGTTGCGCTGACGACGTTCAAAGCCACGGATTGAGAATGCGCGAGCGAGCCCGATTGCGCCGTGACGTTGATCGGATGATTGCCGATCGGCGTGCCGCTTGTCGTGGACACCGTCAACGTCGAAGTTTTCGACGTGGCATCGACGATCGTGACCGGTGTCGGATTAAACGCAGCGGTGACACCGGCGGGCAGCGATCCGGCGCTTAGATTCACCGCGCCGGTAAAACCTGCGAGCGGCGTGATCGTGACCGTGTATTGTGCCTGCGTGCCGGCCACGACGTTTCTCGTCAATGGCGAAACGTTGATCGCGAAGTCAGGCGTAGTCGAAGCGGGCGCGGAAGCGACGAACGTGCGATAGATGTAATCGCCGGAAGTATTACCGTCGTTATTCGCCTGGTTTCCGGCTGTGTAAAAGGTGACTGGTCCAATGTCTTCCGCGGGGGCGGTCCAGTTAAAGGTCCACGTGGCGCCGTTCGCCTGGCCCACGAAAGTCCCGCCTGAGCTGTGTTCGATGTATTGCCGGCTGCTGCCCGGTCCCTGGTTATTCAGCACCTGCGTGAGACCGGTTGTGTTCTGTAGCTCGCCTGCTTGCTCGTCAGACGTGTCGAGCACCGTCAATTGAAAGCCCCAGCGCAGTCGTGTCGGATCGGGATTCGAGTGCGTGACGGTGATTGGATAAGTCTGGCCGGGAATGTAAGTCTGTGGCGCCGTGATCGAGATCGTGCCGGTCCCGGCATCAGGCGGCACGTGGCATTCGGCGCAAGCCTCGGGTTCTTCGCCGGGGGCGCCGGTGTAGCCCGCAGGTGGACCAGCAGAGAAAGCGTGTACGCGTTGTGTGGTGGTGTTGGTGGAAAGGAAAAAACCAAGGCAGGCAGCCAGCACGGCCGGCAGTAATATAAACCTTGCCTTGGTTCCTATACTCAATTGGTGGTTTACGGCGCACCGAAGCGCGAGCGATATTCCGGCGAATTGATAAACGCCAGCACCATCTGCGCGTCCACAAAGTTTCCAAACTGGTTCAACTTACCGAGCCAGAAATTGAAGCCGGCTTCATCCGGGTCGCGCAGCAGGTAACCGAAGTACTGCATCTGCACGAACCCCGCATTGAACAGGTTGTCGTAGAACGCCTTGCCGTACGTCGTATCAAAACGAAGGTGGCCCTCGTTATTGATGGTCGTGGTGCCGTCGACGACTTTGTACAACACACTCGCGCGGCCGCCTGCCGTTCCTGCTTCCGCGATCAACGCATTACGATCGTTAGACGATGGCGTCACGCCCGTGGTCTGGAATAGTTTATCGACGTATTGCGTGTCGTTCAGGCCATCGTAGATCGCGCGAAACTCCGAACGCGTGACAAACTCGTTCACAAACGCCGTCTTGTTCGCATTGATCACGCTGGGCGACAACTGGTTATTGACCACGATTCCGCTCGCCACAGTCGCCGCGTCGCGCGTGAATTCACTGCCGGGACCCGTGCCGCCACCAAAGAACGGCATGCGCCCGAGCGATCCACGATAGACACGCAACACGAAGTAACCCGTGCTCGACGACTCGGGCGACAGGAAGAACGCCGCGCTCGTGTTGGCGCGCTTGCGCACCACGCAATCACCTTCCGACTCGCCGGGATTTCGCCCGCCAGGAGTGCCGCACACCGTGATCTCGTTGGTCCAGTGGGCCAAACCTGGTCCATCCGGTTCGCGCCGCAGAAAATCCCGGTACTGCCACCTCACAAATTCCTGCGCGCCGTCGATCGGATTTGCCGGTGGCGGAACGAACGACACGGTGAAGTTCAATGTCTTCACGTTCGTTCCCGAGTTCTTGAAAACGAACGTGTAATTACCGGCTGCGATGTTGCCGAGATCGTAGATCTGCGCCGTGGTGGTGAGCGCCTGCGTTGACCCGCCGTTAAATCGCTCGACAGTGGCATTCGCCGAAAACTCGGCGCCGGCCACGACAAGCGATCCCCAGTTAGCCACACGGAAACCAGCATCCTGGAAGTTCAATTTCACATAGATGGACGTTCGGCCGTTGATGGTCCAACTCTTCAATTCCACCTGGCTCGAATTGAGCACCGTCGGAACCCACGTGGCGGTACAACCGTTGAGCGTCCAGTTGAACGTCACGTTTCCGATGTCGCCACCCGAACCGTTGTTGTTGTAACCGTCGACGGCGATGCGATAGACAGTTCCGGCAATCGTGTTGAAGGTGACGCGGCTGGTCAACGTCTGGCCCGGAGTTTCATCGTCGTTCTTGCCGATAAGGGTCAACGAGTTGACGGCGTTTCCGGTGTAGACGCCCATGATCGTGTCGTAAGTGCTTCCGGCCGTCGTGACTGTCGCCTGACCAGTAGTGGGGGCGGTCCACGAGTACCAAATGGAGCGAGTGCCACCGTTGTTATCGGGCGAGTGATTCGGCTCGCCGCTTTCCGAGGTGGCGCCGACATTCGTGCCGGTGGTAGTTCCCGAGCAGCCGCTAACTGCCTGCGCGGCGGAGAAATTGTCGTTCGGCGGCGGCGCTGGAGGTCCGGTGATATTCGAGTTGTAACCGAAGATATTGAGTGCTTTCGTATCGTTATCCGTGATCAGACGCGTTATGCCACCAGGAATACGCGGATCCATGATGCCGATGTATCCGATAAATACGCCGCCGTTTCGACTCGCCTGCCGCCAGTGACTCGATTGATTGCCGTCGGCGTTGTTGTTGTCTGCGCCACTCGGTCCGCCGTCGGAAAGTCCGATCTCGGTTTCACCGGGAACGAAATAGTATTGCGAGTTTTGAGCCGGTCCGCCGATCGTCATGATGCGTTGTGCGGTGGTGAAACTGCCGGACGTCGTGCCAGAGCGAAAACGATAGAGATCCCACATCGCGGGGGTAGGCGTGCCGGCGCCCGCGCGCGAAGTGAATCCGAGCGCGTGTCCGATTTCGTGAACGGCGACGGATTCGAAGTCTGTCCCGTTGATGCCGTCGCTGCGGTCGAAATCGAAAGTGAAGTTGGAATTGAAACCGATCCTCGCCGCATTGTCGGTCGGTTGCGCGGTTGGGTTCAGCAGGCCGATAGCGCGACCGATCGAGCTCGAGACCGAGACGGTGCTGACGTTGCCGCTATCGGTGGGCACCGAGCTGGCCGGCAGCGCCTGGTAAATCGCCTGTTTGGCCGGCGTGTTGGCGCCGTTGATCAGGTTCGAGCGAACGGTGGTGTAACCGACGTTGCTGAGGCTGGGAGAACTCGTCGAACCCAGCACACCCGATCCCCAGGCAGAACCGAAATTCGTGGTTCCGTAATCGGCGTCGAGATAGATTGTGACCGGCGAATTGATGAGCGCTTCCCAGGCAGCAGCCGCACGCAGGAAGGCGGCTTTTGCTGCCGGCTCCGCGTCGAGTTGCGCGGTGGCGCGCAGCACGATCGTCAGGTTCGTCGTGCCGTTCTCAGACTGCCCGCCGGCCCGCGCGTTCATGTCGAGGTGATTGATCTGGCGCAGGTTTTTGGGCCGGATGTTCTCGAGCTCCTGCCGCTCCAGCGGCGTGGCTTCACGGCAGATCGTGTCGCCCTCGCCATCGGCGTAAATCATGAAGTGGTCGTAAACAACCTCTGGCAAAGCTGAGGAAGTTTGAGCCTGTACGGAAACTGTCAGGCCGAGCGAGGTCAGGAAAATCGCGAAGATCAGGGTCAGGGCGAGCGCGGTTCGGTATTGCAAATTCGTGTCCTTTTTCGAATATGGAACAACAGGTGTGAGTGGTCCGCGGGGCTAAACCACCAGCATCATAACTTCTGCGCCAATAGCACGTCTAGATCCAGACGTGCTATCGGTGCATGTAGTAGCTGTCGGGTTGCCTGTTCCAGTAGTGTCATATCAATCCTCTGTGTCCCCGGCGGTTTACTTGTCTGCACCTAAGTTCAACGCAGAGGACACAGAGGACCGCAGAGATTCGCCTTTTATGGCGCGCCGAAGCGAGAGCGATACTCCGGCGAACTGATAAACGCCAGCACCATCTGCGCGTCCACAAAGTTTCCAAATTGGTTCAACTTACCGAGCCAGAAATTGAAACCGGCTTCGTCCGGGTCGCGCAGTAAGTAACCGAAGTACTGCATCTGCACGAACGCCGCGTTGAACAGGTTGTCGTAGAACGCCTTGCCGTAAACAGTGTCGAAACGAAGGTGGCCCTCGTTGTTGATGGTCGTGGTGCCGTCGACGACTTTGAACATCACCCGGGCACGTCCACCTGCCGTTCCTGCTTCGGCAATCAACGCATTGCGATCGCCTGCTGAGGGCGTCACGCCAGTCGTCTGGAACAGTTTGTCGACGTATTGCGTGTCGTTAAGACCGTCGTAAATCGAGCGAAACTCGAAGCGCGTGACAAACTCGTTCACAAACGCCGCTTTGTTCGCATTGATCACGTTCGGGTCGAGCTGGTTGTTCACGACGATGCCGTTCGCCACCGTCGCCGCATCGCGCGTGAATTCGCTGCCTTGACCCGTGCCGCCACCGAAGTGAGGCATGCGCCCGAGCGATCCGCGATAGACGCGCAACACGAAGTAACCCATGTTCTGAAACTCCGGCGACAGGAAGAACGCCGCGCTCGTGTTGGCGCGCTTGCGCACCACGCAATCGCCTTCCGACTCACCCGGATTTCGCCCGCCGGGAGTGGCGCAGATCGTGATCTCGTTGGTCCAGTGGGCCAAGCCTGGTCCATCTGGTTCGCGCCGCAGAAAATCGCGGTACTGCCACGTCACAAATTCCTGCGCCCCGTCGATCGGATTCGGGGGCGGCGCTGTGCCGCTGACCGTGAAGTTGAGCACCTTCGCGGTCGTGCCTGACGTCCTGAACGTAAACGTGTAATTCGCCGGTGGAATCGGGCCGAGGTCCCAGATCATCGCCGTGTTGCTGATGGCCGGGACGGTCGCGCCGTTGAATCTTTCGACCTGCGTGTTGACGGTAAAGTTGTTGCCGGCCTGTGACGGCGTGCCCCAGTTGGGAACCCTGAAACCGTCGTGCGGGAAGTTGAGTTTCACGTAGACCGAGGTCCGTCCGCCGATGGTCCAGCTCTTCAATTCGACTTGTGGATCGGTCAGAACTGTCGCGGTCCACGGAGCGCGCGGCGTGTACGTGACCTGGCCGGCGTTAGTCATGTTGACGGGAGTCTCTTCAGACGTGTGCGAGGTGATCACGTAACCATCCTGACCACCGCCGCCGATGCCGACAGTCGGGAACAGGCCGGTGTTGCCGGCGCCGTAACGACTGCGGATAGTTCCGTCCTTGTTCAACTCGATTTCGAAGTTGACGTTGGCGCCACCCAGGCATTCGAAGCCGTCGAAATTACACGGCACGCCCTGCCAGCGGAAGATGAGCTTCGTCGAATTTACCGTCGGCGTTTGCAGCACTCCGTTAGCGTCAGGCGAACCGATGTAAACGCCCGAGTCGCCGCGTTGCGAGTTAGTGAGATCGAGGTCTTCCCAAAGACCGGCGATCATATGATAGCCGCCAAGCGATCGTGGCGAGCCCGGCGGATCGTCTGCAACGTCGAGATTTCCGGGCGACAGGCCTTCACGTCGCGGCGGATCTGAGAAGAAGAGATTGCCGTTCGACGAGATAATCACGTCGGAGAAGTTTGAACCGAAGAACGGGAACGCGAAGTTCGCCGGTAACAGAAAATCGACGTAGCGATCGTCGCCGTTGATGTTGAGACGCTGGCCGCCAGTTGAAAGAGCAACTGCGCCGCCGACCAGCACTTCGTACGGATCGCCACTCAGAGAGGGAACGGTTATCGGCAGGTTCGCGGGCGTGCCTTCGTTGCCCTTGTTATCAAACGAGCGCAGACGAAGCGTGCCGGCCGTGTGGCGGTACGGAATCGTGATTTGCGCAGTTTGCGCGACGCCCGGGTTTGCCGGGATGACTCCTTTCAAGGGAATCACCGCGCCCGATCCGCCGTCGACAAAGTTCAGTTCGTAAAGTCTCGCTGCTCCACCACCCTCGCCATCGTCGCCGGACGCGGTCCAGCCGACGGTTAGCGTGCGCCCGTTTTGCGCGTTGAGTTGGAAGCTGGTGACTGTGCCTGGCGGAGTTGCGTCAGCTTCCAGAAGCGATTGGACACTGTTGCCGATATTCAAACGGCGTCCGGTTAGCGTTTTGTCGAGCAGTGCCGATTCCACATCGCCGTTGAGCAACAGCAACTGCTTTACCTGTTGCACCGTCAGGTTTGGATTCTGCGCCCAGAGCAATGCGGCGGAACCTGCCACGTGTGGCGCGGCCATCGAAGTGCCGCTGAAGAAACTGTAGGTGTCGGCGGTTGGATTCGCGGGATTCGGAAACGCCGGTTCGCACGGATGGGCCGGGAATGGACCAGGATCGGTGCAGGGCGGCGTCGAGCTCAGAATGCCTTCGCCCGGCGCTGCGAGATCCACGCTGGTCGCGCCGAAGTGCGAGAACGTCGAAAGGTCGTCGGTGGCATTGGTCGCGGCGACTCCGATGATGTTCGGCACGTCGAAGTTCGACGGAAAATGCGGCACGAGATCGTTATTCGGTTCGCGCGTGCCGTTGTCGACGTTGCCGGCGGCGGCGACCAGGAGAATGCCGGAAGCATTCAAGCCGTTGACTGCGTTTAGAAACGATTGCGAGAACGCGGTGCCGCCAAAGCTCGCATTCAACACGCGAATGTTGGCGCCTTTAGTTTGGCCGGAACTGATCCAAAGATCGCGCATCTGCTTGGCGTAATTGCACGCGTCGATTGCGTCGGCGGTGTCGCCGAAGCCGTCTGCGTCGAGAAACTTCAACGACATCAAGCCGACGTTCCAGTTGACGCCGCTGATGCCGGTTCCGTTGTTGCCACGCGCGCCGATGATGCCGGCGACGTGAGAAGCGTGCGTCTCGGAGTCAAGACCGCTGAAAGTGTTGCCGTTGTTGTTGACGAAGTTGAAGCCGCGAATGTCGTCGATGAAACCGTTGCCGTCGTCGTCGACGCCATTGCCCGCTACTTCGGCGGGGTTGGTCCACATGTTCGCCTGCAGATCCTGGTGCGTGTTGTCGATGCCCTGATCGATCACCCCGACGACGATACTGGCGCTGCCGGTGGTGACGTCCCACGCTTGTTGCGCGTTGATCAGACTAAGCGCGAACTGGCGGCTGTCGAGAAATAATGGATCGTTTGGCGTTGCCGCCGCCTGCATGATGTAGTTCGGCTCGGCGTGAAGCACTTCCGGCTGACTGCGCAGCGCGACGACGGCCGCGAGCGTGTCCTGCGGGGCCACGTGAACCAACCGCAAGCCGGGAACCAGGTCCGCGCCTTTACGTCGTTCGACGTCGACCGCAACCAGGTCACCGGTGCGAGACGCGACGACACTGCGGCCGGTGCGGCTTTGAGCCAACGACTCGCTGCGATAACGCACGAGCACCTCGCCGGGCACGAACCGCGGGCGAGTTCGTTTTTTCTGTGATTGTTGAGCCGAACGTTGTCTCGCGGTTGAGTCTGAGGGGAATTCCATCAGGACTACGGCAATTACGCCGAGACAAATGCATAACGTCAGCGCTAGGCGAACACGCGCACGGATTTTCGCAGGCCGGTAATTAGACATAAAAAGGTCTTTCATCTAGTCGAAGATTTATTCAGGTGTGGCCGTCGTCCACGCACAAACGTGGGGGGGTTAGAACGACGACCAAGAATATATAACAACTTTGCTCCTGGTGGACAGGCCGCAGCCGCCAAAGCCGTAAATCGAAGCGCCGCAGGCGCGACCCGAAGGCGCCGGAGCGCCGCAGGCGCGACCCGAACGCGCCGGAGCGCCGCAGGCGCGACCCGAAGATAGCCAGGGGCAAGCGCGTTAGCGCGCAGCCCCTGGTCTGTTAGAAACGCTCGTTGAGCTCTGAAAGAGCGACAGAAACTGAACGTTGTGTCGCACTTTCAGTGCTCAATTAATTGTCTTTCGTGATCCAGGGGCGGCGTGCTTGCTTCGCTCGCACTTGCCCCTGGCTACCTTCGAATTGCGCCTTCGGCGCTCCGCTACCTTCCGATCGCCTTTGGCGCTGCTACCTTCGAGTTGCGCCTTTGGCGCTGCTACCTTCGAATCGCGCACTTGCCCCTGGCTACCTTCGAATTGCGCCTTCGGCGCTTGGCTACCTTCCGATCGCGCCTGCGGCGCTCAAATTAACGGAAGCGCTGGCCGATCTGTTCGGTGCCGAAACTGCCGATGCCGTTCAGCCGAAAACTGAATACGATGCGGTTCTCTTTGCGCAACCCGACGTTCCACGAAGAAAACTGAATCGTTGCCGCACAGCAATCCCAGGAATAGCCCAGCGTTGCCGTCGAGTTAATTAGCGAGCTGTTGCCCCTGCCGGGCCGCTTCTGAAAGTCGAAAAAGAACGACGTGCCGCCATACAGCCCGCGTTCTTGATTGCCGAGAAATACCGACGGGCTCCACTGCGAACCGCGCAGCGTGCCCGGTTCAAATCCGCGCACGTCAGCGAATCGCGCGAGACTCGGATCCAATTCGATCGCCCGCGTGTAATAAAAACTCTGGAATATCTGGATCAACGGCCGCGACAAACCAAACGTCGTGGATATCGAACGTAAACCACCGCCATGCGTGTCGAGATCGGTGCGCAAGTCAGCGAAAAGATCGCGCCGCGGACGATAACGCGCGTCGATGTTGACCGGTGAAAATCGCCGCGGCACACCGCCGTAAACAAATCCGGATAGCGTGTTGATCGGATAGAACTGGTTACGCCGGTTGGGAATCAACGCGCCGCCGAAAAACGGATCGAAGAAATACTTACCGCGCAGCGTTATCGTCAATGCCTCATACGGCTGGCTCGACAACTGCGTCCGGTTTTCACGTCGCGAAACTTCCACCGCTTCGTCGGTAACGTTCTCCGTCGAGCGGCGTGTGAAAAACCGGTTCGCGATACCGAATTCAATCTCATTCGTATCGGCAACCGCATCGACATAGTCGAAGCGAATGATGCGATCGAAATTATTGATCCCGGCCAGCCGGCGATAGATGAGGTAAGGCTCGATCACGTGGCGGAAGTGAAAACTGCCGCCTTTGCGATGAAAGTCTTTCGCGAACGCAGGCGGCCGCACGTCCAATTCAAACTCGCCATAACTGCGCGTGATATTTCGGCTCAACACGTCGCGCGTAGTTGGATTGAGCGAGTTGGAATAGAACGTAACGCGTCCCGCGCCGGAGGCAGTAACGGACCAACCCGCGAAGTGCAGCGGCAGTTCAAAACGCGGATGCAGATCGAGTCGCTGCACGATCGACGGCGTAATGATCGGATTGCCGCCAACCTCGTCGAGAAACAACACCGCATCTTCAACCGTCTCTTTCCGGCTCACGCCTTCCGCCGCGCCACTAAACGAAAAATAAACCGGAAGATCTTTCAGGAAACTGAGAATGCCGGGCCGCTTTTCGATGCTGACGCTCGGCAACTGTCGAATACGAATGCGCGAAGTCGTCAGCGACGTGACCTGCGTGCGGCCGAGAAAGTTGAAACTGTATTCGTTGTAATCCTTGTTGACGAAAACCTGCGACGTTTCTTCCGGCGAGATGGCCTGCTGAATGTTGTCGGAGAAAACCTGGCGAAACGCGAGGTTCGAAGTAATGTTCACGTCAGACGCCGCGATGAAACCATTCTTGAAATAGTGAACACCTTCGACGTACAGACTCGAACCACCCTGATCGGGATTCGCCTCGGACGCTTCTGGTCCAAAGATCCGATCCTTCACGGCGTAGAAGCCGGCGTTCAAATACGAGCGCGAATTAGCGCGCGTGCGCAGGTCGCCGCCGAAACCAAGACCACGTTGTGTGTAGATGTCGCTGCGGAAAGTGAAATCGGCGGAGCGTCCGAGTGTTTGATAGTAAGCAGTCGACAGGCGCACGCCCTTCGCGCCCGAGCCGCCAAACGTGGGCGTCAGAAAACCTGACGCGCGATCGCGTGGCTTGATCGACACCGACGCATACGGCAGGTAAAAAATCGGAATGTCTTTCAGTTTCAGCTTAGGCGAATAGACGCGCACGCGATCTCCGGTTTTGATCCTCGTCTTGGCTGCCTGAAAACTCCATTTCGGAACGTCTTCGTCACAAGCGGTGATTTGCACGTTCGTAGCGACGATCGTGTCGAGACTGATCTTCTCGACGCGATCCGCCGTGAAATAGATACGCGTGCCGTCCTGTGTTTGGTTTGTGTAGCCGGTGGAATCGACGAAGTAACCGGTCTTGGTGCGATAGTTCCACTCGGCGCTCGAGCCGGTGATGCGCTGCTGATCGGCCTGATCGAAAACGACGCTGCCTTCGGCGACGAGCCGGTTCTCGGCTTCGTACACGGTGACTTTGTCCGCCTGAAGGCGATAGGTGCCGATGCGGACGTCGACGTTTCCTTCGTAGACGACGACACGCGCGTTTTCTGGCCCTGAACCTGACTGCCTGCTCGATTCGACAGTGATCTGGTCCGAAGCAACACCAGGGACCGCGCCGCGCTGTGGCGGACGGCGTTGCACCGGCTGATCGGTGTTGAGCGGATTGACGTTGGGTGTATCGGTCATCGGATTGGTGACTTTCCGATCGACCGGGTTCGTTTGCTGCGCGAGTGCGAGCTGGCAGACGAGGACGATAATTAGGGTGACCAGGGGCGCACGAGTCATAGGGCGTGTGGATGCTACCACGAGCCACAAAAAGGCACAAAAAAGAGAACAAAAGAAATCGCAGCCACCAACCACCTACAACCCGCCCTCCTCGTTAAACAAACTTCTCCTTGCGCCTTTTGCGTCTTCTGTTTTGTGCCTTTTTGTGGCTAAATCGGCCGGTGTCTCAAACGCATCGATTGATGATCGTCGCGGGGGAACCCTCCGGCGATGCTCATGCCGCGGCGCTCGTCAAAGCGCTCAGTAAGAAAACCTCACAGATCGAATACTTCGGCGCGACCGGTCCATTAATGCGCGCGGCGGGCGTCGATACTGTCGTCAATTCGGATGAACTGGCGATCATGGGAATTTTGGAAGTCGCCCAAGCGCTGCCAAAGTTCATCGCCGCCTTCCGCACACTGAAAGCCGCCGCGATTCAACGGAAGCCCGATGCCGTCGTGCTCGTCGACTGGCCCGAGTTCAATCTTCGACTCGCCGCTGCCCTGCGGCGGCGGGGTTTGAAAGTGATCTACTACATCAGCCCGCAACTGTGGGCCTGGCGTCCGCGACGCATTGGAAAGATCAAACGCGACGTCGATCTATTGCTGTCGATCCTTCCTTTTGAAGCTGAGTGGTACAAGACGCGCGGAGTGGACCACGTCGAGTTTGTCGGCCATCCGCTCGCCGGCGAGGTCGAATCACGGATCACGCGGAAAGAATTTTGTGAGCAACATAATTTAGATCCGGACAAACCGATTGTTTCGTTTTTGCCGGGCAGCCGTCGAAAAGAGTTGCAACGAATTCTCCCGCCGATGGCTGCGGCAATCAGCAAGTTGAAAACCTCGCATCCGGAAATCCAACCCGTGATCGTTGTCGCGCCAAGCCGCACGATCGAAGAAACAAAAGAAATTCTTTCCTCGCTGAACTCGATCAACCTCGTCCAGGGACAAACACGCGAAGCACTCGCCGCTTCCGACGCCGCCGCCATCGCCAGCGGCACCGCAACTCTCGAAGGTGCGTTACTCGAAACGCCGATGGTCGTCGTTTATAAAGAGTCAGCCGTCAACTGGAACACGCTCGGACGATTGATCACCGTTTCTCACTACGGTCTCGTAAACCTCGTCGCCGGCACGGAGATCGCGAAAGAGTTGATGCAAAACGATCTCACTGGCGAAAAGTTGGCCCACGAAATAGTTCAACTCCTTGACCCGGGAAAGAACCGAACTGCGCGTGAAGAGTTGAGGATGGTGCGCAAACTGTTAGGCGACGCTGGTGCTTCTGAACGCGCCGCCGATCTAGTCCTGAAGGAGTTGGGTTGACTGGTTTTTCTAATCGGTATTTTCTAAAGCAGTGATTCGCTGGCGGAGTTGCTTGATCTCATCATGCATCTCCGCCAGGCGATGTAAGTGAAAATTCATTCGCTTGTACTCGTCCAGCGGCTGCACGGGAATTCCCCACCAAACTCCCGGACGCACGATCTTCCCCGGCAAGATTCCAGCTTTCGATCCGATGATCGCGCCCTTCTGTACGCGCGTGTGATCGCCAAAGCCGACTTGTCCGCCGATCACCGCGTCGTCTTCGATCACTACGCTGCCGCTGATGCCTGTTTGCGCGGCGATGACGACGCGCTCGCCGATGTCGCAGTTATGGCCCACGTGGACCATGTTGTCCAACTTCGTTCCGCGTCCAATGCGCGTGCGTCCCAACGCGGCGCGATCGACGCACGTGTACGCTCCGAGCTCGACGTCGTCTTCGATCACCACCGTTCCGATCTGCGGAAACTTCTGATAGCCGTGATCGTGACGCACGTAACCAAAACCATCCGCGCCGATACAAACTCCCGCATGCAGGATCACGCCATTTCCGATCGTCACGCCGTCGTACAAGACGACATTCGGATGCAGCACGCATTCATTCCCGATGCGGACATGTTCGCCAACAGTAACGTTTGGACCAATGTACGCGCTGAGCGCGATGTCGGCAGTTTTGGCGATTACCGCAGTCGGATGGATCGCCGGCTCGCGGCGCGTGGGATGCAACTCGGCGCCGATCAATGCAAACGCGAGTTTTGGATTTCTGACTTCTATTAATGTGCGATCCGGAAACTTGTCCGCTTGCGGCACGATCAAGCACGACGCCTTGCTCGCCAACGCTGTCGCAAAGAACTTCTCATTATCGACATACGCAATTTCACCCTCGCGAGCGTGGTCCAGATCGGCGATCCGTTCAATCTGTGTTTCACCATCGCCGGCAAAGCGGCCGTTAACAATTTCAGCTAGTTCCTGAACTCTCATCTTGTGAACCCTCGCTTGGACTCACGGATAAAACTCAACAGATGCGCAACATTCATATCGTCAACCTGTTCGAGCTGGCGCAAGGCTTCGGCCATCGGAATACCCGATCTGAAAAGTGTTCGATACGCATTCTTCAACGCGCGTCGCGCGTCATCAGAAAATCCCGAGCGCCGCAAACCGATGCTGTTCAACCCGCGCACGCGCGGCGGGTTTCCGTCAGTCGTAAAGAACGGCAACACATCCTGCACGATCTTCGACTTCCCGCCAACCATCGCGTGCCGCCCAAAGCGCACAAACTGATGCGCGCCGACGTTGTTTGAAAGAAAGACGTGATCCTCGACGACGATGTGTCCCGCGAGGGCGACTTCATTTGCGAAGATGTTGTCGTCGCCGATGACGCAGTTATGCGCAACATGCGTTCCGATCATCAGGAAGTTGCGCGAGCCGATGCGCGTCGTTTCGTCTTCGCCGTTGGCCCGGTGCAACGTGCAAAACTCGCGAATGATGTTGTCGTCGCCGATCTCGAGATAACTCCGCTCGCCACGAAACTTCACGTCCTGCGGCTCGCCACCTACGACCGCATGTTCAAAGATCCGGTTTCGCGCCCCGATTTTCGTGTATCGCTTGATGACCGCGTAAGCCCCAATTTCGCAATCCGGCCCAATTTCTACGTCGTTTTCGATGATTGCTGTGGAATGTATAGGCATTTAGAGGGAAATCAGCATAATCGCGTCTTGTGGATCCTGCAAATCCTGTTTATGATGCACGACTGTTTGTGCTTTTGATTAACCTAGGGGAGCCGAAAAGCCTTTGTTTAGTGACCAGTTTCGCCGCGGCGAGTCGGAAAAAAATAAGCTTTCGAGCGTAAAAGGCTCGAAACTCATCTCCGGCCTTTCGGATGTCGCCTGGAAAGCATTTCAGTCAGTCAACCAACGGCTGCCTGAAGGTGAATCGATCCGGCCCAACTGGGCGCCCGGTCCACTGCTCAAATCTTACGAGCGCACCGCACCGCCACTCGGTTTCCCACGCGAGACCGACAGCCTTTGTCCCACCTGTGTAAAAGAAGTTCGTAACGCAGTGATCGACGGCTCAGTGTCGCTCGAAATGCTGATGCACGAGCATCCGGGTGAGATCAAAGCGCAGATCGTCGAAGACAACGGACAGGTGCTGATGCGCAAGACGTGTCCGAAGCATGGCGAGTTTGAAGACGTGATGTCGACCGATCCGGCGTTTCTCGCGCGCATCGAGTCGCTCTTCTTTGGCCGCGACTTCCGCGCCGCCGAAGACAAAGATGTCCATCGTCATGGCACTTCGAATATTCAGTTTGGCCGTGGCGCGGTGTTGACTGTCGACCTGACCAACCGCTGCAACATGATGTGCAATCCGTGCTTCATGGACGCAAACCAGGTTGGTTATGTTCACGAACCGACTTTCGAAGACACCAAAGCGATCCTGGACCGCGCGGTCTCGTTCAAACCGCGGCGGCAAGTGATCATTCTCTTCTCCGGCGGTGAGCCGACGCTCTCGCCTTACTATCTCGAAGCAGTCGCTTACGCGAAGAAGATCGGTTTCTATCGCATTCTCGCGGCGACGAATGGAATTCGTTTCGCCGAAGACATCGAGTTTTGCAAAGCCGCGAAGGCTGCCGGACAGCACGGCGTCTATTTGCAGTTTGACGGCGTCAGCGAAGAGAAGAACAAACATCGCGGTGTCGGCAACTTGTTTGACGTGAAGTTGCGCGCGATCGAGAACCTCGCGAGTGTCGGCATCAAAGTCACGCTCGTCGTCACGATCGTCAACAACTTGAACAACGACGGCATCGGACAGATCGTCGAGTTTGCCGCCCAGAATATCGACAAGGTGCAGACGATCGCGTTTCAACCGGTTTCGTTCACTGGGCGCGACGAAGACATCTCCGACGAGATGCGCCAGAAGTGGCGCTACACGCTCGCCGGAATGACGCACGATCTGAAGAAGCAGTTGAACGACAATATCGAGCCGTTGCGCGACTGGTTTCCGCTTTCGTCTTATTCGGCGTTCACGAGCGTGATGGACATGTTGCAAGGCGCCGATGCGCCGTGGGGCTGGTCGTCGTGCAATTGTCATCCAAACTGCGGCATCTTCACGTTGCTCGTGGTGAATCGGCAGACGGGCGAGTTCAAGTCGCTGTTTGAGTTCTTCAACTACGAACAGTTCATGAAGGACGTCGCGGTGATCACCGATACCGCGCGTGGCCGTAAGCTCTCTTACGCGCAACTCGGCATGGCGATCATGCGCAACTTCGACGCCGAACGCGCGCCTGAAGGATTTCCGATTTCACAGATCGTCAATCTGTTCAAACCGTCGTCGACCAACTCCAATTCCGATCGCAACGATCGCATGAAGGCGCAGGACGCCGCTGCGACTGATACCTGGCGCGTGCTCTGCGTCGAGGGCATGTGGTTCCAGGATCTGTTCAACTACGACTTCCGCCGCACCGAGATGTGTGTGATCCCGTACGGCACTCAGGAAGGTGAGATCTCGTTCTGTGCGTACAACACCGGCGTGGGTTGGCGGCAGATCATCGAGAACATGCATAAGACGGCGGGCCTCGCCGAGTGGTACGGCGAACATGGCCGTCACAAAGTCTACGCGGCGGGCAAGAACGTGCCGCTGGCGACTGCCAAACATACGCTGAGTCTGCCGATCATTCAGGCGGTGCTGGCCGAAGATGCGGAACCGTCGCAAGTCGCATCACCTTATCTCGTCGAAGAAGAAGATACAGTTTCTGTATAGCCAGTTCTGGCAATTTCAGCCTCAGTATGGCTGTAATCGCCTTCCCCTCCCGCAAGCAGGATCAGCGCCACAGGATACTGCCAAATCTACGACAGCATTGAGTAACAACCGCATCCCCGCGCGGTTCACACAACGCCAGATAAATCGGTTGTTTTCCTAGTCGTGATCCGAATCGCTGCCGGGTCGTTGGACTTCACGCAACTGAGCCACGATGTCTCGCAAGCGGATGGCGAGGTCTTCGATCGTCTGGACTCGTTTGCGCGACTTCTCGCTGAGGTCTTCGCGCAACAGGAGCTGAGCCTGGCCCAACACGCCGGTGAGTGGGTTGTTGATTTCGTGACGAATGCGGGCCACGAGGTCGGCCGTCTCCTCGAGCTTCAGGCGATATTTCGCAATCTGGTCTTCGTTATCGTGTTCGGTCATCAAGTCTCCGTAAGTGGTTCCGGGAAATGAAGGATAAAGGCGACTGTCTTAAGCTTGTCTTCAGGGTGGTGTGCCGCTAGCTGTTCAGCACGCAACATTTTGCCTGTTAGCGTACTTCAATTCAAGCACATAATCTTTTTGTCTGTGTTGTTAGTCTTTGTATGGGTGGTCCAGGTGGGCAAAGTTGACAAAACTTGGCCCCGCTCTTAAATTCAAGACCCTTCGTGCTGGGAGGTCGTCCAATGGTAGGACTCCAGACTCTGGATCTGGCTATCGGGGTTCGAGTCCCTGCCTCCCAGCCAAAAGATTCAAACACTAACGGGCGGCGCAACAATCTGAGCCGCCCGTTTTGTGTTCCTATAGCGTGCCAACCGAACCCTTGTCTCCCAGGACTCTTTCCACCCGCTCCTTCAATTCCGATGGGCGGACTGGCTTGCGTACAATATCTGCTGCGCCCAGTTGTTTGAACTCTTCGAGCAGTTGACTGTGAGCGAGCACGGTGAAGACGACCACCGGCGTCTGGATATTGTGCACTTCGCGTAGTTCACGAAAGAACCTCACGCCAGGGTAATTCCCATAGTCTTTCCCGTCTGCCCCGGGCGGCAGAAATGTATCGAGCAAGATCAGGTCGGCCTGTCGGAGTTGTTCCAGTTGATCGAGCGCCGCCTTGGTGTTAGAGATGTTGATGACTTGATAGCCGGCCTTCTCGAAAGGGTAGATCACCGGATAGATGATGTCGTACTCGTCTTCAATCCAAACAATCGTCTTCGACATCGCTCAGTTTCCTTTCGGCTGATGGTACGGGAGGCGGACCGTGAACCTGTTCACGTGCGGCGACCCCTCCGGCGTCTCCTGCTCGGCCTTCAGCTTGCTCTCTACCTCTATTTTGCCGTGGTGTGATTCGATGGTGCGCTTGACGAACCGCAGCCCCTTCCCGGAGCCTGTCCGGTACTCGCCGCGGGTAAGCTTTCCCTGGTAGTTGCCGCGGAAAACCTTCTCATACTCGTAAGGCAGGATGCCAACGCCATAGTTGGAGAAGGTCAGGCGGTAGAAGTTTTTTTCCGGCTGGCCTGCGATCTCGACGTAACGGTAGAGGTTTGGTCCACCCTTGAATGAGTATTTGATCGCATTGTGGAGCAGGTTGTTGATTGCATACTGCAGGTGGCGAGCGGAAATGTCGACCCAGTGCGCGGACGAGTCCGCGCCCTCAATCCGCGTGAGAATGTCGACCTGGCGCCGAGACGCCTCCCCCTCGTAGAGTCCGATCGCCTCGTCAATGAGAGACGTGATCGACTGACGTCTGAATCGGTACTCTTCCAGGTAGTCGTCAAGAATTTGCACCACGGTATCCAGGGATTCGGCGCTATGAAGGACTGACATGGCTGTCTTCTTGGCTTCCTGAAAGTCCTCGGAGCCGATCTGCGACACGAGATTTTCGGCGTGGGCGATGACGGACTGAAGCCTTGTCATTATCTCGTGCGTGTTCCTCTCTACGATGTCCCTCGCCCTCTTCTCCTCGGCTACCACGGCGTCCATCCACTGCTCGGCCCTGGCGACGAGGTTCTCCAGTTTCGCGAAGTGCTGCGGCGAGTATGTCTTGACGTTCTCGAGCGCTTCGCGCAAGTCCTTAGCTTGAGCCGGCGTCAGTCCCAAGGTCGAGACAGCCTGGCGATGCCTGTCTAAAGACTGCTTTCTGTGGTCATCCTCGTTAAACCGCATTTCGCCGTAGACCAGCATACCCACCGCTTTGCCGTTGATCTTGATCGGCACGCTCTCGTTGTAGACACCGGCCCAACAGCACTCCCGGATGCGGTCGCGATTAGATTTGATATTGGCCTTGGCACGCTTGCGCTGGTCGGCCTCACACCGCTGTTTCCCCCCGGGGAAGCGCTGGATCAGGTTGCAGTGCTCCTCATAGTGGCCACGCGAGGTCTCGGGAATGACTTCCTCGACCTCGGTCGCGCCATCGCGGAGTTCATACAGACCAATCGGGACCTCGGTCATCTGGGTGATGCACTCGGTCAACGCTCGGTAAAACGCTTGACGGCGATTCCACAACTCGTTCGACATGCGGCCCTCTTACTACTTTTCCGTGTCCCGGCTAAGCTTCTCGCTTTGTTTTGCGATCACGCAGGCGATGCGGTGAAACGTCGGCGACGAAGGCTCATAGCTTTCCAACCCGATGCGGCACAGCTTCCTGATGGACTCAGCCGACAGGCCGGGATAATTCTCGAGCGCGTCTAGTGAAGTCGGCTCGCCTTGAAAGAACTTCCACATGTACAGCGCTTCGTACGCCCTCCGCGTCTCTTCCAGGTTATCCGTCTCGACCGTGCGGCTAAATTGCCTGATGAGTTGGCGCGCGAGCTGTTGGCTGATCTTTCGGACGTTCTGCTGGGTATATTGCCGCTGATCGCTGTTCGGATCCCGCTTAACCGACGAGATGATTCCCTCACGCTCCCAGCGGAGAAGGGTACTTTTGGAAATGCCGAACATCTCGCATATTTCGACTGGGGAGTAGGTGCGTTCTGGTTCCATATTTCTAACCTTTCGGCACGTTAACCATATCTACCATGTTGGTCGCAATATGCTCCTGAATAGGAACCGCTGTCAACACCCCTTAGTTCAAGTAGACGACATTACTTGCACCTCCAAGCGCTGCTCAGATCGCCCCGGGTCCGAGGAGAACGCTCGCCGGGATGATGCTGTTACCGAATGTTAATCTCGAAGAGCCTACCGCCCCTTGCCTACTCTTTGGCACGAGAAGCGAGGCTGTTGCGCTTCTTGAAGGACTCGGCGGCCACCGTATCGAGGTCGGGACTAAAGAAGGGCACGACGTCGCAGCTAGCGCAGGCCTCTGTAAACATTGCGCGCCGCTGCTCGAAGTCGTCACGTCCATCGGCATCGACACCGGGAATGAGCACGATGATCACGGCAGTGTTCTGGGGGAAAGTGACCTTGTTGATTCCGGCCGTGTCGCCGCAGCTTTGGCGGCCGTCCGTCACGACGTAGAGGATTCGCCTCACCGCCGAGTTGGGCTCCGAGAAACGCGCCATCATCCCGTTCAAATCGGTGCAGCGAGAGTCGGTGGTTGATGGCGGGATGACGGTATCCACGTTAAGACGCGCGAGCACCTTTTCGATCTCGCTGAGATATTCGGCGGAAATCTGCGCCTCGGCTTCCGCCAGAGCTTTCGCGTTACGCTGCTTCTCGACCTCGGCGACGTCCGGTCGTAGATCGTCAAACTCACCCGCATCGCGCCTGACGACCTCGGCCCGCTTGTAAGACGGGATCGCAAGTGTCAGCTTCTTCTCGATCATCCAACCGTTCTCAGCGAGCCAGAAGAGGTTGAGTTCGGTGACGTGCTCGCGCGCAACCGTCTTTTTTACACTCTCGACCACATTAAGCCCTGCCTGTCGCAGGGCTTTTTGACGAGTCTCTTCCTGTAGCTGGTCACTTCCGTCGGGGTCGCCTGAGGCATCGATCACCACGTCGCAGACCACCTGTTCCTGCACCGACACCATCCTGACCTTTGGCGCGGCCGGGGTGCACGCGGAGAAACCGCTCAACGCCCCCAGCATCAGCAGCACGCCGATGACGGTCGTAGTGGCAGTCGCTGTGCCCACGGACGTACCGTTGGGCGAAGTAGGCTGCGCGGACGCCTGCTGGGCGTGCACTATCGTCTGCTGGGAAAGGGTAATCTGTCCCGCGAATATGGCGACTTCGTTCTGCCACTCGCGACGCTTGCCCGCAATTGCCAGGCGCTCGTCCAAAATCGCTTTGTACTTCCTGGCGCGGGATCGGCTCCAGCCGTAAAGATCGGCCGCGACGAGCAGCGCGGCGCCAAGAACCATGAAGCCGAACATAGCAACGAACTTCATGGCGGAAAGAACGCCCTGCAGCGCATAAACAGTTTCGGGATCTAAGCGGAAGAGGGCAACATAGGCGACGATGGAGACAGCCACAAAGGCCAACGAAAGATACACAAAGTAAACTGTCAGCCGCTTAAGTTGAGCGGCCGGTTCGCTCAGGCGGGTGACGAGGTAGTGGATCGCTCCATGGAAAAGGTAGGCCAGCGGCAAGGTGATAACCAGGGCCAGGACCAGCGCCAGAGCCAGCGAAACGGCGAACGGAAGGCCGTACGACTCCAACATTTTGTAGAACGCGTAGGTAGCAATACCGACCTCGATGCCAATGGCGCAAATGCCACCGCCTCGGTAATTGCGTGACGCGTGCAGGTGCTCTGGGATCTCGCGCGGCTTCTCGTCGTTTTCGACGTGACGTCCCCACTCTGCCTTTCGGCGGCGAAACTCACCGGCGGCGTGCATTTCATCCGCGTCGAGTCTGTCGATTGCGTCGTGAGCGAATTCGATGCCGGTTTGAAGCGACATTTTGCGGCCGTCCGACTTACTTGGGGCGCTCGCAATCCGATTTTGGTGGGTGGTGAAATCTTTTTCGAACATAGCTTGCACTCCTTTGCTGACCAAGTTTAGATATGGTAAGGATACTTTTTATAGCGTCTTTATCATATTTGCAATGTTTCTAGCATGCGGACTGGCGGAGTGTCAATAAAAATGGATTGTTTCAAGCTTGGAAACTTTGTGACTGAGTCAGCCACCGATGATCAGTTTTGAGTTCAGTTTCCGTTAGAAGGTGATAGAGGTATGGCGATGAAGCCAACAGATCAAGACGAAGCCGGCGAAATTACACGAATCCTGCAAGCTTGGGATCATGGCGATAATCACGCAGTGGATGAGTTAATGCCGCACGTGGTCGAGAAACTTCGTCAAATGGCGCGAAAAAGCCTGAGAAAGTACAAAAACAGGCAAGGCGACGACACCCTTCAAGCCACCGCCCTTGTCAGTGAGACCTATCTTAAGCTGAGGAACGTAAGTCACTCACAACTGAACCATCGAGAGGACTTTTATGCCCTCTGCGCAGAAATCATCAAAAACATCGTCATCGACTATGTTCGCCGTAAGCATGCTCTCCGCCGTGGCAAGGGCATTAAAAATGAATCGCTCGATGATGCTGTGTTTAATGTCTCCTGGATTAGAGAGAGTAAGAGCCTTTCGATTGAGGACCTGTTGGTGTTTAAGGAAGCCATCGACAAGTTAAGAGCCAAATATTCAAGAGAAAGTAAGGTGCTTAGCCTGAAGTACTACGTTGGACTGACCGCCGATGAGATTGCTGACTCATTGAAAATCTCTGTGCCGACGGTCAGGCGAGATTTAACGTTTGCGCGGGCCTGGGTGCGCAGGGAAGTTGATTTAATAACTTCTGAAATTTTTAGTCAGGCAGTGAATATTACAAGTCCGCTGGCCCGGGAGACTTATTTGGACCAGGCTTGTGCGGGAAACGCGGCGCTTTTAAAGGACGTGAGATTACTGCTGCAAAGGACTGGTGAACTTAAATAATTTTATCTTCCCTGAGATAACGCAGAGCGATCAGCCACTCAGCTTTTATAAAGAACCCGCTTACTTCCAAGTTACTGTCCAAATTATCGATGACGTTGTTTAACCAGTGAAGCGCCCTTTCCTTCTCTGCGACGCTCCCACCTGGATATGTGTCTGCCGTCGCGATGATGGCCCACGGGATTATAATATTCTTGACATTCGACTTTTCAACGCCGCTCTCTACGTAAGCTTTTGATTCTTCGTAATCCCTCTCTCCCTTTTGATAAGGAAGGGCAGTCTGCCGCCACAATTGGTCGAGTTCTTCCATCTCGGTCTTATATTTCCTGGCCGCACCGGTTCGATGGAGGACGTGCATAACCAAACCGGACAGACCTTTGGATTGCTTTCTGGAATCACGGTTGTAGGGATCGTCCCACCAGTGTGCGTGTCCAGGGTGGCTATCAATAAGCCATTTTTGGCCACGCTCAATAACGGACCGCAGTTGTTTCTTCTCGTCATGACCGATCAGCGGATTCTCAGTGTTTTCGTGTAAAGACAGCACTGCATAAGCGGTCGCATAGGTTGAGGCCTTGTCTTCAGAATAGGAAGACGATAGGTAGAGAGGCCACCATCCCTTTTTTTCGTGCTTGACGAGAAAGTTGATCTGCTCGACGCTTCTTTCGATGCCTAACCCATTGGTGGCTAAGAGGGTCCATCCGGAAGTAGCGAAATGTCCAGTGTCAAGGAACTCATAGTATGAGTTTTCTTTTAGCTTGCGACGGAAGTAGGCAGCCATCCGGACTTCATCAAAAGGCGATAGCCCTCTTGTGCTCAGAACCATCTGCGATGCTTCCCAGGGTTCTTTCTGGTCCAGATTCTGTCTAATCTCTTTGCCAATCTCAGTTGACAGCCTATCAATCATCAGATTGAGCTTGTCCTGCTTACTTTTGCGCAGGCTGGCCCACATCGAACTCTCGTTCAATGTCGGCGTTGTTTCCAGCCGTGTCTTGATCGCTTCAAACTTGAACGCCACCAGAAATGCTACCAGTATGAACAGGTAGGTTATTAACCTCGCTTTGAATCCGAAACTTGTGGGCGGTAGATTGTTAACGAGACCCTGAGTCAACTTATTCAGTTTTCGCTGCCAGACTCCCCTGCGGGCTTTCACGGGCCAGCCCTGGAGATGATTGTTTATGTCATCTGAAAACTGCTCGGCGCTCTGGTATCGGTGTTCGGCGCGCTTCGATAAGGCCTTCAGGAGAATGCCATCCAGATCCCCTCTCAGGAGTTGGCTCAGTTCTTCCGGCTGGCATTTGCGAGTGTCTCCTATTAACTCGGCCGTGACTTCTGACCTGCCAGTGACAACGAATTCCTGCTCGTCGATGACCAGACTGGGCCGGGTTACTTCCGTATTGCATACGACTCTTCTGATCTCTTGATCATCAAAATTCTTGAATCGATGAGCCCGGCGGCCAGTGAGCAATTTATAGAGCACCACTCCGAGTGAGTAAACGTCGCTTCTGGCGCCAATTGTCTTATCGCCCCGAACCTGCTCTGGGCTGGCGTAGTCAATTGAAAACGCTCGCTGCTCGGTAAGAGTAATGGATTCGCTGGCGCCAACCTTGAACTGTGGCTTGAGAACCTTGGCGATCCCAAAATCAATGAGCTTAGGTTCTCCCTCGTCTGTAACTAGAATATTGCTTGGCTTGAGGTCGCGGTGGATGACTCCTTTGCCGTGAATATAAGAAACGACCACGCACACTTTGCGAAACAGTTCCAACCGCTCTCGAATGGTGAGTTTTCTCTGGTCACAATACACATCGATACGTTGGCCCTTGATGTGCTCCATGACAACGTACGGTAAGCCTTTGTCAGTCTTTCCGGCAGTCAACAACCTGGCGAGGTTCGCATGATTGAGCCGCGCCATGATTTGCATCTCTTTAACAAAGCGCCGCTTAACCTCGGGCGACAATATCTCCCTGTTGATGAGCTTGATGGCAACCAGGTGATCGGGATTTTCTGTGTCCCTGCCCAAGTACACCGTGCCCATCCCGCCCCTGCCAATCTCGCCCTCGATGAAATATGGACCGATATTCCCAGCGACCGGATCAGCCGCTTCAAAATCCTCGCCCTCCAACGCGTCGTATCTGACCAGCAGTGACTTTACCTGGTCCAACAACGACGGATCGTTGACACAAGCGTGTTTCAGGAATTCATGGCGTTCCACCGGATCCTTGATATCGACCGCCTGATCGAAGAGTTCGCGGGCGAGAACGTCAGGATCGGGGTGAGGAGTGCTCATCACAGTTCTCCAGAACAATCAGCGAAATTGCACTTGCATTACTGAGTTAGACGAGGACCAGGTATTTCGCGTTTGAGATAGCGACAATCAAGAACGGTAGATATTACGAAAATCAATGTAGCTGTCAAGCCACAGCGCGCTTGGGTAGTGTCTTAATTTGAAATCCCCGAAGAGATCCAAAACCAAACTGCGGATTGAGTGGTAGGATGCGCCACCTAAACGGCGCGGGCCGACAAGTGCGTAAACACTTGCCGACCCTACACAGCCGAATCCTAACCTGTTAAGCGAAAGGAATCGACCATGCAAGACAATCCTAACACCAGAGACAATCAACACGAGAGTGCTCCTACAGATAAAGAAGTCTGGGAAATCCTGTTTGAGCCTTATGCTTGTTACCCAGACGCTGCTTACCAGCTAGCTCGCCACCTAACGGCGGTCAAGCAACACTTGCAAGCTAAACCGCCGGAAATATCCGCAGCAGTACGGGATCTAACCGAGGCGTGTGACGCTCTTTTCCCGTTCACTGAGTTTTCCGAGGCAGGATATGACCTGTACCGCGTTGCTATTGCGGGACACGCTACAAGAGCAGAAGAGAACCTGATGGAGAGTTTAGGGATAAAGTACTGACAGGTATCAAGCGCATCTGCGTACCCTCCCTTTGGCGACAGCCTCACCTTGTCGCCGTCTCCCACAGACTATGACGTATCCAGCTAGACAGCGTCTTATGCTCACTGGCGTTAGCGGCCTTAGTGAATAACTTCAATTCATCATTATTCAAACGAACAGGTACGATCTTCCCCTTCGCGTGACCCTTTGGCAGCTTTGGCCTACCCATCTTTTTAGTGCTTTTCTTGACGCCCACGATAGTCCCTCACAATCGACGCTCTAACCGCTAATTCTGGTGACGTAACAGGTGGCAACTCCAACACGGTGACGTATTGCCGCGCGTCTTCGTCATCCGAGTATCCCCACGCGTAGACGTGTTTCGCTTTCGGATGATCATGCAACTCAAACACTTCAACGTCACCCTCCCAAACTGTCCGTCCCTGGTATTGCTCATTAACAGGAACCGTCTCAACGTACTCCGCTACCACGCCGTGCAGATTAAGAATTACAGACTGTAACTCTGCTATGTAATCATCGTGCTTCACAATGCCGCCTCGATTAAATCCCCGACTGTCCAAAAGCTCTTTTCGACACCCGCCCGCATTGCTGGCGTCATTTTCAAAGTACCATGCGTGCGAACGAAATTGTAATACGCGAAGTGTAACGCGACTGCCGCCTCGAAGTTCTCAAGCTTCTTACTGAATGCGTATGTAAGACGAGTTAAGCGGCGCATGTGCAGGCGGGTAGTGCCGTTCAATCGCTCGATATGGCTAGTAGAAATTAAATCAGGATCGGGACGGCCAACTACTTCGACTTTGTGCATACCAGTTACGCTAGGCGCACTGTAACGTCTTTCCTGATGGTGCTCGCCTTTATCGGTGCCGTAAGTCTTAATCACCATCCCGAAGTCTACGTCTCTCCCGAAAGCGCCTTCGACTGCCTCAACGTAAGCGCGTAGACCATCACTGGAAATCTGCGGGCGATTCTTTAGGCGTGAGGCAACGTCACTGACAAACGTATTCGCCGTAGCGTGATTGCGCTTGCCGACTTTGTACGCAGGCATGATCTTTGTTTCCGCATCGATAGCGCAGAAGGTCCAGACATCGCCAAGCGTCGGATCGTCTTCAACCATGCGGTGCTTTTCTTTCTTGCCGATGAATCCCCAAATTTCATCGAACTGCAAATGATGACAAGTTAGATCCCGCATCTTGGCGTCCAGAACCTTCGCGCAACCTTGCCCGACACGCACGCCTAGATTCATAATTGTGTTACGGTTAATGCCCGTAATTCTCTCGATGGACCGAATACTCGAACCCTCGGCCAGCATATTCACAACCGCGATTTGCTTTTCTCTCGGAAGCACGTTTGCCATGTAGATAATGTAATACATTTAAGCGTTGCCGTCAAGACTATTTGTGTTACAATTTCTTAGAACGATATGAGCGTCTATGCAAAGCGATAACAAGATCCGAGCACACTCCCGAACACAAGAATCGTGTCTACGAGCTCACTGGTTGCCGCAGGGGCTGCTTAGAGCCATCGGGCCGATCACTTTGGGCGTGGTTGTCGTTGGAGGAACCGTGGGCTATTACGCTTACCACTATGTCACGCGAGATGCCGTTCGCCTGCCGTTCTGGGTTGGTTTCATGTTCAGCTTCTTGGCCTTTGTAGTGCTGTTGGTCCAGTCTGTTATTTACGCGCAACAAGCAGAGTTCATGAAAGACCAGTCGAAAGCGATGCGGGATAGCGTGGAACGAACGGACAAGATGATCGAGAACATGCAGGGGCAATTGACCTCGATGGAGCATCAGGAAAAGGCGATGCAAGGGCAGTTGGCTACCATGAGGGAGCAGGCTGAGCTTACGAAAGAGAGTATAGAGCTTGCCGAGAAAGCCAGCATCTACGCTCAACGCGCTTACGTTGTCGCTAAGATCAAAGACATTGGAGATTATGACGATCTGTTTCAGTTCCGCTTGCAGATAGAAAACGCGGGCAATACCCCGGCGAATAATGTTTGTGTTTATTACTCGTTCGAGATGCGGGACGAGCCACCGCGGCCCATGCAGACCATTGACGAAGCAGCGGAGGCTCCGGTCAGGCAGGCTATCTTTGATACGACATTTGATAAGACCGAGCGACTTGGCGTAATAGCACCAAATGGAGGTCATTTCATAGTCACTACCATGCCCCCAGTCGATATTGACTTGTCTGTGAATGGCCCTAATTACATGAGGTGGCAGTCGGGTATTTATAGATTCTACTGCTGGGGCACCATAGTCTATGAGGATATTTTCGGTAAAGAACGTGGGACTCCCTTTTGCTTCTACCAGTCCCAAAACCACGTGGACGGTTATCCCGGCGAACAGGGCAATCAGGCAAAGTGAGGAAATCCAAACTAACCCACTCCCGAAAACCAACCAAAAGAGTTTGAGACTTTTTGTGTTACGATAAGCTATAGATAGAATGGCTACTCCAAACCCGACACCAGCCAACACAACCACAATTGAAACGAGGTCTGCTATGTCCCGACTGGTCTCTTGGTATTCCTCTGATCCTTTATTTGCTTGGTTTACATTTCTCCAGATTGTTTCGTATGTAATCTTAGGCGTCACCGTCGCGATCGGATATAGATTGAGTGTTAACCAGTCAACTACAAACCAGAAACTAGAAGGTGATTTAGTTACGGCGAGAACAAAGCTGGCTGAGGCTGAAAACCGCACACTTGAACTCCAGAGATCAGTCGCTCGGAGACAAGTCTCTTTTATCCAGATGGACGGAAGAACGAATGTCGATGGCCTAAAACCTTTTGTCGGACTCTCCGCCGTTGTTGAGTTCCTTCCACAAGTTGAGCCGCGCAGGGTAGCGAACGATATAGTTATTGCTCTTAGGAGAGCCGGATGGGCAGTCGACGATCCTATTCCTAATGAAACCTTTGGGCACCGTTTTTTGATGGGGTTGTAGTCCAATCATACTGGCCGCCCGATGATTTTCTGAGGCGACGCCCAGAGGAAACGCAGCGGTTTATAGCGGCAAAAAACAAGGGCGGCGAAGCCGCTGACGCGTTCATTGCGTTCCTAGGCTCCAACAACTGCACGGCACGCAGGTTTCCGGACGATCCGGATGAACCGCTACCGATGAACGGACTCAGGATACGCGTCGGTTTTAAGCCAGAGCCGGAAGTGAAGTCAGAAATGCAATTGGAGTTTGAGCGAAGGCGAGACGCCCCGAGATAACCGAAGGCAATAAGAAACCCAATTAAACAAATCCAAATTAAGACACTACCCGCGCTTGCAGTGGTGTCTATTTTGGCTCTGCGTTCTCTGCGTTCCTCGGTGAACTCTGCGAAAAATGTTTGGAAGTCAGTGTTTACGCAGAGATCTCAGAGCTACTGAGTGATGCGAATGATCGAATTCAGTCGTGGTCTACGTTTAGTCCAGTAAGCAGGCATTAAGAGCGCAGGGTCGCCGATAGTTTTGACTGCGATTGCTCTTGCTCACCGCTGCGATCACAACTCATCAACGCTTGTAAGACTTCTGGAGGAAAAACAAATGCCCACATTTGGCACCGATCAAACTCACGAAGCGGATTCACTGCAAAGTGACCATAGCCCGAATTCCAACCGCCGGAATTTTTTGAAGACACTTGGAATTGCAGGAGTAACTCTTTCGCTGGCCCCTACTCAATTGTTGGCGGCGCCCGCAAAAATTTCGTTGGAAACAGCGCCCACTTATAGCAGTTGGCTGGCAACTTCTCACACCTTCCGTAGCTGCGTTTATCATTTTGTGACTGTCGCCAGCCGCGAAAATCCGGGTTTGGGTCGTCGGATCATTAGACAACTAGAAGATTCGGAGCTGGAGAGGGCGCCTGACTACCATGATTTCCACCATCGATACGGTTCGAATCGCGCCTTCAGCGTAAAAATTGACCACGAGGTTTTTGCCTGTGGCAACGGATTCCTGGTCAATCTGTTCCCTTACTATGGAATTGATTGCACTTGTAAGAGCGACAAAGACTTAAATGGTCCTGAGATGAATCGCCTGGCTGCTGCAAGCGAGGTTGAATACTACGGGTGTGTGCTTGCACCTGCTGGACGTCGGATCGACGCCAGAGATAGTGATTCGGACCATGCTGACTATGAAAAGCTTCGTCAACAACACTATCCGAACCATAAGGCCGACGATTGGGCCTTAACGTACAGGAGAAGACTTCATAGCGTGAAAGATAAAAAGCACTACATGGGATACGGTGTCGAATATAAAGACAAGAAATCCGGAGACATGCTGATCACACCGTGGAACGTGTGAGGCTTTGATCACCATTCAGCGAGGAGAACAATATTTCGACAAGGGACGATCTGACATGAGTGCTCCAAGAGAACAAACGGCGCAACGCGACTGGACCAAGACGCTACCATTTGCTGTGCTTGCCCTGGTGGCAACACTCGCCACTACGGTAGTTACAGTCTATCGAACATGGAAGCCGCCCCAGCCCGGAACTCGAAATGACTTCCCTGTGCTGCCGCCCGTAACAACTCCTGCGAAACCAACAGGAGTTGTTACTCCTCCCGTCGACGATCAAAGCCCACAGCTTCCAGGTTCAGGTTCGAAGCCGGCTCTCCTCGCCCGACACCAAAGAGTTTGCGCCGAATGGTCTTCGCCAAAATCAGGCAAGCGATACAACTTCGTTTGCCGCAAAAACGGCTTCGACGTTTATGAAGTCAGCAGACGCGGGTCCATTCGAATTGGCGATGGCAAAATGCTGGAAGATAACAGTATCGAAACGGATCTCACGGTCAGACCCACCAACCCGAACGCACCGTCGAGGGAAACTCATTGGAAGTTGAAACTCTCAACCGACGAACAGAAACTCGAAGGAACACATTCCGGTGACGATCCCCGGGAGTCGTTTCCTTTGACGTTGACTCGATCCAATGACAATGGTTTGCAACCTGGAAATAAATGATGAATGCGGAGGGAATATGACGCAAAAGAAAGATCACCAGAGGAACCGATTGGCACACCGAAGCGCAAGTGGCCTGATGGCAATCATTCTCATAGCAACACAGTGGACCGGACACCCCTCCGGAGCTCAAACGAGAATAAGAATGGAGAGCGCCAGAGAGTCGTCGATGTCTGTAACCGACTCGATCGACCGCGCTGTCTTCAGTATCTGTGAAGGCAATGG
Source organism: Pyrinomonadaceae bacterium (assembly GCA_035276045.1). Taxonomy (GTDB): domain Bacteria; phylum Acidobacteriota; class Blastocatellia; order Pyrinomonadales; family Pyrinomonadaceae; genus PSRF01. The sequence goes on along the minus strand of DATELZ010000183.1, from coordinate 22,653 downwards.
AGGAGATCGGAAACGGACCGTCCCAATAGATCAAATGGCGCTCCAAACTCCACTTGCACTTACCCACCCCCAGGTCGTAAAGGGAAAGGCACGCGCGCAACGACTGTTACCTGTCGCAAAACGTCTGTTGCCGGCAGCGCTCAACCAACTCGGACTGACTTATCAAGCCGGAAGTATTAGCCAGGAGTTGGTAAACTCGAGAATCCGATCTGTTACCGCCATCGAAGCTAACGTCGCCGACCACGACAACGCCTCGGTGCGCAGATATGACCCGCGGGCAATTACATTCGGTACGGTCTTTCTGGCCGGACTGCGATCAGACGAAGCGATGATCGCGGTTCTGGCCCATGAACTTACCCATGTCGTTGATGGTCCGGATCATCTTCTACAACCACTATTCTCCAACTTGAGAGCAAGGGCCTCACAACTGAGCGGAAACCCGATCCAGGCTCGGCCCGCGATCGAACTAACGTGTGAGATGGCCGGCCTGTATGTCCTGGTTCAGCATCTGGGTGGCGCTTCAAAGATTAAGGGCAAGCAGCAACGCCTCGCGCGAGCATTTCAGAAAAATTGTGTCACCTATGATCTGGCGGATGACAGACACCTTTCTCCACGACAGACACTGGAAATGCTGCTTCTACTTGAGCCGGAATTAACGCGTGCGGTTGTCAAAGCCGAGAAAAGGCGATCCTCTGATTAGGATCGCGATCACTACCTCAATCCGTTGAACGCGCGAATTCGCTTGGGGTGCGGCCGGTTAGGCGGGTGAAGGCTGTGCTGAAGGCGCTCGTCGATTGATAGCCAATTCTTTCGGCAACTTCAGCAAGCGCGGGGCGGTCGGTGCGGAGCATGTCTTTGGCGAGGGCCATGCGCCATTCGAGGAGGTATTGCATTGGTGGCATTCCGACTTTGCGGGTGAAGCGTTCGGCAAAGGTCGCGCGTGACATGCCGGCGGCGCGCGCGAGTTGTTCGACTGTCCAGCGTCGCGTTACGTCGAGGTGGAGTTCGCGAAGGGTGCGGGCAAGGGCGGGGTCGGAGAGACCGGCGAGCAGTCCTTGCTCGTCAGTGGCTGCGGATGCTGAGCGAAAACGCAGTGCTTCGACGAGCAGCACCTCGACCAACCGTTCGAGTATCAAGACACGTCCGGGACGATCCGTGTCTGCTTCTTCACCGATCAGTTCCACGATCTGGCGCAGACGTGTTGCTCCCGGCTCGCCAGGACGGACATGGACCAATGGAGGCAGGAGCTTTAGAAGTAGTGGAGCATTTGCACGATCGAAGCGGAAATATCCGCCAAGCATACGCATCGTCACCGGACCTGACGCGGCGCCATAGTGAGTTTCACGCGAGTGATCGAGATCTACGGACGTAGGATTGAGATTGAGATCGCTCGCGAGTGTGAAGCTCGGCGTCTGTGGAAGAAGCACAAAGTCGCCTTCACTCAGCTCAAGCGCGCCCATGCCGTCAGGTTCAAGAAAGCACGATCCATTCAGCAGCAGACAGAAAGCCGGATCCTCGTAACGCGGTTTGCGAATGCTCCACGTGCCCGCTCCGCTTATGACTTTCGAGAGAACGGTCTGCGGATGAAGCAGGGAGATGATAGCGGCGAGCGGATCCATTGCGTCGGCGGACTCCGAAGGCAGACTAACACCAGATGATCGAGACTGCATTTCAGACAAAATAGATCACAGATCTGAGATTTGAGATCTCAGATCTGTGATCTAACCGCCAACGCCACCGCATCAGGCCCCGCTGGAAATCGGAGTTGACCAGACGTATCGTTCGCGGCGCGGAACACCACCTCAGCCACGTCAACCGGCGTCGTCACCGCAGCCGGCTCGGCAAACGCAGCGAAGATCGGCTGTGCAAACGGCGCGTACGCCTCCGGAATCAATCCTTCCATGCGTCCCAGACCATTACTCGTAAACGCCGTGCCTGGCCCATAGCCTGGCTCGACGAGCTTGACCCGCACGCCGAAGAACTCCAGTTCGAACGCGAGCGACGCAGTAAACCCCTCAATCGCCATCTTGCTCGCGGTGTAGACCGCCGCCAGCGGCATCGGCGTCAACGTAACACTCGAAGTCACGTTCACCACGACGCCCGATCTCCGCGCGCGAAACTGTGGCGTCACAGCCTGTGTCATCGCGAGCACGCCGAATGTATTAGTCTCGAAAACCTCGCGCATCGTCGTCATCGGCGTAGCTTCAAAAGCGCCGACGACTCCGATACCCGCATTGTTGACCAGCACGTCGATCGGGCCACTCGCGTCGAGCGCAGCCGTGATGCTCTCGGGCTTCGTCACGTCAAGAGCAAGCACGCGAAGCCGGTCGGAACGCGGCAGAATGTCTTCGCGCGGCGCGCGCATGGTGGCGATCACGTTCCATCCCTGCGCGTGGAAGTGGCGCGCGGTCTCAAGTCCATAGCCGGAAGAGCAACCGGTGATAAGCACTGTCTTCATGACACGCAAGATAATCCCGCGATTCAGGACTATCAATAGCGTATCGTCCGAATTTCATTAGCGATCGTCTGGATGTTACTCGGAGCTATCACCCCTCACAACCCAGTGGAAAGAAGCACTCGAAACTGTTAACTTATGCCGCCGTACGACCCTCTCAACAAGCCCAGGTTTTTAGCGTCCCCTAACTCCCTCAAAACGAAACACAACGTTTTCTAAAACAACAACTCGACGGAGGAACAATGGAATGCGAAGACCAATCTTTGTCCTAAGTATTCTTCTATTCGCTGTGCTCCTCGGCGTGCTTTCCGTTACGCCGAAAGGTTCTGCGAAGCCGAATCCTGCTTTCGTCACGCCGATGTCGGTCTACGGCGCGTGGCATTGCGGCAACGACTTCTGCACCTGGGCCAGCGTCCGCAACATGACGGATTTCGACACCCGCAACCGCTGGATCATCGATCGTGGTGACGGCAGACCGTCAGTAAACCTGATTGTCTTGAGTTTTGTTCACCCGCTGAGACTGCTGAACAAAACAACAGACGCCGGCAACTCGCAAGGCGTTCCCGTCGGCATGAACAGTGCCGTGGTGAACTACTTCAAGAGCCGCGGCATTCGCGTCCAGTTGTCGATGGGAGGGATCACTTATACCGACGCGTGGAACCAGGCACTCGCAACCAATCCCACTCAGCTCGGTCTGAACGCTGCCGAAGCAGCCACACGCCTCGGCGTCGGCTTCGAGATCGACTACGAAGAAAACACGAACCCCAATCTCACCGGATTGCAGGCATTCATCACTGCGTATCGTTCGGTCCATCCCTACGACGCTTCCGGAAACAACCACGCAGCGCGATTGACGATCGATCTCGCCGCCGGCGATCGCTATTTGATCCCTCTCACGCGCAAGGCCACTGCCGATTGGCTGAACACGACCACGCCGGTGCTGGATTACGCGAACGCGATGGTCCCGGCGCGACAACCAAACAGCGCAGCCACAGCAACGGCCGATTGGCAGGAACACGTCGACGGCAAGCCACAGTTTGGACCACCGATCCTGCCCCTCGCGCCGTGCAAATTTACCGGGGCGCTGTACATCGTTACGGGCAACAGGGCCGCGCCTGAGTGCACGAGTTTCAGCACTTCGCTGATCAACTCGACCGGAACTTTCGTGCAAACAGTCGCGCCAAACGGCGCGGGAACGACGAGCGGAATGTTGGGTCTCATGTTCTGGGCGGCGGAATGTTCGTCGACGCGGCGCGTTTGCACAACACCGCCGAATTCATGCGAAGGCGGCGTGGGAGTCGGCGCGACGACGTACGGAATTCCGATTCCGATGCCACCGCTCCGGCAAAACTAACTAACGACGGCGATCCTGCGTGCGCCAGGATTTGCCGGCAGCAACGCCGCGAGAAACGAAACCCCGATCTAATCGCATATATAAATGAAACGTTATAATCTGGTCGCCTTGAAAACCACGAGCATACGGGGAATCTCAGATCATCATGACCGGCATTTTTGGCGACACTCATCAGTTTCAACAAGAGAATGGCCCTGAAGTTTCCCTCGTCGTCCACGGAGACGAATCTTACGCGCGCTACGAGACGCCAGCGGGTTACAGCGTAATCTACGACCCGGACCTCGGGCTCTATGCCTACGCTTTAACCGACGCCGACGGCAAGTTTGTCTCGAGCAAGACTCCAACCACCGAGCCTCCTCCCGAAGACCTGCCGCCGCATCTCGAAGAGAGTTTTCCAGTCCGCGCCGCCAAAGCCGAGGCCAAAATCAAAAGACGCTCCCCGCCGGACAACGCGGGCTGACAATTCAACCGATCGCCGTCACCGGCGCTTACCAACACGCCCCCGAAAGAAAGGAATTCCCTCATGAGCGGAATATTCAATGAACAATTGACGTTCAAACAAGAAAACGGTCCCGACGTCCGGCTGGTGGTCATCGGCGACGAACATTACGCGCATTACGAAACGATCGACGGCTACACGGTTGTTTACGACATCGACAAAGGTTTGTACTGCTACGCCACGACGATCAACGGCCGCTTCATCTCCACCGGCATTCCCATGAACGCCGCGCCGCCACCCGAGCTGCGCCGTCATATCTCAGAATCTGAAGAGGTGCGCAAAGAGAAGTTCACGCTTCGTCATGCGACGCGCCAACCGCCGCCGCCGATATTCACCGCCGCCGACACTTTCTTCACTTTTGGCGCGAACAACGGTCTTCTCACCGGCCGCCGCGTCAGCCGTGGACAAGTGCGGGGCCTGACAATCCTCGTCGACTTCCAGGACATTACGACGGCGATCACGAAACAAGACGTCGAAGAAATGCTGAACGGACAGAACTACACGCGCAACGGCAACTTCTGTTCGGCTCGCGAATATTTCTTACTCGTCTCGGGCGGCAAGCTCGATTACACCAACGTCGTCGTTGGTCCAGTCAAATTAAGCAGAAAACAGCAGTTCTACGTAAACAGTTCGCTCGTGCCCGAAGCGATGCAACTCGCAGTCAACGCCGGACTCGACTTGAAACAGTTTGATTCAGTTGACGAAGGCATCGTCGACGCGGTGAATTTTCTTTACGCCGGACAATCGCGTTACGAAGAAGAGTTGTGGCCGCACAACGCGTTTCGCGAAATGGTGTTTGGAAACATGCGCACCAATTTTTATCTGCTGACCGGTTTGGGCACTACGCCAAACGATCTTTCGATTGGAACGTTCTGTCACGAGAACGGTCACCTGCTTTGCCGGTTTCCGGACATGTACGACTACGGCAATCGCGAGGGCGACGCCGTGAAGAGCGCGGGCATCGGCGCGTACTGCTTGATGGGCGCGGGAAATCACTTGAACAACGGCCGCACGCCGGCGCCGGTCTGCGCTTACCTGCGCGATCTGGCGGGCTGGTGCGACAACGAGATCGATCTTTCTCAGCCCGGACCGAAGGAAGCGCGACACAGCGATTACCGCACCGTGATGAAGTATCGAACGGACAAGTTGAACGAATACTTCATCGTCGAGAACAGGAGCAAGCGAGGGTTGGACCAGCATCTGCCGTCGAGCGGGCTCGCCGTCTATCACTGCGACACGCAGGGCTCGAATGAGTGGCAGGAAGGATCGTCGACGCGTCACTATCAATGCTCGCTGTTGCAGGCAGATGGTCGAATGGACCTGGAACGCGATAACAATCGTGGCGATGGCGGCGACTTGTATGCGGCCATCACGGGTACGGCACTCTCGCATGCGACGACGCCGTCGTCGCGGCAGTGGGACAACGTCGATTCGCGATTGGTGTTGTCGCAGATCAGCGCGCCGGGTGAAGTGATCACTTTCCGGGTAGGACAGGAAGCGCCGATGGGCCAGGTCGTCGTTGCCGAGGTGTCGCCGGGACTTTCGATTCCTGATAACAATCAGGCGGGCATTGCGAGCCAGGTTGCGATCAATCAGGCGGGAATGGCGCGGCGAATCAAGGCTGGTGTTGGGATCACGCACAGTTTCATTGGAGATTTGCAGGTCGAGTTGGTGAGTCCGTCAGGCGATCGGGCGTTGATACACGATCGTCAGGGTGGTGAGGCTGACAACCTGCAGATGTACGATTCAGCCGCGAATCCTGCGCTGGCTGCACTTACCGGCAAACCGGCGGCGGGTAATTGGGAATTGCGCGTGCGCGATCTTGAAGGCCAGGATACGGGCAAGCTCGACGCGTGGAAGATCGAGCTCGAACTCGATGGCGGTGGCAATCAAGTTGAGACTCACGAGGCGGCGCCGAATGTCGATATTCCTGATAACGATCCGGCAGGTGTCAGCAGCGTTCTGGCGTTTGGCAATCAAGGGACTACGAGACGAGTAAAGCTCACCGTGCAAATCCAGCATCCGTTTATCGGCGACTTGCGCGTCGAACTACTTTCGCCGTCGGGACGCCGCGCCCTGCTGCACGCGCAAACCGGCGATGATGCCGACGACCTCGCGCTGAATCTCGATTCGAACAGTCCCTCGTCGCCGTTGCTGCCGCTAGTTGGTCAACCGGTGCAGGGGAACTGGGTGCTGCGCGTCACGGACCTCGTGGGCCAGGATGCCGGCAAACTGCACAAATGGTCCCTCGAACTGACGCCGCAAACGTAAGAAACACGGATCTAAAAATCCGTGTTCTGCTCGCGTTTGTTGTCGCATTCGCGACGCTTTGCTATGTTAAGGGCAAGGGAGAAGTATCATGAAGATAATAGTTCGACTTCTGCTCTCCGTTTCGCTGCTCCTTTCCCTGACAACTCCCCTTCTCGCCGACACCATTCGTCTCAAAGACGGCAGTGTCATTCGCGGGACGGTGATCGGATTCAAGGACCAGCAGTTCACGATCCTGATCGGCGGCAACGCCCGCGGCAGACGTGGGCAGACGACCGTCTACGTCGAAGACGTCGAATCGATCGAGTTCGACGGCGCCACATCAGGATCGCCGTCAGGATCCGGAAATATTCCCGACGACAACACAGCGCGAAACAATCCGCCGCCACGCACGACGATTTCGGAACCAACCCCTTCGGAACCGCGCATCGACACGCAACCTGTCTCCGCTTCAGCCAACCCGACGTTCTTTACGATCAAGGTCGGCGTACGCGCTGACGCATCGAACAATGGTTGGACAAACACCGGCCTCGTCGTTCGCAAGGGACAACGTCTGCGCATTAGCGCTTCCGGCCGTGTTTCACTCGGCCGCGGACGCTTCTCGACGCCCGGCGGTGTTTCCAACTTGAACGACGGCGACAAGTTGATGCGCAATGAAGCCACGGGCGCGCTCATCGCCGTCATTGGCGACGACAACGACGAGTTTCTAGTGATCGGTCCGCGGCGCGAATTTGTCGCGCAACGCGATGGCGTGCTGTTTCTCGGTGTCAACGAAGGCGACTTGACAGATAACACCGGCAGCTACGACATTGTTATCGAAGCCGAAGCCACTGGTCGATAGGTCGGATTTGCGCGGTAAACTTCGGTGAAAGCACGCGCATCAGACCTCTGATTGCTTTCAGAATGGCTTGTTTTAACTGGAGAGCCTTGCGAAAACGAGGCTTTCGACCTTCCTCGCTTGTCCTCGGGAGTTGAATACTATGAGATTTAGTCGATCCTATCCGTTTATTGGTATCGCGCTGGCGTGCCTGATGATCCTCGGTTTGAACGTGCTGCCGGGCGTCTCACAGTCGCGCCGGCAACCCCCGACGTCCAACGAGAAGAAGAACAAGCGACCCGGCGAAACGCCTGCAAAGGAAGGCGAGCAGGAACCGCTTCCGCGCGACCTGGAACCCGCTAAGCCTGGCGACATCGAGAAAGTCAGCATCTCGACGCAGATCGTGAATATCGACGCCGTCGTCTATCACAAGAAGAGTGGCCAAATCGTAACCGGTCTCAAGAAACCCAACTTTGCGATCTACGCCGACGGCGCGGAACAAACGATCACGAATTTCTCGACGCCGGAAGCGCCGATCACGGTGGCGATGGTCGTCGAGTACAGCAAGTGGTCGGAATATTTCGGGTTTGCTTCGAGCCGGGGATACGAACCGGGCACGTATGAAGTGATTCGCCCGACGGCGATGTTTCTGTCGCAGTTCATCAAACCGCCTGACGATTACGTTTCAGTGGTTGCGTTCGATATGCGTCCGACGCCGTTGACGGACTTTACGAACGATCCAGGCCGGCTTCAGCAAGTGGTTTCGTTGCTGTTGCGAAATACGCCGGCATTTCGGGAGACGAACCTTTTTGATGCGTTGAAGTTTGTGCTGGTCGGCGGACGCGGCGACTCGGTCGTGCTCGAGAATACGGAAGCAGAGAAATCTGACTATGCAGGACTGGCTTCGGTTCAGGGCCGGCGTCGGGCAGTGATCCTGGTTGCGTCAGGACTCGATACGTTCAGCAAGATCAACTACAACGAAGCGCGCAAGGTGCTGCAGAATTCGGGCGTTCCGGTTTACATCATCGGCACCGGGAACATGTTCAAGAAGATGTACGGCGATCAGTTGCCGGCGACGGACGGCGTGTTTGGCATGCCGGGCCGGATGAGCTGGCTACAGGCCGATAACACGCTGCAAACGTTTGCGAAAGAAACTGGCGGCGCGTATTTTCCGGTGACTTTTGAAGGCGAGTTGCCGAAGGTGCTGGGCAATATCAATGCGCTGTTGCGCAGCCAGTACAGTCTCGCATTCAATCCGGGCGACGTTCGCGACGGCAAGCAGCACAAGTTGAAAGTCAGCGTTGACGTTAATGGCGACGGAACGTACGACGACAAGGAATACGTCATCCAGGCCCGGCAGTACTACAACTCGCCAAAGCCGGAAAAAACGGATAAGGATCAGAAGTAGGCGACATTTTCCGTTTGTCATTTTCCATTGGTCATTTGTCATTCATCGAGACTACGGTTCCAAATGACAAATGGAAAACGAGAAATGACAAACGGAAAATCTTCAAACTCCGTAGATGCGGAGTCTGAATTCGTCGTTGAAAGAAACGATCTCGGCCTTGCGGTTTGAGAATCGTTTCGATTCGCGCAGCAATGCGGGTAGGCCGCGCATTGTGAGTTTCAAACCGTAGGCGCCGCTCGTCAGCACCGCGTGCAACTGCGGATTCAAACGTTGTGGCATGCCGTAGCGAATCGCCTTCTGCGCCACCGGCGAGAACCCGACACTCCTTCTCGAATTAACCAACTCCAGCGAATGATCGAAAACGTGCAACCGGCTCGGCAGATCGCGCAAGGCGAGATCGCGATGCGACAGCATGTTCGCAATCGCTTCGGTGACGACGCCACGATGATAGTTTGCCCGCGCCGGCACCGGCGATTCAGTGTCGACAGTTTCTGCTAAATTTCTCGGCCGCAATTCGTGCAGATCGCAGTAACGATTAACAAACCGAAGCACCGTTTCATAAATCGTCAACAAGCTGCCGCTTATTTTCACGCGTTCGACAACCGGCGATTGCAGCGAATCACCCGAGAACCTCGTCGCCGTCACCGATGCGCGCGGTAACAACTCCGCGGCTCGCTCATCACGCCCAAACAACAACATGCCCGCGACAGTCGGCACGACTTCATGCCCATCGTTCGTCGCCATCAGCAGATCGCGTTCGAGCACTTCGCTCGTCGGATAACCAACGACATTCGCCTCTTCAAACGCGCCGCCTTCAAACTCACGCAGATAACCCCACAAGTGCGCCTCGTCGACGTCCGCGATCGTTGACCCAAGCGCCGGCACGGCTTCGTATCGCAGCGGACGCGCCTCGTCGAGCAACGCCGAGATCTCCTCGCGCGACGCCTCGCGTTTTTCCGCGCCGATGCGCAGGTAGAAACGCCCATCGCGCGTGCGATACGGGCGCCGCTTGGTTTCCACGTCGAGCGCCACGATGCGACGGCCATTGTCGAGCGCGATGCGATCGATAAACGGCACCATTGCCGGCTGCACTTCCTCGCGACAAATTCTCACCAGATCGTCCTGGACCCGCTCCGGATCGTCCACGCCTTCGACGCGCATCTGATCGTTCACGCCAAAAACGATCACCCCACCGCCAGTGTTGGCGAGGGCCACGATCTCCTGCGCGATCTTCTCCGTGTTCGAGAGTTTTACTTTGAGTTCGAGAAAAGTGTCTTCGCCGCCGCGAATCAGCCGCAACAGTTCAGTGCGGGAAGTTTGTGGCCCAGGCGTGGAAAGGATGTATTCCTGGAACGATCGCTCCGTGGTTGGTTCGTGGCGCTGGTTGCTGCGAAATCGTCTGCGAGCCATCGTTGTAACTCTGTCGCGTAGTGTAACACCAGTAAAACTGACAGCCTATTCATCAGACTGTTCCCGGACCGTTTCCAGTATCTCGATCTCACGTTTAGCCAGCATCCGGCCCTGGAAGTTAATCGCAACGGTATAAGCCGCGAGTGACAGCAACGCGAAAAACGCGAGCGTCAAATAGCTAACGTAAACATTGCGGCTAAAGTATCCCGCCACTGCCGCAAGCAACGGCGGCGCTCCAAGCACGACGATCATCGGGATCAGAAGCAGTCCGGCAACGCCCGAGACATTCATTCGCTTGCCAAACTTCATGCGTTTCGGAAAACGAATCGAGACCCAGTTGCCATAGATCGACATGATCGCGGAAAACACCACAAAGCTCAGCGCGACAAAGATCAGATCGCCCGCGTGCATATCGCGAAAGACGATCGCGTTTAGCGCGAGCAGCAGGCTTGCGAATATGAACGCCACCAGAGTTCCGGCGATGTTTTTCCCGACGAGTATTTTGCGTCTGTCGATCGGCGAGAGGACGTAGCTGCGCATGCCGCCCTCTTCAAAGGCAAACAGGTTTGCCGAGATGCCGCCGAGAATCAGAAAGACGTAAAGCACGCCGCCGGTCGCCATCAATCCTGAAAGGTACGTGATGAATTCCCCCGCGCGTGCTGACGATCGCAGGTCACCCATATTGCTGCGGTTGAACAGGCGGATCACGATCAGTATCAACGGCATTAGCGCCATCATGCGGATCTGCGCGTTTCGCATCGCGTAACGCAGTTCCTTTTCGATCAACGCCGAAAGTTCCGGCGATACGAGAGGCAGTTGCCAGCCCGCATAAGCGGCGGTATCGAGACTGGCGCTGGCAGTCGCTTTCGCGCGGCGTCGTCCGCCGAGTCCGAGCGCAGCGCGGCGCGCGATCAAGTAAGTGCCGGCGATCAGAACAATCGTGTAACCGCTCAACGTTGCGAAAGCGAGCGCGTATTCGAGACTGTTACGCGCGCCGCCGGCGAACAATACTGCCGCCGCGCCCGGTGGCGTCCAACGCAACGAGCGCAACGATTCAGCATGGCGAAAGAGCATTGGCGCAACTTGTCCGATCAGCGCTCCGCCGATGCCGGCGACTGCGCCAATCATGGCGACGATCGTCTCGCCACGCGCGCGTTTGCGCTGCAAAAGCGAACCGATCGTCGTCGAAAGCCATTTGGAAAGTGAGACGCCGAAGAGTGTTGCCGGTATCGCCCCAAGCAAAGCGATCGCGAGATTGCCGGAGCCCAAACCGGCGCCGATGCTGATCGCGAGAATTGCGGGGACGGCGAACACTGAATGGAGTGTCGTCAGCTCGCTGATGAAGTCGACTGCAAACAGCTTTCGCAACGTGATCGGATACATCAGCAACTTTCCGGCGTCGAACTGCTTGCCGCCGCCGATGCTCAACGGCACGGTCGCCCACATGAGATACAGGAACCCGAGGATTGAAAAGAAGATGAACTCGGTCGAAGCAGCAATGGCAGTCTCGCCGCGGGCGCTGCGTCTGAAGGCCTCGGCGAGCGCCCCCGGCCGCGTGAGTACATAAGCGGTAATGCCGAGCGACGCCGCGACGACGAGTGAAAACCCAAGCGCCGCGAGCATTCCCAAAACAGTCGCCAGCTTGTTGACCACTGCTTTCCGCGAACGCAGCGAGTTGCGCAGCAGTCTCCACTTCAGCCAGATCAGTGTTTGCAGTTGGGACATTCTTATATTTGTACTTAGTGCTTTGTGCTTGGTACTTTGTCGGAGTCCGCCACTGCCTTTCTGGTCTTCACTTTGCAAAGAGAAGCTGGAACAAAGTACCAAGAACAAAGCACAAAGCTCAAAAATGATCCAGAACGCCTACGTCGGACTTGGTTCCAATCTCGGCAACCGCGCCGGTTATCTGCTGCTCGCCGTGCGCGGCATGCTCGACGCGGGCCTCGACGTAATTCGCCTCTCGAACGTCTACGAAACGCAGCCGGTCGAAAACGAAAACCAGCCGGTGTTCCTAAACATGGTCGCCGAATTGCGCGGCTCGACGCTTCCCGCGCCCGAACAGGTCATGGCGCGTCTCTTGAGAATCGAATACTCGCTCGGCCGCACGCGCGAAGTTCGCATGGGCGCACGCACGATCGATCTCGATCTCCTGATTAGCAAGGATGAACGGCGCGAAACTGAGTTTCTCACGCTTCCTCATCCGCGACTTCACCTGCGCCGCTTTGTTCTCATTCCGCTCAACGAGCTTGTTCCCAATCTCGTTCACCCCGTTCTCGGCAAACCGATTAGCGAACTATTGGCGAACACTTCCGACCAGTCGTCCGTGATTCGTTGGAAGTGCTAAAAACAGCGAATGTCGTTATAATACCCGCCACTTGTTATCAAGCCCGCGACAAAATCAAACTTTCTGTCTTTCTGGCAATCGAATTGTCCACACATCGTGGTGTAAAGAGAGCTGAAACATGCCTTACCTGAAGCCTGAACGTCCGGAGAAGGTTAGTGCCCCGTCTTTGCGATCCAGCAAACAACGAGGCGAACGCCTGGTTTGTCTGACAGCTTACGACTATCCAACGGCAAGGATCGTCGACGAGGCCGGAATCGATGTGATTCTGGTCGGCGACAGTCTCGGAAATGTCGTCCTCGGATACGGCAACACGGTTCCGGTGACACTCGAAGAGATTCTGATCCACTTGAAGGCCGTGCGGCGCGCTGTGCAACGCGCGTTGCTCGTCGCCGATATGCCGTACGGATCGTTTCACACGGGCGACGACGATGCGGTGCGCAATGCGTTGCGGCTCGTGAAGGAAGGCGGCGCGGAAGCGATCAAACTCGAAGGCGGTCATAAGCGCGTGCAACTCGTCAAACGATTGGTCGACGAAGAAATCAGCGTGATGGGCCATATCGGCTTGACGCCGCAGTCGATCAATCAACTCGGCGCGTATCGCGTGCAGGGCAAGACGCCCAGGACCGCGCAACAGTTGATCGACGATGCGAAAGCTTTGGAAGACGCGGGCGCGTTTGCCGTCGTGCTGGAAGTCGTGCCGCGCGAGATAGCAAAGATGATCACCGAGAGCATCAATATTCCGACGATCGGAATCGGCGCCGGGGTTCATTGTGATATTCAGGTGCTGGTGCTGCATGACATGCTTGGTCTCGGGTTTGGCAAGCAGGCGCGGTTTGTGCGGCCCTATGCAAACCTGCGCGATGTGATGACCGAAGCCGTCAGCAAGTATGCTGACGACGTGCGTGCCGGCACGTATCCTTCGGAAAAAGAATCGTATGGTCTACCCGCTGAGACCGCGGAAGAGTTGGATATCGAAATCCCCACGAGAGACTCAAAAGCCAAGAAGTCCTGATTCCAACCTCAAAACTATGGAGATCATCAACCGCCGTCAGCGCATGACTTCCGTCGCGCGCAAAATCCGCCGTGAACAGGACAAAACCATCGGCCTCGTTCCCACGATGGGGGCCCTGCACGAAGGACACTTGAGCCTCGTGCGCGAAGCGCGACGAATGTGCGACGTCGTGGTCGTCTCCGTGTTTGTTAACCCGACTCAGTTTGGACCAGGTGAAGACTTCGAACACTACCCGCGCGATCTGACGAAAGACACGGCGCTGCTGACCGATTACAACGTCGACTACATCTTTGCGCCGACTGTTGAAGAGATCTATCCACGAGGATTTTCCAGTTACGTCAACGTCGAGGGACTTTCGGAGCAACTCGAAGGCGCGTCGCGTCCGGGTCACTTTCGCGGCGTCGCCACGGTTGTAACGATACTGTTGAATACAGTGCGGCCCGATTTTGCGTTCTTTGGACAGAAAGATGCGCAACAGGCTTTGGTGATTCGCCGTCTCGTCAAGGATCTCGCCATCGATACCGAGATCGTGATTCTGCCGATCGTGCGGGAGGATTCGGGATTGGCGATTTCGTCGCGTAATCTATACCTGACGCCGGACGAACAGAAATCCGCGACGGTGATTCATCGCGCTTTGGTCCAGGCAAAGACGGCTTTTAAGGAAGGCGAACGCAGCGCCGGGCGTTTGGCGGAAATGATTCGTTCGACCGTGGAATCGGAACCGCGCGCGCGACTCGATTACGTGACTGTCGCCGATGCCGATACACTCGAACGGGTCGATCGCATCGACGAACGACCTACGCTGATCGCTATCGCCGCATACATCGGCAAGACGCGATTGATCGACAATACAATTCTGAACAAGGTCAAGAAGAAAGACGGTGCCGCTTCTCAGTAAGAAACAGATCGGGTTTACACTCAACGGCGAACACGTAGAAGTCGCCTTCGCCCCGCACAAGACGCTGCTCGAAGTTTTGCGTGAGGATCTAAACCTCACCGGGACCAAGCACGGTTGTGAACTGGGAGAATGCGGGACGTGCGCCGTGCTCGTCGACGGACGATCGATCCTGTCGTGCCTGATGCTCGGACTCGACGCCGAAGATCGTGAAGTGAAGACGATCGAAGGCATGGCTGATGGCGCCGAGCTTCATCCGTTGCAACAGACGTTTGCCGATCTTGGCGCGGCGCAGTGTGGTTACTGTTCGCCGGGGTTCTTACTGGTGGCTGAGGAGTTGTTGAAGAAGTCGCCTAATCCGTCGCGCGCCGAGATTCAGGAGGCGTTGTCGGGTAATCTTTGTCGCTGTACCGGGTATATAAAAATCTACGAAGCAGTAGAACTTGCAGCAGCTAAAATCCGTGGCTAAAGATTTCAAAGTTATCGGGAAACCGTTTAGGAAGGTTGATGCGCGCGCGAAGTGCGTGGGCCAGACGAAGTTTGCGGACGACATCGTGTTGCCGCGGATGCTCTTCTGTAAGATGCTGCGCAGCCATTTGCCTCACGCGTTGATCAAGAACATCGACGTTTCGAAAGCGCTGGCGTTGCCCGGCGTTTTTGCTGTTATCACCGGAAAAGATCTGCCGATTCCGTATGGAATTCTGCCCGTCAGCCAGGACGAGCACGCGCTCTGCATCGAGAAGGTTCGCTTTATCGGCGATCCGGTGGCGGCGGTGGCGGCGATCGACGAAGACGTCGCATTCGATGCGATGAATTTGATCGAGGTCGAGTATGAGCCGCTGAATACGATCTCGACGATCGAAGAGGCGGTGCTGATCGACGAGCCGCGTATTCATGATTACGGCGACAGCGGGAACGTTCATAAAAAAGTCTCGCTTGAGTTTGGCAATCTCGACGAAGGATTCGCGGAAGCGGATCTCGTGCGTGAAGACGTCTTCTTCTACGAAGGCAACACGCATTTGCCGATGGAGCAACATGCCGCCGTCGCGCATTTCGATGCAGACGGGAAGATCACGCTTTGGAGTTCGACGCAGACGCCTCACTACGTACATCGCGCGCTCGCGAAGGTTCTCGGACTGCCTGCCAGTCACATCCGTGTGATTGCGACGCCGAATGGTGGTGGATTTGGCGGTAAGAGCGATCCGTTCAATCACGAAGTCGCCGTTTGCAAGCTCTCGATGATCACCGGCCGTCCGGTGAAGATCACGTTGACGCGTGAAGAAGTCTTTTACTGCCATCGCGGGCGGCATCCGGTGTTGATGAAAGTCAAAACCGGCGTGAAGAACGACGGCGCAATCACGGCGATGCACTTTCAGACGTATCTCGACGGCGGCGCTTATGGAAGTTATGGCGTGGCGAGCACGTTCTACACCGGCGCGTTGCAGACCGTGACGTATGACGTGCCGCGTTACAAGTTTCAGGGCGTGCGGACGTTTACGAACAAACCGCCGTGTGGACCAAAGCGAGGACACGGCACGCCGCAACCGCGTTACGCGCTCGAAGTGCAAATCGACAAGATTGCCGAACAGTTACAACTCGATCCGGCAGAGATGCGTCGCAAGCATCTCGTTAAGCCGAATACTGTGACCGCGAATTATCTGCGGATCGGCAGCATGGGACTCGGCGAGTGTATCGATCGCGTGGTCGAGGGATCTGATTGGAAGAACCGCTATCGAAAGCTTCCGTACGGCAAGGGTATCGGGATCGCGTGCAGTTCGTACATCTGTGGCGCGGGTCTGCCGATCTACTGGAACAACATGCCGCAATCCGGCGTGCAGCTTCGACTCGATCGCCAGGGCGGTGTTTGCGTTATGTGCGGATCGACCGATATCGGGCAGGGATCTGATTCGATACTCGCTTATATCGTCGCCGAGGTTCTCGGGATCGATCCGTTTGATATTCGCGTGGTGACGGCGGATACGGATCTGACGCCGGTCGATCTTGGCAGTTATTCGAGCCGTGTCACGTTGATGACTGGGAACGCGGCGATTCAGGCTGCTGAGCGGGCGCGTGAGTTGTTGGTGATGGCTGTTGCCGAAAAACTTGGCGTGCCGATCGAGAATCTGTCGCTGGCGGAGCGGCGCGTGTTTGATGTTGAGAATCCGGAGGTTGGGGTTTCGTTTGCGGAGGCGGTTGTATTGGCGGAGTCGAAGTTTGGGACGATTGGGACAGTCGGGTCTTACTCGCCGCCGCGTTCGCCGGGTAAGTTCAAAGGAGCGGGTGTTGGACCATCGCCGGCGTACAGTTATTCGGCCGCCGTGGCCCAGGTTGATGTGGATCCGGACACGGGAATTGTTGTTGTTGAGAAGGTTTGGATTGCGCACGACATCGGGCGATCGATCAATCCGATGCTGGTGCTGGGGCAGGTTGAGGGCAGTATTTACATGGGTCTGGGCGAGATCCTGATGGAGGAGATGGTCTATCGCTCGAATCGGAACGTCGTGCACAAGTTTCCGTCGATGTTGGAATACAAGAGTCCGACGACGATGGAGATGTGCGAGGTCGAGACGTATCTGATCGAAGATCCCGATCCGAATGGACCGTATGGAGCTAAAGAGGTGGGCCAGGGACCGCTGTTGCCTGTCCCGCCTGCTGTCGCCAACGCCGTGTATGACGCCGTTGGTGTTCGTATCGACGAAGTTCCGCTCACACCGGAGAAAGTCATGCGCGCCCTGCGCGACAAATCACGTGGCCGCCCCGCTCGCTACGGTCCCGACTCCGTCCCACCCATCGCCTGGCCCGACCCATTGCGCGTCCTGACGCCCTCGGAAGGCGGCGACGGAACCGAGATGCCCCACGTGGCAGTGCATTCGTGAGAAAATGAAACGCAACGTGGCAAATGGAATTCGAGTGGGATCCGAAAAAGGCTACATTAAATCTTCGAAAGCATCGTGTTTCTTTCGAGGAAGCATCTTCAGTATTTGGCGATGCATTCGCCGTGGTGTACGAGGATCCCGATCATTCAGCACGCGAGAAGCGCTATCTCATGATCGGCACGTCAGCTAATGGACGATTGCTTCACATTGCGTTTGCCGATCGAGGGGGACGCATAAGAATTATCAGCGCACGAAAACCGACGAGAAGTGAAAAGAAATTCTATGAAGAAGAAGTCAGATGAAGCTGATGAAATGAGACCGGAATACGATCTGCGGAAACTCAAGTTTGTTGGTCGCGGCATTTATGCTGAACGTTATCGCTCCGGCACGAACCTCGTCTTATTAGAACCTGACGTGCGAGCCGCATTTCCGGACGACAAGTCGGTAAACGAAGCTTTGCGCGTTATTGCCAAAGCCGCCAAACAGCAGGCTTCAAATGCACAGGAGACTTCCGTACGCAAGAGACGAACGACGTCACGGTTGTCGAGTATTAAATAGAGAATTTGACGTAAGTAACAAAGACCCGGTTTCGACTCAATCCTCACTATGAGATTCGAATGGGACGCACGCAAGGCAGCGTCGAATTTATTGAAGCATGGCGTTAGCTTCGGTGAAGCGACCGAAGTATTCTATGACCTGAATGCGCTTGAAGATTACGATGACTTACATTCAAGCGCTGAGGCCAGGTTCTTTGTTATTGGTCTTTCGAGCAGAAGATTGTTGTACGTGATCTACGCCGAGACCAAAAACAACGCGGTGCGAATAATCTCGGCTCGGAAGCCGACTAGAAGAACGTAAGATTTATGAAGAAAGAACCAACTGATACATGGGAAGGAATTACAGTCATCGAAGATGATGGTGAAACCGTCATCATTGAAGTCTCGGAAGAGAATTATCAACGCGACTTGGCCGCTGGACTGGACGAAGATGAGGTTCTTAAGCCCGGTCGACACAAATTCATACGCGGTGGCTTTCTCAAGCGTCACCCAGAGTTGAAGCCTAGAAAAAAGAGCGCATAGGGGACATAGACTCGCAATGATGCGGTTGCCGAAATTTGAATATCACGTTCCGCGGACGGTGGCCGAGGCCGTGAAGATCAGGGGTGAGGTTGGGCCGGAGGGGATGTTTGTGGCCGGAGGGACCGATCTCTATCCCAATATGAAGAGACGGCAACAGATGCCAAAGACCGTGATCTCCGTGATGCGGTTGAGCGAGTTGAACCAGATCACGGGTGATGGGGCGAGCGGTTTAAAAATCGGCGCCAGCGTAACGTTGACGGAGATTTGTGAAGATCCGGTGATTAATCGGGATTACCCGGTGGTCGCACACGCTGCACGCACAATCTCAACGCCGCTCCTCCGCAACATGGGCACCATCGGCGGCAACCTCCTGCTCGACACTCGCTGCAACTACTACGATCAGAACTACGAGTGGCGCAAAGGCATCAACTTCTGTCTCAAGAAAGATGGCGACGTCTGTTGGGTCGCTCCCGGCAGCTCTAAGTGCTGGGCAGTGCAGTCGTCAGATCTCGTTCCGGTCATGGTAGCCATCGGCGCAAAACTTCGTTTCGCTTCAACACTCGGCGAACGCATCGTCGACGCCGCCGGTTTGTATAACGACGACGGCATCGACTACCTGCGCAAACGCCCAGACGAACTGCTCGTCGACATTCAACTTCCGCCGACGAACGGCTGGCGCGCCTCGTATCAAAAACTCCGTCGCCGCGGCGCCTTCGACTTTCCCGTGCTCGGCGTCGCAGCCTGGATCAAAACCTCAAACAATACCGTGACCGACGCGAAAGTCGTGCTCGGCGCGATTGCGCCTTCGCCTATCGAGATCACCGAAGCAGCGGCCGCACTCACCGGCCAACCGCTTGACGAAGACCGAATACAAGCGGCAGCCGAAGCTGCTTACGTCAAAGCCCGTCCGCTCGACAATACCGATTTCGTCTATCAATGGCGCAAACAGATGGCGCGACAGTACACCTTGCGCGCATTGCGCGACCTCCAAGTCTAAAAGTGAGCGATGTAGCAGCAATCCTACTGGCGGCGGGACAGTCACGCCGCATGGGTGCTTTCAAACCGCTGCTTCCCTTCGGCGAGAAAACCGTAATCGAATCGTGTCTCGATTACCTGCGTAAAGGCGGAATAGAAACTCCGATCGTCGTCCTGGGCCACCGCGCCGGCGAGATCCGCAAGCAATTAAATAACACGACAATCGCAATTAACCCCGATCCAAACTCCGAAATGGGCTCCTCAATTGCCGCCGGTATTCGTGTACTAGATGACGATGCGAAGTGTGTCATGATCGCCCTCGTCGACCATCCCGCCATTCCCACGACTGTGGTTTCATCCCTCATCGACGAATGGCGTAACGGCGCGCGCATCGTCATTCCGACATGGCAAAACCGCGGCGGCCATCCCGTGCTCGTCGATCTCGCCTTCAAAAACGAACTGCTAAACCTGGACCGCACAAGCGGACTGCGCGCCCTCTTCAAATCACACGAAAAAGACATCAAACGCCTTCCCGTCGATTCACCGTTCGTTGCCCGCGACATGGATACGTGGGATGATTACGTCGCACTGTACGAAGAGGTCGTCGGTCACCCACCGCCGCGCCCCTGAAATCGGTCACAACTTAAGCCCGGGGGGACTCATCTAAGGCACCAGTCAACCAGCTTAAATTCGCGTGGTTGGCAAAGGAGAAAAGATGGTTCTAAACAACCAAAAACGGTTCATGGCAGGTGTGCTCGCGGTCCTCTTAAGCTGCGTCGCCCTGGCCCAGAACCGGGTGGATTTTTCGCTGCGCTCAGTCGACGGACAAACCGTCACGTCGGAAAGCCTGCGCGGTGAAGTGGTGGTCCTGGCCTTCGGCGCTTCGTGGCTGCCGTTGTCGAAAACGCAACTCCAGGGCGTCAGAAAACTCGCAGATGAGTACAGCAACCGCGGCGTCGTCGTTTACTGGGTAAGCACCGAATCGAACGATGCGAAGTCAAAAAATTACGCCAGCGACGATCAACTCAGAAACTTCGCGCAAAGGTATGGTTTGAAAGTCACGGTGCTGCGAGATCCCGACGGCGCGGTGTCGAAGCGATTTGGCGTGGACCAGTTGCCCTCGATCGTGATTCTCGATAAAGAAGGAACCATGAGTGGCGCGCCGATTGGCGGCCTCGATCCGAGCGGCAATCTCGCCGAACAACTTGCGCCGCGTCTGGACAAGTTGCTCTAATCTCTCCCTGATGCCGCCTTTCACATTGATCAATCCCGAGGCTCTCGGAACAGCGAGCGGATACTCAAACGGACTGCTTACCGAGTTCAGTGGTAGACTGCTCTTCATCGCCGGTCAAATCGCGTGGAACCAGCAACACGAGATCGTCAGCGACGATTTTGTCGAACAGTTTGACCAGGCGCTGACGAACGTCATCACCGTGGCCGGCGAAGCTGGCGGCAAAGCGTCGGATATCGCGCGCCTGGTAATCTACGTCACTGACAAAAACGAGTACCGCGAGCGAACGAAAGAAGTCGGCGAGCGTTATCGCAAGCACATGGGGAAACATTTTCCCGCGATGGTGCTGGTCCAGGTTGCCGGCCTCCTGGACGACGCGGCGAAGGTTGAAATTGAAGGGATCGCAGTTCTGCCGGGATGAAGCAGCCAACCAGCTTCCTTTACCAACAAGACGAGCACGGCGTCGCGACGATCACGCTCAACCGTCCCGAGCGTTTGAATGCGTTGACGTTTGAGGTCTACCGTGAGTTGACCGATCTGTTTGCCGCGTTGCGTGACGAGAAGGAGGTGCGTGTCGTGGTAATCACCGGGACGGGAAGAGCGTTCTGTTCCGGTGGTGACGTGCACGACATTATCGGCGAGTTGTTCAGTCGAAACATGGAAGGGCTGCTCGAGTTCACGCGCATGACGTGCGAACTCATCAACAACATCCGAACGTTGCCGAAGCCGGTGATCGCGAGTTTGAATGGAACGACCGCAGGCGCCGGCGCGTGTATCGCGCTCGCCTCCGATATTCGACTGGCGAGTGAAAGTGCCAAGATCGCGTTTCTGTTTGTGAAGGTCGGGTTGTCGGGTGCTGACATGGGCGCGGCGTACTTGCTGCCACGCGTTGTCGGACTGGCGAAAGCAACGGAGCTGCTCTACACGGGTGATTTCATCAGCGCGGCTGAAGCTGAACGGCTCGGATTGTACAATCGCGTCGTCGCATCTGAAGATCTTGCAAACACGACAAGCGAATTTGCGCTTCGACTCGCGCGTGGGCCAGCATTCGCACTCGCGAAGACGAAGGAAATGCTCAATCGCGAGCTGGACATGAATCTCGAAACCGCGCTCGAAAGTGAAGCGCAGGCGCAGGCGATCTGCATGCAGCATCCCGATTACCGCGAAGCTTACGAAGCGTTTGTCGCGAAACGAGAACCGAAGTTTTGGTGAGAACTTTGTACTTGGAGCTTTGTACTTTGTGCGTTGCAGACTAGTTCTTACAAAGCTCCAAGTACAAAGTTCAAAGCTCAACAGGTAATGGATCAACTGCTATCCCAACTTCCCTTTTTCGACCCGCATCACCGCAATCTCGCACAGAGTGTGTCGGCATTTGTGGAACGCGAAATCGAACCGCACGCCGGCGTCGAAGATGACGTAGACGAGCTCGCCAAACATTTCGTCAAGATCCTCGCCCAGGCCGGGCTCCTGAAGTATTCCGTCGCCGAGTCGCAGCTCGACGTTCGCTCGCTGTGTCTGGTTCGCGAAACACTCGCCTATTCGTCTGCACTCGCCGATCTGGCTTTCGTCATGCAAGGTCTCGGCACGTACGCGATCGCGAAGGCAGCGCCCGAGCACGTTCGTGACTTCTGGCTCGCGCGAGCTGTCGAAGGAAAGGCTATTGCAGCGTTTGCGTTGACCGAACCGGAAGCCGGCTCGGACGTCGCCGCGATCCAGACGACAGCGCGTCGCGACGGCGAAACTTACGTGATCGACGGGCGGAAACGTTTCATCTCCAACGCCGGCATCGCCGATTTTTACACCGTCTTTGCTCGCACCGGCACGCGCGACGATGGCCGCGCTGAACTTTCGGCCTTCGTAGTCGGGTCAAAAATGCAAGGGTTTGCTGTCGTCGAACGAACGCCGTTGATCGCGCCGCATCCGATCGGCGAGATCGTCTTCGAAGGCTGCCGCGTTCCCGCGGAAGACATGGTTGGAAAAGAAGGCGACGGTTTTCTGCTCGCGATGGAAACGCTCGACACGTTTCGCGC
>DATELZ010000182.1:0-91988 GCA_035276045.1 Pyrinomonadaceae bacterium | reverse complement strand
GTGCGCTTGCCTTTGCCGGTTAGTCCGCCCGGGCCTTTGGGGGTGAACTCTGCTTCTTTGCCGTCAAGCATGTAACTGTCGGCGACGACTTGTTCTCCCTGTTCCGTGATCAGTTTTGTCTCGAGCGAGAGCTTGTCGCCGGTTTGGGTGACGGTCATGAGTTGGTCCATGCCGGGCGGTAGTCCCTCGCTGTTAGCTTTATCAAGCGCCCAGGCGCCGCTGAAATCAACTTTCGCCGAGGGCGATGCTGGAGTTGAGGCTGCGGGCGTGGAAGCTGCGTTGAGTTTGGCAACGTTCTCCAGCATTTTGCGAAGCTCGCTTTCCGGCAGCCAACGACCGCGCACCATCACGCCTGCTCGTTTCGACAAGTTCGCGACTGACTGAAGCGGATTGGCGTCGAGCAGGAGCAGATCCGCGCGCAGGCCGGTTTCGACTGTGCCGAAGTCGCGCTGTGTTTTCATAGTTTCCGCGAAATACTCTGCTGGATTTCGCGTCGCCGCTTCGAGGGTTTGGTAGGGCGTCAAACCCGCCTCGACAAAGCTCTCCAATTCGCGATGAGTAGCAAATCCGGGGACGAGAAAGAACTGCGGTGAGTCTGGACCGATGAGCAACTTTGCACCGGCCGCATGTAACCCGACGAGCACCTTGTTGCGCAGTTGGATGTAGCGTTGCCGCTCGCTGGCCGGAGCGGGGTTACCCAGCGTCGACTGTTTCTGCTTCGCGAATCCCTCGCGCATCTTCGCCGGGATGTACTGCATCTCGGGCCACTTCAAATAGTCTTCAGGTGTAGCGTCAGAGACGACGAGTTGGAATAACGTCAGAGTCGGATCATTCCAGACGCTGGCCTTGCGCGTGGTTGCGGCCAGGGCAGTAAGTTTGCTTTCGTCAATGTGTTCGAGCACTGGTCCAAGCACGACCTGCGACGGCGTAGGTTTCACCGGCGAATCGTCCGCGACCATTGCCTGGAGGTATCCATCCAGATGCTCGATAGAGTTTTGCCCGGCGTCCAAGGCACGCTTGAGTCCGACTGTCGCCGTAACGTGACCTGCGAAAGGAATACGTTCGCGTTTCGCAGTGGCTACGATCGCGGCGTAAGTCTCCGGCGATAAGCCTTCATGAAGTTTGAGCAGATCGTAGCCCGCCTTTTTCTGTTCGACGACGGCGCGCTCGGCTGCTTCGGGTGTCGCCACGTTGTTGCCCAGCAGCGGCGGCCCTGCGGTGTAGATTGTTGGGCCAAGCAGATCGCCTTTCGCCACGCGATCGCGTAACACGACATGCTCCGGTTTGCCGATCATGTTTCTGATGGTCGTCACACCGTTTGCCAGAAACAGTTGAAACTGCTGGCTCGTCAGATCATCCGGTTGACCCGCGCCGGCAAAGAGGTGGACGTGCATGTCCGCGAGACCGGGCATCAGGTATTTGCCGCGGCCGTCGATCTGAAGCGCGCCGGCAGGA
Organism: Pyrinomonadaceae bacterium; assembly: GCA_035276045.1. Taxonomy (GTDB): domain Bacteria; phylum Acidobacteriota; class Blastocatellia; order Pyrinomonadales; family Pyrinomonadaceae; genus PSRF01. The sequence goes on along the minus strand of DATELZ010000182.1, from coordinate 90,533 downwards.
ACTTTCGTCTTGTCTGCTGGACCGATTTCGGCAATTCGGCCGTCGCGAACGATGACGGTCTGTCCCGCGAGGATTCGTTCGCGGTCAAACGGGACGACGTTGACGTTGACGAAAGCAGTTACCTGTTGTTGCGTTTGAACGTTGCTGACGATGAAGATAATTAGCAGTAGCGAGGCTAGTGGGAATACGGATTTAGTTTTCATTTTGTCATTAGACCTTCCGGTTGGATTAGTGACAACTGAATTGTGGTGAAAGGGACTCCAGGCGTGTTATTCCGTGCCGGCTATTCGCCCAGCAGGGCGAAGAACTTGTCGCGATAATTGCGGCTCAGCATCAATTGCTTGCCGTTCTGAAGCACTAAATCCTGATCGCCATTGGACCGCGGGTAGATCTCTTTGATCTTCTCGACATTGACCATGACCGAACGATGCACGCGGATGAATTTCTCAGGATCGAGCTTCGTCTCAAGCGACTGCATTGTCATGCGGATCAAATGCGAATCGCGGCCTGCGTGGACCTTTAGATAGTTTCCGTAAGTCTCGATCCAATCGATCTCGTCGACCGGCAGCAGGATCGTGCGTCCGGTCAGTTTGATCGTCAGCCGTTTTATGAATTTCGATCCTGACTTGATGTCTTCGAGCACTGCGCGCAGGCGGTTGTCGAGATGATCGTCCCGGGTAGATTGCACGAGACGAGATTTCGCGCGCTCCACGGCTTTGCCGAGACGTTCGCAATCGACTGGCTTGAGCAGGTAGTCGAGCGCGTTTACCTCGAAGGCTTGAATCGCGTACTCGTTATAGGCCGTGACAAATATCACTTCTGGCGCGCGTTCGTTCCTCAGTGCATCGAGGACTCCGAATCCGTCGAGCGCAGGCATCTGCACGTCGAGGAAAATCAGGTCCGGCGCGAGCGAACGAATATCGGCAACAGCCTTCTCGCCATTGTCACACTCGCCCACGATCTCTATTTCCGCGTCGCCCGCGAGACAGCGTTTGAGCCGCTGGCGCGCGAGCGACACGTCGTCAATAATCAGCGTTCGTATCATTGCTATCTATTCCGGCTTCTTTGAAGGGGACGCTGATGCGAATCGTCACGCCTCTGCCGGGAAAACTGCTTAAGTTAAAAGTGTGAGCATCGTTGTACAAGAGCTTCAGACGCTCGCGAGTATTGATGAGTCCCACTCCGTTTTGCACGCCGTCTTGCGGGTCCGGCATGTCCAACATTCCTAGCCCGTCGTCAGTAATTTCGACGTAGAGGTTGCCATCCAGCCGGCGGGCGTGAATCTCAATGTTACCGCCCTCGGGCCGCGGCGAGATACCGTGCTTGATCGCATTCTCGACGAGCGGCTGGAGGATCATATTCGGCACTGCGGCGTCGAGCGTTTCAGGATCGACGTCGAGACGCACATTCAACCGATCGCGCATCAACGTCTTGTGAATCTCCACATACTTTTCGAGAAACTCTATCTCTTCTTTCAACGTCACTTCCTGTGCCTTTTCACTCGCGAGTGAGAAACGCAGCAGTTCACTCAAGCGCACGATGCTGCGATCGGCGACGACGGGATCGCTGTGAATCAGTTCGGCGATTGCATTGAGCGTGTTGAAAAGAAAATGTGGATGCAACTGCGTTCTCAGGGCCTGCAACTCGGCTTGCGAGAGGCGAAATTCCCGTTCGCGGTATTTGCGGAAGTAGTTGATTGCCTGGCTGACGGCGACGACGGCCCAGTAAATCATTATGTTGGTAGCGCCCAAGCCGACGAGCAGCGCCCAAATAGGCGGCCGCCGCGAAGCTGAGCCCGACCAGGCGCCCATCAGGACGTTAACGGTCTGGAACAACCAGATGTGCAAAAGCGCGACCGGGCCGCACAGAAGCAGATGCGCTAAGAGATTGCGGAACGTGTGACGATCGAAAGGGAACTGCTTCCCAAGCCAAAGCACGAGCGGCGTGAGAGCAGCCCAGAGATAAAACAGCGTCAAGGACCAAAGGAGTGCCTGTCCCCACGTCGGAGGCGTAGGAGAGCGGAGACCCGACAGGTAGGTTTGTGGAGTAAAGAGCAGCGCCAGGAAAGTCCAGCAGCCTACAATCACGCACGCCACCTTCCAGTGGCGTTTGAAGGTGGTGGTCTTCATACGAAATGCGTGGTGGCCTGATTGGCAGGTATTCTCAGCGTACTCTGCAAATCTCTACGACCTCTGCGTGGAAAACAAACTAAACGCCGAGGACACAGAGAAACGCAGGGTACGCTGAGCAGAAACCAAGTCACTACCCAATCTTGAACAACTTATTGCCGGGGCGCAACTCAGTTGTGATGAAAGGTGTGTCGATAATGAGGGACAGGTGAGGGAACTGCCTCAGTGGTTTACTTTCCCGATTTCAATCCAGACAACAGCTCGCGAAACCGCGGCAGATCCTGACTGCTCGGATCGACTTTCTCCAGGTTCGCAATCGCTTCTTCCGCAGCCTTCGCGTCGCGCTTCTGCAACGTCGCTTCCGCGAGTCCGGCCAACACCATCACGTCGTCTTGTTTCATCTTCAGCGCCGCGCGATACCACTTCTCGGCTACGTCGTATTGCTCTGCGTCGAGATTCGCTACGGCGAGCATGACGACCGTGTTGTAGTCCGTAGGTTTTATTTCATTAGCTTTCAGCAGAAACTCAATCGCCTGCTGGAAGCGGCCAATCTGGGCGAAATGTCGCGCTGCTGTGACCTGGGCCTCGAAGTTTTTAGGCTCGGCGCGCGCCTTCTCGATGTCGGCAGTGACTTGCGCGCGCACCGCATCCGGATTGCCGCGCGGCTGCCCCTGAGCGCCGCCGACCTGGGGATGATCCGCCGGCATCGGCTGCGAGTTCGACGCGCTTTGGGCCATCTGTTGCCGCTGACTCATCGTGCTGGCAAACATGAAGCCCACGATGAACCCGAGTAAGATTCCGATGATTCCAAAAAGAAGATTTTCTCTCGTCATTTTATTTTGTTGGACTGTTACCAGCCGCTAACGACTTCGCTTCGTTAATTCGCCCGCCGATCAATTCCGCCAGCTCCGAGCCCGCCGGAGCTTTCTTCAACACTCGTTCCCAATACTCAACCGCTTTGTTGTAATCCTTCGCCTGAAACGCTGCGCTGCCTGCAAGCTGCAACGCTTTTGCATTCTCCGGATCGATCTTCAATGCCTGGTTGATCAACTCCGTAGGATGACCGTCGAGACGCTGTCCCGCAGCCATCGCACTGACAAATGCATAATCGGTCCAGAGATCGGCGTCGTTCGGCTGAAGCTGCGTGGCCTTCGCGTAAGCGCCTGCTGATTCGCCGAATCGTTCCATGTTTGCATAGGAACGTGCCAGCATGATCCACCCCTGGGTGTCGGTGGGATTGGATTGTAACCGTTTCGCAAGGGCTGCGACGTTCGCGTCGATCTGCGCCTGCGTTCGTTCACCGGTCGCGGTTACGGCTGCGGCACTGGCCGCCTCGGGATTGTCGATAGCCTGCCAACTGCCAATCTGGAGATAGAAGATGACGGCGACGAGCGCCAGGCCAAAAGCAAGCGCGTACGTAGTGGTGCTGGTTGCGGACGCAGCAGCGGCAGCGGTTTTTTGTTTACCAACAACGGCGGCGGTTGCAGTGTCTTCGAGCAACCGGCGTTCGATCTCGTCGCGATCCTGCGTGTACTGATCGTTGCTGATGATTCCGTTTTTCAGATCGGCTTCCAGCTCTGAAAGTTGATCGCGATAGACGTCGATGTTTGCCTGTTTTCTGTCGTCGGCGATTTCGCGTCGCGATTTTTCGTTCTTTTGCAACGCCGTCGGCAGAACGAAAGCCAGGGCGATCACGATGAAGACGGCACAGATGAGCCAGAAGAGAATCATTGCAACAGCTCCTCCGCGCGCCGCCGTTCTTCCGCGCTCAGCGGTTGATCCTGAATCGCATCACGCCGCCGCTTGATGTAGTAGAACAACACGGTGAGACCGACGATCAAGATCGCGAAAGGCCCGAACCACAAAAGATACGTCGCGGGCGTCACTCGCGGTCGATAGAGAATGAAGTCGCCGTATCGCTGAGTGAGAAACGCTACGATCTCCTGGTCGCTCTTGCCGGCCTTCATCTGCGTGCGTATCTCGCGGCGCAAGTCTGCGGCAATGCCCGCAGGCGAGTCGGCGAGAGTCTGATTCTGGCATTGGAGACAACGAAGTTCGTGGGAAAGTTTTGCGAGCCGTTGCTCGATGACGGGATCGTCACTTGGCTGATCTTCGATCTGCACCTGCGCCGCCGCAACAGACGTCAGCAAACAAAGCAACAATAGTGCGAGCAAACGGGTACGAGCCATTTGAATGTTCACTGCCGATTTAATTCCTGGACTAAGGGAAGAACTTCTTCAGACCAAACGTCTGGCGTTATCGGGCCGACATGTTTGAGCCGGATCGTGCCGCTCTTGTCGATCACATACGTCTCCGGCGCTCCGTAAACTCCGTAATCGATCCCCACCCGCCCGTCGAGATCGACCGCGCTCAACACGTACGGATCGCCCAGTTCTGCGAGCCAAGCCAGGGCGTCTTCGTTTTTATCCTTGTAGTTGAATCCGTAAATCGGCACGACACCCGATTTCGCGTAGTCGATCAGGAATGGATGTTCATCCCGGCACGCGACACACCACGAGGCCCAAACGTTCAGCAGCCAAACCTTTCCGCGCATCTCCTGAGCGGAAAACGTCTTCGCCGGATCTTTTAGTTGCGGCAGATTGAAGGCTGGCGCCGGCTTGTTGATCAAGGCAGACGGAAGTTTGTCGCGATCGCCGCCACGGGTAAGTCCGATTGCCAGAAACACAACCAGGACGAGAAACAATCCGAGTGGAATTAGGTAACGCAGCATCTTTAAACCACAGACGGCACGGATGACACAGCCGGTTCTGGCTCAGGTTGAGCGCCTGCAACCGGCGGCTTCTCCATCGCTTTCTTTCTTGCCAGTGCGTAGCGTCGATCCGTTAGCGCAATGCCACCGCCGAGCGCCATCAAGAGCGCGCCACCCCAGATCCAACCGACAAAAGGTTTGTAGTAAACGCGAACGCTCCACGAGCCCGCGCCGACCGGCTCGCCGAGCGACACGTACAAGTCGCGGAAGATGCCGCTGTCGATCGCGGTCTCCGTCATGACGTTGCCGCTCGCGGTGTAGTTGCGCTTCTCGGGATACATTCGCTCGATCTCTTTACCGTTGCGGCTGACGAGTATCTCCGCGCGCGCCGCCTGGTAGTTTGGACCAACAGCGTTCGTTACGCCGATGAAACGAAATTCGTAACCGCCGGCGCTGACAGTGGCGCCCGGATCCATCCGGATATCCTGCTCCAACTGATAACCAGTCACGAGCGTCACGCCGACGATGAAAACTGCGCAACCGAGGTGCGCGACCTGCATGCCGTAGTAACTGCGACTCTGAGTGCGCAACTTCTGAAACGTGCTTAGCTGTCCTGACGTGACGCGCACTCGTTCCCAAAGGTTTACGACAATCGTCGCCACGATCCACACCGCCAGCAACAAGCCGATGCTCACCAGCGGCTTCCAGCCGCCGAGAATAAACGGCAGCCCCACTGCGCTTACAACGGCGACGACCAAAGCCCAGCGCAGCCGCACCGCCAGTTCAGGAAGACTCGCTTTCTTCCATCGCGCTATTGGTCCAACACCCATCAAAAACATCGCGGGCGCCATCAGCGGGACGAACACCATGTTGAAATAAGGTGGACCAACCGAGAGTTTTCCCATCCCAAACGCGTCGACGATCAACGGATACAACGTTCCCAGCAACACCGAACCCGCGGCCACAGTCAGCAGCACGTTGTTCGCCAGCAACAACGACTCGCGCGAAACGACCTCGAACTTGCCGCCAAGCCCGACCTGCCGCGCTCGCCACGCGTAAAGGAAAAGCGATCCGCCGATCACGATCACCAGGAATGCGAGAATAAAGACGCCGCGCTTCGGATCGGTTGCGAATGCGTGTACCGACGTGAGCACGCCGGAGCGAACCAGGAACGTTCCCAACAAACTCAGCGAAAACGCCGCAATCGCCAACAAAACAGTCCAACTCTTGAAGCCGCCGCGCTTCTCCGTAACCGCCAGCGAGTGAATCAGCGCAGTGCCGACAAGCCATGGCATAAACGAAGCGTTTTCCACTGGATCCCAGAACCACCAGCCGCCCCAACCGAGTTCGTAATAAGCCCACCAACTGCCAAGCGCGATACCGCACGTGAGAAACATCCACGCCACGGTGGTCCAGGGCCGCGACCAGCGCGCCCACGTCGCATCAAGCCGGCCGCCAATCAGTGCCGCAATCGCGAAGGCAAAAGCGACAGAGAACCCGACGTAACCCATGTACAGCATCGGCGGATGGGCCACCATCGCCGGATCCTGGAGCAGTGGATTCAAGTCGCGTCCGTCCGGCGGCACCGGAAAGAGACGCGTGAACGGGTTCGACGTCAGGATCATGAACAGCAGGAACCCGACGCTGATGATTCCCATCACGCTCAGCACGCGCGCCGTCATCACTTCCGGCAAGTGCCGGCTGAAGAGCGTGACTGCCACGGTCCACAACGCGAGCATAAACGTCCACAACAGCAACGAACCTTCGTGCGAGCCCCACGTGGCGGCGAGCCGATAGTGCAACGGCAACCGCGAGTTGGAATTGCTCGCGACGTTGAGCACTGAAAAGTCGTTTGTGATGAACGAGTAGGCGAGACAGACGAAGGCGATGGTTACGAAGATAAACTGCGCCTGGCCCAACGGCGCCGCGAGTGCAATCCAGGTGCGGTTGCCATTTGAAGCGCCGATAAGCGGCAATGTCGCCTGCGTCAACGCAAGCAACAAGGCGAGAATGAGTGCAAACTGGCCTATCTCAGGAATCATCCGTTTTGTACTGGTTTTTGTACTTTGTTCTTTGTGCTTTGTACTTAGTTTCTCGTACTTGCTTCAACAGTGACTATTCCGCTGAGCGTGCAAAGTACAAAGCTCAAAGTTCTAAATTCAATTTGGAACCACGGACTTGGAAGCTTCACGCGCGTGTTTCGCTTTATCTATCGCTTCGCCGGCTTCAGGCGGCATGTAATTCTCGTCGTGTTTAGCCAGCACTTCATCAGCTTGAAACACGCCATCGGCGCCGATTCGTCCCTGGGTGACGCAGCCGCGTCCTTCCTTGAATAGATCGGGGAGAATTCCTTTGTAGACAACGGGAATGCTAGCCGCTGTGTCGGTAACCGTAAAGCGCACCGTCAAACCGTCAGTCTCGCGCTTGAGTGATCCTTCCTCGACGAGCCCGCCGATGCGGAACGTCCGGTTCACCGGCGCTTCTTTCGCGGCTACCTGCGTAGGACTGAAAAAGAAGACGAGATTGTTGCGAAAAGCACTGGCGACGAGATAAGTGGCAATACTCAAGCCCGCGAGGGCGACAATGATGATTCCGATTCGTTTATGACGTCGTTTCATTGGCACTCCCTGTCAAAACCGAAGGAGAAACTGAAGTCGATCTTTGTTGCCGTTGTTGTTGCTGCAAAAGCACTTTCTTTCGCTGTTTGAGACTGACTAATTCCCAGATGATAACGGCGAGAGAAAAGATATAGGAACCCCAAACATAAAAACCGTAACCGCCCATCGAGAGATCTGGCCAATTCATTATGCGTTCACCTCCGCGAAGCGAGCAGCATTTTGTTCTCGTTCAAGAATAATGCAACGAAGCCGGATGAGCACAACAGCGACCGAGTAAAGCCAGCACGCGCCCAGCATGATGAGCATTGCGGCAAGCATCGGCGGCGCGATTGTCGGTTTGCCGAGCAAGCGAATGCTGGCGCCCTGGTGCAGTGTATTCCACCACTGGACGGAAAAGTAAATGATGGGCACGTTGATCACGCCCACGAGCGCGAGCACCGCGCCGGCGCGATCTGCGCGGCGCGTGTCTTCGATGGCTGCTTGCAACGAAATGAAACCGATGTAGAGAAACAACAGGATCAACGTCGACGTCATGCGCGCGTCCCAGGCCCAGTACGTGCCCCACGTCGGTTTGCCCCAGAGTGCGCCGGTGACGAGTGAAAGCACCGTGAACATCGCGCCCGTGATCGCGATCGCCGAAGCCATCATCGACGCGAGCCGCGCGTTGAAAGCCCAACCCACGCCGGCGTAGATCGCCATCAGCACGTAGAGAAACATTCCCATCCAGGCCGCGGGCACGTGAATGAAGATGATCCGGTAAGCGTCGCCCTGTTGGAAGTCGGTCGGCGCGATAAAAAAGCCGACGTACATGCCGACGAGGAAGAGGATCGCCGCGGGAATCGCAAACCAGGGAATCAGCTTGCCGGCCACCGGGTAGAACATCGTGGGTGATGCGTACTTGTAGAGGTTCATAGTGCTTTGTGCTTTGTACTTGGTCTTCGGTCTTTGGTCTTGGGTCTTTGTGCTTTGTTGCTAAGACCCAAGATCAAAGTCCAAAGACCAAAGACCTATTCGACCGATATTCGGAGTGCAGCGGCTGTCGCCCACGGGGAGAAGATCAGCGACACGATCGCAAACGCTCCGAGTAGATAAAGATGCGGCGCGGGAGTCGTCCCCATAATACTAGCTTCGACGGCTCCGGCGCCGAAAATTAACGCCGGAATGTACAACGGCAAAACCAGGATCGAGATCAGCACGCCGCCGCCACGCAGTCCCAACGTCAACGCTGCTCCCACAGATCCGATCAGGCTCAAAATCGGCGTGCCTACCAACAAACCAAGCAAAAGTACTAGCAGCGTCTGGTTATCAAGATCGAATTGAAGGCCGACTAACGGCGCGATCAACACGAGCGGTATTTCTGAGACGATCCAGTGTGCCAAAACCTTCCCGAGTACGACCAGAAAGAGCGGCTGCGGCGTCAGAAGCAATTGTTCGAGCGTGCCGTCGTGATAGTCGTTGGCAAACAATCTGCCGAGCGAAAGCATCGACGCCAGCAAGGCTGCGACCCAAACAACGCCCGGCGCGATCGATCTCAGCAACTCCGTCTCGGGTCCGATGCCGAGTGGAAACAGGCTGACGACGATCACAAAGAAAAACACGGTCGACAGCATGTCGGACCGGCGACGCCACGCCAGCGTCAGATCGCGCCAAACGATCCAGCGCAACATCGATAAGCTCGAAGGTGATGTCACGTTGCGAGTTCGAGTCGTCTGCTCAAACCTGTCGTCAGCGCCAGGTCCTGATGCGTCGCGACGATGGCGATACCGCCGCCAGCCAGGTGCTCTTCAATCAAAGATCTGATCAAGGCCACTGCGCCTTTATCCAACGAGGTCAATACCTCGTCTAGCAGCCAGAGTTTTGTGTTGCACGTAAGCAGCCTTGCCAGCGCCACGCGTCTGCGTTGACCTTCTGACAGCAGCCGTGCCGGAAGTAATTCGCGCCCGCCGCTTAAACCCATCCGCTCCAGAACGGTTTGCGCGCGATCGTCGGTTACGACGATGCCGTTCAGGGCGTTGGAGATTCTGAGATTTTCAATCGCGCTGAGTTCGTCTTTCACGCCGTGCCGGTGGCCCATATAGCTGACGGCGGTGAAATAATCCTCGCCGAGTGAGTTGATGTTCTCACCTTGCCACTTGATGTCGCCTTCGGCCGGGGACAACAGGCCGCACAGGATGCGAAGCAAACTTGTTTTGCCGCTGCCGTTGGGTCCGGTGACCTGGAGAAAGGTGCCCGGGGACAACGAAAGATCGAGGCCGCTGAAGAGTCGGCGATCTCCGCGCACGCAGCCGAGTTTGCTGACCTCTAACATGAGCTGTGCCGCCACAGACCCACAGATATAACTGATTAATAGATAAAGGTCTACTTCGGCTGCACGGGGCCGTTGTTTCTGACCCATTCGCTCCAGCCGCCCTGCAACACTTTCACGCGCTTGAAACCCGCCTCCTGGAAGATCTGCGCCGCGGAGATACTCGATTCATCTTTTGGACAGGCGCAGTAAGTAACGATCTCTCGATCCTTCGGCAGATCCTTGAGTGGTGAAAACTTGAACCGGCTCTTGAGGCGGCGCAGTTTGAAGTGCCACGCGCCTTTTATTGTCGTCCGGCTCGCGGCGTACCCCTCCGAACCACGCACGTCGATGATCGTCACCGACTCGTTGTTGTTGAGCTTAACCTTCAACTCCACGGCACTGATCATCCCGATCACCGGCGACAGTTGTGCAGCCATCGGCGACGGCTCTGCCGACGGATGTGCGGCGAGGCTATGCCTCGCCGTTCCGCCGCATCCATCGGCGGAGCCGCCGCGGACGTTCGCGTGCGCGTGCATGGGGCGTGATTTGTGGAAGACGCCCGGGGCCTGGGATTCGCCTTTGAAGGTCTTCGGGTCGTACCACGAATAGGTTGAAATGGCGTAATAGAGATAACCGGGAGTGCCCTGGAGTGTTTCGACGATCAAGTCACCCTGGGGACGCGGCAGCTTGCGCCCGGTGTTTGCCGCCGCGAAGTCTTTTCCATTCTGCATTCGCAGATCGCTGCCCACCACGTTTTTCAAAACAAACGTCTGCGTCGCTTCGGGATCGCGCCAGTCGTTGACGCCATTTCCGTGGATCACAGCAAGGATTCTCTCGTCCTGATCGATGTGAAGCTGTGGCCGTCTTTCGTTCTGATTCGATCGCGGATCGCGCAACAACCACGGCGCGTACGCTTCATTCATCGCCTCGATCTTTCCCGGCGCAGGTTTCAGAACGACTGCGAGATCCTGCGAAGCGTCGCCGTTGAAATCACCGGAAACAAAGTTCGGCTTCGAAGTCAGATCGAGAACGGCAGCATCCTTGAAAACTCGCTTGACAGCATCTTCGACCTCCGCAAGCCGCGCCACTTGAGCGACCGGAAGTTTCACCGGTGTCGATTCCGTTGTGGACTTCGGAATCGGCGCCTGTTCGACGGCAAGCTGCTTACCACTCGAACAACTCGCAACAAAAACACAGATGAATACAAAAACATTTTTTCTACTCATCGCACCATAACCCTCAAAGAAAGCCAAAGCTCGCCGGCTCTGTAATGCTCCGGCGAGCTTTGGGATAGTGAACGCTACAACGACAACACAAACGCGATGAGATCGTTTCGCTGCCCTGCGGTCAATGAATTGAACGCATTGCGCGACGCTGTTGCCTGGCCGGCATGCAGTTGGATCGAATCGAAGATCGTGATGTTTAGACCCTCATGCATCAGCCTGTTGCGGGCGCGAATGCCCCAGAGTGGCGCCGTGCGCAACATGTTGGCCGTCGATTGACCAGCATTCTGCACGATGCCATCACCCGTCCCGATGTTGTGAAGAGCGAAATCGCTGAAGGGATGAATGATCTTGTTACCAAGAGCTGCCGGCACCGAGAACGCTCCGCCGTTGATCAAAGTCCCCGGAGCGGCGGTGACGAAAGTGCGTGTATGACAAACTGCGCAGCCCGCTGAAGTGAAGAGCGAGTCGCCTCGTACTGCTGCCGCCGGCAATGGCGACTGGCGACCAGGAGCACGCGTCGCGGCCATGAAGTCAGCGAAAGCGAGAACGTCGAGTCCGTCGTCTTCCGGATCTTCAACCGGATCGAAAGGAGACGGGAACGTGACGTTGATCACGCCTTCAGCCGTGCTGGCCGGGTTTTCGTGCGTTCCGGCATCAGCGGCGTTGGAACTGCGGCCGCCGAAACCGTCGAACGGATTCGTGATGCCCATCTCGTTAAGATAAGCATCACCGGAGAATGAGACGAGGCTCGCGTGTTGGGCTTTCCAACCAAAGCGCCCGATGCGCAACTGGTTGCCGGCTTCCGTTACCGGAACCTGCGTGAGCACGCCACGTTGAGCAGCCGGTTGCGCGGCTACGTTGTTTTGCAACGCAGTGTTGGAAAGACATTCCACAAAACCGTCGCCGAGCGTGCTCAACGTGAGGCGGAAGGCTTTGACTGTTTCCGCGGTTGAGATGTGCTCGACGATGTCGGAATCCGTTGCGCGCGCGTGGACGAGTTGGCCGCCGGGTGCGTCGACGAAACCGCCGTTGACGAGGTGACCAGCACGGAATTCCATCTGCTGGCCGAAAGCGCCCACGTCAACCGACTGGTGACATTCAACACAGCCGACGTCGTTATAAGTTGGTCCAAGTCCGTCTTCGATGGTCTCTCTTTCTGAGAAGATGAACTTGTTGTCTTCGAACCTGCCGTTGCCGCGCGCGGTCGGCGGCTCCGGTTCGTTTACACATTCGTCGATGGGCGTGCCCTTAACGCCGAAGCCGTTGAACAGGTCGTCAGTCTTGGCGTCCATGTCAGTGGTCAGCGCTTCGGTAGCTGCTTGTCCTTCGACAGTTCGTGGTTGGCTTAGAGGCAAGACAAGCGCAACCACAAACAGGAACAGGGTCAGGATAGGTAGAACTTTCCTCATGTGACTTTACCTCCTAGAGCTGCAAAAACACGGGTTCTGAACAGAAGGTCTCCGTTCACCGGCAGGCAAACGTTTCCTCTGCTCGTAGTTGTATTTCCGCTGTAACTGGCTTACTAGAGGCAGCTCCAGTCCTCGGGGGTGACCAGAGTGATGAGTCCCCTCACAGAAGAAGCTAACTAAGGGCGGGGCCTTAGTCGTGAAGGAGAAGGGCAGGAAATCCTGCTCGCAAACAATAAATCAAATTAACTGGGCTTGCTTTATAAATCGGGAGGTGGGCCGCACTCTATGCCCCTTCGTTTTGCTTGTCAAGAGAATTATCGAAATTGACGGAATCGGTGTAATCTGTGGTTCGTTCATGCGCAAAGCGTTCCCATTTACAGCGATAGTAGGCCAGGAAGAGATGAAGCTGGCGCTCATACTCAACGTCGTCGATCCGTTGATTGGCGGCGTTTTGATCATGGGACATCGAGGGACAGGGAAGTCGACTGCGGTGCGGGCGCTGGCCGATCTGTTGCCACGAATTTCGGTAGTAGATGGGTGTGTCTACAACTGCGATCCTTCCGACAAGCGAAACCTTTGCGTTGATTGCGCCGCTGCTAAAAGCGACTTGCCTTCGAAGCAGGCGCCGGTGTCGGTTGTAGAGTTGCCGCTTGGCGCTACTGAAGATCGTGTTTGTGGAACGATCGATATCGAACGCGCGCTTACAGAAGGACGCAAGCGATTCGATCCGGGTCTGCTTGCGCGGGCCAATCGCGGTTTTCTGTACATCGACGAAGTTAACCTGCTCGAAGATCACCTGGTCGATCTTTTATTGGACGTCGCGGCCACTGGCAGAAACAGAGTCGAACGTGAAGGCGTCTCCGTCGAACATCCGTCGCAGTTTGTCCTCGTCGGTTCCGGCAATCCCGAAGAAGGCGAACTGCGGCCGCAGTTGCTCGATCGCTTTGGTTTGCATGCGGAAGTCACGACCGAGACGTATCTCGAAAATCGCGTCCACATCATCGAGCGGCGTGAAGCGTATGACCGCGACGCTGAAGCGTTTTGCGAAAGCTACGCTGAGGATCAGGAAACCCTGCGCAAACGAATCACACGCGCGCGCAATAGTCTGCGTAAAATCGACGTGGACCGTGCGATCCTTTCGAAGATCGCGCAACTGTGTGCGGACTTGAAAGTCGACGGACATCGAGGCGAATTGACGATCATGCGCGCGGCGCGGGCACTCGCGGCGTTCGAAGGCAAACGGACGGTGACGGAACACCACGTCAGGCGTGTTTCGGCGATGGCGTTGAGACATCGTTTGCGCCGCGATGCTTTAGACGAGACGGCGAAAAGCGAGAAGATCGAACAGGCAGTCGACGAAGTGCTGCCGCGCACAGCGATGCCGCCGCCACCGAACGGCGAGCCGAAAAGTAGTAAAACAGAGCAATCGGAGCCGTCTCGCAAACCGAAGAATTCGGATGGACCAAAACAACGCTCGACCGCGTCCGGTGGAGGCAAGACGAACACGGCCGATACGCCGTCGCCTCCGGCGGTTGAGAATCGTTCGCTCGAGTCGCCGTTGGAAGAGCGGCTGCGAGCGATGATGCCGAATCGCGGTGAGAAGTCGCAGTCACACAGCAGAAGAGCGTCGGGCGCGAAGACGGCGCCGTCGCAGTTGCGCGGGCGCTACGTGCGCGCGGTCACTTTCAAGCGCGCCGGGGCGAGGATCGCGATCGATGCGACGCTGCGCGCGATGATTTCGACGTCGTCCGATCGACGCATCTCTTCTGATGCGCTGCGCTACAAGTTGCTCAAGCACAAGCGCGGGACGTTGTTTGTCTTTGCGATTGATGCGTCGGGCAGTATGGCGGCGAATCGAATCGCGCGCGCGAAGAGCACGATCTTGAAGTTACTAAAGAAGTCGTACCTGAATCGCGATAGCGTGGCGATCGTTTCGTTTCATGGCACGACTGCGAACGTCGACCTGATGCCTTCGCGAAGTATTCTGCGGGCGCGGCGGGTGTTGGATTCATTGCGCATGGGCGGCAGCACGCCACTCGGCGCCGGGTTGGCGAGCACGATCGAGTTGTTGCAACTGGTCGGCGATCGCTACGGCGAGAACGTGGTGCTGTTGTTTACTGACGGGCGTTCGAACGTGCCGCTGCGGCGCAACGGGCTCAACGTGCGCGTGCTGCGGCAAATGAAGATCGAGTCGGAGTTGCGCGAGTTGATGCTCGAACTCAGGAAGATTCGGGCGCAGATTGTCGTCGTCGACACGCAGAAAGAGTTTGAGTCCAGTCAGGAAACGAGACGGCTGGCTCAGCTACTGCAAGCACAGTTTGTGAAACTTACCCCGGCTGTTCCGTAGTGTTGTAATCTGAGATACCCTCTGCGATCCTCTGCGTCTCTGCGTGAAACTATGCGCAGAAGCATGTAAACCGCGGAGGCGCAGAGGATCGCAGAGTCACGCAGAGCATTCGTGAATAAATCAAAAGACGAGATAGTCCTTGAACTGCACGAGCAGTTGCTGGAGATCGAGCAACGGCTGATACCTACCGGTCTGCACGTTTTTGGCCGTCCTTCGTCGAGCAGTGAACGCGGCGATCTGCTGAAAATGGTTGCGTCGTTCGATCGTCCGGAGGCTGGAGCGAAAGCGTTGCCGGAGTCGTTGGTGGGCGACGCTGTGCGTGAGTTCGTCGCGAACGGAACAGAAGCTGCGGTTCGCTTTTTGGAACAAGAGGGATTGAACGCCGAGGAGACGCGCCCGGTTTTTTCAGTGCTTGAAAGCGTTTCTACTAAGCTCGAAACCAATCACGAGATCGACGCGCTGGTTCGCGCCTTGCGCGGCGAGTTTATCGAACCTGGACCAGGCGCGGACATCGTTCAAAACCCTGACATCCTGCCGACCGGCAGAAACACACACGCAATCAATCCGTACGGCGTGCCGTCCGCGGTCGCCTTCGCGCGCGGCAAGATCGTCGCGCGTAGCTTGCTCGATCGTTACCGGGAAGAGAACGGACGTTACCCGGAAGCGATGGCCCTCGTGCTTTGGGGACTCGACAACATCAAGACGCAAGGCGAAGGCGTGGCCCAGGCGCTGTGGCTGCTCGGCGTGCGCCCGGTGCGCGATGCTTTGAATCGTGCCACCAACGTCGAAGCGATCTCGCTCGCGGAATTAGGCCGGCCACGGATCGACGTCGTCATGACGATCTCGGGAATCTTTCGCGACCTGTTCAGTCCGACCGTGCAGTTGTTGGATAAAGCAGTGCGGCTGGTTGCGGGCCTTGACGAGCCGTTGGACCAGAACTACGTCCGCAAACACGTCCTCGATCAGATCGCCGCCGACAACTGCGACGCCGACGAAGCCGCCACGCGCGTCTTCTCAAACGCGCCCGGAAATTACGGCACGAACGTGAATTTTATGGTGATGGATTCGCAATGGGAACGCGAAGAAACACTCGGCGATCTTTTTGTCACGCGTAAATGCTTTGCCTACGGACGCGATTCAAAAGGGCGGACCATCGAGGGCAGGGAAGCTCGTCTCGCCATGGACCGCGCCCTCTCTCGCGTTGAAGCCACTTATCAAAACATCGACACGTTCGAGATCGGGCTCACCGACGTGGACCACTATTTCGAATACCTTGGCGGCGTTTCGAAAGCTGTCGAAATGCGAGCCCGCGCGCGCCCGGCGATCTACTTGTCAGACAGTCTTTCGCGCGACGTGAAGATTCGTTCGCTTGAAGAGACAGTGCGTTTGGAAACGCGCGCGAAGACGTTGAACCCGAAGTGGTATGAGGGCATGCTCAAACACGGCTTCCGCGGCGTGGCCGAGATCGAGAACCACGTTTCAAATACGTTTGGCTGGAGCGCCACGGCCGACGCGGTTGACGATTGGATCTATTCGGAGGTTGCGAACACGTTTGTGTTTGACGAGTCGATGCTGGAACGGTTGCGCGAGTTGAATCCGCATTCGGCGCACGCGCTCGTCAGACGATTGCTGGAAGCGAATGGCCGCGGTTACTGGGACGTAGATCCGGCGGTGCTCGAGAAGTTGCAGGAGATCAGTCGCGATCTGGAAGACCAGTTGGAGGGCGTGGTTTAGGTGAACATCACGGTTTTGTACGTGGGTTCGAGTTTGCTGGCGCCGTTGAAGAACGCCGAGCGCGAGATCAATCGCGCTCACGATCTGGATCTGCGCGTGGCGGCTTATAACTTCGGCTCGCCGCTCAGCGACGGCGAGTGGCAGGACGTCGATCGCGATCTGTCAGAAGCTAGCCTCGTCTTTGTCATTCACGTGATGGACGGCGAGAATGCAACGCGTCTCGTCTCCGCATTGGAAAAGCATCAACCTGATGCGGTCATCGTGATCAATTGCATGCCCGACCTGATGCGGCTCACACGCATGGGTAAATTGGACGTGGGCAAGTTTGCAGGCTGGATGGGGCGTTATGCGAGGAATGGCAAAACAAGTCATAAGAATCGCCACCAGTATCTGAAACTGATCGATCGCCTGCCCGGCATTCTGAAGTTCATCCCCACGGCCGGCGCGCTCACCGATGCGAAGCATTACCTCTACATCTTTTGCTACTTCCTCCAACCAACGCCCGCAAACATCCAGTCGATGTTGCTGTATGCGTTGCGGCAGTACGGAAAGGATGTACGGCTGCGAAAGATCAAACTTCGTCTGCCGCAACCCGAATACTTGCCGTCAGTCGCGATCTATCATCCGGCAGCGCCGGCGTTGTTCGAATCGTTTGAGGATTATCGCAAGTGGTATGTGAAGAAACGGAAACTGCCACTCGATCCGGAAACGACAATCGGGTTGCTGCTGATGCGGCCGCAGGTGGTGAGCAAGACGACGAAGCACTACGACGCGCTGATCCACGCAATCGAAGATGAAAATTTAAGCGTCATTCCGGCGATCGCCACCTTGATGGATAATCGCGAGGCCGTTTCGACGTTTTTCAACCATGGATCTAAACGGATTAGTCAGATCGTCTCGCTGACAGGTTTCAGCTTTGTTGGCGGGCCAGCAATGAATGACAGCGCGGCAGCTTCTGAGTTTTTACGAGAATTGAATATTCCGTATCGATCCGCGGTCAGTCTCGACACACAGACGATTGAAGCCTGGCGCGAATCTGGAACCGGTTTGAATCCGATCCAGGCAGGGATGCAGATCGCGATACCGGAGATCGACGGCGCGACTGAGCCTTTTATCTATGGCGGCATTCCCGTCAAAGGTCACGAACCAGCGCCGCTCGACGATCGTTGCCGCAGGTTCGCTCGACGTCTCAAGCGTTGGAACAATCTGCGCACCGCGTCTCGCGATCAACTGAAACTTGCAATCACTCTATTCTGTTTTCCACCGAACAAGGGAAACATCGGGACCGCTGCTGACCTCGACGTGTTTCCCAGCATCTGGGATTTACTTAAGCGCCTACAAACCGACGGTTACAAAATCGAAGTCCCGGCAACAGCCGACGAACTGCGCGATCGGTTGCTCGGCGGCAACTCGGACGAATACGACGTCGCTGCCAACGTGACTTATCGCATGACCTCGTCCGAGTACCTGCGTCTTTGTTCTTACGTGAGGGACGTCGAATCCGATTGGGGACCCGCGCCCGGTTCCATCAACTCGTTTGGCGGCGACTTGTTAATTCAAGGCCTTAACTTAGGCAACGTATTTATCGGAGTACAGCCGACTTTTGGCTTCGAAGGAGATCCTATGCGTTTGATGATGGCGCGCAGCGGCTCGCCCCATCACGGCTTCATGGCCTTTTACACATACCTCACGAAGATCTTTAACGCTGACGGCGTCATTCACTTCGGCACGCATGGCGCTTTGGAGTTTATGCCGGGTAAACAGATCGGATTGTCAGGTGAGTGCTGGCCGGATCGACTGATCGACGAATTGCCCAATTTTTACGTCTACAGCGTGAACAACCCGTCCGAAGGCTCGATCGCCAAACGCCGTTCGTACGCCGAACTGATCTCCTACCTCACGCCGCCAATCGAAAACGCCGGTTTGTATCGGGAACTGGCCGGACTCAAAGACCTCGTAATGGCTTACCGCCAGTCGACCAACGAGAACGAGCGAGAGAAGCTTTTCGAGTCGATTCAGACACTCAGCGGCGAACTCCACTTTAACCACGGACAACACGGATCTTGAATTCGTGAGCGTCGACCCGGTGCCGAAAAGCCTCGACGCCATCGATCGTGACCACCGGAATGTCGTACTTATATTTCTTTAGCAGCTCGTCATCAGATTCGATATTGACCTCTGCGAGCGTAAAGCGATCGGAGCAGCCAGCGCTCTGGATCGCCTGTTTCGCCTCGTCGCAGAGGTGGCATCCGGGGCGCGAAAAGATGATGACCTGGGTTTTGTTCAACTCGTAACCCTTACCGCAGTAGCTCAACTTTGAACGACCTTCTCTGCGTGCTCTGCGTGCCTTTGTGATCTCTGCGTTAGATTGAATTCCAGCCATATTAACGCAGAGATCACAAAGGCACGCAGAGCACGCAGAGTTGAAATTGTGCCACTGCACTCCTGAATAAATTCTTGCCAGCATATCGAGAAACCGTGTATAAATAGCACGCCGACCACATTTTATTTTGTTTGATAGGTGCGGCGCTCTTCATGTTTAAGCGAAAAATTGGCTTAACTGCGCAGAGAGTGATCCCTGTTTGACGGGGAGTTGTATGGTCTCTTCACTCTGTTAGTAAAGCCGAAGTGTACCCACGAAGTTCGCTACGCACTAGCAATCAAGGATTTGAATCGACGGAGGTTTCGACTTGGATAGTCAAGCCGATCAAATCACGCCTGCAAGCGCGCCTGCGGTCAGCGCCCCGCCGCGGGCTGCTGCACCGGCGAAACCAGGAGCGGCAGTGGTAGAGGCATCCGCAGATCCCCCGGTCAACAAGATGCGACGCCGGATCGTTTGGGCTACTGTCGCCGGCGCTCTCGTCACCTTCTTTCTGATGTTCGTCCGGTTCTTTCTGCCACGGTCCATTCTCGAACCGTCGCCGCTGTTCAGAATCGGGTCGCCGAACGACTACGCGCTGGGTGTCGATACGAAGTGGCAGCAACAGTATCGCATCTGGGTGACGCGCACATCTGACCGGTTGTTTGTCATCTACGCCGTCTGCACGCACCTGGGCTGCACGCCCGACTGGAAAGCAAGCGAAAACAAGTTCAAGTGTCCTTGTCACGGCAGTGGCTACGACAGCGAAGGTATTAACTTCGAAGGTCCCGCGCCACGACCGATGGACCGCGCGAAAGTGGAACTGGATGCGGAAGGGCAGATCGTTGTCGATATCGGCACGCTCTATACGTGGCCGAAAGGTGAGCCGACCGAGTTTGACGAGCCGGGCGCCTTTATCAGGGTTTAATAAGAGGGATAAATCGACGTGGCAGATAGTCCTGATCCCAAGGATCCAAACGCACCAAAACAACTCACTGATGGTGAGGCGAGCGACAAGAGTCTCGTCGCGAAGGTCAAAGAAGGCGCGGGCGCGCTAAAGGACCGCGCGATCGACGAGGCCAAGGGCTACTCCGATCCGCAGGACACGCAACTCTGGAAATCGATCTTCCGCGTTTCCCACGATCGCTCCGATCCGCGGAACCGCTCGCTCGCGATTCTCTCCAACGTCTTTCTGCACCTGCATCCGGCAAAGATCAACCGCGATGCCGTGCGTTATCCATTTACGTGGGGCATGGGCGGCATCACGTTCTATCTCTTTATCGTGCTGACCTTCACCGGCGTGCTCTTGATGTTCTATTACCACCCGACGAAAGCCGACGCTTTCCGGGACATTCTCTATCTCGAGCACGACGTTCCGTTCGGCAAGTTGTTGAGAAACATGCACCGCTGGGCGGCGCACCTGATGGTAATCACGACCTGGCTGCACATGTTCCGCGTCGTCCTGACCGGGTCGTATAAGAAACCGAGAGAGTTTAACTGGTGCGTCGGCGTCGTCCTGCTGGTGTTGACGCTCTTATTGTCGTTTACAGGTTATCTCCTGCCGGACGATCAGCTTGGTTTCTGGGCGGTGACAGTCGGAACAAACATGGCGCGCGCCACGCCGATGCTCGGGCACGATGGACCATTTGGTCCACAACTCGGCATGACGGCCTACAACGACGTGCGTTTCGGTTTACTCGGCGGCTCGATCGTGGACGCTAATGCATTACTGCGTTCGTACATCTGGCACTGCATCGGCATTCCACTGGTGGCCTCGATCTTTATGGCGGTCCATTTCTGGCGCATTCGCAAAGACGGCGGCATCTCCGGGCCTGCGCCCGTGGTGCTCGAGTCTGAGATGAAGGCAGTCGCAAAGAAGAAATAGTTGATGAAAAGATTCATTAACAAATGGACGATTTGGGGAGCGCTCCTGGTGATCACCGCGATCTGGGCGATCAACGTCCAGGACTGGAATCAACTCTGGAAGATCTCGTCGGCGCCTGACAACGTGCCGATCGTCGCCATGCTCTTCCTGGTCCCATTCTTCACCTGGATGGGAATCAAACAGGCTGTCGCCAACGATCGACTGATCGGCGAACTGGAAAAGGACCCGAAAGCAGCCAAGACGCATCACCGCAAAGCCGAGCCGTGGCGGCCGGGTTGGGCCCGTGAGATACACGTTTGGCCTTACCTTGTGCGCGTCGAGTTTCTGGCAACGGTGATCGTTACGATAGTTCTGTTTGTCTGGTCCATCACGCTCAACGCTCCGCTCGAAGAACCAGCTAATCCAAACCTGACGATGAATCCGTCGAAGGCGCCGTGGTACTTCCTCGGTCTTCAGGAAATGCTCGTCTACTTCGATCCGTGGATCGCGGGCGTGGTGATGCCGTCGATCATCATGGTCGGTTTGATGGCGTTTCCGTACGTCGATTCGAATCCGTTGGGGAATGGTTACTACACGTTGAAGCAGCGCCGCTTTGCGCTTTGGATGTTTGGCGCAGGTTTCCTGCAATGGATCGTGCTGATCGTGATCGGAACGTTTATTCGCGGACCGGGTTGGATCTGGTTCTGGCCGGGTCAGACGTGGGATCACAACGCCGTCGTGTTCGATAAGAACGTCGATCTGCACGACATGATCGCGATGAGTTCGATCGGAAAGGCTCTTCATCTCGGATTCCTGGCGCACAATCCCGCAAAGTTCATTTTCGGCGCGCTTGTGGTCGGCGGGTTTTTCATCGTCGGCGGTCTCTTCTTCCATTGGTTAATGACGGTGGACTTCAAAAAGATTCGCCTCAATAACCTGTTTCCGAAGAATGAATTCGAGCAGAAGATTCTTTCGCGCACCAGTTTGCTTCAGTACCTGACGTTTCAGTTTTTCGCCGTCACCGTGTTGTTGGCGATGCCGGTTAAATTGATTTTGCGGTTGGCGTTGACCATCAAGTACGTGTGGGTAACTCCGTGGTTCAACATTTGACGGCAAGGCAGAGCCATGCCGTAGCAGAGGCACGGAATACAGTTTAGGTAAACTTTCGGAGGGCTGATCACAGTGGCGGATTCACCAGCACCTGGCGAATCGTTAGTGAAAAGGGAAGCGGAGATGCCGGACCATGATCCGATTGTCGGACGGTCCACCAGCGGCTGGATGCTGGTTTGCGCATTGCTGATGACGATCTCCATTGCCTGGGCACTCTACGATGAGGCATTCGGTCAGCGGCCGTGGAAGTCCATGCAGCGTGAATTCGTCAGCCGCTATACACGCTATCTCGACAGCATTAAAGCCAAGGCCGGCAGGAGTGAAACGGAGATCAAGGAGAGTCCTGAATACCAGGAACTCGATACTGCCGCCACCGCGGCTCGCCAGGAGATCGAAGCCAAGGATAAAGAGCTCGAAGGACAGGTCAAGTTAGTTCAACGAAAACTGGACGCGATCACCGATCCATTCCAAAATCAGCGCGGGCATCTCACCGTCATTAATTACAACATCGAGACCGCTCATTCGACGTCGGCCAAACAAAAATATCAGCGCCAGGCGGACGCCAAGCGGGCGGAAATAGTTTCAATCGATCTGCCCTCTGACGATGGCCAATCCGTTACCGAGCAGAAGTACAATTTCACCGAGCTTGAGAAACTCTACGACGGTCTGCGCAATCAGAAGGCGGAAATACTGCTGGAAAGAGCCAATCTCGCCAAGGGGCCGTCTGAACTGGCGAAGAAGCGCGACGACTACCTCAGAAACCAGCTCATCGGTCTTGGACCAACGCAGATCGAAGGTCTCAAAACTAAAGTCGCCAGCTACGACTATTCGATCCTCGGTCACCAGATCAGCGTCGGACAATACGACATCGTCGATCGTTGCGAAGTCTGTCACGCGGGTATTCGCGAACCGATTGACATGACGCCGGCCGATCTCGCTCCCGGTGGTCCAAACGGCGAACCGGACAAGTGGGCGCGTGCGTTTGTCAGCCATCCTGATCGCGAAGTGCTGCGCATTCACAGTCCGGAGAAGTTTGGCTGCGCGAGTTGTCACTGGGGCAATGGCCGCGCCACCACGAGTGAAACAAAAGGTCATGGCCGCCATCGCTTCTGGCTGTGGCCCATGTTCGAGAAAGAGAACACGGAAGCCGGTTGCCAGCAGTGTCACGCGCGCGATCGCGTAACGCAGGGCGCCGACGTGCTCAATCTCGGACGCGACTTGTTCACCGAACGTGGTTGCGTGGGTTGTCACCGTTACGAAGGTTACGATCGCGAAACTGATTCGCTCGCGAGCACGCGTCAGTTGATCGGTCAGCTTCAGGACCAGATCACTGCGAACGAGAAACAGAACCGGGCCTTTATTCAGAAGTCCCAGGACGAAGCCACGCCGACCGAGGAGGTGCCACGACTTCTTGCCGAAGCTAATAACCTTCTCGTCACGAACAGTCTGCTCGCCGCGCGCATAGATCAATTGAACCTGCAAGCGAAGTACCTGATGCAGGATCAGAAGAAGGTTGGACCCAATCTAAAAGACGTTCGCGTCAAGTTGCGCAAGGAGTGGCTGCCGGTTTGGTTGGACGATCCGCAGGGATTCCGGCCGGGCACGAAGATGCCGACGTTCTGGCGCTTCGCCGCGCACAAGAGCGAAGGTCAGGACATGCGCGATAAAGATGCCGCCGATCAGATCAAGGCGATCTCCGCGTACCTGTGGCAGGACAGTTTCACCAACGTCCTTCCGACTCAACCGCGTGGAAACGCCGGTCACGGTAAAGAGCTGTTCGAAACTCGCGGCTGTCTTGCCTGTCACTCGATCGGCGATGGCGACAATAAAATCGGCGGAGACTTTGCCGCGAACCTGCAAAAAGTTGGTGAGAAAGCGAACTTCGATTACATCGTTCGCTGGATCTACAACCCGCGCGATCGCGTCGCGCCGTATTGCCCGAAAGAAAAACGCGACCTGACTCCGGACGACTATGCGAAGAAGAATTTGCCGTATGTGTTCGACACCGAACTGCACTCGCGCTGCCCGAATGACGGCGCGGAGTTGCAGGTGCAGAACATGACGGTGATGCCTAACTTCCGCTTGTCCGAAGCAGACTCGCGCGACATCGCCACTTATCTCTTCTCGCTTTCGTCACCGCCGAGTTACGCCGACGCTTCGTTCATGGACGATCCGGCGCTGAAGGAGAAGGGACAGGCGTTGATCAAGCAGTATGGCTGCGCCGGCTGTCACGAGATCAGAGGCTTCGAAGACGAGCAGCGCATCGGTAAAGAATTGACCGTCGAAGGCGCGACGCCGATCGAGCGTCTCGACTTCGCGTTGCAAACACACGATGCAGAGAAGGGACACGATCCACTTCACCTGCGGCCTAACCAGCCCGAGAAACCCTGGTACAACCACAAAGGTTTCTTCGAACGGAAGATCGAGCAGCCGTCAATTTATGACGTCGGGAAAGAGAAGGACGTCAAAGACAAGCTGCGCATGCCGGAGCCGTACCTGACGGAAGAATGGCGCGTCGCGCTGACGACTTTCCTGTTAGGCAGCGTCGGCATCGAAGGCGCGAACGTGCCAAGCACGCTGTTCTACATTCCACAGGATCAACGGCGCCAGGATGTTCAGAACGGCTGGTGGGTGATCAAGAAGTACAACTGTCAGGGTTGTCACCAGCTCCAGGTGGGCCAGCGTTCAGTGGTCCAGGATCTGCCGTTCTACCAGACGCCGGAAGGAAAAGACTTGCTGCCGCCGAGGTTGACGAGCGAAGGAGCGCGCGTCGATCCATCGTGGCTGTTGAAGTTCCTGCACGATCCGTCGCTGAGTGGACCAAAGACGCCGGCCCAACAGCAACAGATCAATGCGCTGACGGCCCAGGCAACGCCGGCGGCGAGCCCGCAGGCATCCGCGTCACCCCAGGCGAATTCGGCAGCGGCGAACCCAACCGTGCGCCTCCATCCGCAACCCGGTCAAGATGTCAACGGCGTGCGTCCATATCTCCAGTTCCGTATGCCGACGTTCAACTTCTCGCCCAACGAGTTGCAGATCCTCGTGCGCTTCTTCATGGCCATGTCAGGCCAGCAG
The DNA here is from genome assembly GCA_035276045.1 of Pyrinomonadaceae bacterium. Classification (GTDB taxonomy): domain Bacteria; phylum Acidobacteriota; class Blastocatellia; order Pyrinomonadales; family Pyrinomonadaceae; genus PSRF01. The sequence continues at coordinate 65,665 of DATELZ010000182.1, read as the reverse complement.
GATCCCTACATCAAGGAGCCGATGCAGCCGTTGACCGAGCAGGAGAAGATCACTGCGCGCCAGATGTTCACGTCGGGCACGCCGTGTTTGAAGTGTCACATCACCGGCGACGCGACGCACGACGCAACCGCGATCGCGCCAAACTTCCTGATCGCGGGCGAACGTCTCAAACCCGAATGGACTTTCCGCTGGTTGCTCGATCCGGCGCAGATCAGCCCCGGAACGGCAATGCCAAGCGGCCTGTTCAAGAAGGAAGGCGAACGGTGGGTCGTAAACCTGCCGAACCCACCGGCCAGCGCGACGAATTATCACGACGATCATGCGCGGCTGCTGGTGCGTTACATGTTTCTTATGACGCCGGAAGAGCAGCGGGCCTTGTCGGCTACTGGTCCGGCAGCGACTGCCGCGCCAGCGGCGACGACGCAAAACCACGCCCGCTCGAAACGGCGCAGGACCAGCCAGCATCACCGGCGTCCGCGGGTTCGCGCTGCACTGGGCCGTGATGCGGCGCGCGTGTTGAACGATATCTGAGTTTGAACTAGATGGGTGTTAGGGGGCGCGTTCCGCTTTAATGCGCCTTCCATGCTACAGTTAACGCGAAAGTCATCTTAGTTTGGAGGAATTGATCATGAATAAGCAGACAAAGGTCTGGCTTGTGTTAGCGATTGCGCTGTCTCTCCTCGCGCTGGGCTCTGCCTGCAGTGGTGGCTCAGAGGTCACCAACAATCCAAAGAATAGTAATGAAGGCGGAGCGGCGGAGGCCTATAACGGCGCTACCGGCACCATCACCGGCGTAGTTAGTTATAACGGCACTGCGCCAGCCGCGAAGAAGATCGACACGACTGCCGATGCGGCTTGCGGCAAGGCCAACCCGAACCTCATGACCGACGATACGATCGTGACCGACGGCAAGCTGGCTAACGTGTTTGTATATATCAAGGAAGGCAGCGTCGAAGGCGGCAAGAAGATCGGCGACTATGCCTGGTCGACTCCGACAACGGCTGTTCAGCTCGATCAGAAGGGTTGTCACTATAGCCCGCACGTGTTGGGCTTGCAGACGAACCAGAAACTCAGCATCACCAATAGCGACCAAACCCAACACAACGTTCACCCGACGCCGAAGCTGAACCAGGAATGGAACCAGACGCAGGCCAACGGTGCGCCGCCAATCGAGAAGACCTTCACGCGCGCGGAAGTTCTGATCCCGGTCAAATGCAATCAGCATCCGTGGATGAAGGCTTACATCGGCGTGATGAGAACGCCGTTCTTCGCAGTCAGTTCGCCGACTGGCGCGTTTGAACTCAAGGGCGTTCCTCCGGGCACCTATACAGTCGTGGCCTGGAGAGAAGGTGGCGCGAACGGCACCGAGAAGACGATGCAGGTGACTGTAGCGGCCAACGGTTCGGCGAAGGCTGATTTTGCTTTCGGCGAAGGCGCGGCCACTACCTCGACCAAACCATCGTTGACGATGATGCCGGCACTGGAGATTCCGTCGCTCCACCGGTAGAGGAGAAAGAAGGTTCCCGCAAAGGCGCAAAGTGCGCAAAAGACGCAGGGCAAACACAGTTTTTATATTTCTTTGCGTCCTTTGCGCCTTTGCGGGAAACCTTGGTTTTGAAGTTTCAAGTTTCTAATGAGTAAAGGTCTTAACCGTTTCGCAATTCTCGTCGCTAGCGCGACATTTTTCCTGATCATCGCCGGAGCGCTCGTCACCAGCAACGACGCTGGCCTGGCGACGCCTGACTGGCCGCTGGCCGGTGGCCAGTTTCTGCCGGAAATGGTCGGAAATATGTTCTACGAGCATGGTCATCGCATGATCGCCACAACGGTGGGCATGCTGACCCTCGGACTCGCTGTTTACGTGCGCATTAAAGAAAAGAGATTCTGGGTCTGGCGTCTGACGCTGTTTGCCGTGATTGCCGTGTGCTTGCAAGGACTGCTCGGCGGATTGACCGTGAACTTGATGTTGCCGCAGTCGGTCTCCACCGCGCACGCCACGCTCGCGCAACTCTTTTTCTGCACTACCGTTAGCCTGGCGGTTTTCACCTCTAGAAGCTGGATTGAAGCGCGCCCGTTACCGGAAGAGAAGGGAACGCTGCCGCTGCGGTATCTCTGCACGGCGGCATTAGTAACGATCTTTTTGCAATTGATTCTCGGCGCAACGCTGCGGCACTCAGCAGATTGGGACAGACACTTGCCGGTCCACCTTGTCCTGGCGCATATCGGCGGCGCGGTCGCAGTGACGATCGCGCTTGCGAGCACTTCGTTCAACGTGTTGCGCCGTCACAAAGGCGTTACGTTTCTGACCAGGCCGGCTACGATTGCGCTCGGGCTGCTCGTAGTCCAGTTGTTTCTTGGCGTCGCGGCATATTTGACGCGCGTGCAGTCGCCCAACGAGCCGCAACCGTTGAATCCGATGATCTCGATCACCGTCGCGCACGTTGCCTGTGGCGCGCTGGTGTTCGCCACCACAATCGTTTTGACTTTAAGAACCTACAGGGTGCTTCCGGCCTCCGAAGCGGCAATGGAAATGGCTGCCAGGCCTCAGGAGTCGTAGCTTACGAATGGAAGAGTTTGCTATCGATCTACGTAGCCCGGCAGTCGCGGTAATTGAGCGGCCTCGTCTGTCGCTGCGCGAACGCGTCGCTGCCTACGCAGAACTTACAAAACCCCGCATCACGTTTTTGATTGTGCTGACGTCGGCCGCCGGCTTCGCACTCGCTTCCCAGGGACGCATCGATTACCTCGGGATGTTGAGCGCGCTGCTTGGAATCGGCTTGCTGTCTTCCGGAATCGCAACCCTTAATCAATACGCCGAACGGGATCTCGACGGCTTGATGCGCCGCACTGCAACGCGGCCGTTGCCGACAGGCAAAGTAGCGCCGTGGGAGGCGCTCGCGTTTGGCGCCGGCATCACGATCGCCGCCGAGATTTACTTGCTTGTCTTCGTCAATCCGTTGAGCGCGCTGCTCGGTTTGACCGTGGTTGCAGGTTACGTTTTCGCGTACACGCCGCTGAAGACAAGAACAACCTTGTCGACGATGGTCGGCGCATTCCCCGGTGCAGTGCCGCCGTTGATCGGTTGGACCGCCGCGCGCGACTCGATCAGTCTCGAAGGTTGGGTGTTGTTTGCGATTCTATTTCTCTGGCAGTTTCCGCACTTCCTGGCGATCGCCTGGATGTATCGCGAAGACTACAGCCGGGCGGGGATTCTTATGTTGCCGGTGGTCGAGCCTGACGGCCGCGTCACCGCGCAGCAGATCGTGGTTTACACGCTGATGCTCCTACCTGTCAGCTTGTTACCAACATTGCTCGGTATGGCAGGCAGGATCTATCTGGCCGGCGCCGCGCTACTCGGACTGCTCTTTCTCTACAGCAGTCTACGTGCGGCATTCTCAATGTCGCGGCAACATGCGCGCAGGTTGCTGCTGGCATCGGTTCTCTATTTGCCGCTTCTGTTTCTCTTAATGGTTTTGAATAGGTAATGTCCCGGCGCTCGCCGCGACAGACACCAACTAAGGAGAGGTAACCGATGGGACGAGTTCTTGCGGTTATTATCTGGGTCTTGACCCTACTTTCAGTCGCGCTGTTCGTCAGCCGGAAGTGGTGGTTTCCGGAGGCGATCTCTGAACACGCGCCAGCCCTCGATCGCCAGTTCCTGATCACGATACTGGTCGTCGGCATCTCTTTCACTGCCGCGCAGGTCGCGCTCGGTTGGGCGGTTTGGAAGTTTCGCGACACCGGCAAGCCTGGCGATCGATCGATCTATTCGCACGGCAGCAACCGGCTGGAAATGTTGTGGACAGTGATCACCGCCGTGGTCTTCATCTCCCTGGCGATCATGGGTCAAAGCGTTTGGGCGTCATTGCGACTGCACGATGCGCCGCCCGGATCTTACTCAGTCGAAGTAGTGGCGCAGCAGTTTCAATGGAATTTCCACTACGCCGGCGCCGATAACAAGTTCGGCCGCACCGATCCGACGTTGATCGACGACGGCACGCTCAACTTCATCGGGCTCGATCCTGAAGATCCGGCCAGCAGAGACGACGCTGTCACCGCAGCACTCGCGATTCCGGTTAACCGTCCGGTTGAACTGAAGTTGAGATCGAAAGACGTGATTCACAATTTCTGGGTGCCGCAGTTGCGCTTCAAACAGGACCTCGTTCCCGGCATGGAAATCAAGGTCCACTTCACGGCTAACAAAGTCGGGAAGTACGAACTTGCTTGCGCCGAGTTGTGCGGCCAACTGCACTTCAAAATGAAGAGCTACATGCTCGTGCTTCCGGAAGACGAGCTGAGCGCGTTGCGTGCGATGCCGCAGGAGCAGTTTCAGACGCGCATAGCCGAGTTGCTGAACAAGTATCCGTTACCCACGAATTAAGGCTGGGCAAGGCAAAGCCCAGCCACACATCAGGCGGCAAAGCCGAAAGAGAACGAGCACTTAGAATCTAGCTAACGCTTAGAGGAGACCACCGATGTCAGTTGAGACTCACGAGGGCGTACACAGGCATCCGGCGCCGACGGGCTTTATTCGTAAGTACATTTTCAGCATCGATCACAAGGTCATCGGCATTCAGTACATCCTGTTGGCCCTGGCCGCGGTTGCGGTAGGCATGGTGATGTCGCTGCTTATGCGACTGAATCTCTCCTGGCCGACTACGAGTTGGCCGATTCTGGAGACGTTGTTCCCGCAAGGCGCGCCAGGCGGCGTCATGACGCCCGAGTTCTACCTGTCGCTGGTGACGATGCACGGCACGATCATGGTGTTCTTCGTGCTCACCACCGCGCCCCAGGGAGGCTTCGGCAACTACTTCCTGCCGATTCAGATCGGCGCGGAAGACATGGCGTTTCCGTACCTGAACATGCTCTCGTTCTGGGTGACGCTGGTTGGTTTTATCGTCATCCTGCTCGCGATCTTCGCCGAGGGCAATGCGTCGATCGGCGCGTGGTTCACGGCGCTCGGGCCGTCATTCTCCGGCGGCAGCGGCACGGTTGGACCAATCGGCGGGTGGACGGGTTACGCGCCGCTCAGCGCGCTCGGAAAGATTGCCGGTCCGGGACAGGGCGCGGGCATGAACCTGTGGGTGATCAGTATCGCGATCTTCTGCGTCGGCTCGTTGCTCGGCGCGCTCAACTTCATCACGACGCTTTTGAACATGCGCACCAAGGGCATGTCGCTCATGCGCATGCCGCTCACTTGCTGGGCGTGGTTTACGACCGCCGTGCTGGCGCTGCTTTCGTTCCCGGTGTTGCTTGGCGGCGGCATCCTGCTGCTGCTCGATCGCACGGCCGGAACGAGCTTCTTTATTCCGGGCGGCTTGTACGTGAGCGGCTTGCTTTCAGGCAGCCATCCGAACTTTCCGCTGCACACGGGCGGTTCGCCGATACTCTGGCAGCACCTGTTCTGGTTCTTCGGACACCCTGAAGTCTACATCGCGATTCTCCCCGGCATGGGAGCGACTTCGCACATTCTCGCGACCTTCGCCCGCAAACCTGTATTCGGTTATCGCGCGATGGTCTTCGCGATCTTTGCGATCGGATTGCTCGGGTTCATCGTGTGGGGCCACCACATGTTCATCAGCGGCATGAGCCCCTACTCGGCAATTACTTTCTCGATTCTGACGCTCTCCATCGGCGTGCCTTCGGCGGTCAAGACCTTTAACTGGCTCGGCACGTTGTGGAACTCGCGAATTCGCTTCACGACGCCGATGCTGTTTGCGCTCGGGTTCGTTTCGTTGTTCGTCGCGGGTGGTATCACGGGGCTGATCCTCGGCCAGAGTTCGCTCGATCTGCCGATGCACGATACGTACATCGTCACCGCGCACTTCCACCTTGTGATGGGCGTCGCTTCGATCTTCGGTATGTTTGCGGCGACCTATTTCTGGTTCCCGAAGATGTTCGGACGGTACATGAACGAGAGTATCGGCCGGCTCCATTTCTGGATCACCTTCGTCGGCGTGTATGCCATCTTCGTGCCGATGCACGTGATGGGTATCCAGGGCATGCCGCGGCGCTTCGCGAGTTTTGGTGAGTACGAGTTTCTGAAATCGCTGCATCCGCTGGTGCTGCTGGTCTCGATTGCGGCCATCGCCACCATCACCGTGCAGGTTCTCTTTTACTTCAATTTCTTCTGGAGCATGTTCAAAGGCAAGAAGGCGCCAGACAATCCGTGGGATGCAACCACACTCGAATGGAACACGACGTCGCCGCCGCCACACGATAATTTCGCGGGCGTGTTGCCGACTGTCTATCACGGCCCATACGAGTTTGCCGTCCCTGGCGCTCCTAAAGACTTTGTAATGCAAACTGACTTAGACGCCGAGGTGCCAAGCGGTAATGGCCACAATGGTCACAAGCACTAGACCACCGGTAACCAAGAAAGGTCCCGGCGCTGGTCCGGGAATGCCGGGACCAAATGGCAATGGCTCGAAACGCGGAGGCAGTTTTCGCGATCCGGAGTCGAATGCCAACCGTTACCGCATCGGGATGTGGGTCGGTTTGGCGTCGGTGACGATGATGTTTACGTCGCTCAGCAGCGCGTACATCGTCAGGTCGACGTCGGCAGACGATTGGGTGCCGTTGCCGATGCCGCGCGTGTTGTTGGCCAGCACCCTGTTGATACTCGCGAGCAGCGTCACGATCGAGCTCGCGCGAAGAAAACTGAAAGCGTCGCTGACGAAAGCCTACACGCAATGGATCGTCGTGACAGTGGTGCTCGGGCTCGGGTTTCTGGTTTCGCAGTTATTCGCGTGGCGGCAACTGACGGCCCAGGGACTTTATCTTTCGAGCAATCCACACAGTTCTTTCTTCTACCTGTTGACGGGCGCGCATGGGGTGCACCTTGCAGGTGGTTTACTTGGTCTCAGTTTCCTGTGGCTGCGTTCCCGACGCATCGCCGCCACAGCGCAGGTGGAGAAGCGGCAGGCGATGCAGCAAGGGGCAGTCGACGCCGTTTCGATTTACTGGCATTTCATGGACGGTCTTTGGATCTACCTATTCCTACTCCTATTCCTCTGGAGGTGACAGGGTGAGCACTGAAGCACGTGCAGGACATTTTCCGGCAGTGGATTGGGACGGCGGCGCCCTCCCTTATCGTGTCGGCCATCGCAAGTTGGGGATGTGGCTGTTCATCGTCTCCGACTCGTTGACGTTTTCGGCGCTGCTGATCGGCTATAGCTATTTGCGCGCGTCGAACGTATGGCCCACGCCGTTTCCGTTTTATCCCAGCATCATCTTCGCCTCCGTGATGACAATGTGTCTGCTGTCATCCAGTTTGACGATGGTGTTCGGGGTGTCGGCTTCGAGCCGCGGCGACAAAGCGAAGGCGCAAAAGTGGCTCCTGGCGACGATACTCTTCGGCACGGCCTTTATCGTGCTTCACTTGATCGAGTGGAACCACCTGATGCACCAGGGGCTGCGGCCGTTTTATCTGCCTGAGTCGTGGGTGCAGGCGTTTACCACGACTGACGGCGTGCCGCCGAGCCCGTTGTTTGGCGCCACCTTCTTCGCCATCACCGGGTTGCACATGTTTCACGTTGCCACGGGGGTGCTTTACCTGGCTGTCGTAACGCTGAGGATTAAGAAGCTCAAACATGAAGACGTCGAGATCAGCGGCCTTTACTGGCACTTTGTCGACCTCGTCTGGATGTTTGTTTTCCCGTTGATCTACATCATGTCCGTCGACATCGGTGGACATCTGCCGCACTAGGTTATCTGGGCCACGTACGGAGGGAATGCGAATGAGTGCACACGGACACGCGGAAGAGCATTTTGCCGGGACCAACAAGCTGTTCATCTCGATTTGGGTCTGGCTGGTGGTGCTGACGTTGATCGAGATTTTCCTGGCTTACAAGCCGATGTCTCACGTCATCATGTTGACGATCCTGCTCGGCCTTTCGATTGTCAAGGCAGTGCTGATCGTGGCTTACTTCATGCACTTGAAGTTTGAGCGGATGAGCCTGATTCTCACTCTGATACCGATGCTGGTAATCTGTATCTGCCTGTTGTTTGCCTTTTTCCCTGACAGTTTCCGGTCGGCTGGTTTGCGTTACCAGTTCAAGCAACCGCCGCCAGTAGCGCCGGCGCCGCTCGAGGAGCCATGAAGTATTCACGCGTTCTATTGTTCTTAGTTTTGGCGGCCGGCATTCTGCTGTTCTTTGCGAATGTCGACGTGGCGGCGCAGTGTTCGATGTGCCGGGCTTCGTTGACGAGTTCGAACAACAGCCGGTTGATTCGCGGATTTAACATCGGCGTGCTGGTGCTGCTGGTGCCGCCGGTGACGATCTTTTGTTCGATCTTTATTTTGATGAGACGTAATCGAGGAAATGGCTGACAATAATCCCCTCGCTATTGACGTGGAGAAGAACACGACGCGGGGGCGCTCGTGTCCACGTTGCGGCGGCAAGATCATTCCATCCAACCGCGCTGTCTACGAAGCAGGCGCGAACCCGGAAGCGGCTTTTCCAATCTGGCAGTGTGAACGATGCGGGTATGAAGAGATGAACGAACGCAAGAAGCCCGCCGGGAAAGCGCGGCATTGAAAGGAATCTGAGAAAGGATCTGAGATCTGAGACTTGAGATCTCAGCCTGAGATCTGAGATCTCAGATTTGAGATTTCAGGCTGAGATCTCAGATTTGAGATTTAAAAGATGAGCAAAGAACTTGGACTGCTAAACGTTCTATGTGTCCTGGCGGCGCTGGGTTTTCTGGTGATGATCGTCATCAGCGCCCTCACCTCCGGCGACTTTTTCACCACCGACAATCTATTCATCATCACTTTTTGTCTCGTGATGGCGTTGCTGTTTGCGGTCATTCCGTTGCTTTACCTGAAGTCGGAAGGGAAGTTGCCGCTGCCGTTTATCAAGCAAACGGGTTCGAGTTCGCCAGCCGCTGCTGTAGCCGGCGGGGCCAATTGGGGCCAGCTCAAATCGAACACGCCTCCTCTCCTCGACGCGAAGGGCCGCGCCGTTCCTCCCGACGTCAAAGCGATGGTCAACCGGATGAGTCCGACGGAAGCAAAGGACGCCTGAAACCCATACCAGTTTTGAGAATCTGTGTTTCGCCGTGGATGAATTGACCAGGAAAGTGCTCGGAAGTTTTGCGCACTGGCGCAAGGACACACTCGACCTGCACGAGTTGTTCGAAGCGGGCGGCAACGATCCGGATGCACGCACGGCTGTGTTTGATATCGTCGAGAAGTTGGTTCGCGAAGGCTTGCTGAACGAAGAGGGAAATGATTTTTATTCTCTAACGGAGAAAGGCAAGCAGGCCGCCGCCCAGAAGTAGAGTTTTATTTTGTCCGAGTACATCTCTTACCTGCCGCACCTTAACGCCTGTCTTAATAGCGCAAGCGCGTTGCTGTTATTCACCGGTTACACATTCATCAGAAAGCGCAACGTCGCCGCACACCGAGCCTGCCAAATCGGCGCGCTCTGCATTTCGATCTTGTTTCTGGCTTCATACCTGACGTATCACTTCAATCACGGCGCAACACGCTTTCAAGGCGCCGGACTGGTGCGGCCCATCTATTTCACGATCCTGACGACGCACACAATCCTGGCGACGGTAATCGTGCCGCTCGTGATCCTGACGTTCTACCGCGCCTTTCGCAACGACTTCGCGCGTCACCGGCGCATCGCGCGCATAACTCTTCCGCTCTGGCTCTACGTGTCGATCACCGGCGTCATCGTTTACCTTATGCTTTACCAGATATATCCTTCCTGAACGTTGGAACTTCTTGCGCATGGCTGAAAACGGCAACCATCCGGAGATACGCGTGTCCGAAGCGCGCAAACGCACGCCCGGATCGGGATGGATCCTCGGCCTCGCGATTCTTTTCTGCGCCGCTACCTTTCTCGCGTGGTACTTCACCTGGTTCGGACGAGAACTCTCCGAAGCCGACATCACGAAATACCTGAACGACACAAACAGCCCTCGTCACGTTCAACACGCGCTGAACCAGATTCAGCAACGCATCGAGCGTGGCGACCCAAGCGCGAAGAACTGGTATCCGCAACTCGTCACGCTCAGCAGCAGTCCGGAACCGCAGTTTCGCTTGATGGCTGCATGGGTGATGGGGTTCGACAACAAGTCGCCGGAGTTTCATGAAGCTCTCAAAAAGCTGCTCCAGGACGAGCAACCGATCGTGAGACGAAACGCGGCGCTCGCGTTGGTCAGGTTTGGCGATGCAAGCGGGCGGAATGAACTGCTATCCGTGTTGAGCCCGTATCCGGTGCGCGCGCCCGTCGACGGCGTAATTGCAAGCAGTCTCAAAGAAGAAGCAGAGGTTGCACAGGGCGCTTTGCTCGTTCGCATTCAACACGCCGGTGAAAAGGTCGTTGAATTACGATCCCCCTTGCCGGGACGAATCAACAAGATTTTAAAGACGAATGGGACTCAAGTTGCAGCCGGCGACGAGATTCTAAACTTGAATGCAGACGAAGATAGCGTGTGGGAAGCGTTGCGCGGATTAGCATTTATCGGCACACGAGAAGACGCGCCGCTCATTCAAAGCTACGCAGATTCTCCAAATGTCTCAGAGAGTATTCGCGAACAAGCCAAACTGACGGTTAAGCAGGTGGAGCGGGCGGCGAGTCCGGCAAAGTGATGCCGTGCAGCGCTTCCCAATCGTCGGTTGGGACCATCTCGATCGCATCCCACGGACAACCGTCGAGAAAAGCGCCGTCAGGACCTTTGCTCGTACACTTCTGACAGCCAATACACAGGTAGGGATCTACTTCGATCCGGCCGAATGGCGGATGGTCCTCGTCAGGGACCCAGAACATGCAGGCTTCGATCGGACAGTATTCGATACAGGCCGGCGATCCGGAGCAACCCGTGCAACAATCGGTCGTGATCGCCAGTATGCGTGGCCGCTTTTTACGGGTGGCTTTACCGTCGCCCTCCGACATCGGCCAGTGTTTATCTACGATATCGAACATCCGCTTTTTAGCCTCTGATTCCGGTTGTCAGATCGTGCTTGGACTCTAACATAGCTTTGCAGTTTTCCTCAACGATTTGTGTCGATCGCGTTTCGTGGTTGCTGGCTTGCATCAGTACCGTTAGAAGTAAGTAAAAGCCTGCACGGAGGAACGAACATGGAGATAGTAACGGGTGTATTTGAATCGCGGGGTGATGCTGAGAAAGCTGTCAACGAGTTAAGAAGTTTAGGTGTGCCAAAAGAACAGATCGGAGTCGTCGCGCCGGGAGCGAGTGCGGACCAGGTAAGCGCCGGCGTGCCGATTACCGATACGGAAGAACCGGGCATGGGCCGGGCCATGGGGGCCGCGGTCGGCGGGGCAGTGGGCGCGGCCAGCGGTGCGACGCTGGGATTAGCCGCCGCATCCCTGGCGATTCCCGGCGTTGGACCAGTGATCGCATTTGGCGTAGTTGGCGCTGCACTGCTGGGTCTTGTCGGCGCGGCAGCAGGATCTGCGCTTGGCGATCAGGTCGAGGAAGGACTCGGCGAAGGCGTGCCACACGAGGATGTTTTCGTCTACGAAGACGCGCTGCGGCACGGAAAGTTGATTCTCATCGCGCACGTCGCTGACGATCAGGAAAGTGAAGCTCGCGACATAGTTGAAAACGCGGGCGCTGAAGACATCGATACATTGCGCGAACACTGGTGGGCCGAGGTAAGAGACGAGGAACGCGCCTACTATCAAAAGGACGGACGCGACTTCGATCGCGACGAGGCGACGTATCGCCAGGGTTTCCAGGCGGCGCACCATCCACGATGCAGAGGAAGAGCCTATACGGACGTTGAAGGCGATCTGCAAACAGCGTATGGCCCTGAGCTTGACACCTGCTTCCGCGAAGGGTATGAACGCGGACTGGCTTATCACAATCGAAGCGGGGAGAAGGGTAACGGTTGAGAGACTTTCTGTTGAACGCCGCAGTCCTGATCGGGATCCTGGGATTCAGCGCGTTCATCACGAGTTGGTTTACGCGCACGATGTATCGTCGTTGCGCAGCATGCGGCACTCTTAACGCGCGCCGGCGCGTGGAGTGCCGCTCTTGTACGGCAAAGCTTTAGTTTCCCGCAAAGGCGCAAAGGAAGAATGAGATCTGCGTTCTCTGCGTACCTCAATGAACTCTGCGTGGAATATTTGGGCAGTCAGGTTTACGCAGAGAGATCTCAGAGGTACGCAGAGACGCAGAAGTTGAATTTAAGACACTACGAGAGAGTTTTCGCTGTTATTTAGTTGTTCCTTTGCGTCTTTGCGGGAAACTTCCCAAACTACCATGCAAACACCAGCACCCCCTGAATGGCGCACGCACGCCGAGATCACCGACTACGACGAAACCCCAAACTATGCAGACACGATCGCCTACGCGCGCCGTCTGGCCGATGCTTCACCGGCGATCGAATATCGCGGCTTCGGTCACAGTGGCCAGGGCCGGGAACTGCCGTTGCTGATCGCATCCGAAACCGGTGTTTTTACGCCCGAAGATGCAAAAGCACAGAACAAAGCAGTCGTCTTGATCCAGGCGTGCATTCACTCCGGCGAGCCTGACGGCAAAGACGCCGGCTTTGCTTTGCTCCGTGACGTCGCCATCACCAAAACCGCAGCCGGTCTGCTCGACAACGTCGTCCTGCTGTTCATCCCGATTTACAACACCGACGGTCACGAACGTTCCAGTCCGTACAATCGCATCAACCAAAATGGTCCAAAAGACATGGGCTGGCGCACGACGAGCACGTACCAGAATCTCAACCGCGATTACCTGAAAGCCGACACGCCGGAAACGCGCGCCTGGCTCAAGCTGTGGAACGAGTGGGATCCCGATCTGTTCATCGACTGTCACGTCACAGACGGCGCCGACTATCGCTGCAACATCACCTACCATCACGAACATCACTCCGGCGTCGACGCCGATATAATCGCGTGGGAACGCGACGTCTTCGGCGGCCGCGTCGCTCCTCGAACAGAAGCAGCCGGCAACGTGATCTCGTGGTACCTCGAATTCATTGACAATCGCGACCTGACACTCGGCACCAGAGACTTCAACGGCAGCCCACGCTTCTCGACAGGCTATGTTCCGATCAGAAACCGTCCCGGCATCCTGATCGAAACACACATGATCAAAGACTATCGCTCACGCGTGATCGGCACTTATGATTTCTTGCGCGCGGCGCTCGACGAAGTCAATCGCGATCCCGATCGTCTGCGCCAACTCGGGCGCGATGCTGACGAACGAACCGTCTCCTTCTTTAGCGATCGTTCGCAAATGTTTCCACTCGACTTCGAGATCACCGACCAACAAACTCCGTTTCAACTAAAAGCTTTCACTTACGAAACAGACGAAAGCGAAGTCTCGGGCGATCTGCGTGTCGTCTATGGACGCGAACCACTCGATCTCACCGTGCCGATGTACCAAACGTTTCGCGTCACCCGCGCAGTAACGCCGCCGCGTTCGTACATCGTGCCGGTGCAATGGTCTGACGTAATCGAAGTATTGAAAGCGCACGGTCTGAAGTTGCACACGTTGGCTGATGCGAAAGAGATCGAAGTCGAAAGTTATCGCTTTCGCGACGTCGTCTGGCCTGCGGGTCCGTTCGAAGGACGGCACATGCCGCGTTTTGAAGTCGAACGGATAACGGACAAACGCGTCTTCCATGCCGGATCGATCGTCGTTCCGGTGGACCAACCGTCAGCGCGAGTGGTTTTGAACCTGCTGGAGCCGGAAGCGCCTGACTCGTTCGCGCACTGGGGTTTCTTCAACGCGATCTTTGAAGAGAAGGAATACGGCGAGCCGTACGTGCTCGAAGCACTCGCGCGCGAGATGATGGCGAGCGACCCGGCACTGCGAGTTGAGTTTGAAATGTTGCTCGCGAACGACGCACAGTTCGCCGCGAGCCCTTACGAGCGCTTGCGCTTCTTTCACAAACGTTCGCCCTACTGGGATCCACAAATGAATCTTTATCCAGTAGGGCGAATCATAGATGTGCGCGATCTACCGTTTCTATAATTTCAAATGGACGCCCGACCTTTCGGCCGTCAAAGAACGATAGCGCCGGGCGTCGCGTGCAGGGCAAACAGTGTGTGCGTTTGCCTTAGACGACAGGCCGTCGTCCACCGATAATGTTGATAAGCAACACGACGAGTGCTAACACCAGTAACAGATGAATGAACCCACCGACTGTGTAGCTGCTCACTACGCCGAGTAACCACAGAACCAACAGGATTACAAAAATCGTCCAAAGCATTTCGTTCCTCCTTTTGTCACCACGTCCCAAGTATTCGTTGTTACAAAAGCAATCGTGAAATGGTTTTGCAACAGGTATGCCGAGGCTGATAGGCCGTTTTCCCGAGGATTCTCCACGTTTTTGCGTATGAAAACATTTCAGTCAAGCTTTCGATCCGTATGATCTGTGAAGTGAGGCTTTGGGTCTTTGGTCTGGCCTTTGCTGTCAAGACCAAAGACCCAAGACCAAAACCCACCAACTTGTTCTGGACTTCGCGCGTTACTCACTGTTAAAGTGACCCCTGCGTTTGCGGGTCCTTCCCCAGAAGTTCCGTCGCTTTCAAAACCCCGATTTTTGTGCTTTCGAAATTTCATCTGCCTCCGGACTGTGTTTCCGGCGGCGACCTGGAGGTTTTTTTGTATGCCTACCCCCACGCCCCGCGTATCAGTTCGCACTCGCCGAGTCGCCCTGATCACGCTGGCCGTAATCAGTCTTTCCCTTGTCATAGCTGCAACAATCGTCACCTACCAGCGCCACCAACCGGCGGTGCAAAGAATTAATTACTCGCAACTTTATAGTTTGGCCGAAGTCGGCGGCGCGGTCGCGCTACAGGTCGAAGGGGAGACGCTGACTGTCACGACGAGCGACGGTTCGCGTGTCGAAGCGACGGTGACCGGTGAGTCGCCGCAGAACGAAGTGGTGCAACTCTTCCGCAAGAACAACGTGCCGGTGGAGTTTCGGCCGTTGCAGCCGGGATTTCTCGTCAGTTCGCTGAACTGGGTTTTGCCCGTGCTCACGCTCGCGTTTATCGGTTTCGCCGGTTGGCGAATCTATTCGAGCATGAGCGGTAAGGGTTCATTTGAGCTTACCGATCAAAACGGACAGCAGAATGTTGGCTTCGACGACGTCGCCGGCGTGGACGAAGCCCGCGCCGAGCTCAGCGAGACGATCGAGTTTTTGCGCAATCCGGAAAAATTCAGCCGCCTGGGCGGACGGGTGCCGCGCGGCATTCTGCTTTACGGTCCGCCGGGAACGGGAAAGACGTTGCTTGCGCGAGCCGCGGCGAAAGAAGCAGGCGTGGCGTTTCTCGCCGCTTCCGGATCGAGTTTTCAGGAGAAGTTTGCCGGACTGGGCGCGGCTCGTGTCAGGCATCTTTTCGCAAAGGGCAGAAAGCTCTCGCCGTGCATCATCTTTATCGACGAAGTTGACGCACTCGGACGGCAGCGCGGACGCGGCGGCGATTCTGCTTCCGCCGATCAGGATCAGACACTCAACCAGTTGCTGGTCGAGATGGACGGTTTCGATCAGTCGAGTGCCGTCGTCGTGATTGCTTCAACTAACCGGCCCGACATTCTCGACAAAGCGCTGACCCGTCCCGGACGGTTCGATCGCGAGATCGCAGTGGATCTCGCCGACGTCAACGGCAGGGAAGCGATCCTGAACGTGCATGCTCGTAATTTGAAACTCGAAGACGGACTCGATCTCCAGTGGATCGCGCGAGGGACACCCGGTTTCTCCGGCGCTGAGTTGGCAAACCTGATGAACGAGGCCGCTATTGCGGCGACTCGTGACGACGCTGAAGCTGTTGGCCGCAAACACGTCGAGGTTGCGCGCGATCGCATCCTGATGGGCGCTGAACGCCAGGGCTTCATGATGGACGACGAAGAGCGATACGCCACGGCAGTACACGAAGCAGGTCACGTTGCGGTCGGACTCGCGGTGGAGAACGGCGATCCGATTCACAAAGTCTCGATCCTGCCGCGCGGGCGCGCTCTCGGCGTCACCCAATCGCTTCCGGAACGCGATCGCTTCATGAAGAAGTGCGAATACCTGGAAGATCAGATTGCGTTGCTGCTCGGTGGCCGAGCCGCCGAACAGATCCTGCTTTCGACGATGACCGCGGGTGCTTCAAACGACATCGAGCGAGCGGTTGAGATCGCGCGGAAGATGGTCAGCGAGTTTGGTATGAGCCGGCTTGGTCCGATTCACCTCGGCAACGGCGATCAGCCGCACAGCCAGAGTTTGTTGGACAAGATCGAAGAGGCGACGAACGACATCATCAACGCGCAACTCGAAAGGGCGCGCACGATCGTCAGTGCGGAACGCGACTCGATCGGGCTTCTGGTCGAATTGCTGATGGAGCGCGACACGCTTGATGCCGACGAGATACTGAGTTGTTTCAAGGGAAGTAACGTGAAGGCGGCGTAGGATTACATTTTCCATTTGTCATTGGACATTTGTCATTTTTCATTTGTTGCCGGTCGCGCTGGCTCAAATGGAAAATAGTAAATGACAAATGGAAAATGAAAATGGATTTATACGGACACATGTACGGCCCTGTTGTCTTTATTCGTGGTCACGAGCGCCACGCCCATAAAGATCAACAGGGCCGCGACGATCGTGCGGTAGTTCCACTGCTCGCCGAGCAATATGGGAGCGAAACCAAACGCGATCAGCGGCTGCAAGTAGATGTAGATTGCGACCGTGCTCGGCGAAACGCGCGTCAGAGCATAGGCGTTCAGGTAATACGCTGCGACAGTCGGCAAGAGGATGATGAACGCGAGTGCTATCCAGGTCCGCGCGTCGATGGCCGCTAAGTTCTCCTGCTGTACCGAGTAGATTCCCGCCGGTATCGTTATCAACGTACCCACCACAAAGATCCACGTAATCACGTTCAACGCGCCATAGCGTTCGTAGAGAGTCTTCGAGATCACGATAAAGACGGCGTAGAGAAAAGAGTTAGTCAGGATCAGGATATTTCCGGTCGTGGTTTGGGTTGTGAGGTCCGCCCGCAGCGGATTGATCAGGTAGATGACACCCGCCGCCGCGATCAGCATCCCGCCTATGCTCTTCATGGACCAACGCTCGTAGCCCAACAGGATGCTGATGGTGAGCGCATACACGGGGATGGTCGTGCTCAGGATCTCGGCATTGATGACTGTAGTTAACGATAGTCCTTTGACGAACAGAAGTTGATTGCCGACGATGCCGAGCAGGCTGCACGCCACTAACAAGACGATGTCTTTCACCGGCATTCGCAACAGCGGTGTCAGGCGGCGTTGCAGTAGAGTGAGAGCGAGGGCGGCGCCGGTGATGCGGAACGCAACAAGGCTCGTGGGCGACATCGATCGCAAAACGACCTTGCCGAAAATGGGCCAGATTCCGAAGAGGATTTGAACTGCGAGCAGCGCGAGGTGCGGCGCGAATCTCTCGCTCATACCACGAGGTAGAGCGGGTTTTCGAGAATCTTCTTGAACGTTTGCAGGAACTTCGCCCCCGTGGCGCCGTCGATGACGCGATGATCGCAGGACATCGTGACGCGCATCATCTGCCGGACGACGACCTGGTTATCGCGCACGACGGGTTTAGGCGTCATCGTGCCCACGGCGAGGATCGCGCCTTCGGGTGGATTGATCACGGCAGTGAATTCGTCGATGCCAAACATGCCGAGGTTGCTGATCGAGAACGTGGCGCCGGTGTATTCCTCGGGTTTGAGTTTCTTTGAACGGGCGCGTTCGGCAAGTTCGCGCACTTCGCCGGCGATCTGGCTCAACGACTTCTGATTCGCGGCACGGATGACGGGCGTGATCAGTCCGTCTTCAATCGCGACGGCGACGCCGATGTCGGCGTGTTCGTAGTAACGGATGAACTTATCCTGGAAAGACGCGTTGACTTGCGGATGTTGCACCAGGGCTGCGGCAGCGACTTTGATGATGATGTCGTTGACGGAGATCTTTAGATCGGGATCGAGGGCTTTGATGCTTTCGCGCATCTCGGCGGCGCGATCCATTTCGATGTCGATCGTCAGGAAGAAATGCGGCACCGGACCGATTGACGTGACGAGCCGTTTGGCGATCGTCTGTCGTATTTGCGTGGCCGGCTCGTCGCGATAGCCGGAGGTTGCTTGAACGGCAACTGGAGCTTTAGGTTTAGTTAAGGCAGCTTCGATGTCTCGCTTGATGATGCGGCCGTTTGGGCCACTGCCTTGTATGGAACGCAGATCCAGGCCCGAATCGGCTGCAATACGAGCCGCAAGCGGAGAGACAATAATTCTTCCTGAATCCGCGTTAGGTTTTAGGGCGGCGGTTACGGCGACGGCTTGTGCTTGCGGCGCTGGTTCAGGTTCAGAAGGTTTGGGTGCTGGAGTTGGCGCGGGCGCGGGTTCTTTCTTGGCTGCTGGCGCCGCCTCAGAAAGAACTGACGCGATGTCTTCATTCGGCTCGCCGATAACGGCGATGAGCTGCCCGAGCGGAGCTGACTGGCCTTCCTGAATCAGGATCTTGCGCAGGACACCATTTGCCAGCGCCTGCATTTCCATCGTCGCTTTATCAGTATCGATCTCGGCAAGTGGTTCTCCCATGGAGACTTTGTCTCCCTCTTTCTTCAACCATCTCGCAATCTGTCCCTCCTCCATCGTGGGGGAGAGCTTCGGCATGATTACCTTACTTGCCATTCGGCGTTCCTTATTCCTCTGATCCTGTGATTAATCCAGATAAGCGACTTCTTTTACGGCCGCGATGATCCTGTCCACGTCAGGTATCGCAAGCTGCTCGAGGTTTTTCGCGTACGGCATCGGCACGTCAGCTCCGGAAACTCGCTTCACCGGCGCGTCGAGATAGTCAAACGCCTGCTCCATGATCTGATGGCTAATCTCCGCGTTCACACTGCAAATCGGATGCGACTCCTCGGCCAGCACGACGCGATTCGTCTTTTTCACCGACTCGATAATCGTGCCCATGTCGAGCGGGCGAATCGTGCGCGGATCGATAACTTCGCAGGATACACCCTGCTCCTGGAGTTGCTCGGCCGCCTTCAATGCAATCGGAACCATCAACGAACGCGCGACGATCGTCACGTCAGTTCCTTCGCGCTTCAGGTCGGCAACTCCGAGCGGAATCGTGAAATCGGGATCGTCCGGCACTTCGCCTTTGTTGCCGTACATGCGTTCCTGCTCGATGAAGATCACCGGATCGTCGTCTCGAATCGACGACTTCAACAATCCTTTTGCATCCGCCGGCGTCGACGGCATCACGACTTTCAGGCCTGGGAAGTACGCATACCACGATTCGAGCGCCTGCGAGTGTTGTGATGAGACCTGAAACGCCGATCCGCCTGGTCCACGAAAAACGATCGGGATATTGAACTGTCCGCCGGACATGTACAGCATTTTCGCGGCGGAGTTGACGATCTGGTCTGTAGCCAGAATCGAAAAGTTGAACGTCATGAACTCGACGATCGGCCGCAGTCCCGCCATCGCCGCGCCGACTCCCAGTCCGGCAAAACCGAGTTCGGTGATCGGCGTGTCGATCACGCGTTTGCCGCCGAATTCCTGCAACAAACCGCGTGTGACTTTGTAAGCTCCATCGTATTGAGCGACTTCCTCGCCCATGATGAAAACCTTTTCGTCGCGGGCCAACTCTTCCCGGATCGCCTGATTAAGCGCTTCGCGTATCGTAATTGTCGACATCTTGTTAACGGGTCTTGTTCCTGGCTGGATCGATCGGATTGGCGTACACGTCTGTATAGAGATCTTCAGGCGGCGGCAGGGGGCTCTCTTCGGCAAAACGAATTGAGTCCTCAACCTCTTCACGCACTTCCTGATCGATCTTGTCGAGCATCGCCTGATCGGCGACTTTTTCCTCGATGAGACTGGCCACGAAAAGGCGGATCGGATCGCGTTCCTGGTACTTCTCGATCTCTGCTCGCGTGCGGTAGTTTCCGGGGTCGGACATCGAGTGGCCCATGAAGCGATAGGTCCGAATCTCGAGCAGCGTCGGTAGATTCTGTTTGCGTCCACGTTCGACTGCTCGCAATGTCGCTTCACGAACGGCAAGCACGTCCATCCCGTCGACAAACTCTGCCGCCATGTCGAAAGCGCAGGCCTTTTGCGCAATATCGCGCAACGACATCGCACGTTCGAGCGAAGTGCCCATGCCGTACTGATTATTTTCGCAGATGTAGATGCAGGGAAGTTTCCAGAGCTGCGCCATGTTCAGAGACTCGTGGAATGCGCCCTGGTTCACGGCTGCTTCGCCGAAGAAACAGACCGTGACCTGATCTTTGCCCTGGTACATCGACGCGAAAGCCAGACCGGTGGCGAGCGGGATTTGGCCGCCGACGATGGCGTGTCCGCCAAGGAAATTGAGTTCCTTGTCAAACATGTGCATCGACCCGCCTTTGCCCTTGGAACATCCGGTCACCTTGCCGTAAAGCTCCGCCATAACCGCGCGGGCCGACATGCCCTTGGCCAGCGCCTGTCCGTGTTCGCGATAGCTTCCGAGGACGTAATCGTCTTTGCGCAGCGCGGAGATCGCGCCGACGGCGACTGCTTCCTGGCCGATGTACAGGTGACAGAAGCCGCCGATCTTACCGGCGACATAGACCTCCGCCGCTTTTTCCTCGAAGCGGCGAATCAGGATCATCTGGCGATAGAGATCGATCAACTCCTCGGGTTTAAGGCCGCTAAAGCGATCTTTTTGGCGTTCTTTTGCCTGATCTCTTTCTTTGGCAAGTTTTTTCTTGTCCAGGTCGGGAGGTGGATCGATTACGCCGGTCGAGCTTTGTTCTTCCGCTCCGGCTGCGGTGGGTGGTGCTGCTGATTGTTTAGTCATGTGTTGAAGCGACGAATTATAGCCACAAAGAGGCACAAAGTCACAAGCCACAAAAGGCACAGGAATAAGTCTATCTTTGTGCCTCTTGTGGCTCAGTTTTAGTGCCTTTTTGTGGCTAAGTCATCATATCGATCGAAGTGACGCCTGCTTCGGCGACCGTGAGGACGGTCTTTCGCCCGTGCTTGTCGTGCTGCATGCGGCGCGCGGCGGCGGTCAGTAACTCTTCGCTCGTCTCTCCGTCTTCCGGAAAACACGCGACGCCGGCACTGACGCCAAGCCCGATCATCGTCCCTTCGCGCACGGAGAATAACTGTTCCTCGACCGCATTCCGGATGCGCTCGCAAATCGAAGCCGCCATCTTGCTCGAAGCCATCGGCATAATCGCCACAAACTCGTCGCCGGCATAACGCGTCAGGATGTCCATCTGTCTCAACTCGCGCCGCATGACGCCGGCCACGCTCGCCAGCAGACGATCCCCGGTCGAATGTCCATATTGGTCGTTGATGACCTTGAAATCGTCGATGTCCATGCAGATCACCGACAGCGCCTCGCGATTCATGCGCTGGCATTCGGCGACGCGCTGTTCGAGCATCATGTAGAACCCGCGCGCATTTGGCAGCTCAGTTAACGGATCGACAAGCGCGCTTTCTCTCGTCTTTTCATGCGTGAGCGCGTTGTTCAAAGCACTCGACGCATGCTGGCAAACCGACTCCAGCAAACGCACGTGCTCCGACGTGTAGGACGTCCGGCTCTGCGAATACAAGGCGATCGCTCCGAACGCGCCGTCTTCACGCAACAATGGCGACACAAGAACACCGCGGAAGCGCTTAACGACCTCTTCGGGAACTCCAACGAGGTCGAGCTCCGGGTTCGCGTTGCACATCGAACGGCAGTTGGCGATAACCCAACCCGTAATCCCGTCGCCCACCGTAATACGGCGGCGCGCCAACAGTTCCGCATCTTCGCCCACTGAATGAGCTGCGACAGCCTTGCCGGAACGCTCGTCCACGAGAAATATGACACACGTGTCGAAGGGAACGATCGACCGCAGCTTGTTGGCGACAAGCGTGACAGTGTCGCTGAGATTGAGTGACGAACCGATCGTTTGCGCGATCTCATGAAGCGCGAAGACTTCTCGTTGCGCCTCGCTGATCGAGCGGAAACCCGATGTCTCTTCAGGCACGCCAAGAACGTCTGACGCCAGACCCGCATCGGGTTTCGTCGCAGTTTCGGTGTCGAGCGCCAGCGCAGAATCAACCTGTTCCTGAATGTCGACAGAATCGATCAGTCGATCGAATTCTTCGACGTGCTTGATAAACGTGTCGACCACTCTCGGATCGAATGACGAGCCGATCATGCGCCGCAACAGATTCAGCGAGTCTTCACGCTTCATCCCTTTGCGATACGGCCGATCGCAACGCGTCGCGTCGTAGAAATCCACTACCGAGATGATCCGCGCGACGAGGGGAATCGACTCGCCCTTCAGACCTTTCGGATAACCACTGCCATCCCACTTCTCGTGGTGATACCGGACAATGTCTTCGACCGGGTAAGGGAAGTTGACGCGTTTGAGAATATCGCCGCCCACCGTCGGATGAATTTTCATCTTCGCGAACTCGGCTTCGGTGAGCTTGCCTGGTTTATTCAGGATGTATTCGGGAACGGCGAGTTTGCCGATGTCATGCAGGAGGGCGCCGGCGTGAAGCGCCTGAAGTTCGGAAGGCGCGACTTTGAACAGCCGGCCCATCTCCTTGGCGTAGATCTGGGTGCGACGTACGTGACCGTGCGTGGTCTGATCCTTGGCGTCGATCGCGATCGCGAGGGACTCGATCGTGTTCATGTGGATCTCTGCCATCTCTTCCGCATGACGCCGGTGGTCGGCTTCGGCGCGTTTCACGTCCTGCAAGCGGCGCTCGTTAAAGCGATAGAGAAAGTGGACCAAAGCCGAGAGCAACAGGCCGAGCGCGGCGTACGAAAACCCCTTGCCGACGATTGCCGCAAAGAACAGCACCGCGGAAGCAGCGCTGGCAAGTTTCGTAGTAAGCGTCCAGACGATCGTCTCCTGCGACGGAATTAAGACGAGCCGGCCACCAGCCTCAAAGCTCAGGAACCAGCTCGAAACGACTGTGCTCAACGCGTATTGCAGCGCCGCCAGCACGAGCACGGGAATCAGGAAATTGTCGAGCTGGACCCCGCCGGGCCCGCTACTTTCTGAAAAGAAACCTACCAGCACGCCGTAAAGCGAAGCAGCAATCGAAGTGGAGATCACGGCCATACCCACTTTGACTATGACCTGGCGCTTGGTGGCGATGCCGTAAGTTGAAACAAAACCGACGAGCGCGGCGAGCAACACCGCTGGTCCAGCCACGCTCGCGGGTGGCGTGGCGTAAAGCATCACGGCCACGAAAACGAAAGAGTCTGCAATTGATTCGCGCGTGCGTTGCGCGCCATCTGCGCTGGTGACGAGTACGGTGAGACGGCTGGCAGCAACGGTCAGCAACAGAAGGATGACCCAGGCGCCGATCCCCTGTGTGTTGGAGAATGCCAGGCCGGCCGTGCTGATAAAGGCCGACAGGAACAGGGCAAGACCGGGCACTAGGATTCCTGCCAAAAGAGCGGTGCTCTTCCAGTTGGTTTTAGGCATTCGTGAAGATCGTTCCTTCCCTAATCAGGAGGGTTTACGTTTTGGCTAGGATGACTAACCGCTCGGCAAGTTGCCAAACAATGTTTGGCACGAGCGTAAATATACGGGTATGCAGGGATTTCGTCAAGAATTCTGGTTAAGAAGTAGTGTCTTATTTTGGCTCTGCGTTCTCTGCGTTCCTCTGAGATCTCTGCGTAAACACTGACTCCCAAATATTCTAACGCAGAGTTCACCGAGGAACGCAGAGAACGCAGAGTTGAAATTAAGACACTACGGTTAAGAATCCTACTGGAGTTGGCCGGCTAAATCCGCGGGATTAGTAACGGGCTGCTGACACGTGTAGTTTTCGCAGACATATGCCGTCGCCTGTCCCTCAAGTAAGGGCCGGTCCTTCAGCAAGGGGATAGGAGCCAAATCACTCTCAAAACCCGGAGCGACGACCTTGTTTGGCAGATAACGACGCCAAGTTTCGCCGAGCAAAGGCTCGATATCGGCAGCGTCTTTGCCAACTATGGCGACCTCTTTTGGAGTTGAAAGCAGGAAATCCACTGCCGAGAGGAGATAGCCGAAGCCTGACGGATAGCGCCGCGCCGTATCGCCGACTTCTCGAAAGACTGCGATCGCAAGGTTTCGGTAGCGCTCGTTGTCAGTCAATACGGCGAGACGCAGGAGCACATTCGCTGCGACCGAGTTTCCCGAAGGCGTCGCATTATCAAAGTAATCTTTCGAGCGAACGATCAGGTTCTCGTGGCTTTTGCCGGTGAAGAAAAAGCCGCCGTTCTCTTCGTCCCAGAACTCTTCGATCATGCGGTCAGTTAGTGGAAGAGCTTCTGTCAGCCAGCGCGATTCGCCGGTTGTTTCAAATAAAGTGACGAGGCCTTCGATGAGAAACGCGTAATCTTCGAGGTAAGCATTGAATTTCGCGACGCCGCTTTTCCAGGTGCGTAACAGGAATCCGTCACGTCGCAGGCTCGACAGGACAAACTCCGCGTTTCCACGCGCGGCTTCGGTGTAGTCTTTCCGGTTCAGGACGATGCCTGCTTCGGCGAAACTGGCGAGCATCAGACCGTTCCAGGCTGTTAGGACCTTTTCATCACGATCGGGCTTGATGCGTTTCTCACGCAGGTCGAAAAGGATCTGTTTGCTGCGCGCGAGGGATTCCTGCAATGCGTCGACTGTAACGCCATTGGCCACGGCGACAGCCTCAAGCGGACGCGTTACGTTTGGAATGTTCTTGCCTTCGAAGTTGCCGCCTGGCGTGACGTCGTAATAGTCGCAAAAGAGTGCGGCGGCAGGTTCCCCGAGCGCTGATCTGATCTCTTCGACGTCCCAAACGAAGAACTTACCTTCATGACCTTCCGTGTCGGCATCCTGCGTTGAATAAAAACCACCGCCGGCGTCAGTCATCTCGCGCAGGACGTAGTCGAGGATTCCTTCGACTGTGGCCCGCGACGATTCTGATCGCGTCACCTGAAAATGATGAAGATAGAGACGCGAGAGCAGGGCATTGTCATAAAGCATCTTCTCGAAGTGCGGCACGAGCCAGCGTGCGTCCGTCGAGTAGCGATGAAAGCCGCCGCCGAGTTGGTCGTACATCCCGCCGTCAGCCATCTTGCGGCACGTGTGGGTCACCATCTCGAGCGCGTCTTTATTTCCGCTGCGGGCGTAGGTGCGTAATAAGAACTCCAACGTCATCGAGGGCGGAAACTTCGGCGCGCCGCCAAAGCCGCCGTGTGTCGAATCGTAATTCCTGATGATGGAGACGTAAGCGGCATCGAGCAGTTCTTTTTCAATCGGTTCATCAGAACCGCTGCCCTGACTCAGGCGGCGGAGTTCGGCAAGCAGCGATGTGCCTGTTTCGGCAATGTCCTGCGGCCGGTCTCTGTAAGTCTCGGCCACACCGATCAGCACGCGCGGAAAGCCCGGCATGTTGTAACGATCCTGCGGCGGGAAATATGTGCCGCCGTAAAAGGGAACGCCTTCGGGAGTCAGAAACACGGTCATGGGCCAACCGCCGTGGTGCGTCATCATCTGGACCGCGTTCATGTAGATCTGGTCCAGGTCAGGGCGTTCTTCACGATCGACTTTGATGTTCACGAAATTCTCGTTCATCAACTGCGCGATCGCTTCGTCTTCGAATGACTCATGGGCCATCACGTGACACCAGTGGCAAGCTGAGTAACCGATGCTCAGCAACACCGGCTTGTTCTCAGCGCGGGCTTTGGCAAAGGCGTCTTCGCCCCACGGATACCAATCGACGGGATTATGCGCGTGTTGGAGTAAGTACGGACTGGTTTCGTGAATCAGGTGGTTCGTGAATTCGTTCTGTTCCATTTTTGCCCTGCTTGATCTGCGGTTAGTTGTTGAACCAGTAAGGCGTCTTCTTAGCCCAGGTGCTGTTTGGGTAGCGCCGATGCAACACGTCAAACGTGGCCTTGGACCAGCGTCCGGAGTTTTTATCGGTGCAGCCGAAACGCGTAGTCATGACGGTGAGGTGCAGAGCTTCGGCGTTACGCGGATCGTTCGGCGATCGGGTGACCCATTGAGTGATTTCGCGCGCGAGGTAGTTGGGCGCGGCGCCAGGGGCAATGAGCATTGACCATTCACGCTCCGCAGCCGCTTTTTCGGCCGCAGAAATGAAGAGCAGTGGTTGCGACGTGCGAGAGGTGAACGACGGCGCGCCGTCTTCCCGGCTTTCGGGTTCGTACTCATTTGGGTGATAGGCCGCGCCACACCACCAGTTGTCTCGATAAGAATCCTGATTTTGCAGTGGCGTGCGACGGCCGACGCCGAAGTCGACAATCGGTTCGAGCCCCGGAATCTTCAACCAGGCGTAAAGGGCGGAAAACTTCTTCGCCTGTGGTGTCGTGGCGGAAAGATATGCGTCGAGCAACGTTGCCGATTCAGGGATCAATTGGCGGACGGCCGGCGTCAACTCGTCGGCTGTTGTTAGATCGCCGAGTATCACGGCGCGCAGCCAGACGGCCTGAACGAGATCGCGACGCAATGGCGCTGGCAACGACGTGTTTTTCGCTGCTTCTTTGAGGACCGCTAACGGCATCTGCTGATTGAGCGCCATGGCGGCGTCGAAGTCGAAACGCGGTTGATCTTTGAGCGCCCTCATTTCGGCTTCGATTTCGTCGTCGTCGACCGGTTTTTCACGGCCGTCGTCGTTCCAACTCAGCGTTGCGGACGTGCGTGGCGCGTAAGTAAGAAAGTCGGAGAGTGTGGTTGCGAGTAACATGCGTCTGCTCGTCAGCAAGTTGAGTGACGACGTGTCAAACAGCGCGCGGTTCGATTTCAGCACCTCGTCGAGCAGCGTGCGTGCTTCGTCGTTCTTGCCTGATTCCATCAGCAGGCGGACGGCATGAAACCGCGCGGAAGCGAATGCGGGCACAGTTGGCGGTACTTTCACAGCTTCCGCGATCAACTCGCTCGCGCGAGCGTGTTTGCCTTCGAGTTTGCTGAGACTGGCGACGAGCCATGGCGACGAGCGAGTCGCTTGCCAACGTTCGAGCGAACGATCGAGCGATGCCGCTGCCGGGTCTTGAAGTGTGGCGAGCCAATCCGACAGATCGTCACCTCGCACGGATTCGCGCTTTACTTCGTCGCCTTCGAGATACTGATCGAGCAGGGTCGTGTAATCCCAGAGATCTTGTTTCAGGTTGTCGTTCTGATTTTTAGCCAGCAGCTCCCGGGCTAGTTCGTGCAACCGTTCCTGTGGACGCAGGCGCAATTGAACGAGGTTGGAGAGTCGTTTCGCGCTGGCGTGCAGAGTCGTGAATTTCTGGTCGCCAACTATTTTTGTTAACTGGCTATCGGCAGCGCTCAGCGAGTCTTGTCTTTGCGCCGGTGGACCAAGGCTTCCTTTGCGGATCAACACGCGCGCGACGAGAAATTGCGCGGTGGTTTGCCAGGGCGACGAGTTGTCGGCGGCGATCGTTTCGAACTGTTTCTTCGCTTCGTCGAAGTCGGCTGCGTAGAAATTTGCGGCGGCGATCTGATAGGCGCGATCGGCGCGCAGCAGTGCATCTGCATCCGGAGTTGCCGGATCGGGAATCGATTTGCCTGACGAACAGTTAGCAAAGACCTGGTCTTGCGCCTGCACCCAATTCTGTATTGCCGGACTGGCAGCGCCGTACTTCGCGATTCGTTGATTTAGAGTCGCGGCGGCGGTCTCAAACGCGTCCTTGTTGCAGTTGACATAAGATTCGTACTCGTCCGGCTTTTCGCGGGCGCGAAAGATGTCGATGGTCTCAAGAGCCTGTACGCCGGAAACCTTTTTCCGCGCGTCGAGCCAGACCTTGGTCCAATCCGAATCGCCTTCATCACCGGAGTGGAAGTCCAATCGTTCTCGCCATAACGAAACGAGGGCTTTTTGCTCCTGCGGCGTGAAACTCAAACCGGCAAGATAGCGATAGGCGGTGTAGAGATACGAACGCGCATAACTCGGTTGGACCACGCCGATGCGGCCCCCGGCGAAACGATCCAGCGGGTACGCCGGATGGACCGTGTGGACAAAGACAGCTTCGAGCGTGAATGGACCACACGCGAGGGCCGTTGTGCCGTTGAGCAGGATGATTGCGAGAAAGATAGCGATGAGGCGACGGGTTCGGGTCATTTTTTATATGCCTCCAGCGCGCTGTTCAGCGACTCTCGAGACCATGAAGTTGGATTGAAGATGTATAGACGATCGACCGGCGGCGCGGTAACGGGTTCGTCAGTTGAAACTCCCGCGGAGCTTTGACAAATCGCCGCGGCGAATGGCCGGCCTGATTGGAATTGTATTTTGTCCGGGCCCATGCGGAAGAGCATCGGCACGGCTTCGTCGATTGGCAGATCGGAAAGCCATTGATCGCCGGCGCACCAGGAAGCGAGCGCGGTGATTGATAGCGCCGGCACTCGCGGTTTTACCTCACGCAACAACGCGCGATAGAAATCTCGTTCGGAGACAGTTGCGTCAAAGTCAATCTGAACCACGGAAATGTTTGATAACGCCGATAGGTTTGCGATTTCGGCGACGGTTTTCTCAAGCTGAATCGAGGACAATGTCGGATGATCTGACTCGATCCGCACGACGGCGATCAGCTTTGTGCCGGCAGCGAGTTCAAGCGGTTGGAGACGGGGCCGGGATACGACCGTGTCGCCTTTGAGTCTGATAGTTTTCGCCAGAAACGCGACGCCGACCTGATCCGTGTTAATGAAGTCGAGTTTTTCCGGTCGCTCCCACGCCCAAACAATCACCGGCGGCAGTTTAGCCAACGGCTTAGGCGTCGGGCGCAAGGCGAGTATCGAGATCGGCACGAGCACGACGACCGGCAGCAACCAGAGCTTGTTCCTTATTAAGAATCGCATATGGAATTGCGAGCAGTGTACCATCACCCATCTGCGCTTTGATATACTCGCAACCAAATGACAGAACGTGAGACTTTAGAATTCGACGTTGTATTTGTGGGCGCTGGTCCAGCCAATCTGAGCGGCGCATTTCACCTCGTACAACTCATCAAGAAACACAAAGAGAGCGGCGGCGATGGACTCGGCGATGTCGAGATCGCCGTCATCGAAAAAGGCGCAAGCGTCGGTTCGCACATCCTTTCCGGCGCTGTGATGGATCCGAAAGCGCTGCGCGAACTGATGCCTAACTTCAAGGAACAAGGCGCGCCGCTCGAGGCAGAGGTCAACGAGGATCACTTCCTCTATCTCACAAACAAACACGCGATTCGTTCGCCGATAACGCCGCCGCCGTTCAAAAACCACGGCTACTACATCGTTTCGCTCAATCGTCTCACGGCATGGATGGGTGAGAGGTGCGAAGAGGCGGGCGTCAATATTTTTCCGGAGTTTCCCGGCGCCGATCTCATTTATGACGATGCCGATCGCGTCGTAGGAGTGCGCACCGGCGACAAAGGCATCGACAAGGAAGGGAAGCAAAAAGCTAATTACGAACCCGGCGTCGATCTACTCGCGAAAGTCACCGTCCTGGGCGAAGGTCCGCGCGGCTCGCTCACCAAGAAACTGGTCGAACGTCTGAACCTTGACGCCGGACGAGAACCGCAGGTTTACAGCATCGGCGTGAAAGAGTTGTGGGAACTGCCGGACGATCGCTATCCGGCCGGACGCGTCACCCATACGCTCGGTTTTCCTTCCGACATACAGACTTACGGTGGCGGCTGGATCTACGGCATGCAGAATCGCGTGCTGAACCTCGGTTACGTCACTGGTCTCGATTACAAAGATCCGCTCATCGATCCGCACGCCGAGTTTCAGATGTTCAAGACGCATCCGTACATCGCGAAACTGCTGGAAGGCGGCAAGATGATCCGCTACGGCGCGAAGACGATCGCCGCCGGCGGTTTATTCGCAATGCCACGCACGTATGCCGACGGCGTGCTGCTCACGGGCGACTGCGCCGGTTTTCTAAACGCGCAACGATTGAAGGGAATTCACTCGGCGATCAAGAGTGGCATGCTCGCCGCCGAAACGATCTTCCAGGCACTGCTCGCGAAAGATTACTCGGCGAAACAGTTGCAAAGTTACGAACAGCGGGTGAACGAGAGCTGGATCATTCCTGAGTTGCGCAAGGTGAGAAACTTCCACTCCGCGTTCAAACACAATCGCTGGATCGCGCTCGTCAATGCCGGCTTGCAATTCGTCACCGGCGGGCGCGCGTGGGGAATTTTCGATCGAGACAAGTCGCACGCCGGGCATCTCGACATGCAGAAGCTTTCCGCTTACGGCTACAACGGCGATCGTCTCGAACAGCGTTACAAAGACCTGCGCTTCGACGGCAAGCTGACGTTCAACAAAGTGACCGACGTCTATCACGCCGCCGTCAGTCACGACGAAGATCAGCCTGTGCATCTGCACGTGCTCGACACGAACATCTGCTCGACGCGCTGCGCCGAAGAATACGGCAATCCGTGTCAGCGGTTCTGCCCCGCGGCTGTTTATGAAATGGTGGAGGACGGTGGAAACGGTCACCGGCGCTTGCAGATCAACTTCTCAAACTGCGTTCACTGCAAGACGTGCGACATCATGGATCCTTACCAGATCATCAACTGGGTGACGCCTGAAGGTGGCGGTGGTCCGGACTATAAAGGATTGTAGCGCTTTGTACTTTGTACTTTGTTCGCTATGCACCGGGGTCAATTTGCAATCAACCAAGTACAAAGAACTAAGTACAAAGCTCAACCGATTTACTCTTCCTCCGGCTTGATATCGAAGTGGACCCGCCCACGGATCACTTCTTCCAGCGCGATCCGGGTTGGTTTGTGTTTCTGCGGATCGATCTCGATACGCGGTTGTGCTCCGCGTTGTAGTTGTTTGCTGCGTTTGGCGGCGAGGATAATCAAACGATACTTCGAATCAACTTCCTGTCCACTGCTTTCAACTTCATTCTCAACCATATCAGTCGTAGCCACTCGATATCTCCTTCTTTATTACTGCCCTGTCTTCACGGACGTGAATTCTTTGATAACTTCTTGCACCAGGCCTTCCTGCCTGACGCAGCGCGCGCGCTCTGCGTAAATGATCGCTGCGAGTTGGCCCACCGCGCGCTCGACCTCGTCGTTGATGATCACGTAATCAAACGATGAATACTGCTTCAATTCCTCGGGCGCGTTGCGCATTCGCAATTCCAGGTTCTCCGGCGAGTCAGTCCCGCGATTGCACAACCGCTGCCGCAACACTGCGTACGACGGCGGCAGAATAAATACGCTCACCGAGTCCATCAGCAACTGCCGCACGCTGGCAGCGCCTTGCACGTCGACTTCCAAAATCATGTCGACACCGGTAGCAGTCTTTTCCGCGATCTGCCGTCTCGACGTGCCGTAATAATTTCCATGCACGCAGGCCCATTCGAGAAACTCGCCCTCGGCGTTCATCTCCTCGAACTCCGCCTGGTCTACAAAGAAATACTCGCGGCCATTTACCTCAGTGGGTCGTGGACCACGAGTCGTGTACGAGACAGAATAACTAAGATTATCCACAACCTCCAACACGCGCCGGATGAGTGTGCCCTTGCCGCCGCCGGAAGGCGAACTGACGACGAAGAGCGTGCCGCGTGCCGTGGGGTTCTCGATCTGGGTCGTCGTCGTTTGTAAATCCGTCACTTTACTCGACATTCTGAACCTGTTCGCGAAGTTTCTCGACCTCAGCTTTGATTGCCAGTCCCGCCTCTTTGATCTGCAAATCGGTGGATTTGGAAAGGGTGGTGTTGGCTTCGCGGTTTAGCTCCTGCAAAAGAAAATCGAGCATCTTCCCGGCTTCTCCGGGCGCGTCGAGGGCTTCCTGAAACTGCTTCAGGTGACTGCGCAAACGAACCATCTCTTCGCTGACGTCGCTGCGATCCGCAAGATAAGCGACTTCCTGGGCCAACCGCGCCGGATCTATTTCGACTACCTGGCCGCCGCGGTTCAGCAGTTCGCCGATCCGTTTTTGCAAACGAGTGCGATAAGAATCGGCGAGCCCGTCGGCCGCAGCTTCGATCGTCGGCACGACCGCTTCGATCTTCTGCACGCGATCGCGCAGTTCGAGTTTGAGCGCCTCGCCTTCCTGTTCGCGCATTTTTTCGAGTTCGTCGAGCGCCTGGTCCAACGTGGCGTGGAGTGCCGCGCCGATTCTTTCGTCGATGCCGTTGCGAGCGGGTTGCAGTGCGCCGGGAATGCGCGCGAGCAGGTTGATGTCGAGTTCGCCGCCGATCTCGAAGTCCTGCTGGAGTTGCTTGAGCGCATTGATGTAGCCGGCGATGAGCGGGCGATTCAACTCGTAAGCGAGTTGGGACGTTCTTTCGAGACTGATCGTCACGTCGACACGTCCGCGGGACAAACGTGAGCTGATGCGTTTCTTGATCGCCGGTTCGAGTGGAGCGAGTTCCGATCCGGCGCGTAGGTGAATATCGAGAAAGCGATTGTTGACGGTCTTGAGATCGACGGAAACGGAGAAGTCTTCTCCGGTCGTCGTCCCCTTGCCATATCCGGTCATCGATTTCATAGTTTGGTACTTTGTGCTTCGTGCTTTGTACTTTGTGTTCTCTTTACCAAGCACAAAGTACAAAGCACTAAGCTCACCCTGTATTTGACGTCACCAACTCTTCTTCGTCAGCAAATTGAAGTTCGTAAAGTTTTCGATACTGTCCGCCCCGGGCCAACAATTCCGTGTGAGTTCCTGTTTCTATGATCCGGCCGGCTTCTATCACCACAATCACGTCCGCGCGACGAACTGTCGACAGACGGTGAGCGATTACGATTGTCGTCCGGTTGCGGACGAGATTGGCGATTGCTCGCTGTACCAGGCGTTCCGACTCGGCATCGAGTGCGGAGGTCGCTTCGTCGAGAATGAGCACCGGCGCGTTAACCAGAATAGCCCGGGCGATAGCGAGCCGTTGGCGCTGGCCACCCGATAGAAAGATGCCGCGCTCGCCGACAATCGTATCGTACCCATTAGGCATTTCGCGAATGAAGTCGTGCGCGAGAGCGATTCGCGCGGCTTCTTCGATCTCCGCGTTTGTCGCTTCCGGTTTGCCGTAAGCGATGTTGTGACGGACGGTGTCGTTGAACAACACGGTCTCCTGGGTAACGAGCGCGATCTGTTGCCGCAGGCTCGAGATTTTCACATCACGCAGATCGGCGTCGTCCCACAACACTGAGCCGGATGACGGATCGTGAAAACGCGGCAGGAGTTTTGTAAGGGTCGATTTTCCGCCGCCTGACTCGCCGACGAGCGCCACCATCGTGCCGGCGCCGATGCGCAGGTTGATGTCCTGCAACACCGAGCGTGTTTCGTTTGCATAACCAAAGGAGACGTTGCGCAGTTCGATCCCTCGTTGCAGTACCGGCAGTTCGCGCGCGTCTTTCTTTTCGGCGATGGCGGCGTGCTCGTCCATCACTTCCCACACGTGGTGCGCGGCGGCGAATGCCTGTTCCATGCTGTTTTGCAGTCGCGACAACTTGCGCATTGGGTCGTAACAGCGAAACAGGAAAAACAGGAACGCCAGAAACTGCGAACTGGCCATGCGTCCGGCCATGACCTCCTGCTGCCCGAAGAAGAGCAGGAGAACGACGAAAATGATCCCGATCAGTTCGATCGTGGGCGGCGACGCGCCGGCGATACTCGCACTGCGCAGGTTCGCTTTGACGATTCGTTTAGCCACCGAAGTAAACCGGGACGCCTCGCGTTTCTCCGCGCGATAGGCTTTGACGATTCCCTGGTTGGCGAGTGCTTCCTGCGCGGTGTCGGTCAGTTGTTTGCTGCCTTCAAAACTCTCGCGAGCGAGGTTGCGCAAGGCTTTGCCGAATTTGACAGTCAAGAGCGCGATGATTGGAGCGATGATCAACGACCCGAGCGTCAATCGCCAGCTATAGTAAAAAGACGCCGCCAGAAACGCGATCAACGTAAAACTCTCGCGCAGCATGTCGCGGATCGTGCTCGTCACCGCCGTTTCGATCGCCGCGGCACTCGTAACCAACCGCGAAACGAGATAGTTCGTCCGGTGTCTTTCGAAGAAAGAAGCTGATTGGGCGAGCAGGTGGTTGTAGAGATCCTGCCGCAACTTGAGCACGGCCGACTGTCCGATCCGCGCCATCAGGTAAGTCGACAACCACTCCGCCATTCCTTTGGCAAGTGTAAAGACGATCAACATGAGCGAGATCATCTTCCACGCTTCCAGCGGCTCCTGGGGAATCAGGTTTTGCAGGCCGAAGAGCGTTGACGTGCGCGTCGAGCCGGTTGGGGAAAACGCCTGATCGAGAATCGGCACGATCAAAGCGCCAGTCGCGCTCTCGAGCAGGCCGACCAGCGACATCGCGATAGTTGCTATGATGAAGATCGGCCAGTGAGGTCTCAGGTACTTTAACAAGCGGCGAAGATCACGCATTACTGGTTGCTAAAGTCTCCGATCAGTTGCTATAAGGAAGGGCAGAAGCGGTCCAAATCTAAAGAGGAACTATACTTACCCCCACTTATTTGCGTCAAGGCTGACCGTTTTGCAGTGCCCCACAGGACACAGATCTGGGTTATAATTTTCCCGCGACTTTAACTAGATCCCCACCGACAGGATCAGGACATTTGGCACAGCAAGCACCTACAAACAGCAAATACGCAGGTAAACGCCTGCTAATAGCCGACGACGACACCGACATGCGACTCCTGCTCGCCGAATATTTTCGGCGTCTGGGTTTCCAGGTCGACGAACGCGAAAACGGCATGGCGGCACTCGAAGCAGCACTCGCAGGACGATTCGATTGCTTTATCTTCGACGTCTCGATGCCCGGCATCTCCGGCCTCGATCTGCTTAAACGGGTTCGCGATCGCGGTATTCAGACTCCGGCACTCTTCCTGACGGCCCACGACGCGCTGTCCGATAAGGTGGCCGGATTCGAAGCGGGCGCGGATGATTACCTGGCTAAGCCTTTCAGTCCGCGCGAACTCGAATATCGGGTCGAAGCGTTGTTACGGCGCGGCGGCAGTCTTGCGCCCGAACCGGACGGCGAACGAATCGAAGTCGGCGATCTGGTGATCGACAAACGCCGTCACGAAGTGATCCGCGACGGCGATCGCATCGACTTAACGCCGCTCGAATTTCAGATTCTCGAACTGCTCGCGTCTGAACCCGGACGCGCATGGTCCAGGAACGCGTTGCTCGATCGCGTTTGGAGCACCGATTACGAGGGCTACCAACGCAATATCGATCCGCATATCAACCGGCTGCGAAAAAAACTTGAAACCGATCCCAAGAACCCGCGTTACGTACTGACGGTTCGCGGCGTCGGCTACAAGTTGAACGAAGTGCCGTAAGAACGAAGTGACGCATAACGAAGTGACGCATAACGAAGTGACGTAATGCTTTGGTGGATTGGTTCAGGCTTGATACTGCTTTGGCTGATCCTGCTCGTCGCCCAGCAGCGGGGCTGGATTCACCTGTTGTTGCTCTCCGGGATAACTGTGCTCGTCGTGCAGATTGCCGCCTACCGGAAAACCAAATACGAACACAGATTACGCGAATAATCCGTGTAGTTTGCGGCAACAATGCGCGTTTCTGAGGCATCAAGAGTTTTAGAAAACTGACCAGGAGTTCTTTTACCATGACAGTTAAATGCATTGGTCAACGCCTCCCGTTCGTAATTATCGCTTGTTTACTCTCCTCGTTAGTCGCGCTTGCTCAACGGGACGTCGAACGTAAGACAGTGGCTATCACCTATCCGTTGGACGAAACGGTGACGGTGAAGTTTCGCGGCACCACTACGCTGCCGCGTCTCAAAGGCGAAGCAAAGGTGAGACGCGCCGGGCGCCGCGGCACACGCGTCGAATTGAAGGTCGACGATCTGCCACGTGCTTCGGAGTTGGGTGGTCCATACACAACGTACATTCTCTGGGCCATCTCTCCTGAAGGACAGGTCGACAACCTCGGCGAGATCAAACGCAGTGGCAGCTCGTTTGTCGATTCAAAGCTCGACGTGACTACGCCGCTCCAATCGTTTGCGTTGATTCTCACCGCCGAGCCGCACTTCCAGATGAAAGTGCCGAGCCGCATGGTCGTCATGGAAAATCTTCCGCCGCAACGGCCCAATGGCAGCCTCGTGGAAACAGTTGACGTGCGGTACATCGGAAACTCGAGTGACTACTTCCGCGACGCGCGAGTGCCGGAGATTGCCGATCGTGATTATCGTGAAACCCCGGTCTCGCTGCTGGGCGCGCGGCAGGCAG
Source organism: Pyrinomonadaceae bacterium (assembly GCA_035276045.1). Taxonomy (GTDB): domain Bacteria; phylum Acidobacteriota; class Blastocatellia; order Pyrinomonadales; family Pyrinomonadaceae; genus PSRF01. The sequence continues at coordinate 29,520 of DATELZ010000182.1, read as the reverse complement.
TAGATCTCGCAAAGTACGCCGGCGCTTCACAGGATGCGCCAAATGAATTGAAGCTGGCAGAAGCCGAGTTGCAAGCTGCCGAACAAGCGTGGCGGTTGAAAGAGGAGGCCGCCGAGATCGACACGAAAGCACGTAAGGCGACTTCCGCGGGTGCGCGTGCCGAAGAGGTTGCAGGCGTGCGCCGGGCAGCTCGCATCGCGCGCGATGAGACGCGCCGCCGCGATGAAGCGATACGCGTCGCCGAGCGCAATGCGGACTCGTTGGAGCGTGAAGTCGCCCAACTTCGCACGGCCCTCGAAAAGGAACAACGCGCGCGTGAGTTGGCAGAGCGCGATGCCGGCAGTGCCAACGATCAACTGCGCGAAAAGCGAGCCGAGATCGCGCGGCTGCGTGATGAGAATCAAACCCTGCGTGCCGAGAGCGATGCGGCGAAGCTGAAAGTGGCGCGCTTCGAGGGCGAGAAAGACGCTGAGACTGCTCGTGTCGAAGCTGAGCGACGCGCGGTCGAACGGCGCAATGCTGAAGCGATGTTGAAAGAGACGCTCGCGAAGTACGGCACCGTCAAGGAGACCGCGACTGGTGGTTTCCGGCTCGTATTACCCGAAGCAATCTGGAGCAACGCGCGCAAAGCGACTTTGGCGACTGCATCCGCCTCCAAACTCGAACCACTCGCAGCGCTGCTCGCAAGCAATCCTGATTACCAGATCCTAATCGAGGCTTACACCGATAACCGTGGTGATGAAGTTTCGTTGCAGCAGCTCACGCAGGAACGGGCTCGTGTGCTGTCGGATCGTTTCCAGACCGCAGGCGTCGATCCGACGCGGATCCAGGCCAACGGAATGGGCGCTTCAAACCCGGTAGCCCCGAATACTACGGTCGCAGGCCGAACGAGGAATCGGCGCGTCGAGATAACCTTCTCAGCGCCGCGCAATACGGCTGCGAATTGAGCTTTTGTGCTTGGTACTTTGTTCTTTGTGCTTTGTTTCCGCTCGATTCAAACGGGCCAGGTTGAACTGCGAACAAAGAACTAAGTACAAAGTACCAAGCACTGATGTTTCCACTCGACCCACTCGAAATCCTTCAAGTCATCGGTTATAGCGTCGGCGCGTTGCTACCGCTTTGGATGGCGGTGCAACTCGTCCGGAATCGCACCAGCTTAACCAGTATCGAGCGCCTCCTCGCGGCGCTCGCTTTCACAATGGGTGGCTGGCACACCAGCAATCTCGTCGTCACTCTTCACGGTCTCTTCGATCTTGGTCCGGACCACTGGACCACGCTCCTGCGCGTCGCCGACACGATAGCCGTCGTCAGTATCACCTTCGCCTACTCGTTTCTCCTTCACGTCCATCTGCATCTCTGGGCCCGGGCGCATGGCCGCGATCTCAACAAGAGCGAGCGCGTGCGCGTCTACATGTGCTACGTGCCGGCGGTGTTTCTCGTCATTGCCGTCCCACGTCTCTGGACTGGCGAATACGCGCCGATGTTCACGAAGCTTTCGTTCTTCGTGCTGCCGTTTGCGTTCTGGATTGCCTACGTGCTCGGCCTGATCGCCGTGACCGAACTGCTGATTGCCCGGCGCAGCGAGAACCGCGGCGAGAAGCGAATCATGCAGACGCTCGCCGCGTCGTTCATCGGCGTTGGTTTCGTGATCTTTGCGGCGCTGGCGTTTGGACTAGGCGAGGGAACTGTAGCCGGTCTCTATCTGAAAACAATCGCGAACCTCGGCTCGTTGCTGCCGTCGGTGCTGCTGGCTTATTACATCTATCGTTACCGTTATCTCGAAATCATCATCGAAGAGAGCCTGGTCGTGGTCACGTTTGCCACGGTCGTGCTCACGGTTTACGTCTTCGGTATCCGCACGATTGGCGACTGGATGACGCAACGTTACGGCGTCAGGCCGGGGCTCATCGAAGCGCTGTTGATTCTCGCGCTCGCATTGATGGCGGCGCCGTTGCGCGGCTGGCTCGCGCGGCGGTTTCAGAAACTCTTCGAACGCGAAACTGCGCTCTATAAGGAGATCGTTTCGCGCATTGGTTCATATGCTGGTCAGTACAAAGAGTTGTCGGACCTGTTGCAGTTTGTCGAAGAGCGTACGACTAAAGCGTTGGGTTTGCGACAACTGAAGATCTTCGTCGACGGATCGGTTGAACCATGGGGCGAGGCCGTGTTGGAGAAGTCACGCGCGCTTGGCTGGACTCCGGTGGAAGATGATTCGATTTTAGAGGATCAAGGCTTTAAGCTCGCTTATCCGTTACGTCGCGAAGAGAACGTCGAGGGATTGCTGGCTGTCGATGCTGCGGCCGCGAGTCTGACGCCTGACGTGCGTTCGGTGATCGAGATCCTCGCAAACCAGGTCGCGATCGCCATCGACGATTCACGGTTGCTCGAAGAGAACGTCCGGCTCGAACGCGAACTTGCAGAACGCGAACGTTTGGCGGCGCTGGGCCGCATGGCGGCGACTGTCGCACACGAGATCAAGAATCCATTGTCTGCCATTAAGTCGATCGCGCAGGTGATGCGTGAAGACGAGAGTCTCAAGAATGAATACGAACGCGATCTTAGTTTGATCGTCGGCGAGACCGATCGGTTGAGTCAGAGCATCACACAGCTTCTGAGTTTCGCGAGAAAAGAGAGTCCCGTTGTCGAAGCGTTGCCGGTTGGCGAGTTGGTCCAAACGTCAGTGGATCTGTTTCGCGCCAATGCTCGCGAACAAGGCATCGATCTCAATTGCACCATCGATACCGATGCGACGCTAGCAGGCAAATCCGTCTCTGCGTTGCGCGATGTTTTGTCGAACTTGTTGCTCAACGCTTTGCAGGCGACTCCTCATGGTGGCGCGGTGGTGTTAAGCGCTGCTAAATCCGACGGCGAACTATTAATCAGCGTGCAGGATAGCGGACCCGGCGTGCCGCACGATCTGCGCGAACGAATTTGGGAGCCGTTCTTCACCACGCGTCAACGCGGCACCGGTCTCGGCCTTGCGATCGTTCGCAAGCGTGTGCAGGAAGTTGGCGGCTCTGCATCGCTCGGCGCCTCACGCAACGGACACGGCGCGCTCTTCCACATTCGCATTCCAGTTTCTTGATTCGCGTTACGGGAACTTTCAAGAGCGGCCTGCGTGTTAGGTGTCGAGTTTTGACCCAAAGGAGATATTAGGAATGAAGAAGCAAATTGTTCTGGGCGCGATCTTGCTCGCAGTGTGTATCGCCGCGGGGAGCGCAAGTGTTTACGCCCAGGAAACTCAAGATACTCAAACACCGCAAACTCAAACACAAACAGCAGCAGCAGACGAGACGAATTTCGAAACGCAACTTTATCTGCTCGTCGGCACCAATCAAGACGTCGCCGATCCCAAAATCCCGGCGTCGTTGGATAGTGTCATGAAACAGTTGCGCGCGTCGCTGCCGTACAAGAACTATCGGCTGGCGACGACGCTCGTCAATCGCGTCAAGAACGAAGGACGTCTAGACGTAAACTCGATCAGCGGGCCGTTCGTGCCGGTTACGTCGTCGCAGAACATCCCGCAAACAACGCCGAGTCAATTCAAAATCCGGCAAGTCAAGCTGGTCCGTGAGAACGGACAACCGCTGGTCCAAATGTCCGGGTTCTATTTTAGTTCTCGTATGGCAATTCCGGTCGGCGCCGCAGTCGCTTCCAACGCTCCAGCACCGCCGGCGTTCAACTACGAGAGTGCAACGCTGTCTACCGACATCAGCATCCGTGAAGGCGAACCCGTAGTCGTCGGCACGCTCAACACTGGTCCTTCCGGCGACGCGATCATCCTGGTCGTCTCGGCGAAACGGACACAGAAATAACGAACCTGGGGTGTGGCACGCAATGCGCTAGTAAATCTCGCGACCTAAGCTCTAAACTACCCGGAAGTGAGAAAAGACGCATTGCGATTGATGATCGTTGACGACGAGGAAGCCGCACGCTACGGCATGCGGCGAGCCCTCACTACCTTTGGTTACAACATCTCCGAAGCCGGCTCCGCGGAAGCGGCCCGCGCTCTGCTGAAACAACACGAGCCCGACTTGCTCCTGCTGGACGTAAATCTCCCGGGAATGAGCGGGCTCGAGTTCCTTCGCGAACTCAAATCCAACAACGGCAATGGACCACTCGTGATCATCGTCACGGCCCACGGCTCCGAACGCATGGCCGTCGAAGCTGTTAAAGCCGGCGCTCACGATTATCTTTCCAAGCCATTCGAACTCGACGATCTTCGCCTCGTCATCAAGAACGCCGCCGAGACTGTTCAACTCCGTCGCGAAAACTATTCGCTGCGCCGGCGCATCGAGGTCGAGCGTTCGCAACGGGGCGCGCTGATCGGCACGTCGGAAGCGATGCAGCGCGTGCGTTCGATGATCGAGAAGGTTGCCGAGACTGATGCTACGGTCCTTGTGCGCGGCGAATCGGGTACGGGAAAAGAGTTGGTGGCGCGTGAACTTCACGAGCGAAACAGTACCCGGCGCAACAATTCTTTTGTCGCGGTGAACTGTGCGGCGTTGCCTTCGGAGTTGATCGAATCAGAGCTTTTTGGCCACGAAAAAGGCGCATTTACGGGTGCGGCGGCGCGGCGGGAAGGGAAGTTTGAGCAGGCTCATGGGGGGACGTTGTTTCTCGACGAGATCGGCGATATGAGTTCAAACGTCCAGGCTAAGCTGCTGCGTGCGTTGGAAGAACGGCGTATCGAACGGCTCGGCGCGAACGAATCGATACCGGTTGACGTGCGGATCGTGAGTGCGACGCATCGTCCGCTCGAACAGGAGATCACAAACGGTAACTTCCGCGCGGATCTGTTCTATCGTTTGCGCGTTGTAACTGTTGATATTGCGCCGCTGCGCGAGCGTCGTGAGGACATTCCGGTGTTGTCGGAGACGTTTCTGCGTGTCGCGTCCGAGCGTTATGAGTTGCCGCAGCGGGCGCTCAGCCAGGGTGCGTTGAAGCGTTTGGTTGAGTACAACTGGCCGGGTAATGTCCGCGAATTGAAGAATACGATCGATCGCGCTGTCATCATGGCCGAAGGCGATGAGATCGCGCCGCGCGATTTACCAGACGAGATCATCACCGGAGTTCCGAAGGGCGCTATCGGCGAAGGTAATGACGATGGCGATGGGTTGCGCGTCCCGTTTACGGCTGATTTTCGCGAGGACCGGCGCGAGTTCGAACGCCGCTATATCACCCGCTGCCTCGAACACACACAAGGAAACGTTACGCGCGCCGCCGAAATCCTCGACATGCACCGCCAGTCTCTCCAGCACAAATTGCGCCAGTTGGGCCTCGGCCGGCGTTACGTTTCAGTGGGCGGCGACGCGCAGGATAATCCCGACACCTGACAGGGTTTTAAGTGCAACGCCCCGATTCTGTCGCTCCTTCGGAGCTCGTACGTTATTCCAAATAGACCAGGGGTACGCGCTTCGCGCTCACCCCTGGCTACCTTCCGACGCGCCTCCGGCGCCTTTCATTCTCACCTGGCTTCAGCCAGGTGAGAATGAAAGGACTTTTGAGGCAAAGCCGTGCAGTAACTAATGCCGTACATGCAGTAACTAACGCCGCAACTAACGCCCGAGGTAACTAACGCCGAGCGCCAACGGCGCGGCATAAGGTAGCCAGGGGTGAGTGCGAGCGAAGCGAGCACGAACCCCTGGACACTCGTAAACTCAGTGAGGACACCGATTCAGCTAACCGGCATTGAGATTCCAGGACAACAGGACGGTAGAGTCGTTGAAATCACAATCACCGCCATCTGGAGAGTCTTCGGAAATAAACATCCAGAATCCGGCATAAGTCTTACTCCCATCACTGAGAGTGTCATATGTCTTAATCACCCGACTTGTTTGTGGCCCCGTGTTGGTAATCTTGACGGTGTAAGGCTGTCCGCTATCAGTAGCCGTAAAGGAAGAGGATCCCGTCATGGGCTCTATGCCTCCTCCACCTTGAGAGGAAATCTCTGCGACTACATGATTGTTGCCATCGAGAACCTGAGCGGACTGTCCATAAGAGGCCTGACTATAGCCGGACAAATTACAGATAAAGGTACTTGGAAGAGGGTTATCCGCCAAAGAGACACTGTCGCCCGATTGACCCACACTGGTACAATTTGCCATTATTTTCTCCTTTGAGTGTTTTTAGAGGTAAAAGACTGAGTGAGGTATTTGATACCACACATGGATGCATTACTGCTTAATCCCGTGTTCGCTGAAGGAAAGGGTTTATACTCTTAACTCAACAAAAAAGTAAATAGTTACAAGTTCTGTCAACTTCAAACAGACAGAAACACGAGGAGAACAGGATGAAAGCCAGAATCGACGCCATACTGCAACGCGACCAAGCCGAGTATCTCGATCAACTCCTACCCCAAACAGATCGACTGCTCACCGAGATGGAAGCCTACGCGGCGCAGCACAAAGTGCCGATCGCCGATCGCGAGGTCGCGGCATTCGTCGAGATCACGGCGCGCGCGTGTGGAGCACGCAAGGCGTTGGAGATCGGAATGGCTATCGGTTACTCGGTGGTCCACCTGGCGCGCGGCATGGGCGCCGGCAGTCTCGTCGTTACGATCGAACCGAGCGACGAGATGATTGCCGCCGCCTCAGCTTATGTTCAACGTGCCGGCATAGGCGAACGCGTTCGCATCGAACGCGGCAAGGCGTTGGACGTCATGCCCAATCTCGAAGAGACGTTCGATCTGCTTTTCATCGACGCCGTCAAAGAAGAGTACCAACAGTATCTCGATCTTGGTTTACCACTTTTGCGCAGTGGCGGCGTGGTGCTGGTCGACAATCTGCTCTGGGGCGGAAGAGTGGCCGGCGATAATTCAGAAACCGCCACAGTCGCGCTGCGAGAGTTCAATCCGTATTTCATCAACCATCCTCAGTTGCGCGCGGTCGTCCTCCCGGTCGGCGATGGTCTCGGATACGCGGTGAAGCATTAGTTACACGGATCTTAGACCACCTGCGGGCAGTGTCTTAATTTCAACTCGGCGTTCTCTGGGTAACTCTGAGATCTCTGCGTAAACACTGACTTCCAAATATTTGACGCAGAGTTCACCGAGGAACGCAGAGCCAAATAAGACACTGCTCACCTGCGATAAATCTTGATAAATCCTTCGTCTGCGTGGTAACTTGCCCTCGTCTCTCTGGTTGTAGTTGAGAATCTCCCACCCTCATTTAAAGCGAGTGTCTGATGAGCAAACAGAAGCAGATAGCTATGCTGTTGTTATTGGCGTCGATTGCCCTCGCCGCCGTATCGTGCACCGTCTCGTCCGGTAGCGAGGCTTTTTTCGGCCAGACCCAGCCGCCCGAGCGAAACATCTTTCGTTACGTGACTGGCGACGAGCCCGAATCACTCGATCCGGCGATCAGCAATGGACAGCCGGAAGCGCGCATCTACATGGCGCTCTACGACGGCCTGGTCGAGTATGACGCGAAAACGCTCGAACCGCGTCCCGCGCTCGCCGAACGCTGGCAGGGCAACAACGATTCATCCGAATTCAAGTTCTATCTGCGACAAAACGGCCGCTGGTCCAACGGCGATCCGATCGACGCGAACGACTTTGTCTACAGTTTCCGCCGCGCGCTCGCGAAACAAACAGCATCACGCAACGCCTATCTCGCTTATTACATTAAGTATGCTCAGGCTTTCAACGAACAGGCAGTTTTCGTGCGCGACCGGCAAACGGGCCAGTTTCTCAACGCGAAAGACTTCGACGAACACACTCCGCCAGAGCCACTCGCAGGCATGCCAATAGACGCGAAGGGTGAATATCCAACACCCGAAGGCCAGTCGCAGCCATATGTCGACGTCGACTCAGAGTTTCACCGCCAACTGCATACAGCACAGCGTTTGACGCTTCCCGGCGATGTGAAAGCACGCACCAAAGCGCTCGATGCAAATCCGAAGCTTAAAGCCGCAGTCGAAGGCAAGGAACTCGTCCCGATCAAGGCAGAAGATATCGGTATCGAAGCAGTGGACAAGTACACGGTGCGCATCTCGTTGACCCAACCGGCGCCATTCATGGTCGGTTTGCTGGCCCACCAGGTGTTTCGCATCGTGCCGCGCCAGGTCGTCGAAAAGTATGGCTCCGCCTGGACGCAGCCGCAGAACATCGTCACTTGTGGCCCATTCAAAGTAAAAACCTGGCGGCCTTACGACAAGCTCGTCGTCGAACGCGATCCGATGTATTGGGACGCCGCCACCGTCAAACTCGACGAGATCCATTTCTATCCGATCGCCGACAATCCGACGATCATGAACCTCTACAAAGTCGGCGAGGTCGACGCGGTGCTCAATCACACCGTGCCGAACGCGTGGCTTGAAGTGGTGCGAAAGAAACAGGATTACATGGACGGCCCGGAGGCCGCGATCAACTACCTGCTGATCAACGTCACCCAGCCGCCGATGAACGACGTGCGCGTGCGCAAAGCGTTCAACTACGCCATCGACAAGAACGCGTGGGCCACCTGGCGCAAGATCGTCAAACCGCTGACGGCCTTCACGCCGGAGGGCATCTTCGCCGGATATCCACAGCCGAAAGGCGACCAGTTCAATCCGGACGAAGCGCGGCGTCTGATGGGCGAAGCTGGTTTCCCGGTGATCAAGCGGGGCGACGGCAGTTATTCGTGTCCGAGTTTCCCGGTGGACCAGGTCGAGTACATCTACAACACGCAGGAATCGAACAAGGCGATGGCCGAGTGGATGCAAGCGCAGTGGAAGCAAAACCTCGGCATCACGATCAGCCTGCGCAACATGGAGTGGAAGACGTTTCTCAACGTCAGGGCCAAGCTCGAGTACAAAGGTTTTTCACGCGGCGCATGGTCGGCTGACTACATGGATCCGTTCACGTTCCTGAGTCTCTTCTACACGGGCGGCGAAAACGGCACGGGCTGGCAGGATCCGAAGTACGTGACGATGCTCGACGCAGCCAATCGCACACTCGATCATAAGAAGCGTTACGAGATGTTGGCCCAGGCCGAGAAATTCCTGATCGACGCGCAACCGATGATCCCCATCGACACCGCGGCCATCAACTGGGTGAAAAAACCGTATGTAAAAGGGATGTATCCGAACGCGGGCTCCCTGTTTCCGTGGAAGTTCGTTTACATCGAGCGCGATCCCTCAAAGTGGGATTACGCAATGCCAAGCATGGCGGACTAGGAGCTCGCAAGCGGCACGATGCTTCGCTTCATAATCAGACGACTCCTGGTCACAATTCCGACCATTCTCATTGTGATTACGATCACATGGGGCCTCATCAAACTCGCTCCGGGTAGCTTCTACTCGAGCGAGAGACGACTGCCGCCTGCCATCGAAAAGGCCATCCGCGAAAAGTACGGCCTCGACCTGCCGTGGTACCAGCAATACGGCAAGATGATGTGGGGCATCGTTCGTCATGGCGACTTCGGCACGTCATTGCGATTTGAAGGCCAATCGGTTAACACGATCATCAAACGTTCCTTGCCCGTCTCCGCTGCGGTTGGAATTCTCGCTTATATACTCGCACTCGTAGTCGGCATCATCGCCGGTTCGATCGCCGCTCTCAAACAAAACTCGCGTTGGGATTACGGCTCGATGACGCTTGCGATGCTAGGCATCTCTGTGCCCAATTTTGTGCTTGGCCCGATCCTCGTCCTCGTGTTTTCACTCACGCTGTACTGGCTGCCACCATCGCGTTGGGGCGGTTTCCCGAGTCGAAACCTGATACTTCCGGTCATCACGCTCTCCGCGATCTACATGGCTTACATCGCGAGACTGACCCGCGCCGGCATGCTCGAAGTTTTGCGTTCAGACTACATTCGCACCGCGCGCGCCAAGGGACTGAGCGAGCGTGACGTCGTGATCAAACATGCGTTGCGCGGCGGGCTGATGCCCGTGGTTTCGTACACCGGTCCGGCGCTCGCGTTTCTGTTAACCGGAACGGTAGTTGTCGAACGGATCTTCGCCCTGCCGGGTTTGGGCAACTACTTTATCCAGGCGTCGCTCAACCGCGACGAGCCCTTGATCATCGGCGTCGTCGCATTTATCGCGATCACATTGTTGTTCATGAATTTACTGGTTGATATCGCGTACGCGTATCTCGATCCACGGGTGAGGTATTAGTGATGAGCACCGATCCTGATCTGATTCATGTTCCAGCAGAGGTAACGATCGAGGGTGAGTTTGTGCGCGGCACGTCGTTATGGCGTGACGCGTGGCGCCGCTTGTTGAAAAACAAGCTCGCCGTGTTTGGATTGATCGTCGTTTCGCTCATCACCATCTCTTCGCTCGTCGGGCCTACTCTGATCAGGCGCACGCTGGGCTTTACGCCCGATTACATTCCCACGAACGACATCCGGCTGATCAAATCGTTTCCGCCGTTTACTGGTCCAAACGGCGAATTCTCCTGGACGCATCCGATGGGCACTGACAACGCCGGACGCGATCAACTCGCGCGCGTGCTTCAGGGCGGACAGATCTCGCTCTTCGTCGGCATCATCTCGACGTTCGTTTCGTTACTGATCGGCGTCAGCTATGGCGCGATTGCCGGCTACGTCGGCGGGCGTCTCGATAACTTCATGATGCGCATCGTAGACATTCTCTATTCGTTGCCGTACATCATCGTCGTCATCGTGTTGCTCTCGATGTTTCGCAGTCAAACGCCGCGAGGTCAACTCATCCTGTTGTTTATCGCGCTCGGATCTGTTTCGTGGTTGACGATGGCGCGCATCGTCCGCGGGCAGGTGTTGTCGCTGAAGAACCAGGAGTTTGTGATGGCCGCGCGCGCGACCGGCGTTTCCGTGCCGCGCATCATCTTTCGTCATCTCGTGCCAAACACGTTGGGACCGGTCATCGTCTACGCGACGTTGACGATTCCACAGATCATGTTGACGGAAGCATTTCTGTCGTTTCTCGGTTTTGGAGTGCAGGCGCCGCTGGCATCGTGGGGCAGCCTGGCGTCTGACGGCATCCAGAACATCGCGATCTATCCGTGGCAGTTGATCTTTCCCGGCGTGACGATGGCGCTGACACTCTTCTCGCTCAATTTTTTGGGCGACGGCCTGCGTGACGCGCTCGACCCGCAGATGAGGACCACGTGAACTATTTGTCGTTTATCAGTTGCCATTTCCTATTGCACATTGGAAGTGGCCAATCCATCTAGATGACAAACGAAAAATGGCAAATGGAAAATGACAACTGAAAACGGCAACCTGCTCGAAGTAAAAGATCTGCGCACGTACTTCGAAACCGAAGACGGCATCGTCAAGGCTGTCGATGGCATATCGTTTCAGCTCAAGCGCGGTGAAACGTTGGGTATTGTCGGCGAGTCAGGCTCCGGAAAATCCGTCACAAATCTCTCGATCATCAGGCTTATTCCCGATCCTCCGGGAAAGATCGTCTCCGGCGAAGTCGTTTTCAACGGTCAGGATCTGTTGCTCTTGTCGAACGAGGCGATTCGAAAGGTCCGAGGCCGGCGCATCGCGATGATCTTTCAGGACCCGATGACGTCGCTCAATCCGTTCATGAAGATCTCGAAGCAGTTGATGGAGATGACTCAGCTTCACCTGGGCCACTCCGCAGCTCAGGCGCGGGCGCATGCGATCAAGATGCTGGAGACGGTCGGGATTCCCGACGCGAAGGCGCGCGCCGACAACTATCCGCACGAGTTCTCGGGCGGCATGCGGCAACGCGTGATGATCGCGATGGCGCTCTCATGTGAACCCGAACTATTGATCGCCGACGAACCAACCACCGCGCTCGACGTCACAATCCAGGCGCAAATTCTCGAATTGATCAAGACGCTCAAACGCAAGACCGGAACGAGTGTGATTCTGATCACGCACGATCTCGGCGTCGTCGCCGGCATGACGGACCACCTGATCGTCATGTATGCGGGAAAGGTTTTCGAGCAGGGCAAGACGTCGGAACTGTTTGCCGTTCCGGGCAATCCCTACACGAAAGGACTGCTGCGCTCGGTGCCGGACCCGACGGCGGAACAGGGCAAGCTGTACCAGATTCCGGGATTGCCGCCGGATGTGGCCCATCTGAAGCCCGGCTGTCCATTTGCGCCGCGGTGCGAAAAAGTCGCCGAGATTTGTCATCGCGAGTTTCCGCCGTTTGTGCAACTCAACGCCGATCATTATTCGTTGTGCCACTTTGCGCATGAAGTTTATGCGGAGTCGGGAGGCACGCCCGTTCAATGAGCGCTAACGAAACAAAGCTGGACCATGAAACGCTGATCTCGATTCGAGATCTGAAAGTGCACTTCGATCTCGGCGGTGGTGGCGTGCTCGACAAGTGGCTCGGCGGCAGTGCCGTGAAGCGCGTCGTTAAAGCGGTCGACGGAGTGTCCATCGATATCAAACGTGGCGAGACGCTTGGGCTGGTAGGTGAATCAGGCTGCGGCAAGTCGACTCTGGGACGCGCGATATTGCGTCTCACCGAACCGACGTCCGGCCAGGTCTTTTATCGCGATCGCGATCTCGCGCATCTCTCGGATCGCCAACTGCGCGAACAACGGCGTCACTTGCAGATCATTTTCCAGGATCCGTATGCGTCGTTGAATCCACGCATGACGATCGGGCAGATTGTCGGCGAGCCGCTCGAAACTTTCCGCTTAGCGCGCGGCAGGGAAGCAGAACAGCGCGTCCAGGAACTGCTCGAAACCGTCGGCTTGAGCAAACGATTTATCAAGCGCTATCCGCACGAATTTTCCGGCGGACAACGTCAACGCATCGGCATTGCCCGCGCTCTGGCCGTCGATCCCGATTTCATCGTTGCCGACGAACCGATCTCCGCGCTCGACGTTTCGATCCAGGCGCAGATCATGAACCTGCTGGAAAAACTGCGCCGCCAGAAAAACCTTACCTATCTCTTCATTTCCCACGATCTGCGCGCGATCAGGCACGTTTCGGATCGCGTGGCCGTGATGTATCTCGGCAAACTCGTCGAACTCGCGGACGCAAAGACGATCTATAACGAGCCGTTGATGCCATACACGAAGGCATTGATCTCCGCGGTGCCGGTGCCCGATCCGCAGATCGAAGCAACTCGGAAACGCATCGTTCTGGAAGGTGACGTGCCGTCGCCGATCAATCCGCCTTCGGGATGTCCGTTCCACACGCGGTGTCCGTACGCGATCGAAGTTTGCAAGCAAGTGGTGCCGCAGTTGGTCGAGATCAAACCGGCGCATTACGCTGCCTGTATCCGCATCAGTCCCTCGCAACCAAATATCGAAACCGTCGCACCCGGCGAGGCGCCCGGTCTCGAGAGTGGCGTCAAACAAACGATTTAACCCTCGAATCCCCCGAAATCGCACCCCTATTAAACGTTTAGCACTAGGGTAAACTCCTCAGTGCGGATGATGAGTAGCCCAGTATTGCTTAATCCGTAGTTAAGTCTTTGTAGGTCACACATTTGAAATCTATACTTGCTAGGTTTGGGCGGGTGAGGGTTGCCCAGATACCAGCAAGGTGCCCCGAATAGATGCCAAGAAGATCCCCCATTGCCCGGAATCCTCAGGAACATCGCGCAGGTGCGCCACCCGCCTGGCCCGAGGTCCAGGACGGTCTGGCCGAATCCTGTGGCTTGGCACTCCTCCTCGTCGAAGGTCAGCAACCGCCCGCAATCGCCGTCTCAAACAACAACTCGATCTGCCGCGCTTTTCAAACCTCTCCCGAACATGCATCGCTCTGCAATCCATACTGCGGCGACGCCCACTCAAAAGCAATAAAAGCTGGTGGGACAATTGATTACGAGTGCCATGCAGGACTGCATTGCTTCGCGAAACCGGTCGAGATTGGCGGCGGCAAACGTCAACTCGCAGTGATCGGAGGACGCGCCTTCGTGAAGAGCGCGGACTATCGACGGCTGATGGAACGGTTCCGCACCGGCGATTTGCAGAGTCTCTCGACAACGGAAGACATCTTCTCAAACATTCTTTTCACCGAACGCCAACGCCTGGGCGAACTGGCGGAACGCGTCGACAAATCAGCGGAACGTTTTCGCACTGCCCGCTCAAACGGCTCGGCAATCCATGAAGCGGCGGTCCACCCCCCGGCCACCGTCTCCAAAAAACAACCCGAGCCGGCGACACCACAAAAACCGCAACTCGATCTCGAACAGGAAGTCCAGCGCCTGCGCGCCGAACTCGAATATCGTTCGCGCTTCGCCGACTCGCTCCAACATTTTCTCGAACGAATCAGCGGACCCAGTCCGGAGAACACGTACGACTCGATCGTCGCCAACTCGAAAGAGCTGCTCCAATCGGAACGCGCCTCGCTGTTGCTGCTCAACGAAGAATCAAATGAACTAATTCTCAAAGCCGCAAGCGGCCTGAGCACCGAGCCGGGTTTGGTTGGTCCAATACGAGTAGGCGAAGGAATTTCGGGCGAGGCCATCAACACCGGAAAACCGATCGTCGTCCACGATCTGGGCAGTTCCGGCCGCAAACCAGCGCCCCCCGAGCGGTCGTACAAGACGGATTCCTTCATCAGTTATCCCATCACGATTGGCGGACGCAAAGTCGGCGTGCTGAACATCACCGACAAGTCGAGTGGCCGGCCTTACGACGAAGTCGACCTGACATTGCTCGACATGATTGGTCCACAAATGGCAGTCGCGCTCGAACGCGCCGAGTGGCAGGAACGCGCCACTGAATTTCAACTGATGTCGATCACGGATTCACTGACCGCGATGCCCAATCGCCGCTACCTGGAAGAGCGGCTCGCGGAAGAGTTGAACCGTTCGAAGCGCTACGATTACCCGATGAGCTTCCTGATGATCGACATCGACGACTTCAAAGCTTATAACGACAAAAACGGACATCAGGCAGGCGATCTCGCGCTTCAGATCACTGCGCACTGCCTGAAGGGAGCATTACGTTCGGCAGACGTGGCTTCACGTTACGGCGGCGAGGAATTCTGCATCCTGCTGCCACAAACCGCGATGACGGAAGCGGCCACCATCGCGGATCGCATCAGGCATCGAGTAAATACAACGCATTATCCGCACGGCAAAACCCAGCCCCTGGGCCGGGTGACGATCAGTGTCGGCGTGTCGACATTCTCCACGATTCTAAACACTTCGGAGAACATCATCGCCGCTGCCGATCGCGCGCTGTATCAAGCGAAGAGTCTCGGCAAGGATCGCGTCGAGTTTTACTTCGACGATGCCATCGGTCAGCACAACAAATGAACAGGCGCAGCTCCAGTGACAACTTCCGGCGCATTCTCGGCCGCGTGACGCAATACGATTTCGTCGGGCGCGAAGAGGAACTAAACCGGATCCTGTCCCACGCCGATCCTGCAAATGCAGGCCGCGGCCTGTTGCTGCTGATGGAACCATCGGCGGGCGTCTCGGAACTGCTGCGCCAGGCTTACGATCAACTTTTTAACCAACGGGCTGACGTCATTCCTATCTACTTCGCTTTCACGCGAAACGAAACAACCGCCGTCAGCGCCGCGATCGAGTTTCTGACGACTTTTCTCCAGCAATACATCGCCTACCGCCGCGACGAGCCGGTAGTTTCACATTCGACGTTGACGTTACAGGATCTCGTCGAACTCGCGCCGCCCGGCGATCTCACGTGGATCGAACAGCTAGTCGACTCGTACACGCGCCTGAGATTCAGCAACGACGACAAAGCGCTTGTGCGCTTTTGCCTGGGCGCGCCACAACGCATTCCTGCCGGTCGCGGGCGTCCGTTGGTGATGCTCGACGGCGCTCAACTCGCGGAGTATTTGAATGGCGCTGTCGTGTTGGGCACGGAACTGTTGCGCGTCTTCGGGCGCGGCGGGGTGTCGTTTGTGCTCGCCGGTTTGCGCCGCCAGATACTCGAAGCCGCGCACGAAGCCGAGTGCAATTTCGAGTTGCTGGACATTCTTCGTCTGCGCCAACTCGACTCGAAGCAAGCAGCGCTGCTCGTCGAGCACGTCGCGCGCCGCCAGCACGTCGCGATCAGCGAGAACGCACGAGATCTGCTGGTGCAACAATTCGCGGGCAATCCGTACTTTATCAGCATCTTCCTCCAAGCCGCGCGCGAGAAGAACGTGTCCTTGAACTCTTATCTCGACTGCGAACGTCTCTACGTCGACGAACTGCTCGGCGGGCATCTTCACCGGCACTTCGCGGAGTTGCTCGAAGAGATCTCGCCGCGACTCGACACGAGACACCTGCTGATCCGTCTTTTGTGGGAAGCGGCAGCAGGCGAAGACCAGACGTCGACATTCGAAGTCTGGCGCAAGCGTTTGCACGTCGCCGCCGCTGAACTCCAGGAAATACTGCATCGCCTCCACGTGCAGGAATTTATCAACTGGGACCAATCGATCATCGAAGCCGGCGCCGGCCCGCAAGCATGGAAAGACTATCTGAAGGTCCGCTATCGCCTCGACGTACTCAACGATCCGCGGGCTTTAGTCGTCGCCGACGCCGTCGCCGATTCACTCAAGCGCGCGCCGCACACGATGGCGCGTCATTACAAACAACTCGCCGGCGGCGGCCTGCGCCAACTGATCAAGCGCTTCGACGGCCAGCGCGTGCCCGCGACTCTTTTTAACTACGAGAGCTTCGCCCGCAAGTACAAAGGCGCGGAAAGCGATGCCATAAACGCGGGTCTCGAAGCCGAATCGGATCTTTTCAAACTCCCGCAGACCGTCCACCTCGCGAGTTGCGTCGCCTTGAACACCGACATGCGACAGCTCAGCGACGAAGATCGCTGTCTCATCGCGCATACTTTCGAAGACGGCATTTACTCAGACGCGCAGGAAGTAATCTGGCTCGCCGTCGATATCGAGTCGAAACTGGAGGTCGACGCCGACACTGCCCGTTCCTGGTGCGAACGATTCGAAACTCTCGCCCTTAACCTCGGTTTCAGCCGTTTCCAACTCTGGCTCATCTCGAACGAAGGTTTCACGGACGATGCAAACCGGTTATTGAGCAAGCGCAAAGCCTTCGCCTCGTGCCGGCAGCAACTAGCTTTACTGACGGCGCGACTCGGCCAGCAGACACGACAATCTTTCGCCGGACCGGTCGGGCAACCTACTGATTCAGATGAGTTTTTGATGGTTGTGCCGATGGGTGAAGACAACGAGTTGATCGCGGCCAGCACGGCGGAGCAGATCGCGAAGCGTTTGATGTTCCGTCCGGAGGCCATCAACCAGATCAAAACGGCGGTTGTCGAGGCCTGTATAAACGCGTCTGAACATAGTTTCAGCCCCGATCGAAAAATTTATCAACGTTTTCGCCTTGAAAGTGATAGATTAGTGGTCACTATTTCAAGTCGCGGCATCGTGCCGGCCAATCTAAACGGTGCGAGTAGCGGTACAGCGACTTCAGAAGCGGCAGAAGAACGACGCGGTTGGGGACTGAAACTCATTCGAACTCTGATGGACGAAGTCGAGTTCGAGAGAGTTGACGACGGCACCAGCCTGCGCATGACCAAATATCTTCGCCAGAGTTCTTCTTGATCGCTTCAGCCCAGACTTACTAGGAAATAAAAAAACCTCAGACACCGCGTGCGGGTGTCGCTATATAAGAACATTCGAAGGCAGGAGGGAGCCCGAAGAGTGAATAAACCAAATGCAGGTTTAGTACGCTCTCACTGTGTTGGCGCCACCGCTGTTGTTTACGCGAGCGACTATCTCAACAAGCTGACCGGTGAGAAGATCGAACGTGAATGCCGCCGGCATATCGACTGCGGTTGCCGGGCACTGGTTATTGATTTCAGCGATACCCACTTAGTCAACAGTATTGGAGTTTCGATTCTCCTCGGCATCATCGACGTAGCCGAGAGAAACGGAGCACGGCTTGCTTTTTCGGAAGTAAATCATCAGACAATTGAGTTGTTCGAAATGCTTGGGCTCACCCGACACGTTTTGCTCGCCAAGGACGAACGTGAAGCAGTACTTAATCTCTCCCTTTATGAGACGATCCCGATAGTCCACTGATTATCGATGGAGCCTTCTACACCGAAACTCATCTACACGTTCGGCGCCCTGGCCGATCTCGGGCAGGAGATTGCCGGCACGGGCGACTTCACGGAGATGGTCCGTACGTCGCTTCACTTACTGCTCGGCACGCTTGCGTTGCGGCGCGGCGCCGTCGCCGAGTGTGTCGACTGTGACGGGGCCACTTCGCTTCGTTGCGTTGCGGTTTGGGGACTCGGCGACGAGGTGTTGCGTGAGTTTGCCATCACCGAAACCGAGAAACAGGCTTTGCTGACAGCAGACGCGCGCGATTATTTAATCTTGGACAGCGAGATCGGTTTCATCAATCGCCATCGCGAGCCACTCCGCAGCGCCGGAATCGAACTGGTGTTGCCGATGATCGTGCGCGGTGAAGTCACCGGGCTCGTGCTGCTGGGCGGGAAGGCGAGCGGCGAAGAGTTTTCGAGCGCTGACTTCGATACGATCAAAGCGATGGTCAGGCATATCGGCGTCGGCATTCATACGCATCGATTGCTCGAACAAGTAGCCCAACGCGCCGAGGAAAACCGCCGGTTGTACGAAGAGCTGCGCGCGATCTATCGCGACACCGTGAGAGCATTCGCCGCCGCGATCGATATCAAAGACAAGTACACGCAGGGTCATTCCGAGCGCGTGGGCCGGTACAGCGAGATCATTGCGCGGGAGCTGGGTTGGAGCGAAGAGGAAGTCGAGGGAATCCAGATCGCCGGTTACCTGCACGACGTCGGCAAGCTCGTCGTCGATCGCGACATCATCAACGCGCCTTATCACATCAACGCCAAGTTATCGAGCGAACTCAATCGTCACCCGTCCGCCGGTTACGAAATTCTTGCGCCGATCAATCATCCATATGCCGATATTCCGCTAATGGCGAAGTATCACCACGAGCGTCTCGACGGACGCGGCTATCCGGACGGTTTGGTTGACGAGCAGATTCCGATCGGCGCGAAGATCGTCTCGCTGGCCGATTCGTTTGACGCGATGACGACCGATCGGCCTTATCGACGTCGTCGAACATTCGAAGACGTGGTGCGCGATCTGCGTGAGAACAGCGGCAAACAGTTTGACGGCAAAGTCGTGGCGGCGTTTGCGCGAGCGATCTTGAAAGAGGTCAACGGGGAAGCTAAGAAACGCCCGATTACGAAGATGCTCGGCAAGCCTTATCTCGAAGGTGAGAACGTGGCAATACTCTTGAAAGACTTGATCGCGGACCTTGAAGGCGCCAAGATCCGTGTTTCTACCTCGGCTGGATCCGAATAATAAAATTGCAGATCGAGATCTTCTGGTCCGGCGCGACTTCCGTAGGTTCTTCACGCGATATTTCGCGGCCATTCACCAGCGTCGGGTTTCTTCCTTTGGCCACCAGCCAGAACCGTCCTTCGTTATCACGCGACATCACTGCATGAACGCGACTCACTTCCGGATCGCCTTTGATCGGCAGGTCGACTGAGATACTTCGCGAACCGCGTCCGATCGTGATCTCGTTCTTCGTGATCGGCACGACTGCCTGGCGCACGCCGTTATTCCATACTTCAACTGAATAAAGAGCAGGCGCTTTCGGGCGCACCACGGTCTGCTCGTTCTCGCTGACGTCCTCGGCTCGTTCCACCACCGTGTCGTTGGGATTGAACGCCGGCGACGACGACTGTGTACCGCCGACGCGCGGCGTAACCATCGTGTGGCCGCTCTCAGTTTCATCCCAAACGGCCTGCACGCGGAATTCGCCTTTGTTCAGCGTGCCGTCCACACGAAGCTCGACGGCAAACGACTTGACCGCCAGTTGCGTAGTGCCGCTCAGTTCGCGCGCGCGTTCGGAGAGCACGTGAAAGAGACCCTGTTCGAGCCCGCGGCGTTTGTCGCCCTGCCAGTCTTTATCGTCGTCAGGACTGAGATAAACGATGTATTCGCGAGGAATGTAAGTTGGACCACCGGGAGGGGTGAACATCTCGCGCTGCATGGCCGCTTCGACTTCACGCGCGATCTTTACCAGGAACTCTTCCCAAACGCGCCGCGGTTTCGCATGTTCGTCGGCTGCTTCGAGCAGGTCTTCGCCGGTCTCACCGTCAATCCACTTTCGTATCGATTCAAGCAGGCCCAATCCAAGCTCTCCTGTTATCAGTCAAACTTAATATAGCGCTTGTTAACCCAACCGCGGTCGGACGAATACGGATCGCGCTTAGGCCGCGAGTGTTCGACCACCAGCACCTCGACCCAAATGTTGTTGCTGTCGGCGGTGAGCACTCTAACCTTCGAACCGGATTCAGCCAAGCCGATGGGCTGGTTTGAGGCTGCACTGGCGACCGAGCGCAAGTTCAAATCGGTCGTCGTCACCCCTTCGCGCCCCACGATCGTCGTGGTTTCAGCGGGCAGTGGAATCGTCCCCAGCGGGTTCCAACGCGTAGTCACATACTTGTGGGTCGCGAGTAACATACCGGAAAACGCCAGAATCAATCCGGCGGCGACGATGGCTCGCTTCGTCCGGCTCGGCGGCAACACAGACGACGACGTTTTTCGCTCCTGCCGCGCGTCGGCGATGTTCTGTTGCGCCTTGATGTCCTGACGGGCGCGCAACTCCATCTGCCGCCGTGCCTCCAGGCTTATAGGTACGACGATCCGAGGACGTTTGATCGTGTCGATTTCCTGTGGCGCAGCGCCGCGTGGTTCCGGGATTGCGAAATGCGGGCGTGGCGGCGCGGCTTCGGTGAAGTCTTCCAGTTCAACGGAAAGATCCGCGCTGGGTTTACGTCGCGGCTCGGCTTCCGGCGAGACCATTTGTAACGGCTGCGTCGGCGGCAGACTGGCCTCCGCGATCTCATCCCAAAACTCTTCGACAGTTTGAAAACGATCTTCAGGCCGGCTTTGCGTGGCCTTTTCGAGCACGCGCAAAACGGAACGCGACCAGAACTGATCGCTCATGGCCGCCGGTAGCTCTGTGATCGAGTGTTGCGCAAACCGGCGCGGCGATTCGCCTGCGAGCATCGTGTACGTCGTCTTCGCGAGGGAGTAGATGTCGGCGGCTGGCGTCAAGTAATCGCGCGTTGGAGTTCTTAAACCGGAAGTGTCGAGCTGGCCCGTCTGCATCAGCGGGTTGTGCTCGGGCGCGGAATAGATGTTCGTGCCGACGCGCGTGATCGCGCCTTCGTTTGCGTCGAGCCGCGCGACGCCGAAGTCGGCAATCTTGACGACCTCTTTGTCGGCAGTCAGCAACAGGTTCTGCGGCTTGATGTCGCGATGAATGACGCCGCACTTGTGGGCGTGGGCCAGGCCGGAACAAACCTGTTCGAGGTAACGCAATGCTTTTTGAATCGGCAACGGCCGCGTGCGCGTGAGCGCAAACAAATCGCCACCGGGAAGATATTCCAGGACGATGTAGTGAAAAGTGGTGCTCGCGAGATCGATCGCCGTTCCATGTCCGAGACGGTTGATGACGTTGGGATGTCGCACGCGATCGAGCGCGACGGCTTCGTTTTGAAAATTAGCGACGAGCGTTCGTTCGAGTTCCGCGTCAGGCTCGTCCTGCAAATACAGGTTCAGGGCTTTGATGACGACTGTGCGAGGCGCGCCGTCGACGGCAGCGAGGTCGTTGGCAACGTAGATTTCAGCGTAACTGCCGCGTCCGAGACAGTCGACGATGTCATAGCGGCCGTCGAGTCTGCTTTGCTGGAGTTTGAGTTCCGACATTAGTTACGCCCTGATTCGCACCTGAAATTCGCTCGCTTAGATGCACTGCAACGGGTGAGGGGTTCCAGTCTCACGGGGCGTTGGAGTTTGCGGGAGGTTTCGTCAACTCTTCATATTGATTGAGTGTTTTCCAGCGATCGCGATTCGTGCGGAAGCTGAGGGCCGCCAAACCGAGGATCGCTTCATTCTTGATGGTTGCGTTGGTCGGAGAAGGTGTTGCGCCAGCCTTGACGATCGCAGCGTCGAACGCTTTGGTGGCTTCTTCCGTGTTGCCGGTCAGCAGATTTGCGCGACCATAAAGATACAAAAACTCAGCATTTGGCGAATCGAGAGGATTCTGCACGTTTGCAGCCACGAGTTCCCTGGTGGGTTCACTAGTGAGCCAGGCGCGCGGATCTTGATCGACCTGCCGGCGCGCTTTTTCGAAGTTGACGAATGGCTCTTCCGGCTTCGGCGTCGGCGCCTGGACCGGAGCGACTGCGGCCTGCTGTTGCGTCTGCGTCGCGAGGAAGGGAATTCGTTCCTTGTAACGCGCCCCTGCATAAAAAGCTCCGGCGAGGAGCAGCAGGACCACCAAAGCGCCAAACAGTTTCGCGCCGGCGCTGCCTCTCTTCTGAGTGACAGCCGGGTCGGCAACGTTCAATCGTTCCTGGGCGATGCTTGCGTCACTCGGAGTGCCGGGAAACGCGATGCGCGAAGCAGGAATGAAACTGCCTTCGTTCTGCGCGACGACGGGCGCAGGTTGGCCGTTCGGCTTCGCAGCATAAACCGGTTGCGTTTCCGGCGTGATCGTCGGTTCGAGTTCGGCCAGCCGGTCGTCGGTGTCGAGACGCTCGCCCACCCGAACGAGGATGACGGTCAGGTTGTCTTCCGCGCCGCGTTCGTAACAGCGCCGTTTAAGTTCATTACAAACTTCGTCGAGGTTGTTGTTTACGAGCAATAGCTGGCGGAGTTCGTTGTCGGAAACGTGACGCGTGATGCCGTCAGTGCACAAAAGAAACTCGGTGCCGTCCTCGACTTCGATCGTCTTCATGTCGACCTCGACGCCTTGTTCAGCGCCGAGCGCGCGGCTGATCACGTTCTTGCTCGGATGGTTTGCCGCCTGTTCCGGCGTCATGCGTCCGGCGCGGACTTCTTCTTCGACGATCGAGTGATCTTCTGTTTCGCGGCGCAGTATGCCGTCAGGCGTGAGGCGATAGAGCCGGGAATCGCCGACGTGCCCGAAGGTGGCAACGTTGTCCTTGATATGAAGCGCGACGATCGTCGTCGCCATCATCGAGAACTTCGTGTGCTCCTGGGCCATCTGGTGAATCGAAGCGTTGGCTCGCTGGATCGCGAGTTCCATCAGGTCTTCGACGTCCGCGCCGTCGACCTGGTGACGAAAAGCTTCGTCGAGCACTTCGATTGCGGTTTGTGAAGCAACTTCGCCGGCTTCCGCGCCGCCGACGCCGTCGGCGACTGCAAAGATGAACCGTTCGCGGTCGTGCAGAAACGCATCTTCGTTAAGGGGACGGCGTTCGTTCAACCCGCGGTCGGAAAGCGCTGAGGATTGGACCTTGAAGGTTTTCCTGTCTTCGCTCATTGCACTGCCTCCAGCTTAATGGGAGAGGAACTCTTCGTCTCTGGCATTTCCGCGATCACCCGGTCGCGCGCGTTTCGATGTGAAAACGCCATCAACATCCCCAACATCGCAAAGCTCGTAATCAAACTAAAACCGCCGTGACTGACAAAAGGCAAAGTGATTCCCGTCATCGGCAAAGCTCGTAAAATTCCTCCGATATTCACAAACGCTTGAAAACCCACAAACGCCGTTAGACCTGCCGCGCACAACTTCGTAAACATATCACGCGACTCCAGCGAAGTGCGAACACCAGCGATAACAAAAATGATGACCGCGACGATGATCACCGCGCCACCGGCCAGGCCGGTTTCTTCGGCAATCGCCGCATAAACGTAATCGGAATCGGCAATCGGAATGACTTCCGGAAATCCCAGGCCGAGCCCCCGGCCCGTGGTCCCGCCTGAGTCGATGCCAAACGTGGCCTGTGCCGGTTGAAAGGCCAGCTTGTCAAACCAGATGTCGACGTTCACGGTCCTTTGCAGCGCGGGACTCTGCGATGCAAGTTCTTTCATGCGCGGATCCTGGTTCAGTGCTTCCTCGTATTCCGGTTTCCACCAGGAAACTTCCGGCGACGGTGGATCGAAACCGTCGAGCCACAGGTGAAAACGTTGCTGAATACGCGACGGCAGGGCGGCGCTGATCGGCCGCGCGATCGTCGGCAAGAGCGGCACTTTCTCCTGAATATCTCGCGGCAACGCGCCGACGACGAGGATACTGATCACCAGCAACACCGAACCGACAAACAGCAACAGTTGCGGCCAACGGCGCACGGCGACGAGATACAACGTCGTATATGCGCCACTGAAGATCAGCATCTGGCCGAAGTCTTTCAGCGCAAAGAAGGGAATGAATGGGATCATCGCCATCACGACCAGCGGCACGATGTCGCGCGCGCGCGGGATGCCCCAATAAGTCTCCGCGAGATCTTTGTAACGGGCGGTGAGTATGCCCGCGAAACCGACGAGAAACGGAATCTTCGAAGGCTCCCACGGCGTCATGTTGCCGAGCGCTTTGCCGGCGCTTGACGTGACGACTGCCATTGCCAAAGGCAACAACGTGAACAGCACGATGATGAAACTGTTGCGTTGCAGCCATAACAGAAATCCATCGCGCACACACATCGAGTAAGCGATCGCCAGCGCGAAAATGGAGAAGATCGGAATCCAGGTGTAACTGGATGTAAGCGCATTCCAGAGCGAGTAAGTCGACTCTCTTTTCGGCAGTTGATCGATGTCGACTGGCTGCGCGGGCGTCGGCGGCAGGCCCATCATCTGCTTCTTGACCGGATCATAGTTCTCCATGATGTAGCGCATGCGCAGCGCTTCCATCTTTTGTTCGCGCGCGGCGGCCTTGTTACGCGCGTTATATTCCGGATCGCTGTAGAGCCGGTACTGGATCAGCATCCCGAACCCGAAGAGCAAAATCGCGGTCGTGAACAGTATCCAGTTGCCCGAGAATCGTTTCATGCGCGAAAGCCAGAGCGCGCACATGATCAACGGGATAAAGATCAAGAGGTCGCGCACCGCGCCGATCACGGACGTTTCATAACCACGCAACAACCCGGCGCGGTGAATCGCCATGTAGCCCATGATCTCGAGCCCGAGAATCACGAGGATTAGCAACAGATGTGATGATGCGCGGTTCTTCATTTAACGGCTGTTGGTCTTTGATCTTTGATCTTGGGTCTTGGGTCTTGGGTCTTGGGTCGTTAGGCTAAATCAAAGTTCCAAGACCAAAGATCAAAGTTCCAAGACTAAAGATCCAAGATCACCCTCATCTCCCCCTCAAATACCCCAGGTCTTTTGCTTTCATCACTAACGACGCGGCAATCGGCGCCGCCGATCTCGACCCATATCCGCCGCCTTCGACGATCACCGCGATCGCTAATTGCGGTTTTTCAAGCGGCGCGATGCACAGGAACCACCCGTCGATTCGCGGGTTCTGTTCATCCATGATCACTTCTTCGTACTCGCGAATGATGTTGCCGCGATTGTCGCGCTCGATCCGGTGCCGCGTCTTTGGTTGGCCTGTCTTCGGATCGTAAACCGGGACGACTTTCTGCGCCGTTCCGGTTTTGCCGCCCGTGTTGATGCCCGCCATTTTTACGGGGGCAAACACGCCGCGCGCGGTGCCGCTCGGACCGCCAGTCACGAGTCCCATGATCTCGCGCAGCCGTGCCGAGGTTGAAGCCGAAACGACCTGATTGTACGCCTGCGGCACGAGGTTGAATTCAATCTTCGGCTTCATCAATTTGCCTTCCATGTTGCCGACAGTCGCCGCTGCAAGCGCCATTTGAAAGGGCGTCATCTGTCCGGCGTAACCCTGGCCGTATCCGATCAGAGCCTGGTCGTATTTCGTGATCTGTTTGCCGGTGACAATCGTGGCCTGGCGTGGCGCGAGTGCACGCTTCACAGCTTCCGTGCTGCCGTTCCAAAGCTCCGGCTCTTTTCGTCCACGCAACGCTTCCGCCGGCGTGTCGTAAGCGCCGATGCCAAGTAATTGAGCGGCTTGTTTGAGACGTTCCGGACCTAGCTTCACGCCCATCTGCGCGAAGTACTGGTTGCACGAGACTTCAAAAGCGTGATCGATCCCGATACGGCCATGCACTTCGGCCGGACCGGCGTCGTCGTAAATCACATTCGCTCCCTGCGAGGCGTAGTAACCACTGCCGCTGCACATAAACTCGGTGTCCTGCTCGCCGGCGATAAACGCCGCCAACATCGTCACCGTTTTGAAAGTTGAACCGGGGATGTAGTAAGCGCCGAGCGCGCGGCTTACGAGCGGTTTGTCACGTTCGTTTGCGTCCAGC
Organism: Pyrinomonadaceae bacterium; assembly: GCA_035276045.1. Taxonomy (GTDB): domain Bacteria; phylum Acidobacteriota; class Blastocatellia; order Pyrinomonadales; family Pyrinomonadaceae; genus PSRF01. Next base: position 3,470 of record DATELZ010000182.1, on the reverse strand, counting down.
CGGATCCAGGTGGCTTCGTCGTCGACTTCGCTGAGGCTGTAAGAAGGTTCGCTGTACAGCGCCAGCACTTCGCCATTCTGCGGATTGATCACGACGATCGCGCCGTGTTTGCCTTTCAATAAATCGACCGCAGTCTGTTGCAACGTGCGATCGATCGTGAGCCGCACGTCCTGGTTGCCTTTGAAATCGACAGACTGTCCGCGCACCACTTCGAGTGCTTCCGGAAGCGCGCCGCTTTGCACGCCAAACAACGCGCGCTCCAATCCCGGATCGCCGCGATCCGAGCCGAACAAATGCGATAGCGCTTTATCGAGCGGATACTCGCGCCGGATCTCGCCGCTCGCGTTGCGCTTGTAATAAGCAAGCGGTTGGTCCAACCGGCCGCTGCGATCGAGAATCCAGCCTCTTAAACTGGATTCCGACAAACGGCGCACGCGCAGGTCTTTGTAACTCAGTTGCTGAAACTTCTCGTTGTTTTCCGAAGCGTAGTTGGCCCAGTAAATGTGAAACGAAAACAACCCGATCGAAAGCAGCACAAACAACCACCGCAATGCGCGCAGGCCGCGATTGGTTGAATGTGATCCGAGCCGTTTACGAACTTCCTTCGGCAGGCCTTCGGGAATCGCCGCGGTGGCCACGGGGCGTTTGCGATTGCGCACGAGTCCGAGCAGGAGCACCAACAGGACGAAGGCAAACCCGCCGACGTAGATCAGCGTGAACAGCGCGGGCATGCGCTCGGGCACATGCGGGGTGGGAAGGGGAGATGGTGATGGAGTTTGGAGAAGCAGAATTAATGTGTCTGCGGTCATCCAGTTCTACTCACTTTTACGTAATCGCACTTCCACATCTCCAAACCCAATTACGTCGCCGTCTTCGATGAGCCGCGACTCGCCGTAAGCGATGCGTCGGCCGTTAATGTAAGTGCCGTTGGTTGAACCCGTGTCCGCGACGAGCAACGTGCCTTCGGCCGTCATCAGCAAGGCCGCGTGAATTTTAGACACGCTGGCGTCGTTGAGCGTCAGTTCGTTGTCGGATGCGCGTCCGACGTTAAGTCGTTTGCCGCCCGGTTTGAAGATCAAGGGGACTTCGCGCGTGCCGTGTTGCTGCGTGATTCGGGCAAGCACTTCGATATCGGGCATCACCGGCGCGGCTGAGGGGATCGGCACGCCTGCCTTCGCGGCGCGCCGTTCCTCGTCCTGGCGCCGCAGATCTTCTTCAAACTCGCCGAACGTCGGATCGACCGAGATACCAGTCGTAAAAATGTCGACTTCCGCTTCGACGGTCACTTTTCCGAGCGTGCGATAACGATGATCGTTGATGTGATCGATCGCCGCCGCGAGCACTTCGTTTTTCAGATCGTTGAGAATTTCCGGTGGCGCTTCCGAGTGCGTGCCCCATTCGACTTTCAGCAGGAGATGATGCGGGGCGATGCGTCCTTTGGGTCCTTCGTCGCGGACGCGCTCGTCGATCAGTTTCTTCATGCGATCGATGAGCTTTGAAGTGGTGAGTCCGCTGCGTGGTTCGACAGTGCGGCCGAAACGGCGATCGACGACGTCGCCCATGCCTTCGAGCACGCGGCGCAGGATGCGTTCGGGCAAAGCCTCCTCACGCCGCTTTTTCCCGCTCTGGTCGGCTTTGAGCTTATCTGTCGGATCGTCAGCGTCAGTCATGAACAGTCAATACGAGTTTTCCCCCGCGCGGTTCGCGGGCGGGCAACCTCAGATGAACACGGAACGCTGCGTATTCTAGCCTAAACGGTAGGTAGGTCGTAAATGATGTTTAAAACCTCAGCTTCAAAGAGAAGCGCAAGGCACGGGGCCCGCCTGTGTTGTAGAACGATCCGAACGTGCTCCCGCTGCCGGAAAGCCCCTGGCCTAAAAGTGAAGCTGACTGGCCAAACGTCGTATTGGGAATAAAGGTATTGCCGAAAACACCGCCCAATACACGATCGCGGCCGAACGGATCTTCGAAGTTCGCGTGATTGAACAGATTGAAGGCGTCCACTTGCAGTTGAATGCTCAGGGTTTCGCTGAAGTTGAAACGACGACGCAAGGCAAGGTCGATCTGGTAAAGAGGAAATCCGCGGAGGCTGTTGCGACCGAGGTTGCCTTGTTCGAGGACTGCCGGCTCTTCGAATGCAGCGGGGTTCAGCAGAGAAAGCGGCTGACCGGCGACGGCATCAGGACGTAAATAAGCCACGCCGAACGGCGTCGGAAACATGTAAACAACATTTACCGGTCTCGCGGAACGGGCGTTGAAGATCGAGTCGACGGCCCAGTTGCGAGAAAGCTTGTGACCGAGGCCGCTCTTGAAAGCAGCAGGCAGTTCGTAAGAAACCAATCCCGCGAGCTGGTGACGGACGTCGAAATCCGAAGGACCACGATCGAATGCCGGGTTGTCGCTGGTCATCGACACCGCGCGTGCTGAATCCTCGCTCACGTTGTCCAACGATTTCGCCCACGTGTACGAGACAGAAGACATGAGTCCACGCGAAAGATTTCGGTTGAACTGCACTTGCAACGCGCGGTAATCCGAGCGGCCCGCGTTTGTGGTCAAACGCAGAAAAGGAAACGCAGGGTTCTGATCGAACAGAGTTTGCGTGTGCAGCAGTCTTCGTCCGGCAGCGCCGACGTACGCCGCCGAGATCCATTGTGAATTGCCAAGTGATTGTTCGAGCGAGACGTGCCAATTCAACGTGTACGGAAGTTTCAGGTGTGGATCGAAGACGGTCGCAGGCACGATAGGTCTGCCGCTGACAAACGGAGCCGAGTCGGCGAAAACATCGCCGGTTCGCTCGTGGCCCAGATCGTAATGCACGCCCACGCCGCCACGAACGATCAGTTTCGGATCGTTTCTCCCAATCAGCCGGTATGCAAATCCAAACCGGGGCGCAAAGTTCAGGAAAGTCGTGTCCCATAACGAAGCGCCGGGCGCGACGGCCTTGAGCTGACTTGGATCGTTCACCTGGTCCACCGCGATTGGCGATATGCCGTCGATGGAGGGCGGCGGGTTCAACTCCCAACGCACCCCATACGTCAACGTCAAGCGTTGCGACTTCCGCCATTCATCCTGCGCATAGAGCGAGAAATTTGTGTAGACCGGTTTCTGCGCCGGCGCGCGCCTGAATACGCCAACGCGCGCGGCATTGCCAGTTATAGCCTGATCGACGCCATCAAAGAGCACGCTCTCTTCAAGGGTCCGCATGCCGATGATGGGCCACAAGCGGCGATAGTCAGCGCCAAACCTGTAGGTATGATTTCCGGAGACGATGTCAGTCGCGCCGACAAGATTGAACTGCCGTTGAACGTTCGCAGCGTTGCTTCCGATCAGCAGCGCAGCGCCACGCGCATTTAGATCGAAGTTAAGCGATCCGGGCGTGCCTGGTAGAAGGTTCGCAGCGCCGCCAAATTGATCGAGGTCATAAGATCGACCGATGCTGAACCTGCTGTAGTTGGCGCGAATGTTGAAGA